>JAFOYE010000016.1 GCA_017391525.1 Paludibacteraceae bacterium | reverse complement strand
ACGCCACGACGTTGTGGGCAGCTGTCCAATGCTGGAGACTTGCTCTTGTCGATAAGTTCTGCTCTTCCTTTTCTAACTAATTGTTGAATTGTAGGCATTTTAACTTTTAATTTTGGTTAATAATTTTGTTTGTTAATTGTTTGTTTCACTCTCTCGCATAATGCTTGCGCATACGCGCGCCGCGAAAAAGCATGCAAAGATACTGCTTTTTTCCGAATTGGGCAAATTTTACTGCAAGAAAACGTGTTTTTTAGGGGATTTTTTATATAAAAATCAATTTTGCTACTTAGACTTTGCAAAATCAGACGGTTTTTTCACCATAATTCTAACCATTACAGTTAGTTACAAAAGTTATCAACACCTTCAAAAGTATGTGGACAAAGTCACTATCATAAAAGAGATTTACACGCCTAGGAATAGCCTAATCCTGGCTCTTCTCACTCTTAATTATGACAGCATAAGCAGACCAAGATTGCTTGTAAAAACGCACAGATGTTCGAGGGACATAGATTGTTCGCACGGACTTACCAAAAGGCTTCTGTCCCACACCTAGATAAGCAGGATCAGCACCTAAGCAATACACACGACTCAAACGACTACAACCAGCAAAAGCGCCTTCATAGAGACTCTCCACCTTCGCAGGCAAAGTAATAACTTCTAGAGAAGAACAATTCCTGAAAGCAAATTTACCTACGCTTCGTAAATTATCAGGAAAAACCACAGAAGTCATTGATATACAATCGTCAAATGCACCATCTGGAATATCCGTTACAGATTCAGGAATAGTGATTTTCGTCAAGGATTTACAGCCTTTGAAAGCCTCTTTTTCGATTGCCTCTAGACCCATCGGCAGTTGAATAGAATCCAACGATTGACAGTTTTCAAAAGCCTTCCATCCAATGCTCTTCAACCCCAAAGGAAGAGATATAGACTCCAAAGAAACACATCCCCAAAAAGCCACATGCCCTATATTAACAAGACTTTTGGGAAGAACAATATTTCGCAATGAAGTACACGATTCAAATGCTTGATTACCAACATCTTTTACACCTTCAGGAATATATATTGACACGAGCGAATCGCGCCCACAAAATGCCTTAGCCGCAATGCTTATCGTACCATCTCTAAGGGTCAGTTGAGTGTCCGGCGACATAGCCCCTTTGTAGTAATATAGCACATTATTAACATACACCAAACCATCAGGTTGCTCTTCGAGCCACGGGGTTCCACATAGAGCTTCCGCACCAATAGAGGTTACCGTAGGTGGTATGATTGGATTACGTAAAGACTCGCAATTATGAAAGGCACTCATACCTATAGTTCGCAGGCCAACTGGCAAGACTATTTCTCCTAGTAGAGAACAATCTCTAAATGCCTCCGAGAGAATACCTTCCACTCCTCGAGATACACGCACAGATGTCAATGCTTTACAGGCAAAAAAAGCGCCACTCGGAACTTCTTTCAGAGACGCAGGTATAGCAATAGACCTAAGTGCAGCACACCCCTCAAATGCATAACTACCTAGATACGCCAAATTACTAGGTAAGGTAATACTTCTCAGCGAAAGGCAGTTTGCAAAAGCTGATTTGCCGATATAGGTCAAGTGATCTGGAATAGCTATAGCACCCAACTGTTTACACTCTGCAAAGGCATAATCTCCAATACGTTTCACAGTAGGAGGAAGCATAACATAGTTGGTTCGCATACAGCGATAAAAAGCATTGTCTGCAACAGAAACCACCTTGTACTTCGTTCCTTCTCCATCTACAAAATCTGGCACAGACACGCCACCAACATATAGTGTGTCGGCACGAGTCAATTCGACCGTTGTATCAGAAAGGATCGTATAATGTATTCCTTTGTGACAAATCTCCTGCGCTGCAACGCTTAGGGTACAGAAACAAAGAAACAAAAGTATCAATTGCTTTTTCATGCTACTATTCCATGCTTTGTCTTATATAAATTATCACTAAGATTGACTATCTTCGTTAGGTTTAAGCAAGAAAATTCGGTCTCCTCGACGAACGATCTTGTCCGTCTTGATGGCGAAATAATTGCCTTTCTCGATGACTGTTTGCGGTTTACCTTTAGAGTCATGCATATCGTGCGCTACGGTTTCATAAGCGCCTGTGGTTTCACCAGTTATGAGCAATTCATCTCCCTCTTGAACTTGAGGTACAGCCTCCAAGTAAAACTCTGCCACAGAGATGTTTTTGAAGAAGTTAGTACACTTACCCGCAAATACTTTCTTTCTTGTTGCTCGCGAACCATACTTATGCGTCCACTCACCTAGTTTCTGTCCTTGGTAGTATCCATCCCAGAAACCACGATTAAACACACGCGCCAACCGTGCATCCCATTCCGCTATTTTCTCTCCCCAAGCATTTTCCAATAGCTCGCTAGAGCGTCCAATAGGACTTTGTCCGTCCAATAGCGTAGCGTCCTTTTCCCACAGCTCCACCGCCTCTTTATAACACTCTACCACCGTCTTCACATACTCCGCTCCACGGGCGCGACCTTCAATCTTGAGCACACGCACACCCGCATCCAGCATCTTATTGAGGAAGTGGATAGTCTTTAAGTCTTTAGGCGACATAATATATTGATTATCAACCTCCAACTCTAATTCACTTTCCTTATCCTTAACGATATATCCACGACGACAAATTTGCATACAAGCACCACGATTAGCACTTGCTCCATAGTGGTTTAAGCTCAAGTAACACTTACCGCTGACTGCCATACACAATGCGCCATGGCAGAACATTTCAATACGAATCAACTCGCCCTTAGGACCACGAATATCTTGCTCTACGATATCCTTGTAGATACTTGCCACTTGCTCCATATTCAGCTCACGTGCCAAAACCACCACATCGGCATACTGAGCATAGAATTTCAGCGCCTCGGTATTAGATATATTGAGCTGGGTGGATAAATGCACTTCCACGCCTGACTGATAAGCATATTGAAGAGCAGCTATATCAGAAGCGATGATTGCACTCACATTAGCAGCTTTGGCGTTATCCACGATCTCTCGCATAAGAGGAATGTCCTCAGGATACATGACTGTATTGAGCGTAAGGTAAGTCTTGACACCCACCTCGTTACAACGATTGACTATCGTATGAAGGTCCTCTGTTGTGAAATTGGCAGAAGAATGCGAACGCATATTCAGGTGTTCAATACCGAAATACACACTCGTTGCACCTGCCTCAATAGCAGCCGCCAAACTCTCCCAGCACCCAACAGGCGCCATGATTTCAATTTCTGGATTTTGCATAAGTTTTATTATCAGGCTGCAAAGGTACTGCTTTTTTGCGAAATTACAAAATATTTCCCTTAAATTCGCCCTCTTCACTGACATTAACCCGATCACCCTTTCACCAACATTAAGCGCTTAACCCAAAAAATATTCAAAAAAATCACTTTTTATTTGGCAGATTAAAAAAAAAGCAGTACCTTTGCAGCCGATTTGAAAATTATGGTACCTTGCCCGAGCGGTTAGGGATCGGTCTGCAAAACCGGGGACGGCGGTTCGAATCCGCCAGGTACCTCCAAAGAAGAGCCGCTCAATAGAGTGGCTCTTCTTAGTTTAGAGCTCGCTCGCAAGGCGAGCTACAGTTTAAAGTTTAAAGGCTAGGCAGTGCAAGATATAGAACAAATAACGCAACAAGAATACAAATACGGTTTTACTACAGACGTAGAAACCGATATTATTCCTGTGGGCCTTAACGAAGATGTGGTCCGCCTTATCTCTGCTAAGAAAGGTGAACCCGAGTGGCTGCTGGAGTTCCGACTCAAGGCATACCGTAAGTGGCTAACTATGGAGCACCCTAATTGGGCGCACCTCAATATTCCTGAGATCGATTTCCAAGCGCTATCTTACTATGCAGCGCCCAAGACCCATACCGATAACGAGCAAAAGGAGATTGACCCGGAGCTCATGAAAACCTTTGACAAACTCGGTATTCCTCTCGAGGAGCGTGCTGCTTTGGCAGGTAACATGGCGGTAGATGCAGTTATGGACTCTGTGTCTGTCAAAACTACTTTCCGTGAGACACTTGCCGAGAAAGGTATCATCTTCTGTTCTATCTCTGAGGCTGTACGTGAGTATCCTGAATTAGTACAGAAGTACCTTGGCTCAGTCGTTCCTGCTAGCGATAATTTCTATGCAGCCCTTAACTCGGCTGTTTTCTCCGACGGATCATTCGTCTATATCCCTAAAGGTGTTCGTTGCCCTATGGAGCTCAGTACGTATTTCCGCATTAATGCGGGTAATACAGGTCAGTTTGAGCGCACACTGCTAGTCGCAGACGAGGGTGCTTACCTCAGTTACCTAGAGGGTTGTACCGCTCCTATGCGTGACGAAAACCAACTCCACGCAGCTATCGTGGAGATAGTCGTACACAAAGACGCAGAGGTCAAATATTCTACTGTACAGAACTGGTATCCAGGCGATAAGGATGGCAAGGGAGGTATCTATAACTTCGTTACCAAGCGTGGTATCACCCATGAAAATGCCCGTTTGAGTTGGACACAAGTAGAGACAGGTTCGGCTATCACTTGGAAGTACCCTAGCTGTATTTTGAAGGGCGATAACTCTAGCGCAGAGTTCTACTCTGTGGCTGTGACCAACAACTACCAACAAGCCGACACGGGTACTAAGATGATCCATATCGGTAAGAACACGCGCTCGCGTATTATTAGTAAAGGTATATCTGCAGGCAAAAGCCAAAACGCTTACCGTGGACTTGTGCGTGTGATGCCTAATGCCGAGAATGTCCGTAACTATAGTCAATGCGATAGCCTTTTGTTGGGCGACAAGTGTGGAGCACATACTTTCCCAACCATGCGTATTCAAAATCCTACGGCTATCATTGAGCATGAGGCAACTACTAGCAAGATTAGCGAGGATCAACTCTTCTATTGCCAGCAACGAGGTATTGGTGTGGAGGATGCAGTTGGATTGATTGTCAATGGCTACGCCAAGGAGGTCATGGACAAACTGCCAATGGAGTTCGCCGTGGAAGCACAAAAACTCCTCCAAGTCAGTCTAGAAGGAAGTGTAGGGTAAAGAGTCTTGTCTTGGTTTTACCAAGATCGTGCCTTATTCGTTACGGGTTCATGACGGGTTCATACAATACCCTTGTAATACCCTTGTAATACCGTTATCACTCCGATACCACTCCGAAGGGATAAGCATAAGATACAAGAGGGTGTGTCAGTTGACACACCCTCCTCTTATTTTGGAAACTAAATACATGTTGACACTTAATATCTCCTTGCCCTTTGGGCAGAAATCTTAACAAATCTTTTTGCCACTCTAGAGCCACGCTTTTACGAGGTACTCCGTAATCTATTACCAACGCTCCTCCTTTCGCTTTACGCGAAACTCGTGCGCTTAATCTTAAGTAAATGTGGCGGAAACAATACAAAATGTCAACTGGTATATAAACATCCCTTTATTTTTTGTTCTTAGTTCAATGGAGTTCCTAAGACATCGTATAACTTATTATCTCGCAGGATATATAAATGTCCGTCACGAATTAGTTTTTGACATTTGCCTCCTGGTGTTTCTATATCCTTTATTGAAGTTGGCAGGTTATAGACACAACCATAAGAATCATAATCAGGATGATCGGTAGTGTAGAGGCAGTCGTCATCTCGCCAAGCGCAGAGCATGACGGAAGTTTGTGTATCGCTACTGCGTGCTTTGGTTGCCCGCGAAGCTGCGTTGTGCACGATACCATCGATAGAGCCGAGACCTGCTAACCACACTTTTTGTGCGTTTTCTACAGAGGAGGTTTCCTCTGGGAAGACTACTTCCAATATCATGCGGCAAGCGCCATTTTCTAGGGTGTCTTTGCCGGTCACGACATGGGTGTAGGTGGTGTATTGAGGGTAGTTGTTGATACCTGCAAAGATTTCGATGGTGTCGCCTGGTTCGGCGGTAAAGTCATAGAGGACATACTCTACTCCATCACGGAGGAAATACACGCGGTTGTCTTCGTCTTCGCCGAAATGCAATGCACCCACAAAAGATTTGGTGATAGCCGTATCTTTGGTAGATTGGCGGGCAAGTTGGTAGTAGGTCTTCCCCTTTGTAACAATGGAGTCATTCTCTAAGGTGTAACTAAAGGTCTCTGCACGCAGGATAGTTGGGGTACCGTCCATCTCTTTGGTTTCTACTTCTAACATATTCCATTGAGTAGGCGTTGGTCTGCCACCAATCTTGCCGTTCTTGGCATTGTCCTTTTTAGGACCACTATTATAATCACATAGGCACTCGGCACCGAGGCGTTCCATTTTGGCATCGTCCATTTTGTAAAGGAGTTGGCCATTGCGGCTAGCGCAGACGAGGTGTTCACCTTGCAAGCTTGTAGGGACATCCCTATTGGCTATCAATTGGAAGAAATCGCCTGACCATTGTCTATTACCAAAACCACCTATTCCTTCTACGTACTCCACACCATTGTTGAATGTCCATTTCTTGTATTCTTTGCCATCAAAGAGTGTGACATTAGAAATATCTGTAACTATAAATGTGTCAGCAGGGTATATTGTTCCGTCAAAGGATTTGTAGTAATCTACCACATCTAAGTTATATGGCATCCAATCCATAGCATTGCGCGCATGGTAATCAATATACAACGCTGGCAGCGAGTCGCCGACTTCCAACGTGAAGTCATACAACACAAGATCTTTGTTAAGTAGTTGGCTGTATATCAATATCTTATTATCTTCTTCGCGTAGGAGATAATCATTGCAAAGGATATAGGGTTTGTCGTTCTCAAAAAATATTTGGTCAAATGTCTGTTTGTAGGTACTATTGGCAGAATTATCATCCTCTGTCTCTCCGTAATACTCTTTACAAACTGTTCGTTGCAAGCCAGACAGCATAGGGAAGGCCCCCTCAATAAAGTCACCTGCGTTGTACACACAACCAAGTTGCGTATAATCAATCCAGTATGGATTATTAGAATCTGTTTTATAAACACACTCATCATCGCGATATGCGCAAAGCATGACAATAGCTGGATTTCCACCGATTCCTGGATTGATACCAGTATGAAGTATACCATTGATTGATCCTAATCCTTCTATCCATATTTGTTGCTGCTTTTCCTCAAAAGTCCCGACCTCGCCATCTTCGAATATAACTATAGCATCTGATGTGATTTGCAATCTGCCATCATCTAATGTATCTATCTTAGTTATGACATGTGGGTAAGTCTTTTGCTCAACAAAACTATAACTATAGAGCTCAATACCTCCAAAAATATCCAATGTGTCACCTACTTGCACATCAAAATCATAGAGAAGATATTCGGTGTTATCGTAGTTGAAATACACTTGTTTATCTTCTGTGAAGCGTAATTCTCCAATGAGAGTCGTTGATTCCACCTCTGGCATACTAGATGAACACATAAGAGGGATATACTCTTGACCATCTCTATTGACAGTATTATTACTCAACCAAAATATGCTCGTACACGCCGCTACCAACGGGTCTTGCGGACCTTGATATCCGTGCGAAAGGATATTCCATTGATTGCACCAAGTGTCTGACCATTTCTTTTCAACATCGCATAGGCACTCTGCGCCAAGGCGTTCCATTTCGGCTTCGTCCATTTTGTAAAGGAGTTGACCGTTTTTGCTTGCGCAAACGAGATGTTGACTATGAACATCTGAAAGTAGCGGACCATTGGCTATCAGTTGGTAAAAATCGTTGTGAGCATAACAGGTACCAAAACTACCAATACCTTCTACATATTGCATGCCATTATCAAAAGTCCATTTTTTATACTCTTTGCCGTCAAGAAGTGTTATTGTTGATACTTCTGTTACAACAAGTGGCGACAATCCCCACTCATCATTGTCATAATCCACAACACTTGATAAGTCGTAATCAACATATAAGCGTGGTAGTGAATCGCCTACATTTAATGTGAAGTCGTATAATACAAGATCTTTCTTTTGTGCTGTACTATAAAGCAATATTTTGTTGTTTTCTTCGCGTAGCCAAAGACTGCAATATTCATCGTAGATGTTATTCGTACCAAACAATAGATATTGCTTTCCACCAATAGTAGCGGTTTCTATTTCTTGCATTAGATATGAACGCGATCCCCAAACAGTACCATATTCATCTTCTCCTATAGTCTTTGTACAACTTGTTCGTTGCAAGCCCCAAAGCGTTGGGAAAAGGTCTTCGGGATTTTCTGCAATCGGTAATACTTGACCAAAGTCTTTCCATTGGTCTGCGTTTTTATATGCTTCAACAGACTCGGCAGGGACGTAGAGGGTTGCATTAGCAACAGAAGCTTTGAAGAATACATCACTTGGTAACGAAAGAGGTTCTACTATTTCGCTAGTTACTGAAGTGAGCGACTTACAATAACTAAAGGCATAACTCTCAATTGTTGTTACTCGGCTGGGGATATTTACAGAGCGCAATGCCCTACATTGAGAAAAAGCATATTCACCAATAATCTCTACACTATTAGGAATAGCAACAGCAACAAGTCCATAATCAATACGACGATTTTCCTTAATAAAGGCATCGGGACTAATACTGATCGTTCCTTCTTTGATAACGAAAGATGTATTTTTAGGTATGTCCCCCTTGTATTTATAGAAAACATTACCTGCATACACACCTCCATTGGGCTGATTATTATACCATGCTGTAAAAGAAAAGGCATACGATCCGACTGTTTTCAAGCTATTGGGGAAGGTAATGGTTTCAAGTAATCTACAATCAGCAAATGCATTACCTTCAATATGTTCTAATCCTTCTTTCAGTGTGATAGACGTTAGAGAACTGCAATTAGAGAATGCTCCCACTCCAATAGTTTTTATACTACTTGGAATATCAACATAGGTAAGATTACACTGATCAAATGCAGCATACCCAATGCGTATTACATTATACACTTTGCCTTCATACGAAATCGTAGAGGGTATAGTTAGTTCCGTGAGCTCAGCATAGTCATCATATAAATCTTGTGTTGCCGTAGTAGATGTACCTTCTGTTGGCATCTCAGGTCTATACGGATGAGTGACTTCCACATTATCCCCCTCTAAAAAGTTATAATATAGTCCATCCACTTTGAAATCGGGAGACATTTCATCATACGCGAAAGATGCTACACCTGCCATGAGGGCGAGGGTGAGAGCAAGAAGTTTGCTGCGGAGGGAGTTGATTGTTTTCATATCGCTATTGTTTATAGGTTATACATTGGGGTTTCTTATGGTGTTCCTATAGTTATCTATCGTGTATCTAACGTATATCTATCGTATATGTACCGTATATCTACCGTAATTGACAGCGGAGAGATAGCGGATTAGCGGTGTGTTATGTTCGAGTTATATAGTTTGTAGCTGGTTATTTCTACCGTAAAGATTATTTCTAGTGCAAAGGTAGTACATTTTGACAATATATGCAATAGGCAAAAGCAATTGTACAGACCGCAAAAATGTATAGCACTTATATTCTGATAGTTATAATTGAAATGTACAGTTTTTTGATTGTAGAACAAATAATGTTTAGAGCTTTATTTTTTAATCAAATAATACATTGCAGTTGTATAAAAGTCCGACAAATATGGAATTTGAAGGTATTGGGGTATCATACGAGGACGCAAACTGAATTTTATCTCATAGTTGGGATTGATGAAAAAATGTGTATGTTTTAATATTTGGTATTGCTCTTTGTGTAATATACTTTCGAAGCGGGAAAGACTAATACCTGTGGCTTTGATGTCTAAAAGGGCCTTGATTGTGGAAGCACTTTCTCCGCCCAATTGTAATGCCTGTTTATATAAACGATTAGGCAGCAAATGCAGCCAAGGGGTATGCGACAGCCACTTGTTGCGACATATCTGTTGGTGTCCACCGAAGGGATTGCACCATACGGGAAAGCCGAAGAAAATAACCGATTCGCTATGCATAAAACATTTGAGCTGGTGCATAAATAGTTCTTGATTTGGTAAATGTTCTATCACATCTCTAAGTATAATCAAGTCAAAATTGCCTATTTCATTAGGTGATACCTTATAAATATCGTTCGCTATAAGACGAAGATTTTTGTTTAGTGAGTGGTTGGCAAAAAATGCTTTGGCTTTTTCTAACTGTGCAGCATCTATATCAATCCCGACACAATGGCATCCTATATCTAAGAATGGCTTTAGGTTGCCACCTTCCCCACAACCTATCTCCAGAACACGGAGATTGGATTTAATACATAGCACTTGTTCGATATACGGAATAACATATTTTTGGGTACATTCCGTTTGCTCTCGAAAGTAAATCTCTCTGTTTTTGTGTCGTATTTGCATTGTTGCAGTGTGTTAAATTCACTGCAAAATTACAGCAATTCTTCTACCTCAGCAATAGTAAAAGGTAGTTGTACTGTTTCCTAAAATAAATGTGGTTCATTATCAATTACCTATCTCTCAAAATGTACAGTTTCTATTTTTTGCCTTGTAACATCTCGTGTAGGAAATGATACAGTTCTCGGGTGGGGATTCCTATCTTTTGTGCAATGCGGCGTTTGAAAGTGCTGACGCCTGTAGCGGAGTAGTGCATCCAATCAGCTAAATCCTCCAGCGAGGCGTTGGGATAAAGGAGCATATAGGTACAGAAGACATTCTCGCGGTTAGAGAGTTGGTAGGTCTCCAGTTGAGATAGCCATTCGTGGAGTTGGGGTTCTAAGTCTTTTTTGAGTTCGTTGTAGTCGTTCCACTGTTTGCGTGGGCGTGGGTAGGTTGCACGGATATCGGAGAGTTGGGCGCTGATAGATAAGTCTTCTATCTGATGATGAGCTACTTGCAGGCGACGGGTAGCATATCGGCGGTGCAGCACAATAGCGATAACTAGCAGCAGGCAAGCTACGATTAGGCATAGAAGCGTGATCCATGCCCAACGATAAGGATAAGGATTGGCTAAATGCTCTTCTAATAGGGTTTGTGCGCCGTTGTAGTTGCCAACACTCTGCATCAAGAGTTCGTTAGCATCTTGTCGCGCGTGCGCATACGTGCTCAGTTTATTTATATCTCCGCGCGCCTTGGCATCTTGCATGAGGCAGTAGTAGGCATTGACCAAGTCGTTGGGGTCAGCAGATTGCTCAACAATGATTTGTGCGTAAGGCAATGCTGATGCATGGTCATCCATGTCGAGATGGACTTGCATGAGTTTCTTGTAGGTATAGAATTTGTCTTCCTCGTACTCCCAGAGGTGTAAGGCTTGGTGGAAATAGTAGAGGGCAGAGTCGTATTGGAGTTGCTCGTAGAAATAGAGGCCTTTGGTCTCATAGAAGCGTGCAAGATAGAAAGAGTCTAGCGCATATGATTGTGCTATTTGCAGCACACTATCTGCCTTGTGATAATTGTGTAGGTAAGCGTTGTATTCGCTCACATCTAATAAGGTATGCGCGTAATACCAATCCTCACCACTCTCCTTGAAAGCTTGGTTAGATCGTTCAAAGAAGACGAGAGCAAGACTATCACTCTCGTTCTGTTTGGCAATATGTGCCATGCAAGAATTGATGCGTCCACGGTAAAGAGGATCAGATATTTGTAAGCGGTCGGCTTCGACATACTGAGCAGCGGCTTCGGCAATAGCTCCTTCGTTGGAGAAGTTGCGACCTAGATAGTAGTATGCTTTGCCAAGTTGATCAGCGTAGAGTAATCTGCCAATAGGATTGTCTAGTGTACTTATTGCCTGGCTCAAAGCTGTCGTATCAGAATAAAGGACGTGTTCGTTTTGATCCAAACTATCTGCTTCGGCTATCACAGCTTGTGCCTCATGCCATGCAGAGCAGGAGGAAAAGATAGCTAGCGCAAGAATGAAAAATAATGAATTAAAGATGTGTCCGATATTAGATTTCATAGGCAATAGATATGAATTCGTCAGCAAAGGTACACATTTTTTAGCACATATCCAATAGCTCAGCCACATTGTACTTTATAAAAAGTAAATAATGGTTGATAATCTGCTATTTATGCAAATTTTGTACACTTTATAAAAATTGCATAAATCTAACTAAAAGGATAAGAAAAGGATAGAAATTGTACGTGAATTGTGCGTAATTGACAGAGAGTCTACAAAGCAGAGTCTAATATCATCATTAAGACAAAACCTGCGGTGAAACCGAGTGTAGGGATATTGCTATGCGGTTCAGCTTGGGCTTCTGGAATCAATTCTTCCACCACTACATACATCATTGCACCCGCAGCAAATGCTAAGAGATAAGGTAAGGCAGGAGCGATGGAACCGATAAGAAGTATCGTTAAAACCGCAGCTATTGGTTCAACTATTCCAGAAAATGCACCAATCAAAAAGGCTTTGCCCTTCTTCATACCCTCTGAATGCAACGGCATAGAGAGGATTGCTCCCTCGGGGAAGTTCTGGATTGCTAAACCTATTGCTAATGCCCAAGCAGCTGACATCGGAATCATACTACCTTCAGCCATTGCGCTGGCTAAGATAACACCTACTGCCATACCCTCTGGAATATTATGTAATGTCACAGCTACAGTTAACATAGTTGAGCGATTCCATCGGCAACGACGAGTCATTCCTTCGGGATGGTCCGAGCCAATATGCAAGTGAGGGATAAATGTATCCAACAGCAGTAAGAAAAGGATACCCAACACAAATCCTACCGCAGCAGGCAGCCAAGTAACACCACCTGACTCCGCTCCCATCTCCAAGCTAGGCAGAAGCAGAGACCACACACTAGCTGCCACCATCACACCCGACGCAAAGCCCAAAAGCAGTTTATGCAAGGAGCGAGCCATGGATCCTCGCACCAGGAAAACCATAGCCGCACCTAGAACGGTGCCTAAAAAGGGGAGAAGGAGGATGGGGGTCATGTTGTTGAGAGTTGAGAGTTGAATGTTGAGAGTTTAGAGGGTAAGGATACGATAAGTTAAGTACCCGCCATAAACGAGCAGAAGAATAGCTCCATGCCAGCGTTTAATCTCGCGGCTCTTATTTAGATATACAAAGCCCAAAACTAATATACTACCCAAGGCAGCCATAATAGCATCCATCTGCAATCCTTGGTATCCTGGCAACGGCATCACACTAGCACTAGTACCCAAGATAAAGAAGATATTGAAGATATTGCTACCTATTACATTACCTAGAGCTATATCACAATTCCCTTTCATAGCAGCCATACATGAGGTTGCCAACTCTGGCAAAGATGTACCCAATGCCACTACGGTCAAACCTATAATTGCGTCACTCACACCCAATGACTGTGCAATATTAGTAGCACTCTTAACGATGAATTCGCCACCTACCACAAGTAAAAGAAGACCTACCAAAATGAGTAATAGTGATTTCTTAGGTGACATCAGAGTATAATTCTCGTCAGAATTACTAGTCTTAGCATGTTTGAAAGTTTGCCACAAATAGAAGGCAAAGAACACCAACAGAATAGCACCAGTTATTCGAGGCATAAAACCAACACAAGTAACTATCGCCAACACAAGCAATGCACCCAAAGCGCTCCATGGGATATCAAAACGACGGGACTGACGTTGCGATGAAATCGAACAAATCAAAGCAGTTACACCCAATATAACAAAAGTATTGATGATATTACTACCCAAAACATTGGTTATAGCGATCTCGGTATTCCCCTGACCTACAGCCACCATGTTCACCACAAACTCAGGCATACTAGTACCAAAGGCCACCACGGTCAAACCGATCACAATATCGCTAATGCCATATTTTTTTGCCAAACCCGAAGCACCATCCACAAGCCATCCTGCACCCTTAATGAGCGCAACACAACCCAAAACGATTAGCGGGATAGCTACCCAAAAGCCGCCGTTGGTAAGCCAAGTGTTTAAGAATTCGAACATTGTTATTTCTTTAGAACGCTTTGCTGTTAGAAGTTAGACCACTACGTTGTTAGACCACTCACTTCGTTTGTTGTTAGACTCTTGTGTCTCACAGCCCGAAAGGCGTTCTAACAGTGCTTCGCACGGTCTAATATCTCTCAGCGCAAAGCGCGGTCTTTAATTACACGTTGAAGAGGAAATGCATGATGTCGCCATCTTGTACGACATACTCCTTACCTTCAATACCAAGTTTACCCGCTTGACGGCATTGTGCTTCGCCACCAAGTGCAATATAATCCTCGTACTTGATTACCTCGGCACGGATGAAACCGCGCTCAAAATCTGAGTGGATAACACCGGCACATTGAGGAGCCTTGCTACCTGCCTTGAAGGTCCAAGCACGTACCTCATCGCTACCTGCTGTGAGGAAAGTGCGGAGCTCAAGCAACGCATAAGCAGACTTTATCAAACGGCTAACACCAGACTCTGTAAGTCCGATTTCAGCGAGGAACATCTCACGTTCTTCGTATGTTTCGAGTTCTGCAATCTCGCTTTCGATCTTAGCGGCTACGATGAGTACTTGTGCATTTTCTTCTTTTACAGCCTCGCGTACTTGCTCCACATACTTGTTACCATCTACTGCTGATGCTTCGTCCACGTTGCAGACATAAAGCACAGGTTTGCTAGTAAGGAGCATGGTTTCTTTAGCCACAAGTTCTTCGTCCTTATTGATGAGTTCGACGGTACGGGCAGACTTACCTTGAGAGAGCGCATCGCGGTATTTGAGAAGAACATCCAAAGCCACTTTAGCCTGTTTGTCACCGCCTACACGCACTTGTTTCTCTATCTTTTGAATACGAGATTCTACGGTCTCAAGGTCCTTGAGTTGGAGCTCGGCATCGATGATATCTTTGTCGCGAATAGGATCCACGGATCCATCCACATGTACCACATTATCGTCATCAAAGCAACGAAGCACATGAATGATTGCATCCGTCTCACGGATGTTAGCAAGGAACTTATTACCCAGTCCTTCGCCCTTACTTGCGCCCTTGACCAATCCCGCAATATCTACGATTTCAACGGTGGTTGGGATCACACCGCGCTCGGGTTTGCAGAGCTCGCCAAGCTTGATAAGACGCTCGTCGGGTACGGTAATAACGCCTACGTTAGGTTCGATGGTGCAGAAAGGGAAGTTTGCAGATTGTGCCTTGGCGTTGCTAAGGCAATTGAAGAGGGTCGATTTGCCGACATTAGGCAGACCCACTATACCACATTGTAAAGCCATATATTCTAGTTTTTAGATCGCTGCGCTGTTAGAAGTTAGACCACTGCGTTGTTAGATCGCTTCGCTGTTAGACTTCTTAAATCTCTCAGCCGCATGGCGGCGGTCTAACAGCCAAAGGCGGTCTCTCTTCTCTCAGCGCGGAGCGCGGTCTTAATTCTTAATAAGATTATGTCCTGTCATTTCTGCTGGTTGCTCTACGCCGAGGATGTGGCAGAGGGATGGAGCTACGTCAGCAAGAATACCATCTTCCAATTGCGCATCGGTATGATCCTTGCTCACATACACGAAAGGTACTGGGTTGAGCGAGTGAGCAGTATTAGGGGTGCCATCCTCGTTCATAGCGTTGTCGCAGTTACCGTGGTCAGCAATGATGATGATCTCGTAGTCGTTCTTAAGAGCTACGTTCACCACTTTATCCACGCACTCATCGATGGTCTTAACCGCTTTCTCGATAGCCTCATAGACACCTGTGTGACCCACCATGTCGCCGTTAGCGAAGTTGAGGGTGATATAGTCGTACTTTTGTGTATCAAGTGCCTCGCAAAGTGCCTCAGTTACCTCTGGAGCAGACATCTCTGGTTGAAGGTCGTAGGTAGCCACCTTTGGTGAAGGAATCAAGATACGCTCCTCACCTGCATACTCAGCCTCGCGACCGCCATTAAAGAAGAAGGTTACGTGTGCAAACTTCTCGGTTTCAGCGATACGGAGTTGTTTGAGACCAGCGTTAGATACGATCTCACCCATAGTGTTGGTCACGTTCTCTTTTGGGAAGAGCACATGCAACCCTTGGAAAGAAGAGTCATATGGAGTCATGCAGTAGTATTGAAGATTAGGGATGATCTTCATACCATGCTCTGGCATGTCTTGTTGTGTAAGCACGATAGTGATCTCTTTAGCACGGTCGTTGCGATAGTTAAAGAAGATAACAACATCGCCTTCCTCGATTTGTGCTAGCGGTTTGCCATCACGAACGTGAACAATAGGTTTAATAAACTCGTCGGTTACACCTTCAGCATAGCTCTCTTGCATAGCTTGAACCATATTCTCAGATGCTTTGCCTTCACCATTTACAAGACAGTCGTAAGCCACTTTCACGCGCTCCCAACGTTTGTCACGATCCATTACATAGAAACGACCTTGGATTGTAGCGATCTCACCGCAAGTCTCCGCCAAATGTGCCTCAAGTTGCTCAATGAATCCAAGACCAGACTTAGGATCAGTATCACGGCCATCCATAAAGCAGTGCACGAAGGTTTGTCCGTCTAATCCGTAAGTTTTAGCAATTTGGGTGAGATAGAAGAGGTGATCAAAAGAAGAGTGTACACCACCATTAGAGGTCAAGCCCATGAGGTGAAGTTTCTTGCCAGTCTCTTTGGCATAACCAAAGGCAGATTTGATCTCAGGATTTTCGAGGATGCTACCGTCCTTGCAAGCACGGTTGATCTTCACGAGGTCTTGGTAAACGACACGACCAGCACCAATATTGAGGTGGCCTACCTCAGAGTTTCCCATTTGACCATCAGGCAAACCCACATTTTCGCCACTAGCTTGGAGTTGGCTATGAGGGTATTTCTCCAACAATGCATCCCAATGTGGGGTTGGAGTAGCAGAGATAGCGTCGGCTTTAGATTTGTTTCCGATTCCCCAGCCGTCGAGAATCATAAGTAATGCTTTTGACATAATTGTATGTTATTTTTAAGTTATTTTCCTAGGATTTCATAGCCGCCTTGTTGGCAGTATAACAAAAATCATGCAAAGGTACAACAAAAATTGCATATATGCAAATTTTTAAGCAAAACTATACAAAAATGGAGCACTTCCGAGGAAATGCTCCATTTAATCGTGTTTGCTAAATAGAATTAGCGAACGTATTTCTTGAGTATTGGCATCAACACTCCTTCCATAACGGTGTATCCGTCAGGATTTGGGTGAACACCGTCCTTAGAATATTTAGCTGGTAAACCACCTTGATCATCTACAAGTGCAGAATAGTAGTCTACATAAGGGATCTTGTTCTCCTTAGCAAAAGCCTTGATCATCTCATTGAGTTTGATAATGTCTTGTGCTGGTTGGAGGTCAGGACGCCACTTAAAACGATTGGCAGGGAGGGTAGAACAAAGGATAGGTTTAATACGATGGAATCGAGCTAAATCACACATTGATTTAATGTTTTGTAAGATATGCTCATGAGTAATAGGACCATTGTTTTCAGCGATATCATTGGTACCACAAAGGATAACAACTACCTTAGGATGAAGGTTGATCACATCTTCTTGGAAACGAACAAGCATTTGTGAAGACACTTGACCGCTGATACCACGTCCAAGGAAAAGATTAGAGGTGAAAAACTCAGGGTGAGCATCTGGCCAACAATCAGTAATCGAATTTCCCATGAAGACCACCTTAGGTTGATAATCGAGAGAGTCATTTTTACCCTCGTAACGATAGAACTGTGCCCAATCTTTATTGGTAGCAGAAAGTGTAGTAGCTACCATAATGAGCGAAAGGAATAATAAGCGTTTCATTATCAGTATTTTTAAGATTTTTAGACTATTTGTTTGCAAAACGGTGCAAAATTACTACAATTTTCTGACATAAACAAGAAAACGCTTGTGTATTACGAAAAAAAGCAGTAATTTTGTCGCGTAATTTGAAATATTAGCATTCCTATTCATGAAAAAGACATTTTTACTTCTGAGCCTGTTTTTAAGCATGGCTATTTCTACCCTCTATGCAGCAAGTTCCAAAGAAGAGTTTCGTGCCACATGGTTAGCCACCGTGTGGAGCATTGACTGGCCTAAGACCTCTGCAACCACCGCAGCTAATCGTACTGCACAGCAAAAAGAGCTAACCGACATCTTGGATAAGATGAAGGCGGGTAACATGAACGCAGTATGCTTTCAAGTGCGTGGTCGTTCTGATGCATTCTACAAGTCCAGTTATGAGCCATGGGCTGCGGAGTTAGCAGGTAGTCGTGGCAAAGATCCAGGCTACGATCCATTGGCATTTGCCATTGAGGAAGCTCATAAGCGTGGTATGGAGTTGCATGTCTGGGTAAATCCATTCCGTGTGACAAGCACAGGAACCATTTCAACTAGCGATAAAGTTTGGCAAAATGCTGGTCAATGGATCATTAAATATAATAATGGTTCGTTTAGCGGTCAGATTATTGACCCAGGTTATCCAGAGGCACGTGAGTATGTTTTAGACGTATTAATGGAAATTGTTGAAAACTACGATGTGGATGGCATTTTAATGGATGACTATTTCTATCCTTATGGAGGAACAACCACCGAGGACTCAAAATCTAAATCCTTGCACAAACCATCATCTGGTCTTGTAGATCAAGACAAAGATGGTTCTACCGATGACGATTGGCGCCGCAGCAATGTGGATGATATGATGAAGAAGCTCTACGATCGTATTCAGGCCACCAAACCTTGGGTACGTTTCGGAATGGGTACTTTTGGCATATGGACCTTGAAATCTACCGTAGCAAATGCATATGGTATCTCTCTGCCAAGTGGAATTACAGGTTTGGATGACTACGAAGAGCAAGCTTGTAACCCTGTAGAATGGGTAAAAGGTGGATATGTGGATTATATCAACCCACAATTGTATTGGCCTACCACATCAACTGGTCAAAGTTACGAAAAACTTGTAAAATGGTGGGGACAAGATGTATGTCAACACTTCTCTGAGTTGCTACCTGGCAAACAAAAAGTACACTTCTTCTCTAGCCAATCATGTAGCAGCAATACCGCTTCTTCAGAGATCATCAAGCAGATTGATCTTAACAGAAAGTACTTGTCTTCAGGCTATACCGGTTCGGTCTTCTACAATACCACAGCCTACTTGAAGATGTATAGCGCATTGACTTCACGCTTTGATTATAAGGCACTACCTCCTGCTATGGATTGGAAGTCTACCACCACCTTAGGTGCACCTGAGAACTTGACTCTATCAGGCACCACTTTGATGTGGTCACACCCAAGCGCAACACGTTTTACGGTATATGTTTACCCTAAAAGTACTACCCTCGAAACAGCCAAAACCAACCCAGCCTATTTGAAAGGAATCGTTTACGGCAATAGTTATAGCGTAAGCGGTATTGATTTGAACAACTACAATGTGGCCGTATTTAGTTACGACCGCTTTGGCGTAGAGCACGCTGCTGCGGTGTATGGAGAGAATTCAGGAGGTACAGATCCAGGTACCAACCCAAATCCAGAAACAGGCAAGATCACTTGGGAGTTGAATGGTGGTGAGGTAAAGACCGTAACCGTACCTACTCAAGAGGATTTGTGGACATCATTTAAGAGTGCTGCGGGTTTGAGTAGCAAATTAGGTACCTTGAGCACAATCTCAGCCACTTCTAACCCATGCAAAGAGATTTGTACCTATTTGACAGCAACTGAGGTTCAAAAAGTATTTGCCAACTCTGAGTGGACATGGTTGAAAGACTATATTATGACTACCCAGAATGCCCAAGCAGGTCAAACAGTAGCTAGTAGTACTGTGCCAGAGTTGACGACAGACCTGACAACAGCGACATGGCGTTATGCGATAGCTGCATTCTTCTTACAAACCCAATATACATCATGGCCTTATTCTGCTTCGTTTACCACTGCGGGCAACCCATCTACTTGGGGCGAGGCTTACCAAACAGCACATGGTGGTACAGCACTTCCAAGTTATGTAACAAGCACATTCACCCTGCCTACTCCTACTCACCCTCAAGGGTATACATTCTTGGGTTGGTATGATAATCCTGAGTTCACTGGTTCTGCATTGACTACCATCCCTGCAGGATGGACCGGTACTTTGTACGCAAAATGGCAAACAGGTTCTAGCAACCCTGTAGACCCGACCCAAGAGGTGATATTCTGGGTTCTTAACGGTGGACATGTACCAGCAGAAGTACCTACTAACTTGGAACTATGGGAGGCCTTTAAACCATACTATAACACATACTACGGCCTCAGTCGTTCGGATATGCCAATTGAGAAAGTGGCTACTTTTGCCAATTCTAAAATGCAAGATATCATGACCAATAGTGCTTCTGAGTACAAGTGGTTGGGTGATTATATTCAGTCTGTAGCTGGTACACTATCCGATGAAAGTGCTTGGCGCTGGCACGTTCACGCTTTCTTCAATTGTAATGATGGAACTGTGAGCGGCAATCAGTTAGTAGCTACAGCTAATTTCTCAGTAGCTGGCCAACCAAGTGAATGGGGGCTTGCCTATCAATTGACTCACACAGCGGAATTGCCTAAGTATGTGACCACAACCTACGTACTACCTAACGCTCTAAAAGAGGGGTTTACATTTGAGGGATGGTATGATAATGTGGGATTTACAGGCTCCGCCTTATCTTCTATTCCAGCGGGATGGCAAGGTACTTTATATGCTAAATGGGCGGAAGCCAATACAGAACACCCACAAGTAATTTTTTGGTTTTTGAACGGCGGTACAGTCAATGTAGAATTGCCTAAGTACGTGACAGAGAATTACACCTTACCTATTCCTACACGTGCAGGTTACGTGTTTGCTGGCTGGTACAGTAACTCCAATTTTACAAGTGCAGAAATCACATTAATCACAGCAGGTTGGGAAGGTTCGTTGTACGCAAAATGGATAGAAGAAACACCTGAAGAGGTTATCTACTGGGTACTCAATGGTGGTACCGTAAGTGGCACATTGCCATCCTTTGTCACTAGCACCTATACACTTCCGACCCCTACACGCGAAGGATATGTATTTGCCGGATGGTATAATAATCCTGAGTTTACAGGAACAGCGCTCACCTCTATCCCTGCGGGATGGGAAGGAACTTTGTATGCCAAATGGACAGCAGAGGAGAACACAGATGATATCAAGTGGGAGCTCAATGGCGGTAGCTACAAGAATGGAACACTGCCCACATCCGTTTCCAAACGTTATACTTTGCCTAGATCATGGGAATTGAATCCTCCATACAATGGTTGTTCATTTGAAGGTTGGTATGATAATGCGAGCTTCTCTGGAAGTAGTATAACGCGTATCAGTTCGGGATGGAAAGGTACTTTGTATGCTAAATGGGACTGCTCCAGCAGTACAGCAGAGGTAATCTTCTGGTACTTGAACGGAGGAACAGTAGAGAATAGCTCTGCTACTGTACCATCACAGGAGACTTTATGGGAGAATTTCAAAGCAGATTATAACGAGTATTTTGGAACGTCGTTGGATGCTGATCTAGCAGGCGCAAGCAATTTCCTTTATTCAGGTAGTTACTACTGGAAGAAAGAAGTCGGTACATTGATGATTGATGCTAATGCTGGTTGGAAATGGTTAGGAAACTATATCATCTCATTGGCCGGTTCTCCTGACAACAATGATCTTTGGTGGCGTACTCAGCTACACGCATTCTTCAACACATTATCTAATTATACATTGGGAGGTTATACCGCAGCCGATTATTCTACTGCTGGTCAACCATCCGCATGGGGACCATCCTACCAAGCGGCACAACCTGTGGAATTGCCTAAATATGTTGTAGAGACCTATATACTACCTACGCCTGTGCGCGAGGGATACACTTTCCGCGGATGGTTTGACAATGCCAACTTCGAGGGTTATGTATTAACTTCTATCCCTGCAGGTTGGGAGGGTTCTCTCTATGCTAAATGGACCCAAAACGCACCAGAGGCAGTTATCTCTTGGGAACTCAACGGAGGTTATACTCGAACCACTCTACCTACCTATGTAACAGAGACCTACGTCTTGCCTCCGCTTGTTAGAGATGGCTACATCTTTGCAGGATGGTATGATAATCCAGAGTTTACTGGTAGTCCTATCACAGAGATCCCTGCAGGTTGGGCTGGTACCCTATATGCTAAATGGGAAGCAGGATCTAACGAACCAGAGACCACTGCTATCAAGTGGGAGCTCAACGGTGGACAAGAGAACCCATACAACTGGTCTAACAAGCAAGATATGTGGCTCAGCTTCCAAGATGACTATCGCGAGTTCTATGGCGTAGAGATCCGCAATTATGCAATAGACAGTTGCGCTAAATGGACATACGATGCATGCGGTGATGGCAAAGCGATCACTGAGATGCTCACTTATGAGGAGAAATGGATCTGGTTGCGCAAGTATATGGAGAAAGTGGCGTATAATGCTAACTTCAACAATGGTCAGTTGGGTACAGCGGTATTGTTGCGCTTTAGTTTGCATGCGTTCTTGAACAACTCTCCAGCTAATGACAATACCTATAGCGGTAATCCTGACTATACCTTGAATGGTCAGTTGAGTTATTGGTATCTAGATTGGGGATATACATGGAAAGGACATTTGCCAACCACATTGACCTCTACTTATGTATTGCCAAAACCATACAAAGAGGGACGTGAGTTCTTGGGATGGTCTACAGATCCAGAAGGCGTAGGTTATATCTATGAGTTGCCTGCAGGCTTTATTGGTACGGTATATGCTATCTGGGATGTGATGGATGATGTGACCACTTCGGTGGATGCACTAGACACCGTTCAACCAAGCCAAAAGTATGACCTTTTGGGTCGCCCAGTGGATGAAAACTACAAGGGTGTGGTGGTCATCAAAGGCCAAAAATACATGCTCAAATAAGAAAAAATGCTCAAAAATTTGGTCAATGTGCGGGCTCTGCCCTCGCATTGATCGACACAACAGTAACTTCGGACGCCGCCTGTGTGAATAGCCAATTATTCACACATTCCCCCGAAGCTACGGTCGCTCAATGCAGCCCAGGAGCACTTTTTTTATCCAAAAATACTTTTTTTTCTTAAAAAATTTGCTCATGTGCATTTTTTGTAGTACCTTTGCACGCTTTTTCGGCGCATTGCCGCAAGCAAAACAATAAATATTAACTAATTTAAATTAATTAACTGTATGTTAAATCATTACGAAGCCGCTTTCGTGTTGACTCCCGTTTTGTCTGAACCACAGATGAAGGAAGCGGTAGAAAAATTCGAGAAACTTCTCGTGGAGAATGGCGGTACCATTCTTAATCATGAGGAGTGGGGTTTGAAGAAATTGGCTTACCCTATCCAAGGCAAAACTACGGGATTCTACGCCTTGTTGCAATTTGATGTAGAACCTGAGGTTATTGCAAAGCTCGAGACAGCTTTTCGTCGTGATGAGCGCGTATTGCGTTTCCTCACTACCCGTCTTGACAAGTACGCTTATGAGTACTCTGAGAAACGTCGCAATGTTAATCTTAAAAAGGAGGAGGCTTAATTATGGCACAAAATGACGAAATCCGCTATTTGACCCCAAAAACAAACGAGGCAAAGAAGAAAAAGTACTGCCGTTTCAAAAAGAGCGGTATCAAGTACATTGATTACAAAGATCCTGAGTTCTTGAAGAAGTTCTTGAATGAGCAAGGTAAGATCCTTCCACGTCGTATCACTGGTACAAGCTTGAAATATCAACGTAAGGTTGCTCAAGCTGTTAAGAAAGCACGCCACTTGGCTCTTCTTCCATACGTAACCGATATGATGAAGTAATTAACCATTTTATTAATTAGAAAGGAAACATCATGGAAGTAATTTTGATTCAAGACGTAGCTAACTTGGGCTACAAGAACGATATCGTTAAGGTTAAGGACGGTTATGGCCGCAACTACTTGATTCCAAGTCGTTTGGCTGTTATCGCTAACGAGAGCAACCGTAAGCAATTGGCTGAGAACCTCAAACAACAAGCTCACAAAATGGCTAAGTTGTTGGCTGACGCTCAAGCTTTGGCTGAGAAATTGGCTAACACAGTTATCACCCTTTCTGCTAAGGCAAACGAGGATGGTAAGATCTTCGGTACAATCACAACAGCTCAAATCTCTGAGGCACTTGCTGCTCAAGGTATTGAGGTTGACAAGAAGATCATCACAATTGACGAGGCTGTGAAGACTCTTGGCGAGGCTACTGCTACTGCTAAACTTCACCGCGAGGTTAAAGCTGAAATTAAGTTGAACGTAATCGCTGAGTAATCGGCTAAGAAAGGAACAAAGTATTATGAAAAAAGGAATTCATCCAGAGAACTACCGCGTTGTAGTTTTCAAAGATATGTCTGATGGTACTCAATTCTTCAGCCGCTCTACAGCTGCTACAAAGGATAGTATCGAGATTGATGGCACAACTTATCCACTCATCAAGTTGGAGATTTCTAACACCAGTCACCCATTCTATACTGGTAAATCTAAACTTGTTGATACCGCAGGTCGTGTTGATAAGTTTATGTCTCGCTACGGCAACCGCCGCAAGTAATCATACGACACAGCAAAAAAAGGCGAGCTTCGGCTCGCTTTTTTTATCCGTACTGTTTAGACGCAGTAAACTGCTGTTCAGTTGTTCAGTCGCGCTCTGCGCTTGTTGTTTAGAAGTCACCTCTGAACTCCTGACCCCCTAAATTCCTCCATCCCTCACCCACCATGAAAAAGATTCTCTGGCAAGAACTAGGCAAGCAAACGCTTCTGTCAATAGGCATCTTCTCTGCTCTATTCCTTATATTATATATAGTCGAATGGGCTATGCCATCGCTTAGCGGTGTGCTTTTGCAGTGGTATGATCCGGCTTTTGTGATGGGTATTCCTGCCAGTGTGATAGGGGTGGCATATGTATTGACTATTCGCAATCCTAAGAACTATACGGGTTTTGCAGGTGGTATGGTGATGGCGGTATTGCTAGCTGCGCAATTCTTTTTGCTAGGGAATTTTGACCTGGTTATTCTGCAATTAGCAGTGTTCTTCCCTTTTTTGCTGATATCCTTCATTCGTTGGCGACGTCAGACGCTCAGCCTTTCTGCCGCAGACCAGCCTTTCTACCCTGAGTGGTTGCCTCTCGGTCAGAGACTCATCTCCCTATTGTTGCTAGCAGCAATCATCTTGGCGGACTATGCATTAGCCACAATCGTTATACAGCATAATGCTTGGAGCGATAACATCATCCTGAAACTAGTAGGAGGACTGATGATAGCATCATCCACACTAGCTAATTTTATCCTCATCTATCAGAAGATCGATGCATGGGTCTGGTGGGTGGTTTATGCGTTGGCAGGTATGATTTTTTATGCTCTGATCGGCAATGCTTTTTCTTTCGTGCTCTTCACGGTCTTCCTTCTTGTGAATGGCGGAGCAGGTTTAGCGTGGATTAAGGCATCTAAGGAGCAAAATAATATATGAATTAATCTTTATCCTGAATATGAAACAATACCTAGAAGAAAGCTTACAAATTTCGGCAGAAGATGCGAAGTTTATGGAAATGGCTATTCGCCTTTCTGAAGAGAATATTGACAACGGTGGCGGTCCTTTTGGAGCTGTTATCGTTCGCGATGGCGAAGTGATTGCCACGGGAACGAACCGTGTCGTTCCTAACAATGACCCAACCGCTCACGCAGAGGTGATGGCTATTCGTAGTGCGTGTGAGAAGTTGGGCACTTTTCAGCTGACTGGTTGCACAGTGTATAGTTCGTGTGAGCCATGTCCGATGTGCTTGAGTGCATTGTATTGGGCAGGAGTTAAGCGTATTTGCTATGGCAATACCAAAGATGATGCCAAGGCCATTAATTTTGATGATTCGTTTATCTATGATCAGTTGGACTTGAACTATGCTGATCGTTCTATCCAATGCGACCATTTCATGCGCGCGGAAGCCATAAGAGCATTTAAGAAATGGGCAGAGAAAGAGGATAAGGTGGAATATTAATACCCGAAAGTCTTCAAAAGGAGATGCTCTTAGAATGGATTTTTGCGGACTTATTGAAGAGGACTGAGAATGTATCCGCAGAAAGTCCGCGGGATTCAGGAGATAAGAGTATTAGGTAACAAAGAAAATCCACATAATCGATAGAAAACGAATCGGTTATGTGGATTAACTTTTTAAAGGGCATACAAAAACAAAGAGATAGTATTTAGGTTTTTAGGGTAAATGGAAATACCCCAAATACCCTATTTACCCCAAACACCCACGCTATATTTTCAAAGAAGGATCGGTGAACATCCGAAGTGGTATCTGTCTAGAGGAGTGGGCAGAATCACATAGTTATCTTATAGTAATCTTATAGTAATCATATAGTAGATGTAGTGAAAGTATAGTATGAACCCGTAATTGGTAGTCGTACTTCGGACATCTGCCTTGGCTACTAGAAAGCAACAACATCGTTGATGTAATATCATAGACCATAGGCGGTCGTGCCTACCCTGTACGGCACTACCCTATAGCCATACGGCTGCGTGACCGCAAGGGTCGCGCCATTCTATGTGTTGTGCTGATTCCTCAGAGTGGGAACTCTTCGGGCACAACACTCGGAGTGCGTTCTGTCGCACTCCTTCACGCTCAATGCAGCCCATACTCCAGTTCGCTCGCAATCATTTGCAAAAACGGTTTACACCTTATCATCCGCTATTCATCATCTCATTCTTAAGCGAGCTTGAATGAGTTGACAAATAGCGGATTAGATAGATAATTTATCTATCTTTTTGCAATTAATAGCTCGCTTAACTTGCGTATGTGCATTTTTTGTCGTACCTTTGCACCGAATTTACTGATTAAATGATGAGACGCAGACAAGATACATCTTTTAGAGTGGAGGCAGCAACCGAATTGATGCCTTTTCTACTAGCTAAGTTAGGCGGAATGACTCGCACTAGCGTGAAGCAATTGCTCAGTCAACGACGAGTGACGGTGAACGCAGGCATTCAAACCCGCCATGACACGCCACTCAAAGCAGGCGATGTAATCAATATCCTACAGGGTCGTGGAAACGTTGAGCTCCGTCACCCTAAACTGCGCGTTATCTACGAAGATAATGCCTTGATCGTGGTAGAGAAGAAGAACGGATTACTCACGGTACCATACAACCCAAAGAGTAGCGAGATGACCGCCTACTCAATCCTGAAAGATTACGTACGCAAGCAGTCTAACCGCAATACCGTGCACGTAGTGCATCGCCTGGACCGCGAGACGAGTGGTGTGCTCGTGTTTGCCAAATCTGCTGAACTACAAGAATACATGCGTACATATTGGAAACAGTTAGTAACCCGCCGTACATACGTAGCACTCGTAGAAGGACACCTAGAGAAGAAAGAGGGAACAATCACCTCATGGCTCACCGAAGATAATCAAACAGCGATGGTCTATTCATCTCAAACAGACAACGGTGGTCAAAAAGCCATCACCAACTACAAGGTGCTGAAAGCTACCACCATCGGTGAAGGTGATCAAGAGACGAATATCAGTCTCGTAGAACTCAATCTAGAGACCGGTCGCACCAACCAGATTCGTGTAC
Source organism: Paludibacteraceae bacterium (assembly GCA_017391525.1). Classification (GTDB taxonomy): domain Bacteria; phylum Bacteroidota; class Bacteroidia; order Bacteroidales; family Paludibacteraceae; genus Colicola. The sequence goes on along the minus strand of JAFOYE010000016.1, from coordinate 22,558 downwards.
ATATGCAAAGCATCGGACACCCTATCATCGGTGATCGTAAGTACGGACACGGCAACGAGTACTCACCAATAGACCGATTGTGCTTGCACGCACGCACATTGGAGTTTATCCATCCTATGACGGAAAAGAAAGCACGTTTTGAGGCACCATTGCCAAAGGAGTTTAAGGTAGTTGAAAGTTGAAAGTTAAGATAATAAAAGAAGCTAGACGGATCCGTCTAGCTTCTTTTGTGTAGGTAGGGTAAGATGGATCAGAAGGTGAGGGTGAAGCCGGCATGGACATTGATGCCTGCTTGGGCATAATACCAACAACAACGAGAGGAATCCAAGAAACGGCTGGCCTCTGCTCCACCATTGCTAGCGTATTTGGCATTGAAGATATTATTGATTTGACACAATAGGCGGAGATTAGGAGCCTTGGCATTATTACACCACTTTTGCATAGGCAAGAGGTACTGCAGATTCACATTCGTAGTCGAATACGCACGAAGCATGGCATTGACATCCTGGGTGTTATCCAAGAACTGACGACTAACCACCTGTGTTTGCACAGTGGCCGTAAAACCGTGGGTATCAAAGGTAAACAATGACATTGCCGTACATGTAGGCGAAAACGCAATCGTGGTTGTACCTACCACTGAGTCCTGTCCTAACCAACTCCAATCATTCTGATTATCATATAGATCAATATACTGGTGATAGTTGAGGATCTTATTGCGAGACACCACCACATTAGCATCCCAGCGCAACCAAGGAAGGATCTGTACTCCAGCCGTGAGCTCCACACCCATACGGTAAGAGTCTTTGACATTCTTCGTCTTATACGCTCCCACATCGTTATACTCACCCGTGAGGATGAGTTGATTGTCATAATCCATGAAGTAGAGGTTTGCGCCCAAGGTGAAGCGTTGGTGTGCAAAAGTATATCCTAACTCATAGTCATAGAGTGTTTCTGCTTTAGGCAAGCCCGTATACGTATTGGTAGTAGGATCAAAGAGAACGTTCTCCTTGTAGTTATTTCGAGATGGTTCTCTATTAGCGACAGCAAAAGAGGCAGAGAGAAGATGTCCCTTATTGCGATAGGTCAATCCCGCTTTAGGGTTGAAGAAATGGTAATTGACCGTGAGAGGTAGGTCGGTCATATCTTCGTCGTTAATACCATCGCGCGAATAACGTACGTAGCGATACTGCAGATCGGCATAAAGCGTCAACGACTCTTGTGCACGATTGATGATACGCCAATTAAGTTTGGCATAGGTATTAGCATCAATCTTATTGGCAGAGTTGCGGTAGTATTCGTAAGGGTATGGGCTATTGGATATGGGCGATGGGCTATTGGCAAGGTAGTGGAGGGTGCCAAAGTGGTCGCCAAGATAGTGGTGGGCAGCCATACCTAGTTGGAGGTCAAGGGGTTCAGAGAGGTACTTGGCAGAGAGGATTGCTCCATAGAAATGATTATCGAGGTTCTTGCGGTACATGCCATAGGTCTTTTCGGAGGATAGGATACCCCAATAGGAGAGTTTTTTGCGTTTGAACTGTTCGTAATAACCCGCTCCGTGGGTATAGTGGGCCGTGGCAGAAAGTGACCACTGTGAGTTAAACCGATGGTTAATGGACAGTTGGGCATGCTGTTGCGCGTAGTTATCCGTTTGATTGTCATAATATGCAGTAGAGTCATTGCCCTGGCTATCGGTAACGGTATAAGCACCGGCGGGATTATAACGGCGATCGGCGCCATTGATGCCATAGGCGGTATTGTAGTCTACTCCATTCCAACCCATACCTGTTCGTTCGGAGCCACCAAAGAAGCGTGCAACGACCTGTGTGCGAGCGCCATAATATCCTAGATCCGCATAGTAAGAATAGAGGTCAGAGGCGGTACGATAGAGGAAGCCGTCGGAGTTGACCTTGGTGAAACGTGCATTGACTCTCCAATCATTAGGCAGCACAAGATGGGCAGATAACATCTCTCGGAAAGTGTTATACATGCCGCCGTTGAACGAAACAGTAAAGCGGTTAGAGGGTGAAGCGGTTAGGGGGTCGGTGGTTTGCATATTAATGCTTCCGCCAAAAGAGGCTGAACCATTGGTGGAAGTACCTACTCCGCGTTGGACTTGCAGTTGGGTGGTAGAGGAAGCCAGGTCGGTCATATTAACCCAAAAGACCGTTTGGCTTTCACCGTCGTTGAGTGGCACATCGTTGATGGTGGCGTTGATGCGTGTATGATCGGTACCACGCAGTCGGAAATAGGTGTATCCTACTCCCAAGCCATCATCGCTGGTAGTAAGCAATGCCGGGACAGTAGACAGCAGATAGGGGAGGTTCTGACCGGTGTTATCCCGATTGAGAAGCTCGTAAGAAACAGTGGTCTGAGAGTTAGTGACTTGCGCGATAGGCGCGTTGACTATGACCTCTTCTAGTTCTTGGAAGAGGGTTGTGGTGTCGGATTGTGCATGTGCAACGACACTTGCCGCCAAAGCGGCGGATAGAAGAATAGTGAAGTGTTTCATACTTCCTTAGCAGCATTACCTGCCCAGGTTCAAAGGGTATAATCTCAGCCGTGAGAGGCACCCCTGTAATTAATAATATAGTTAGCTAATATCCCTTAGGCGCTCGGCTTGCACCTAGGGTGTATTATGCTGTGTGAAGTTTATAGTTGGTAAGAGAAAGTAGCGTACCATCCCCAATCATATAGTTTATGAGTAGTGATAACACGATTTCTCTGTAGATTATTTAGTCCAAAGTCGTATCCAGCTTGGATGCGGTATTTATCCCATTCCAATCCACCACCGACGCCCATTTGGATATTGGTGCGATAGAGTTCTTTGGCTACATACTTGTCGTATGGAGTAGTATGTATCCCTTGTTCTTGCATCCACTTTAGTGCAGACTCAGACACGTTTGGTTGGATGATATCGTAGTTAGTGAGTCCAATATTAAGTTGTGGTCCGCCGTATAGGAAGAAATTGAGTTTTTTCCAAATATTAATATTATAGTACGCGCGTACGGGTATAGCAAGTTGCAGGTTCAGGATATTGTGTTTCAAGATATTAACCTGTGCATCTTCCTCTAGTCTGTTAGCCCAATGTTGTTTATTAACGCCATAGGTGAATTTCAACAAAGCACCCGTTTGTATAGAGAATCGATATGGGAGTTTAAAGTCAACAGTAGCACCCAGTTGTAGACCGTGTGAGTACATCACAGTTGTGTCCTTGGTTCTCAACGATGGTTGCGCATAACCAACTTGTAGTCTCCAATGGGTAGCGAATTGGTAGTCTTCAACTTCTTTCTTTGTAGGGTCGAAGAATTGTTGATCAGCAGTATAGAGATCAGGAAGTGTATTGGTTTGTTCTTGTGCAAATGTTGTCATTGTAGCACAAGCGATGATACAGATAAGTACAAAATTTCTTAATTTCATTGTAAAAGTTTACTTTTTTCGGGTACAAAGGTAGTAAAATATTGGGAAATATGCAATTTTTTACCAAAAAAACTCCTTTTTCTTGAAAAATATTTGCACAATTCAAAAAAAGGTAGTACCTTTGCAGCCGATTTCCGCTCGTTTTAGCAGCAATGGTGCCATCGTCTATCGGTTAGGACAAGAGATTTTCATTCTCTAAAGCGGGGTTCGATTCCCCGTGGCACTACAAGATAACATAAAATAGTAACATTTATTAAGATTTATTATTAAGATGGCAAACCATAAATCATCTTTGAAGCGTATTCGCCAAACTGCTACTCGTAAGGCTCACAACCACTACTATGCAAAGACAGCTCGCAACGCTGTTCGCGCATTACGTGCAACATCTGACAAAGCTGCTGCTGAGCAATTGTTGCCAAAGGTAAGCTCAATGTTGGATAAATTGGCAAAACGTAACATCATTCACCGCAACAAAGCAGCTAACTTGAAGTCTAGCTTGGCTTTGCACACTAACGCTCTCTAAGCCGTTAAAATTGAAACCACAATATAGTGGGGCTGCCTTTGTTGGTAGCCCCTTTTGTGCTATAGGTATGATATCCTTTCTAGGGTAACTTTATAAAAAAAAAGACTAGAGATACTCGCGGATAGCCGTATCATTGAACAACTTTCGCTCAGCGTCGAAGATCCACCCCCATTTATTGAAGTACTTGCACATATTGACAACGTGCACCCAGAGCATCTTGGCAGATTTGTATGACTGCTTAGCGTGATTGTGTATAATGGTAGCGTGCGGGAAGTAGACGGTGAGATAGTTACGGTGTATACGCCTCGTTAGATCAATGTCTTCTGGATACATAAAGAATCTCTCATCAAAGAGTTTCGCCTGTTGTACAGCGGTAGTACGCAGTAGCATGAAGCATCCACTGAGATAAGGTATATTCATCATCTTGTCGTATCCAGAGTCATGCATTTCGTATTTTTGGTTTCTTTTTTTAGTCCACGCTTTAGGCAGAAATCTTCTAGCAAAGACGTCGCATGGTGTAGGCAGTAGTTTGCACAATCGTTGTATCTCTCCACTAGGATATATGACTTTAGGCATTAGGCTGCCCACTTGCGGATTATCAGCAATAAAATCCAACATAGTATGTAGTGCATCTATATCTAGGATGATATCTGGATTAATAACCAAATGAAATGGTATATCATCGTATATGGATTGTCTTATTGCTATATTATGTGCGGCACCATATCCCAGATTGCGGGTATTATGTGTATAATGTATACGTTTGGACTGCATAGGTAGTTCTGTGGTTCTATTAGGAGAATTATCTACCCAATAGACTGTTCTCACACGTTCTGATGACAACAGCACAGCAGTCAAGTCACTTACTTGCTGCCAATCAGGACGATATAATACTATGGAAACGTTAAGCATAATACACCATTAATCCAATACGACTGCAAAGTTAGTATTTTTTTTGTACATATGCAAAAAAAAGAGCTCAAAACTGGGTTTTGAACTCTTTTCAGTTGATTAGGCTAGTGCTAATTACTCAGCAGCCTCGCCATTAGCCTCTGCCTCAACAGCAGCTGCCTCTTGTGCAGCCTCTACTGCAGCAGCAGCGAGTGCATCAGCAGCATCTTGGCGTTTTTTAGCTACCTCAGCAGCTTTAGCCTTGTTAGTTTCTACCTCTTGAGCGAGCAAAGCAGCAGCTACAGCAGCTTTCTTGTCTGCCTCAGCTTTGCTGATCTTGCCATTCTTAGCGTCCTTTTGAGCTTTCCAAGCCTCGAAGCGCTTTTGAGCCTCTTCTTCAGAGAAAGCACCTTTAGCTACACCACCGTTCAAGTGCTTCATAAGCAAAACGCCCTCGCCAGAGAGGATGTTGCGAACTGTGTCAGTAGGTTGAGCACCAACGTTAACCCAGTACAAAGCGCGATCAAACTTAAGATCAACTTTAGCAGGGTTGTTGTTTGGGTTGTAAGAACCAATACGCTCGATGATTTTACCATCACGTGGTGAACGGCTGTCAGCTACTACGATGTGGTAGTAAGCATAGTCTTTGTGACCATGACGAGCCAAACGAATTTTTGTTGCCATTTGTTTTTTAGTTTGTGGACTATAACTACACGAGTTACTTGTCCGGGTTAATAAATAATTAATGGTATGCTTTTTTCACGAAAAAGCGTGCAAAGGTACGACAAAAAATGCAAATGAGCAAATTTTTTTGAAAAAAATGTATTTTTGAACGAAAAAAAGTGCTCTTATACTGTATTGAGCGACCGTAATTTCGGGTAAAAATGTGTGAAAAATTCGTTCGAAGAAAGTGAAAAAAACAACTCCCCCAATCGCTCAAAGAAACAACAGATTGACAACAGGAGAGGCGGGGAAGATAGATTATATCTATCAATTTGAACAAAAAGAAGATTTTTCTTGCAAAATTGCTTTTTTTTTTGTACCTTTGCACGCTAATTTGTATACGTATGCTTTTTCGAGAAATAATAGGACAAGAAGAGATTAAGAATCAACTCCGTCAGGCGGCACGCGACGGACGTATAGCCCACGCCCAACTGCTGACAGGAGAGCTTGGTGTGGGTAAGCTGCCCCTAGCGCTCGCCTATGCACAATATCTTAACTGTCCACACAGAACAGAAGAGGATGCGTGCGGACAATGTCCTACATGTCTACAGTACCAGAAGTTGCAACACCCTGACCTACACTTCGCTTTTCCTATTGTGAAAAGTGATCAAGGCGATGTATGCAACGACTATCTAGATTCATTTAGAACATTGGTGATCAACCAACCATACTTTGACCTAGAAGATTGGTACCAACAGTTGGGAATAGAAACCAAACAAGCTAGCATTTACGAAAAAGAAAGCGCCGAAATATTACGTAAGTTATCGCTAAAAAGTTTTGGAGAAGGATACAAGGTTATGATCATATGGCAAGTAGAGAAAATGAACATAACCTGCGCCAACAAGTTGCTTAAACTGTTAGAAGAACCACCCCACAAAACCGTATTCTTGCTGATAACCGAACACCCAGAACAACTACTAGCCACTATTCTGTCTCGCACACAAGAGATACGCGTGCCTAGACTGAGTGAAGCAGAAATAGCACAAGCGCTAATAGAAAACCAGCCTGAAATCAACGAACAAACCGCTAAGGATCTAGCCCACATAGCCAATGGTAGTTATGTAGCGGCTATGAAGATAGCCAACGAGTCGGAAAGCAACAAGAAATACTTTGAGGATTTTATGGCACTGATGCGCAATGCATGGTTGGTAGGACAGAAAAAAGACTACAATGCATTGGTAGAGTTGAAAAAATGGAGTCAGAATATGGCTGATGCAAAGGAAGGAAGAGAAAGACAAAAAGCGTTCCTACAATACGCACAGAAACAGATAAGAGAAAACTATATATACAACTTCCACTGCCCTGAAATGAACTATCAAACCGAAGAAGAAAGGCAGTTCTCTAGCAAGTTCGCACCATTCATACACGAAGGAAACGTAGAAAAAATGATGGACGAACTAAGCAAAGCAGAAATGCAGATAGGTCAAAACGGCAACGCAAAGATCATATTCTTTGACCTATGCCTACAGATGATAGTTATGGTGAAGAGATAGTTTAGTGTTTAGAGATTACTGAAAAAAGATATATGAAAGAAGATTTTGTGATAAATAATGGTTCATGCCACATTTCCGAGAAAGCATGTAGGAGAAACTCACACCACATGCTACCTGTCATGGACTGGATGAGCGATATACCTAGCGACGGAAACGAGACCGATTTGGTAGAAGTGCAATTTAAGAACACTCGCAAGGGATATTACCACAACAATAATAAGCTTGCCTTGGAAAAAGGTAGCATGGTGATTGTGGAAGCTAATCCTGGATACGACCTAGGCGAAGTGACCCTAACTGGAAGACTAGTGCCTGAACAAATAAAGAAAAGTCATATCAATCTGGATCGCTACGAGATACGTAATATCCTACGCACAGCTAACGAAGAGGACGAGAAACGCGCAGCCGAAGCCCAAGCCAAAGAACAAGAAACCATGATCAAAGCTAGACAACTAGCCAAATCACTGGGATTGGAAATGAAAATCGGCGACGTGGAATATCAAGGTGACGGTTCGAAAGCTATCTTCTACTACATCGCCGAAGGTCGTGTAGACTTCAGACAACTCATCAAAGTATACGCAGAAACTTTCCGCATTCGTATCGAGATGAAACAGATTGGTGCGCGTCAAGAAGCAGGACGCATTGGTGGCACTGGCCCATGCGGACGAGAACTATGTTGCTCAACATGGATGACCCAGTTCACCTCTGTAGGAACAGGTGCGGCACGTGTGCAAAACCTATCGCTCAATCCACAAAAATTGGCAGGTCAATGTGCAAAATTGAAATGCTGCTTGAACTACGAGATGCCAATATACGAGGAGGCTTCCAAGAAAATGCCACCACGTAACGTGCAGTTAGAAACGAAAGATGCGACATACTATCTATTCTCGACCGACCCACTCAAAAGCGAAGTGACCTACTCTACCGACCCACACCATATGGTCAACCTAGAGAGCATATCTGCCAAGAGAGCCAAAGAGATCATCGAGATGAACCGCCGAGGAGAGAAACCAATGACACTAGGTGGAAAGCAGTCGGTAGTAGCAGCCGTGGAGATAGACTATCAAAACGTGGTGGGACAAGACGACCTGACGCGCTTTGACAAAAAGAAAAACAAAAATAACCACGGAGGAAAAAACAAACGCGGACACGACAAAAGAAACCAAAATAGCAAAAACAATGAAAAGAAACATACTCCTAATAATAACTAGTCTCATACTGGTCGGTTGTCATACGGATGTGGTATACACTGAGTTCCACTCTATGCCTAAAGAGGGTTGGGAGATGAACAACGTACTGACATACAAACCCGAAATAACGGATACTACACAATCATACAATCTGCAAGTGGTACTACGACACGATGAGACCTATTCATACCAAAACATATGGATGTTCGTGGACATTGAGAAAGGCGAACAGCATCTGCTACGAGACACCATCGAGTGTATGTTGGCTAACGACCGCGGCGAGTGGATAGGTAACGGTATGAGCGTGAAAGAACTACCTATGATGTACAGAGAAAATTACAGATTCACCGAAGCAGGAGAATACACCATCAAAGTACAACAAGGTATGAGAGACACTACCCTAGTGGGAGTGAAAGAAGTGGGAGTGAAAATAGAAATGAATGAAGGGGAAGAATAATCAGGTAATAGGTGATCGAAAGAAAGGATAGATATGGGAAAAAATAAGTTGAAGAAATTTGCAGAAATGGAAACGTTTAGCAACGTTTTCCAATGCGGAATTCAAGATCTGGAAACAAGCGAGGTGAAGCAGATGGCCGGACATTGGCGAGAGAAGTACTTCAAGAATGAGAATCCGATAGTATTGGAACTAGGTTGTGGACGTGGTGAGTATACTGTAGGATTAGCAGAACGTAATCCAGAGAAAAACTACATCGGTATCGACATCAAAGGCGCACGTATGTGGGCAGGCGCAAAGCAAGCCGAACTGGCAGGAATGAAGAATGTGGCATTTCTGAGAATCAATATAGAAATGCTATGTGAGTTCTTTGCTTCAAACGAAGTGGATGAGATATGGATCACTTTCCCTGATCCACAGATGAAGAAAGTGACCAAGAGACTCACCTCGACCTACTTCATGGAACGCTATCACCAAGTGCTCAAGCCAAATGGTATCATACATCTGAAAACAGATAGTCCGTTTCTCTTCACCTACACGGACGCGATGGTTTTGGAAAACAATTATCCTATTGTCGTCAATACGAATAATCTCTACGAGGCAGACCCTATTGCCAAAATAGAAGATGCACGTAGCCTACAGACTCACTACGAGAAGCAATGGCTAGATCGCGGAATGACCATCAAGTATATAGCATGGGAATTGCCTGAACGAATATCCTTGATAGAACCTGATATAGAAATAGAAAAAGACAGTTATCGTTCATACGGAAGAAACTATGTATCCTCAACAAATAATTGATGCACTAGCGCACGTGCGCTATCCTGGTACAGGTAAGAATATTATAGAGAGTGGCATGCTGGAAGATGATCTGAGGATATCCGGCATGGAAGTGTCCTTCTCCATCATCTTTGAGAAAGATAACGATCCGTTTCGCAAGTCTGTGGTGAAAGCCGCAGAGACGGCTATTCACACCTACGTAGACGAGAACGCTGCGGTGCATGTGCATATGAAATTTCGCAAGCAGAATATACCTGCGAAATCCGACGATATGCCCAACCTACAAGCCAAGCACGCGATCGCTATTCACTCGGGCAAAGGCGGTGTAGGCAAATCGACTGTAGCAGCCAATCTAGCCATCACATTGGCTAAACGAGGATACCAAGTAGGACTATTGGATGCCGATATACATGGTCCATCGGTGCCAAAGATGTTCAAGACAGAGGGTTGTCGTCCTGTGTCCACTCCGCTGAATGGTAGAAACTTGATTGAGCCTATCGAGCAATATGGTGTAAAGATGCTCTCAATAGGATACTTCGTTGATCCTCAGCAAGCGGTCGTATGGCGCGGTGGTATGGCTAGTAACGCCATCAAACAACTCATACAAGATGCATACTGGGGCGAGTTGGACTACTTATTGATAGACCTACCTCCAGGTACGAGTGATATCCACTTGAGTCTTGTGCAACATCTGAAATTGACCGGTGCCATAGTAGTGACTACACCTCAACCTGTGGCACTAGTAGATGCACGAAAAGGTGTGGATATGTTCATGAACGAGAAGATCAATGTGCCTGTATTGGGCTTGATAGAGAACATGGCATGGTTCACCCCAGCTGAATTGCCTACCAACAAATACTATATCTTTGGTAAAGACGGCGGCAAGCAGCTTGCAGAAGAGTTAGGAATAAAATTATTAGGACAAGTTCCTCTGGTACAATCGATCCGCGAAGGTGGTGACGAAGGAATGCCTATATCCATGCAGGATGGTCATCCAGCAGCTGCGATCTTCGAACAGATCGTAGAGGGTTTAGTGGTTAGCGAGTAGGATTAAGAGAGAATGGGAGAACATAAGATTACAGAATTAGGAACAGAGTCTGTGCGTAAACTGCTGCTGCGTTACGCACTGCCGGGCATCATAGCTATGACCGCCATGTCGCTATACAACATGGTGGATTCCATTTTTATCGGTCATGGCGTAGGCGCAATGGCACTGTCAGGACTGACGGTAGCCAAACCTTTTATGGATATTTGTGCGGCGTTTGGTACCTTGGTAGGCGTGGGAGCATCATCGCTAGTGGCCATCAAACTGGGACAGAAAGATTATCGTTCGGCGAACGATGTGCTGGCTAATGTAGTGATACTGAACGCTCTGCTAGGTTCGCTGATCATGGCTGTGGGTCTATATTGGTTGGATCCTATCCTATATGCTTTTGGTGCTAGTGCAGAAACCATCGTTTACGCGAGGGAATATATGGAGATTATCTTATGGGGCAACATACTGACACATATATACTTTGGTCTGAACAGTATGTTACGTTCGATGGGTCATCCCAAGATATCTATGTATGCTACGATATTGGCTGTGACGCTGAACGTAGTGTTAGACCCGATCTTTATTTTCGTACTCGATATGGGTGTTCGAGGTGCCGCATTGGCGACGATAGTGTCCCAATTGGTATCCGTGATTGTGGAGTTGATAATCTTCTTGAATCCAAAAGAGGTGATCCATTTCCACCGCCATATGTGGCGTATTAGGAAGGACATCACGATGCGAGCCCTGAGTATAGGTTTAGCTCCGTTCTTGATGCACCTTGCTGCATGTTTTGTGGTGATTGTGCTTAACAACCAGTTGCTTCGTTATGGAGACGACATGTCAATAGCCACTTTCGGTATAACCAATAGGTTCATCTTCTTCTTTGTGATGATTGTGATGGGTATCCAGCAGGGTATGCAGCCGATTGTGGGATACAACTATGGTTCAAAGCAATATGACCGTATGGTGCGTGCCTTCAAACTGGCGGTCTATAGTGCAACCTGCGTGATGAGTGTGCTATGGCTGTTTGGCGAGATATGGCCAGAGGGTTTTATTCGTCTCTTCACGCATGATAGTTTGTTGGTAGAGAGTTCGATAGCTCCTGCCAGGGTCATGCTATGTGTGATGTGTGCCATCGGTTTTCCAATGGTAACGGGTAACTTCTACACCTCTATCGGTATGGCTAAGAAAGCTATATTCCTGAGTTTGACTCGTCAAGTATTGTTCTTGATTCCGCTGATATTGGGTATGCCGATATTGTTTGAACAACTAGGTTGGGATCCTCTGTGGGGTGTATGGTGGAGTTGGCCTATTAGTGATACCTTGTCCGTATTGACAGCTGCGATACTCATCAACAAGGATATGCGAACATTTAGATTAGAATAGACATATGGTAATATTAAATATAGAAACTTCGACGAACTGCTGCTCTGTGGCTATCACCATTGATGGTGATGTAGTAGCGATGGCCGCCAACCTGGATGGTGCTAACCATGCTAGTGAGTTGCCTGTATACATTGAGCAAGTGCTGAAGAAGGCGAAAGAGAATGACTGGAAGTTGGATGCTGTAGCGCTATCGCAAGGTCCGGGTAGTTATACGGGTTTGCGTATTGGTTGCAGTATGGCTAAAGGTCTATGCTACGGTTTGAATATCCCCTTGATACCGGTGGATACCTTGCAGGTGATTGCAGCAGCTGCGCTAGCCAAGTCTGGGGAAAAGATACCACAGGACGCTATGCTATGTCCTCTGTTGGATGCACGCAGAATGGAAGTCTATACATCTATATATACGCACGAGTGCGTGCGCGTGAAGGATGTGGAGGCCAAAATCGTAGACGAGGGGTCTTGGAGCGAAGAGTTAGCGAAGGGTCAGTTGTACTTGATGGGCAATGGAGCAGAGAAGTGCAAGGGCGTAGTGACGAGTACCAATGCTATATTCATAGACGGCATCGTGCCTGAGGCGCAATATATGGGTAAATTGGCAGAGAAGGGTGAACTTTTGGATGTCAAGAGCTTGGCTTATTATGAGCCTTTCTACCTCAAGGAGTTTGTGGCTGCGCCTAGTCATATTAAAGGATTGGAAAGCAAATAAAAAAGTATGAAAATGAGATATACGATACTAGGACTAGGACTGGTGTTGATCTGCATGGGTTGTTCTACTCAAAAGAACACGCGTGCAAGCCGTGCGTTTCACCAGATGAAGACTAAGTACAATATTTATCATAATGGCGCTATATCATTTTTAGAGGGTGAAGAAGCGATACTAGACGCGAACAAGGATGACTTTTCGCAGGTGCTCAATCTATATCCTGTGTCTAATCATGAGGCGGCTAATGCAGCTAGCAGTCAGATGGACAAGACGATAGAGAAGTGCAGAAAGTGTATCAAGTTGCACAGTATCAAGGCTCGCCCTAAAGTGGACTACGACAAGAAACGTCGTGATCCCAAGTACGCAGCATGGTTGGAACAAGAGGAGTTTAACAACCAGATGGGTAACGCATGGATGCTCCTAGCCGAGGCGGAGTTCCACAAGGGGGATTTTCTGGGCAGTGTCAGCACATTTAACTATATCGCTCGTCACTATTCATACGACTTGGATATGGTGGCACGTTGTCAATTATGGGTAGCTCGCGCCTATGGCGAGATGGGTTGGCTATACGAAGCAGAGGATATGTTGCACAAGGTACAGGTGGATCACCTTAGTCGCAAGCATGCTAGTTTGTACGCAGCTGTGAGTGCAGATGTACTGCTCAAAACCAAGCAATACAAGGAGGCCGTACCATTCGTCAAACTAGCTATGCCCGAAGAGAGCAAGAAGATGTACAAGCCACGCTTTCAGTATGTTCTAGGCCAGTTGTATCAGTTGCAAGGGGATCGCAAACAGGCCAAGAATGCGTTTGAGAAAGTGCTGAAGATGCAGCCTTCGAATGAGATGGACTTCAATGCTCGTTTGCAGTTAGCGGAATTAGCCGACTCGTCTAAAGATGGCGTGAAACTCCTAGAGAAGATGGCGAAACTGGACAAGAACAAGGATCTCTTGGACCGCATCTATGGTAGTATAGGCAATATTTATTTGCGCCAGAAAGACACTGTACAAGCCCTAGCCAACTACGAGAAAGCCATCGAGAGCAGTACACAGAATGGTATAGACAAGGCGAATGTGCTAGTGATAGCAGGTGATATCTACTATAATCAATGTAATTATATCAAGGCTAGTCCATGCTACAAGGAAGCTACTCAGATCTTATCCGCAGAACACGATGACTATGAACGTGTACAAAAGCGTTCTGAGACTTTGGATGAGCTAGTTGTAGAGTACGAGGTGGTGGTATTGCAAGACTCTTTGCAGATGTTGTCTAAGTTACCATTGGAGCAACAAAAAGTGGTGGTAGATAGTATCATCGCCCGCTTGATTCGCGCAGAAGAGGAAGCGAAACAGAAGGAGGAGCAAGCAGCCAGAGATGCTGCTAATGGTGTAGGTCCACGCAGTGTGAACACATCGAACATGATAGGTGGCGGCGTACAAGATAGAGATTGGTATTTCTATAACCCAGCATTGATGAGAAATGGTCAACAATCATTCAAAACGCAATGGGGTAACCGTACCTTGGAAGATAACTGGCGACGCATGAGTAAGGCCATGACTGGTTCGTCCATGGATGATGAGGGATATGACGATGACTTGGCCAACGATTCGACAGCCAGCGCAGAAGGAGGTGGCCAAAAAGCCGCAGCCATGGAGATGGATGATCACAAACCTGAGTACTATCTCCAGCAGATTCCTAAGACAGAGGAGGATATAGCTCAGTCCAACGAGTTGATCGCTAATGCGCTATATAATATGGTATATATCTACCGCGACCGAGTGGGTGACCAAGCGCAGAGCGATGCAACCTTCCAGGAGTTCTGCAAGCGTTTCCCTAAGCACGAACTGCTAGTTGATCTGTACTATATGCAATACTTGACAGCGCTCAAGAACAACGATATGGGAGCAGCGGAGAACTATCGTCGAGATATCATGCAGCTCTTCCCTGGTTCCAAGGAAGCAACTATCGTGAGCCAACCGGACTACTTCAACCAGTTGCGTCGCATGTCTCAAGAGCAAGACTCGCTCTATGAGCAGACCTATATGGCGTTCAGCAAGAACGAGTATAAGCAAGTCAAAGCGAACAAGTTGTATGCTGAGGAGAACTATCCATTGTCTCCACTCATGCCACGATTCTTGTTCCTCAATGCCATAGCAGTGGCTAAGACCGACGGTCAGGACGCTTTCGTAGGCGAGTTGCGCGATATGGTGGAGCGCTATCCTGAGAGCGAGTTAGCAGCTATGTCCAAGGATATGTTGGCACTCATGGGACAAGGTGCAGAGAGCCAAAAAGGCGATATGTCATCCTTGCAAAACAAACGTCAGACCGAAGTGCTAGAAGAGACAGTGGACACTGTGACAGTCGAGTTTGACAAGGAGCGCAAGGCACCATCATTGGTATTGCTCGTTATGAATCAAGATGAGCAGAAGTTGAATCAACTCTTGTACGAGGTGGCGCTCTTCAACTTCACCCAGTTCATGATCAAAGATTTCGATATCCGACAAATGATCAGTTTCGATACCGAGCGTAGTGCTATCCAGATTGCAGGTTTCGAGAAGATGGACGAGGCTGAGTGGTACTGCCAGTTGCTCACCAAGAACGCTGAACTATCCCAACGAATAGCCGAGTACAACGTACAAGTCGTATGCATCACAGAGGGCAATATGGAGCTGCTAAGCAAGCACTTTACTCTAGAGGAATACCTAGAGTTATCTAAGCCCAAAACTAAAGGCAAAACCAAGAAGTAGAGATACAAAAAAAAGGATGACCAATCGGTCATCCTTTTTTGTAGCGGGACCCAGGATTGAACTGGGGACCTCATGATTATGAATCACCACAAGTTTATTAGAAAGTATTCTGTTTTGTTATTATAACATAGTGACTACATAGTATATATAAAGTCTTCTTCGATTCTGTTCGAAAACTTTCAGGAAAAATGTTGGTGGTTAGGATTTTTCTTGTACTTTTGTTTGAATTATCTAATATGATATTTTAAGATAAAAAAATAAGACAACACATTTTAGGTGGAAATAAAGAATATCGTTTGATTTTAAAATGGCACAAAGTAAAAATAGCACAAAGAGACACACCGGTTATATCAATCTGTTTTTCAATAAGAATTTTATCTCATCTATTTGCATTAACCTCACAAATAAACAGCATGGTATGATAATTTCATATGTGGTTATAAAAAGGCCGGTAGATAAACTATCGGCCTTCTTATATCTTTAACTGAATCTGGTCTAGAAATTATAACAGACTTGAACAGAACCATTAGTGCTTACAACTTGTAGTTTATTAACATCAGATGGACTGTTGTAAATAACCCACACATCACCAGAACACGTTCTATTTTAAGTATTTTTCTCCCCCTCGGTTGTATAATTCGTTGCCCCTTATTTCAACTACCACAGGAGTATCAAGTCCAGTAACATGAAGATATAAATAAGCACCATCAGATGTTACTTTATATATATCTGATTCATACCCATCTCCGTTTATCTCTAAATAATATTTACCACGTCCAGAATTATCAAAAAGAAATGCACTATATAAAACAGAGTTATTTTCTACTACTTTAGTGACATAGTCATTTCCTGCAAATTTTTTCCAGATATTTGCTGATTCATTTCCTTTCTGCTCTACCTGTTGTTGCTCTTGCTTACTTGAGGTCGTACAGGACGATAACGTACCTATTAACAAGAAAAAGAAACAAAATGCCTTTATTATATAGGTCTTTCTTGATGTATTGTTTGCCATAATCTCTTATATTTAGTTTTGTTTAATATTCTGTATACCTCCCATTCCATCTTCCATCGTCAAATCTGAGTACAAAATTGCCATTATTATAATATGCATTGCTAACTTTACCATTCTCCTTGGTCACACCATCACTAGGATAACCACAAATCTCTACGATTTCTTCGAAAGTCATGCCGTAATAAATAGTGCCATCGTCTATGGCAGTGCTAACATTCTTGTACTTAGGTGTTTGTGCTTGAACTTGTGTCTGGGTTTGGTTCTGCGAACTTGTAGTATTACCACATGATACAAAGAGTATCCCAGATGTTGCAACTGCAAATACTATTGCAATTTTAATGATATTCTTTTTCATACTTGTTTTGCTTTATATCAAATGTACCTACTCTTATAAGGATTTTCGGTTTACTCCTTTTGTGGCCAAATTGAGATTTAGACAACAAAAAAGCGTAGGCCGTTGCTTTATTGTCAATTCAGGTCTTCGACTACCTACCACTCCAATATATACAAATGCCCACGCTAAAACGTGAGCGTTGTTTATATTCAGGAAAGTGGTTTCAAAGTGTCGAAGTTTGAATTGCTCCTAATATAACAAACGCTTTATATGTTTATGTCTTTTTTAGACTGTTTTATTTCATAGGCAACTGATTTTAAAATTATGCAGCAAAGATACTATAAAAATCTGACATGAGCAAATAAAAATCAAAGAAAGAGAGCATTTTCTCTCTTTCCCTGATTAAATGTAATATAGAAACTTATACTATCTCAAATTCTTTTTTATCGTTGAACTGTATTTATACCGACATGGGGTGGAATTCGCAGCGTGTAAATGGGGATGTTGGTGGTTGAATAAAAAAATCAGACATTCAGGGATTTACCTAAGTGTCTGATTTCTTTTTTGTAGCGGGACCCAGGATTGAACTGGGGACCTCATGATTATGAATCATGCGCTCTAACCAGCTGAGCTATCCCGCCATTGCTCAAAAGCGACTGCAAAGGTACAACAAATATTTGATACTACCAAAAAAATACCGTATTTTTTTACTTTTTTTGGTGTTTTAGGTGTGTTGATGCCCTATTTTAGTTGCAAAAGGCTTAAAAATTGGTTCGAAGCAGCAGGTGAAGGTCCGTTCGAGTATTGGGTTTATCATGCTCTGAAGCCCATGCATGTTGGTAGATGGTTTCGCTGAGTCTGAGGTAAATGGAGAAGGTCTTATTGATCTTGTATCTAGCATTGAGCCAAAAGCGGGCACCTAGTCCATAGACAAACGGAATGGAATAGGCGTACAGTACGTCATTTTCGTAGATATACACTCGGTTGTTCCATTCACGCGCATCAAAAGCCTGAGCACGCAACTGCAGCACGATAGGTATCTGCGCAAAGCGATACTCCACATCTTGGAAGAGCGACACACCATAGTTGAGCGAAGTGGGTTGATCGGAAGGATGTACCAGGTTAGCATCTACCTGCGTGTGAAAACGCCATTGTGAGAGTTGGTGGGAGTATCTGAATCGCAGCGAATAGGTGGCCAGATCGTTCTTGTTTTTAGCGCGTACTCGGGTGTGAAAACCATAGTCTGTATGGGGATTCACATCGGCTTGTAAGATGGTCTCGTATCCGTCTTGCCAAACGTCTGCGAAAGCTGACAAGGAGGTGTAACGGAGACCGTCGTATTGAATTCCTATATACCCTCCATGCTCGTTATTCACATGACTTGAAGAAGCCAAAACATTGGCATAAGGATTGTTGTAATAGGGTGAATAATAGCGATATATGGCCATCAGCCTCAGGTCGTTGATTGGACTATAGCGTGTTCCTATGATCGTACCCCATCCCCATGGTGAAGATGCGGATGATTGGGAGGTAGCCACCTCGCCCCAGAGGTCAATCTTGCCCCAATTATATCGTGCATCCACTCCGATGATGGCTTGTGCTGGTGATGCATTGGAATAGATGTTTTCGAGGGCAGTAAGGGCTAGTTTGAATTTCTTGTATCGTGCCGTGAGGTTGGTTCCGACCACATGGTGCCAGTCCTCGTTCTTGTCTGGTCGAATAGAATAGAAAGCCGATACTTCCGCCCACTTGATTTGCGCGGTGGCTCCGATGCCATGAAAATGGTTATAATCTTCTCCACTAGAGGAGAACTTACGCAGTCCTTGCTGTGCCGTGACGGTGGATTGGATATAGGATGTTTTGCCGCGTTTGAATGGGCTTCCTACCACGAGTCCATAGCCAAATTGAGCTTGGTAACTGCCCGCAACGATGGTTTTGAGGGGTCCAATATCGTTTAGTTGGATATATGCTCCATGTTCTAATTCACGTATAGGCGCACCTGCTGGTCGGGTGAGTGTGATGCCTGCTTGCAGGTGTTTAGAGTTAAATCGATACCGCAATTTGGCGTATACTGGATCTCCATCAAACTGCTCTAGATTGCGCAGATCGGTGCGCACAGTCAGCTCGTGATCACCGGGTTTAAAGAGAGAACTAAACGTCAGTTGGGTCGTTTTTTCACTGGATCCTACATAGACAAAAGGGAGCAGATTGCGAATGTCATAAGTATCTAGATTATCAATCAGTTGTAGTTCGTATACAGATTGAAAAGGAGTCTGATATTGGTGCAGTAGAATGGCATCTATTTGCTGGTCGTTGAGAAATGGCAATTGGCTCAGGTCTTGGTAAGTCGCCTGATTGAGATTGATTGGATGTTGAGCTAGGTTGAGCAGGTCCTCCTCGAGTTGTTCGAAGGGGATATCAGCGTCATCTGCTATCTCATGATAGATATCAGTAATGATGTCTTCGACAGGTAGATCTTGCGCAACCATAGTAGTTGCAAAGCAAAGCAATAGCAGAGCAATATAACGTGTCATTTTTTGCATTTCGAGCACAAAAGTACAAAAAAAATGGTAAATATGCGAATCTATGGCTCAGAAATTTGCATTTAAGATATTTTTTTATTATCTTTGCAGCCCAAATGAAACCTAAGAAATCATATCTACGTCTTGTGAACTTGCTATTAATCTTAATAGCATATGGGTACCTTGCGTATCGTTTGTTCACCTTTGAGGACTATTCTACTTTTATAGCCACCTTTGAGTCGGCCAGTGCGATACTATGCATCATAGCAGTTTTACTACTAATGCCAATCAATGTATTGTTAGAGGCTTTCAAATGGCGTATGCTGTTGCGCAATATCGAGCCGATGACCATATGGGGTGCTCAGCGACAAGTGTATTATGGCTACGTCGGTGCTTTCATCACGCCTTATCATGCAGGTGACTACCCTACTCGCGCCATGTTGCTCAAGGACAAGAGTAACTGGTCTGCTGCAGTAGGTTTGGGCTTGGTAGGTAGTGTGGCATTGATGGTTGTAGAGTTGATGGTCGGTATTCCTGCCACATGGTTGTTTGTCAGCTACGAGAACGCTATTCCTAGTCAATATCTCGCCATAGCGTTTATTTTGATCGTATTATTGCTCAGTTTCTTGCCTCACTTGGTTCGTTATTTGTGCCAACACGAGTGGAAGCATAATCAGATGCGTCAATTGTCTGTGGCCTTGTCCAAAGTATCTTACACCGTGTTCATGAAGAGCATTGGATGGTCCATCTTGAGATATCTAGTATGGGGTGTACAATTGGCTTTGGCGTTGCATTTCTGTGGCGTTGAGATGACAGCCACTGAGTATATGATCAGTATCCCATTCTACTACATGGTAGTATCCTTCTTCCCATCCTTGCCAGCATTGAATGTGGCGATCAGAGGAAGTTGGTTATTGTTCATCTTCACTCCTTTCAGCAACAATACCGCAGGTATCACCTTGGCTATCATACTTATATGGTTAATCAATACGGTGCTACCTATGATGATAGGTTCTATCCTCTTCAAGCAGGGCAAAACCAAATAACCCTTAAAAACTTTTAGAACTTTAGAACTTTTAGAACATTAGAACAGCCCGCCAGGGTGATTAGAACTTTTAAAACTTTAGAACAGCACCGTAGGTGCGCTTAGAACTTTAGAACTCTAGAACAGCCCGCCAGGGCGATTAGAACCTTTAGAACTTTTAGAACAGCCCGCCAGGGCGATTAGAACTTTTAGAACTTTTAAAACTTATATAGACATGACACTTCATTTTTCAATCAACTACCAAGCGCAATGGGGCAACCAATTAGCTGTCCTTTATGCCATGGATGCTGACCTGCAAACCGCATCACCTTTGCAACTCCCTATGGACTGCCATGGTTCTGCTGATTGGTCTGCACAAGTCACCCTTAGTGACATCCACAAATTCGTTTCTTACTGCTATGTAGTTCTCGACGAACAAGGTAATATCCTCCGCCGCGAGGCTACCCCTCATGTGGTAGAGTGCCAACCTGGTAATGTCGTACTCCGCGACCTATGGCAAGACAAAGACCAATCGCTCTTTGCGTCCAAGGTCTTCAGCCAAGTGCTCTTTGCTCACCGTGCTCCTATAGCTGCTACCAAGAAAGCTACTGGCAACATCACCGTTAAGGTCAATGTGCCTCGCCTCGAGCGCCATCAAGGTGTAGCTATCATGGGTAATATCGCCTCTCTCGGCGAATGGGATCGCACCAAGAAACTCCCTATGACCAATAGCCAATTGCCAATCGCCAATAGCCATAACTACAACCCAGAATGGACTGTCACTTTCCACGCTAAACTCGGCTCTGTAGTGGAGTACAAGTATGTCATCTACGACCTCCAATCTGGCGACATCGTGGACATGGAGTGGGGCGAGAACCGCAAGATCTGGGATGTACAACGCGCTAAACACTATGTCATCTCCGACTCTCCTTTCCGCTACACCCAAGCCAACTGGAAGGGCGCTGGCGTGGCTGTGCCTGTCTTCTCTCTCCGCTCAGAGAACGGCTTCGGTATTGGTGAGTTCCAAGACCTCAAGCTCCTCGCTGATTGGGCTGTACTCACAGGTCAAAAGATGATCCAAACCCTCCCTATCAACGACACTACCCTTCGTCACAACAACCTCGACTCATATCCTTACAACGCGGTTAGCGTCTTCGCGCTCCACCCAATCTACCTCAACATCGAGAAGA
Organism: Paludibacteraceae bacterium; assembly: GCA_017391525.1. GTDB lineage: Bacteria > Bacteroidota > Bacteroidia > Bacteroidales > Paludibacteraceae > Colicola. The sequence goes on along the minus strand of JAFOYE010000016.1, from coordinate 1,138 downwards.
TGGGTACCCTCACTCCTACCCAACTCAAGAAGTATCGCAAGACACAGGAGGAGTTCAACGCCAAGACCATCGCAGACTACCAATGCGTGTACGACGAGAAGATGAAGTACTTCAAGTCCCTCTACAAGGCCGACAAAGCTACTCTCTTCGCTTCCGACGAATATAAGACTTTCCTCGCTGCCAACGAGGGCTGGCTCTTGCCTTACGCAGAGTTCCTCTCTAAACGCGACAAACAACCTAAGGACTTCTACTGCTACCTCCAGTTCCATGCGGACAAACAACTCCGCGAGGCGGTGGACTACGCACACTCTGTAGGCGTGGCATTCAAGGGCGATATTCCTATTGGTATCTCTCCTGACTCTGTGGACGCTTCCACCGACCCACACCTCTTCAACCTCTCTGCTTCTGCGGGTGCTCCACCCGATGATTTCGATGCACGCGGTCAGAACTGGGGCTTCCCAACTTACAACTGGGATGTGATGGCTGAGGACGACTACCAATGGTGGAAGTTCCGTTTCACCAAGATGGCGGACTACTTCGACGCATATCGCGTAGACCATATCCTTGGCTTCTTCCGTATCTGGCAAATGCGCAAATCGGATGTTTGGGGCCTCTGTGGTCACTTCTCTCCTGCTATGCCTTATTCGCTCCAAGACCTCTGGAACATGGGCGTGAAGCTCGACGAGGATCGCCTCACCAAACCATATATCCGTGCTAACTTCCTCGGCGACACCTTCGGCTATGACACCGAGTATGTGAAGAACAATTTCCTCCTTACCAACGACGGATACATCTATTTCTTCCCTGAGCATCTCGACACCCAACGCAAGGTGCAACAGTTCTTCCTCAACCCAGAGAACCGTGCTGCTCACGAGAACAACTGCAATATCGACAATGTCCTCAACGGACTCTTGTATCTCCATTGCGAGGTGCTCTTCGTGCGTGACCAGAAGAACCCATCGATGCTCCACCCACGCATCGCGCTCTACCAGTCGCACAACTACCAAGAGCTCTATGCCGACCAACGCCAACTCTTGGCTGACATCCACAACGACTACTTCTACCACCGCCACACTTCTTTCTGGCGTGAGTCTGCACTCAAGAAGTTGCCTACACTCATCGCTTCTACCGACATGCT
>JAFOYE010000015.1 GCA_017391525.1 Paludibacteraceae bacterium | reverse complement strand
CGAACCTCACCCATCAAGTAGTCTTGGAACTTATCCCATTGTGGCTCCTTAGAGTCGAGTGAGAATGGGTTCTTGCCCTCAGCCTCGAGTGCTGGGTTGTAACGCCACAAGTGCCAGTAACCGCACTCAACAGCCTTAGCCTCCTCAGCTTGAGATTTACCCATACCTGCCTTCAAACCGTGGTTGATACATGGAGCGTAAGCAATCACGAGAGATGGACCTGGATAAGCCTCTGCCTCGCGGATAGCCTTGAGGGTTTGTGCTTGGTCAGCACCCATAGCGATTTGTGCTACATATACATAACCGTAGGTGGTAGCAATCATACCCAAGTCTTTCTTGCGTACGCGTTTGCCCGCAGCTGCGAACTTAGCAATAGCGCCGATAGGAGTAGATTTGGATGCTTGGCCACCGGTATTAGAATAAACCTCGGTATCGAGTACAAGGATGTTCACATCTTCGCCAGAAGCAATCACGTGGTCGAGACCGCCGTAACCGATATCGTAAGAAGCACCGTCGCCGCCGACAATCCATTGGCTGCGTTTTACGATATGATCCTTATAAGTCAAGATATCCTTGCATGTATCGCATTGGCAAGCCTCGCAAGCCGCTACGATAGGCTCGTAGAGACGGTTGGTGATAGTAGCGTCGTTTTGGTTATCAAGCCACTCTTGGAAGAGCGCCTTCATCTCCTCGGTGCAGCATGTGCAGGTTTGTGCCTTGGTCATGAGAGCAGCCAAACGCTCGCGGATCTTGCGGTGAGCGATTTGCATACCGAGACCATACTCGCAGAAGTCCTCGAAGAGGGAGTTAGACCATGCAGGACCATGACCCTTCTCGTTGGTGGTATAAGGAGTAGATGGTACAGAACCAGAGTAGATAGAGGTACAACCAGTAGCGTTAGCTACGATCTCACGATCACCAAAGAGTTGGCTGATGAGCTTGAGGTATGGTGTCTCACCACAACCAGAGCAAGCGCCAGAGAACTCGAAGAGAGGTGTAGCGAACTGGCTGTTCTTAACATTAGATTGGATATCTACGAGGTGTTGTTTAGACTTCACATTATCCGCGCAGTAAGCCCAGTTTTGTGCCTCGATCATTTGTCCCTCGAGTGGCACCATTTGGAGGGCCTTACCAGTCTTAGGATGGCCAGGACATACATCCACGCAGTTGCCGCAACCAAGGCAGTCGAGCACGCCCACTTGCATGCGGAAGTGCATACCCTTCATAGCTGCAGGAGCCTTCATCTCTCTTGCGAGACCGCCTTTGGCTGTTAGACCGCTATCGCTGTTAGAAGTTTGACCGCTAATCGCTGCTAGACCTTGGTATTCCTCTTCGTCCATAACGAATGGGCGGATACATGCGTGAGGGCAGACATATGCACACTTGTTACACTCGATACAGTTCTCAGCTGTCCACTCAGGAACGAAAGCAGATACACCACGCTTCTCGTACTTAGCAGTACCAGCTGGCCATGTACCATCCTCTACGCCTACGAAAGAAGAAACTGGGAGGAGGTCACCGTCCTGCGCATTTATTGGGCGAACTACGTTCGTAATAAATGCGGGTTCAGAAGTTGAGGTGTTCAGGAGTTCAGAAGGTTCAGTAGTGAGGGTTGACCATGCTGGGTCGATGGTGAGTTGTTGGTACTCGCCACCGCGATCTACCGCTGCGTAGTTCTTATTGACTACATCCTCACCCTTGTTGCCGTAAGACTTCACGATGAAGTGTTTCATCTCCTCGATAGCTTGCTCTACTGGAATAACGCCAGTAATGCGGAAGAAAGCAGATTGGAGAATGGTGTTGGTACGGTTGCCAAGGCCAATCTCGCGAGCGATCTTGGTAGCATTGATGTAGTACACCTTGATATTATGGTCAGCGAAGTATTTCTTCACTTTGTTAGGCAAGTTCTTTGCCAATTCCTCGCCCTCCCAGATGGTATTGAGAAGGAATGTACCACCATCTTGCAAACCACGGGTCACATCGTACATCTGCAAGTATGCTTGTACGTGGCAAGCCACGAAGTTAGGGGTAGTTACGAGGTATGTAGAGCGGATAGGCTCATCACCAAAACGGAGGTGAGAGCAGGTGAAACCGCCTGATTTCTTACTATCGTAAGAGAAGTATGCTTGGCAGTACTTATCGGTAGTCTCGCCAATGATCTTCACAGAGTTCTTGTTAGCACCTACGGTACCGTCAGCACCCAAACCATAGAACTTAGCTTGGAACATGCCCTTGCCACCCATAGCTACCTCCTCACCAACTGGGAGAGAAGTGAAGGTGATATCGTCCACGATACCTACGGTGAAGTGGTTCTTAGGCATTGGCAATGCGAGGTTCTCGTACACAGCGAGGATTTGCGCTGGAGTGGTATCGTTTGATCCGAGACCATAGCGGCCACCTACTACGAGGATATCGCCCATGCCGAGCTCTTGGAGTGCGTCTTTTACGTCGAGGTACAATGGTTCGCCATTAGCGCCTGGCTCTTTGGTGCGGTCGAGCACGCAGATACGTTTAACAGAAGCAGGGAGTGCCTCCTTGAGGTACTTGAGTGAGAATGGACGGTAGAGGTGTACGTTGATCATACCGAGTTTGTTGCCCTTCTCTGCCTCGAAGTCGATCACCTCCTTGATAGCCTCACATGCAGAACCCATACAGATGATGATGTTCTCTGCGTCAGGTGCACCATAATAAGTAAATGGGCGATAGGTACGGCCGGTGATCTTAGAGATCTCGTCCATATAGTCGCTAACGATGTCGGCTACCTCGTTGTAGTATGGGTTGCAGCTCTCGCGGTGAGCGAAGAACACGTCTGGGTTCTCAGCCATACCACGCATAACAGGACGCATAGGAGAGAGTGCGCGATCGCGGAACTCTTGGAGCGCCTTCATATCTACGAGTGGACGCAAGTCTTCCATATCCACTACCTCTACCTTTTGGTACTCGTGAGAAGTACGGAAACCGTCGAAGAAGTTGAGGAATGGCACGCGGCTCTTGATAGTAGCGAGGTGAGCTACACCTGCGAGGTCCATGACCTCTTGTACGCTACCCTCAGCGAGCATAGCGAAGCCTGTTTGACGGCAAGACATCACGTCTTGGTGGTCTCCGAAGATACAAAGAGCGTGGCTAGCCAATGTACGAGCAGACACGTGGAAGACAGATGGAATCAACTCACCTGCAATCTTGTACATGTTAGGGATCATCAGGAGGAGACCTTGGCTGGCGGTGAAGGTAGTGGTGAGAGCACCTGCGTTGAGTGCGCCGTGCACAGCACCTGCAGCACCTGCCTCAGATTGCATCTCTTGTACCAACACTGTCTCGCCGAAGAGGTTCTTGCGACCTGCTGCAGCCCACTCGTCCACGTTCTCCGCCATAGGAGAAGATGGGGTGATAGGATAGATGGCAGCTACCTCGGTGAACATATACGCGATATGCGCCGCAGCAGCATTACCATCAAGGGTTAAATACTTTTTTTCTTTCATAATTTTTATAGTTTTTTTTAAATTGTTGATTCGGGTGTCGGGAGTCGGGAGACCATTGATTGGTGTCGGGAGTCCGGTATCCGGTTAATACAGGAAGCCGAAGAGCCAGAGCGGGATGTTCTTCTGCGAGCCTTGCTCGAGGTCGGCGATGGCACAATAGCGAATACCCGTCTTGGTTGGGGTCGTAGCATGAGCATCCATATAATGCTTGCCATCGACGATGAACATCGCACTACGATCCGTGGCATTCACCACATGCTTGCCATGCAAAGCGTTGTAGAAGAATGTCTCTGCTACAGACTGCTTATCCACTTCACGGGTGGAGGTTGCATAGCACAAGTTGGAGTTCTGCATATACACCTTGGTAGGCTTGAGCGGGAAGTTCTTGCCCTCTGGGTATAGCAAGTTAAGTATACGAGCATCCTTGAGGTACTTGATGAAGTTCATCGTTGTAGAACGTGAACAATCAATAGATTCCGCCAAGGTGCTGACGTTGAGTCCACATGGGGTCTCCTGAAGCATACGATGTACCAAGTGGCGCAACTTAGGCAACGAACTGACATCAATCTGCTTCACGAGCAACACATCCACGTCGAGGATAATATTCATCATCTTCAAGAGCGACTCAGAGAAATCGTGAGGCTCCAAGAAGAGGGGATAGAATCCGTGGTGCAGATAGTCGTCGAAATAGTCTAGCGGCTTGATATGACGGCAGATCTGCTGCGCAATCTCCACATGGTTCTTGAGTATATCCTCCAACTTATATACAGGCAACTTTAGTCCGAGTGTGACATTCAAGTACTCACGGAAACTAAAGCCACGCAGGTTGTATGGGCGAACAATATGACCAATATCCTTATTATCCTCCACCACACGCATCACGGCCGTAGCAATAAACACGATACGGAGATTAGGATAACGGTAGTAACATTGGCTCAACTCGCGAGACCAATTAGGATACTTGTAGGCCTGATCTATGAGCAACACCTGTCCACCACCAGCCACAAACTCGGCCGCCAACTCCACTAGTGTATGCTCGGTAAAGTAGAAGTCACTGAGGTTGACATACAAAGTATGCTTCGCCAATTCTGGATTCTTAACACGCATTTCTTTCGCATAGTTGAGCAAGAAGTCGGTCTTACCTACTCCTCGACCACCTTTGATAGCGATAAGTCGATCACTCCAATTAATCTCGTCCATCAGGACACGTCTAGCAGGCACTCGTACGTGCTCCACCAAATAATCGTGCGTCTTGTAAAATGCGTTTAACATAGCGATAAATTCTTAATCCAGGTATCAGTTATTCAACAGTATGAAATACTTACAATCTATTTCGGTCCGTCACAAAATATTTCACGCTGCAAAATTACTACTTTTTTTCCAAATTTGCAACATTCATGTTACATTTTTTTGTAAAAAAGCGTAATTTTGTAGACAAATGTCGGGAAGAATGGGCGGAGGGATATACGATTAAGGCAGTAGATTACAAAATCTATTTTTTCTTATAAATTACTCACTTGCTTGCGTATGTGCATTTTTTGTCCTACCTTCGAGTGCACCGACCTTGTGCGAAATTTTATCCTTACATCATCCATATAGGCGGTCGTGCCTACCCTGTACGGCACTACCCTATAGCCATACGGCTGCGTGACCGCAAGGGTCGCGCCATTCTATGTGTTGTGCTGATTCCTCAGAGTGGGAACTCTTCGGGCACAACACTCGGAGTGCGTTCCGTCGCACTCCTTCACGCTCGAAATCATATAAGAAAATAGGCTTCGCCTTAATTATCCGCTATCCATCACCCCATCTCCAAGCGAGCTTGAATGAGTGATGAATACCGTATAAATAGATTAAAAATCTATTATTTTCTTATATAATTTCTTCGCTTCACTTGCGTATGTGCATTTTTTGTCGTACCTTTGTAGCGTTTTTAAATCACAATGATTATGGATTGGTTAAAAAGTCTGTTTTTTGGTTCGGGTATCCCTCACTCTATCTTGATATTAACTATCGCTATCGCCGGCGGTATATACTTAAGTCACCGACTTAAATTCAAAGGTATCACTATCGGAATCACATGGATTCTCTTCTGCGCTATCGTGATGTCGCATTTTGGTATGCATCTCGATCCCGACGTAGAAACTTTTGCGAAAGATTTCGGACTGATATTATTCGTGTATAGTATTGGTTTACAAGTAGGTCCTAGTTTCTTTTCCTCTTTCGGCAAAGGTGGTATCAAACTCAATATCCTGGCCATATCAGGCGTGCTACTCAGCTGTGTAATAGCCCTCTTGATCCATATCATCAGTCAAGAGGATATGGCTACGATGACAGGTGTACTCTTTGGTGCAGTAACCAACACTCCCGGTCTAGGTGCCGCCCAACAAGCATATAGTGACATCACTAGCACAACCAATCCTGACATAGCGAGCGGATATGCTATGGCCTATCCATTGGGCGTAGTTGGCATCATCCTATCCCTGCTCGCCATGCGTTGGTTCTTCAAAATCAAATTAGACAAGGAAGAGCAGAGAGTAGCCACCGAGAGCGAAGCACAAAAAGAGATTGAGCATATCGATATCCTATTGGCCAATCCGCAAGTAGAAGGAGCCTCCATACGCGAACTGAGTTCGCTCTGCAACATGAACCTCATCGTATCACGTTTGGTTCGCCCAGATGGCGAGGATGAGTTGCCAGACGTAGACACTATCCTGCACGTAGGCGATCGCATCCGAGTGGTGATAGATCAAGATCACAAGAAGAGTGTATTGTTGCTTGGATTAGAAACAACGATCCAGACCGATAGCAAGCAACAAGCACATCTCGTATCCCGCAACATCATCGTGACGAAAGCAGAACTCAACGGCAAGCGTATCGGTGACTTGAACGTGCGCGCGACTTACCATGTATCCATTACACGCATACGTCGTGCTGGCATCGAACTATTGGCCACACGTGACCTATACTTGCAACTAGGCGACCGCATCACCGTAGTGGGTGAAGAGAGAGCAGTAGAGAAGATTGAGAAACTCTTTGGCAATTCCAGCAAGAAACTAGAGATGCCTAACCTCGTATCTATTTTCGCAGGTATTGCGTTAGGCGTACTCGTGGGACTGATGCCTATCATGCTACCAGGATTATCCCAACCGTTCAAGTTGGGATTGGCAGGCGGCTCGCTGATTGTAGCCATCTTGATGAGTTGTTTTGGTCCTAAGATGCATATCGTGACTTATACCACCTCAAGCGCCAACCTGATGATACGTGAGATAGGTATAGCCATGTTCTTGGCAGCAGTAGGATTTGGTGCGGGCAAAACCTTTATCCCCACCCTGCTAAACGGCGGATATGTATGGATAGGTTATGGTCTGCTCATCACATTGATCCCACTACTGACTATCGGTATATTGGGGCGCAAATGGCTCAAATTAGATTACTTCACCCTGATGGGTGTAATGGCAGGTAGTACCACCAACCCACCTGCATTGTCCTATGCAACAACGATGTCCACCACCAACGACCGATCAGCCGTGGCCTACTCAACCGTTTACCCGCTGACTATGTTCCTCAGAGTACTGACGGGACAGTTGATGATATTGCTGTTCTTGTAGAAGAATACTTTCGCGCCTATTCAAGGGACTATAGATGAACTAGATGGTCTAGATAAACTAGATGGCGACAAAGATACCACTTAACCCGTGAAATCCGTGGGATAAAATAAATATATTATGAAGAAGTTTCCACTATATTTAGCACCAATGGAGGATGTAACGGATCCTGCCTTTCGTTTGCTCTGTAAACGTTTTGGTGCGACCCGTGTCTATACTGAGTTTGTAAACGCTGATGCACTCGTACGCGATGTAGCCTCAACGACACGCAAACTCAATATCTACGACGAAGAACGTCCAGTAGCCATCCAGATTTATGGTCGCGAACCAGAAAGTATGGCCGAGGCTGCACGCATCGTAGAACAAGCCAAACCTGATTTCATTGACATTAATTTCGGTTGTCCAGTCAAGAAAGTGGCAGGCAAAGGGGCTGGTGCGGGTCTGCTAAAAGATGTTCCTAAAATGCTGGACATTACCCGCGCTGTAGTGAAAGCAGTCAATACTCCTGTCACCGTCAAGACACGTCTCGGATGGGATGACAACAATCGTATCATCACAGACATAGCAGAGGCCTTGCAAGACTGCGGCATAGCAGAACTAGCAATACACGGAAGAACACGTAGTCAAATGTATCGCGGCGACGCAGATTGGACGCTGATTCGTGAAGTGAAGAATAACCCCCGCATCCATATTCCTATCATCGGCAATGGTGATGTCACTACTCCAGAAAGAGCCAAAGAGTGCTTTGATGAATACGGTGTGGATGCTATCATGATAGGTCGTGCCACCTTTGGTTGTCCATGGATCTTCGAAGATATCCAACACTATCTAAACACCGGTGAACTACTGCCAGAGCGTAGCATGCAATGGTGTGTAGACATCCTTAAGGAACATGTCGAAAGAAGCATCGAGTGGATAGGCGACGAGCGCAAGGGCATTGTACATAGCCGTAGGCATTTTGCTGCATCACCTGCATTCAAAGGATTGTTTGATTTCCGTCAAACACGTATCGCTCTACTTCGCGCCGATAGCAAAGCAGAAGTCTTCCAGATCATGGATGAGATCGTGGAGAAGTGGGGAAGCGCAGCAGATATGCGAGTTTAAAAGTTCTAAGCGCAGCTAAGCTGCTGTTCTAAAAGTTCTAAGCGCACCTGTGGTGCTGTTCTAAAAGTTCTAAGTGTTTCAACCGTTAGAACAGCCGAAGGCGATTAGAACAGCGCAGAGCGCATTACTCTACCGTCGGATAGGTAATACGATGGTGGTTTATCTCCATGAGTTTTTGCTTGAACACCTTACGAATCTCTTCAAGATCCTTGAAGGACAACGGAGTCTCAGACAATTGTCCATCACGGATCAATATATCTACCATATCATCTACCATATCAGAAATAGACTGAGGCGTCATCTCCTTGAGCGAACGTGAGCGTGCCTCTACCGCATCCGCGATGGTCAAGATTGCTGCCTCCTTGGTTGTAGGTCTAGGACCTGGATACGTATAATCCGCAGCATTGACTGTAGAAGGATCTAATCCCGCTTGCTTAGCCTCATTGATGGCAGTGTTATAGAAATAGCGTGTTTGAGAATCGCCATGGTGTGACAGAATAAAGTGAATGATTACTTCTGGTAGTTTGTGCTTGCGAGCTATGCGCTCACCTTCCTTAACGTGATCAATAATCACCCTAGCCGCCTGCTCGTTAGTCATCTCAAGTAGCGGATTATAACCACCCGCTTGGTTCTCGATAAAGTACTCAGGATGAGACATCTTACCTATATCATGATACAAAGCACCCGTACGCACAAGCAACACCTTGGCACCAATACGTTTAGCCGCCTCGGTAGCAAGGTTGCTAACCTGCATAGAGTGTTGGAAAGTACCAGGCGCTTGCTCTGCAAACTGCAACATAAGGTTGGAATTGACGTTGGTCAACTCTACCAAGGTGATACTACTCAACAAACCAAAAGAACGTTCGAAGAGGAAAATCAAACCATATGCACAAACAACCAAAACCGAATTGACTGCAAAGTATACGTAATACATCCAATTTATGTTGAGCAAACTCTCCCAACTAGCATTCTGCATCAAACAGAAAGCAGTATACAACAAAGAATAAGTAAGAAACACGAAAGAGGCAGTAGTAGCCAATTGAGCACGTTGGGTCATATCACGCAAACTGACTACAGATACAATACCAGCCACCAGTTGTATCAGCAAGAAGTAATAAGGTGTTTGCATACCTATACTCACAACACTTACAGTGATTATATGCAAGAAGATTGCCGTACGAGAATCATAGAAAACACGAGTGATAACAGGCACCCACACAAAAGGAATAAAATAGATATATTCTACATTCTTGGCGTATGACAACAACATGTAAGAGACCGCAATGACTATACCCATCATGATGGTAAAGAACAACACATTGCGCATATCATCCAACAACTTACGGCGATATACGTAAAGATAGAAGAAGAACAACAACAATAGGAATATGATACAAACACCAGAACCCGTTAGATAAGAATAGAATTCGGACGTCTCTAGTTCGGTTTGCACAAGCGCTTTCTGCATAGAACGAATCTTACGTTCGATTTCAGGGGTTACTATTTCACCTCGATCCACAATCTTGGCTCCTTCTACAACCTCACCCTCTGTCCAAGAAATATTCTGTTGCAAAACACCAATCGATTCAAATGTTTTTACACTATCAAATACTAGAGTTGGATTAACCACTTTGTTGTTAAAATATAGATAAGCTTCGGGAGATGCATTAATCTTCACCTCTGCGAGAGAAATCTTACGAGAAGTATTATCTGCTAAACAAACATCGATTGTCTTCCATTGATAACGATCCATACGTTCTTTATCATCGATGGTCATAACAAACTCCTCAGGGACCTCAACAGAAGGACGATGATTAAAGATTGGAACGAAACCAGATGTGATCTCAGCTCGCTCTTCCTCATATGCAGCAGAATCCTTAAGAATAGAGAAGGTAAAATCAGCTTGCAAAAGTTCATGCTTCCATGGAGTGCCTACCTCATAATCATACTTATCATAATAGTGAAACTGAGGAAGCAAATATATAGACAAAGCTGCCAATAAAGCAAAAGCTAGTACTTGTAATGTGGTTCTTACTGCTGGTTTCATATTCGTTGAATGTTTAATAATTTACATTTTATTTGCTATCTTTTAGACTGAAAAAAAGTTTGCATCAATTCTTTGCACTCATCTTGCAATATTCCCGTTGAAATCGTACATTTTGGATGCAATGCATGAGGTGCCAGTTTGGTGAAACCTCTTTTATCATCATCCGCCCCATAGACTAGTCGTTTAATCTGTGCCCAACCTATAGCGCCAGCACACATAACGCAAGGTTCAAGGGTGACATATAGTGTACATTGTGTCAGATACTTGCCACCGAGATCATTAGCAGCAGCGGTGATGGCTTGCATCTCAGCATGTGCAGTAACATCTTGTAGTGTTTCGGTTAGGTTATGACCACGACCAACCACTTGCCCATCTGCTACTATCACACACCCCACAGGTATCTCACCCATCTCATAAGCCTTATGGGCCTCATGCAATGCTAAGCGCATGAAACGAACATCATCTGCATTTATCTCCGATTTCATCGACATATATCGGCTTTACGTTCAACAAAAATAGGTATCTGCTCAGGATGGCTCTCAAAATGATTACCTATCACCACCACATCCGCTCCAGCCAGAAAAGCCTGCTCCATCTGCTCAGGGGTACAAATCCCTCCTCCAACTATAAGTGGTATATCAATCTCCGATCTCACCGAGTGAATTATTTCGGTAGAAACGGGTAAATTAGCTCCACTACCAGCCTCTAGGTATATGAGATGCTTCCCTAACAACTGTCCCGCCACCGCATGGCTCACGATAGCAGATAGGTCTTGATTGGCTAATGGATGACAATTTGCTACGATTTCAACAGCACTTTTGCGATGTCCATCTATCAAAATATATCCCATTGGTATGGTCTCAATCCCAGATTGTTTAACCTCCATAGCCACCTGCAAATGTGGTTCAATGAGCACTTGCGGTAGGCGCGAGTTAAGCAACGAAAGAAAGAGCAAAGCATCCGCTTTAGGAGTAAACTGCGCAACATTACCAGGAAAGAGAACCAAAGGCGCTTTCGTATGAGCTCGTAGCAGACTCAGACACTCCTCCACTCTACTACCGGTACTACCTCCCACAAACACCAAATCCACACCTTCAAGACAAGTCAAAAGGTGGAGATAGGCATCCTCTTTGTCTGGATCCACCAACACAGCCAATAGTGCCCTACGCTCTTTACGAGCAGATTGTATAGTGGATAATATGGTCATTTTAGCCGAATTCATCGCCATTTCATAGACTCCATAATCACACGAGCATCTTTGCGTAAATATTCATAAACAGGAGCCAAAGAATCTTGATTAGGGATTGTATTACAATAAACGGAAGCACGGAAGAAATGTTCCGTTGAATCGGTCATATAAAATTGCATAGGTGTAGCTGTATTGCCATACAAATCACAAAAGAGTCCATAGACGCGCTGCTCATCATTGGCATATTCTTGCATAGGAATATCCGAAGCTACCGTAGAGTGACTATAAAGAAACTCCTGAGCATCGCGAGATAATGCATATAGGTTATCCTCTACCTTCTTATAGGTACAGTGGATAGTAGCATTCAAAGTTGGATATTGGATATTAATCCAATACTGATCATCACCAGTAGTTTGGCGCTCCTCTATATACGCATTCTTAGACAAACGAAATGTATATGGATACCCCTGCAAATCCATATAAGAATAAGCAGTATCTGGCAATGCTATTCGAAAAAAAACATATGGTTTAGGAGCGCTCACTTCATCCCCACAAGAAACGAAGCTAACACTAAACATTGCCACAACGGATAAAATCAAAAAAAGTCTTCTCATATTACATAAAAATTCGTGCAAAGGTAACGAATTCTTTTGAAATACGCAAGAGAAGTATAAGAGCAATCGTAATAATTATATATTATTACAGCTTTTTACAAAAAAAATATTGCATATATCAAAAAAAATGAGTACTTTTGCAGACTTTCTATAAATTTAGAACAAATTTGCCCAAATAGAATGACCCAAAATACCAACAATATGATGAAACACAATTATTGTGTGATTATGGCTGGCGGCGTAGGCAGTCGCTTTTGGCCATTTAGTCGCACGGACAAACCCAAACAGTTTTTAGACTTTTTCGGGACAGGAAAGAGTCTATTACAGATGACTGTGGATCGCTTTGCCACTTTGGTTCCTGCGGAGAATATCCTGATTGTGACCAATGTGCAGTACCGCGATCTCGTGTTAGAGCAGTTGCCTATGCTGCAGTCATCTCAAGTACTATGCGAGCCTGCTCGTAGAAACACCGCTCCATGTATTGCCTATGCTGTAGCTCGTATCAAATCCATGGCCAAGCAAGCCGGAGAAACGCAAGCCAATATCGTGGTGGCACCTAGTGACCATCTCATTTTGAAAGAAGAGAAATTTGTAGAGACCATTGCTAACGGACTAGATTTTGTGTCATCTCATGACGCATTGCTCACCTTGGGAATGAAGCCCACCCGTCCTGATACCGGATATGGTTACATTCAGATAGACAGCGCACATATGACTGTGGACAATGCAGGAACTTGCAAAGTACGTGCATTCACAGAAAAACCCAACTTGGAATTGGCCAAGAAGTTTGTGGAGAGCGGAGAATTCTTGTGGAACTCTGGTATTTTCCTTTGGAACTTACAAGCCATCGATGCTGCTTTTCAAGCCTACTTGCCTGAGGTTGCAAACATTTTCGCCGCTGGTTCTGAAGCACTTGGCACCGACACCGAGGAAGCGTTTATCCAAGAAGCATTCCCTACTTGCCCTAGTATATCTATTGACTACGGAGTGATGGAACATGCACAAAACGTGTACGTCTTACCTAGCGATTTTGGATGGAGTGATTTAGGTACATGGGGATCGTTATATGACTTGAGTCAAAAAGATGAGAACAGCAACGCGACCTTGCATTGTGAAGCGAGATACTACGATAGCCACGGCAATATCGTCACCCTTCCGAAGGGACATATGGCTGTCATACAAGGTCTAGAAAACTATATTGTGGCACAAGCAGATGGTGTACTATTGATATGCCAACGAGAAGAAGAACAACAAATCCGTCAATTCCATATGGATGCCGACGATAAGTGGAAATAACATTCGGAGGAACAGATATGAGTTATTTGAATTTTGACAAGAAACTACTCATCAATCTAGAGCGTAGTTTAAGCAAAGAGATGATCCGCACCAATCGTGCGGGTGCCTACAACTCCACCACATTAGTGGATTGTAACACTCGTAAGTACCATGGACAATTGGTGCTCCCCCTGTCTGATCCATTGCCAGAAGATAATTATGTACTCCTTGGCAGCTTGGACGAAACCGTGATTCAACACGGTGCCGAATTTAACCTCGGTATCCATCAGTATGGCGAGAACTTATACACTCCTAATGGTCACAAGTATATTCGTGAGTTTGACTGCGAAGTGATCAGCAAGACCACCTACCGTGTGGGCGGTGTGATATTAACCAAGGAACGCATGTTGGTAAGTTTTGAGCCACGCGTATTGGTTCGTTACACCCTCGTGGAGGCTCACTCACCTACCACCTTGCGTTTGAAACCCTTCTTAGCATTCCGCAGCACCAACGAACTTACCCACGAGAACCCAGGTGCTTGCACCGATGTGCGTGAGGTACAGAATGGTAGAGCAGCGAGGATGTACCCAGCTTTCCCAGAGTTATATATGCAATGTTCGAAAAAAGCAGAATACACTCATAACCCTCAGTGGTACAAGGGAATAGAATATTCCAAGGAATTAGAACGCGGCTTCTCCTACAAAGAGGATCAATTGGTACCAGGATGGTTTGAGATGCCTATTAAGAAAGGCGAGAGTGTAATTTTCGCTGCTGGTATCAGTGAGGTTAAGACCACCGCATTGAAGGGACTATGGGAAAAAGAGTTGCAACGTCGCAGCACACGCGATACAATGTTCAACAGTTTGAAAAACGCTGCATCGCAATTCTACAAGCGCGAAGGTAACAAATGCTATTTGATGGCAGGTTATCCATGGTTCAAAGCTACTGCTCGCGAGGAGTTTTTGGCACTGCCCGGTTGTACGATGGGTATTGGTCGTCCTGAATATTGGGACGCTATCGTCAACGAAACAGCCGTGGAAGAGATCCGTGCCTTCATGAATGGTCAGCCACATAAATTAGTGGGAATGGATGAGCCCGACGCTCTATTGTGGTTTATCCATGCTTTGCAAGAATATGCAGAATACACCTCGCTAGAAGAGACTACAAAACTATATGGTCAGCTCATCATCGAGATCATGTTGTTTATCCGCAGACAACAACATCCACGCTTGTTCCTCCATCATAACAGTTTGTTGTGGGTAGATGGTAAGGAGCGTCCTGCTACTTGGATGAACGCCGTAGAGGATGGTCGTCCTATTACGCCTCGCACTGGTTATGTGGTAGAGATCAACGCATTGTGGTATAACGCATTGCTCTTCACCGCAGCTATCCAACGCTGTTTAGGCAAAGAACAAGTGGCAGACCTTATGGAATATCAAGCAGAGGTAGCAAAAGATAATTTCATAAAAACCTTCTGGAATGGTTACTACTTGGATGACTACGTAGATGGCGATTACCACAACAACGAAGTTCGTCCTAATCAGATTATCGCAGCATCTTTGCCTTTCTCACCACTAGATAAGAAACAACGCAAAGCCGTAGTGGATATCTGTACCAAAGAGTTGTACACTCCTAAAGGTTTGCGTACCATCTCACCAAAGAGTGGCGGTTATCGTCCAGAGTATATCGGAGGTCAGTTGGAGCGCGACCGCAACTTCCACAACGGACCTGTATGGCCATGGACCATCGCTGCATACGCTATTGCCTATCTAAAAGTATACCAACACTCAGGCGAGAGTTTTATTCGTCGTCTATTGACCGGTTATGAGGCAGAAATGAGCGAGTTATGCATCGGTACGCTGAACGAGCTTTACGACGGCAACCCACCATTCAAAGGACATGGCGGTATGAGTTATGCCCCTAGTGTGGCGAGCGTGATTGAAGTATGTAACACCTTGAAAAAATACGAAACAAAATGAAAGCACTGATGTTCGGTTGGGAGTTCCCCCCACATATTCTAGGCGGTTTGGGAACAGCTAGCTACGGATTAACCCGTGGTATGGCTCAACAAGAGGACATGGAGATTACCTTTGTCATCCCTAAACCATGGGGAGATGAGGATCAATCCTTCCTACGTATCATAGGCGCAAACAGTGTACCTATCGTATGGAAAGATAACCACTATGACTATGTACGCCATCGCATGGAAGGCAGGATGTCTGCCGAAGAGTACTACCATCTACGCAATAACATCCATTATGATTATTCACGTATTGGAACCGACGATTTGGGTTGTGTAGGTTTCTCTGGTCGTTATCCTGATAACCTACTCGAGGAGATTGGTAACTATGAGGCGGTTGCCAGTGTGCTCGCTCATGCGTTGGACTTTGATATTATCCACAGCCACGACTGGCTGACCTATCCATCAGGTGTTTTTGCTAAGCAAATATCTGGTAAACCATTGGTCATCCACGTTCACGCGACTGACTTCGATCGTAGCCGTGGTAATGTTAATCCAACGGTATATGCCATCGAGCGTAGAGGTATGGATGAGGCGGATCATATCATGTGCGTGAGCGAGTTGACACGTCGTACTGTGATTGAGAAATATGGCCAACCACCACATAAAGTGAGCACCGTGCACAACGCGGTAGAACCATTGGCTAATCCAGATGAGTTTGTGAAGCACGATCGCAAAGATAAACTGGTAACCTTCCTCGGTCGTATCACCATGCAAAAAGGTCCAGAGTATTTTGTGGAAGCCGCAGCACGCGTTTTGGCTAAGACCGACGGAGTACGATTTGTGATGGCCGGAAGTGGCGATATGATGAATAAGATGATTGACCTGGTGGCACAACGCGGTATAGCAGACAAGTTCCACTTTCCTGGATTCATGCGTGGCAGACAGGTGCAAGAGGTTTTGGCTGATTCCGATGTATACATTATGCCTAGTGTGAGTGAGCCATTTGGTATCTCACCTTTGGAGGCTATGCAGGTAGGATGTCCATCCATCATCTCGCACCAATCAGGTTGCGCAGAGATTTTGTCACACGTCATCAAAACAGACTATTGGGATATAGATGCAATGGCCGATGCGATTTATGCTATCGTCAAGTATCCTGCTATGTATAAATCTCTCCGCGAATTGGGTCGCGATGAGGTGAACAACATACGTTGGTTCGACGTGGGACTAAAAGTGCGTAGCATCTACGATCAAGTATTGCGTGAATATCGCCATTAATCCACTATTTATCAACTAGTAAAATTAGAAAGTCATGAAAAATATTTGTTTTTGTTTTCAAATGCACGCTCCATATAAGATGAAGCGTTATCGTTTCTTTGAGATTGGTCAAGATCATTACTACTACGATGATATGCAGACCGAGGAACATTTGGATCATATTGTTAACGCATCGTATATCCCACTATGTAACACTATTAAGGAGATGATTCGTCTGTCTAAAGGTCGCTTCCATTGTGCGTTGAGTATTACCGGTGTGGCTTTGGAAATGTTCCAACAGTTTGCTCCTGAGATGATTGATACACTTAAGGAATTGGCAGATACCGGATGCGTAGAGTTCGTAGCAACTCCATTTGCCAACTCATTGGCAACCGTATATAGCGAGACGGAAGCACGTGAACAATTGCAACTCCAACAAGCTATGGTGAAAGAACTCTTTGGAGTACAATCAACCACGATTTGCAATACCGAGTTGATTTACTCTGACGAGATCGCAATACAATTGTGCCAATTGGGTTATAAAACCGTTATGACAGAAGGCGCAAAACATATATTGAGTTGGAAGAGTCCTAACTACGTATACCAAAGTGCCTCTGCACCAAAAATGAAAGTATTGCTTCGCAATAGTAATCTAAGCGACGAACTCGCATTCCATTTTGCAGACCCTAACTGGTATAATTACCCAATGGATGCAGAGAAGTTCACCTCTCAACTAGCATCATTGCCAGAGGAA
Organism: Paludibacteraceae bacterium; assembly: GCA_017391525.1. Taxonomy (GTDB): domain Bacteria; phylum Bacteroidota; class Bacteroidia; order Bacteroidales; family Paludibacteraceae; genus Colicola. Next base: position 59,728 of record JAFOYE010000015.1, on the reverse strand, counting down.
GAGCAAGTGGCAAATATCTGGGTGGACGCAGAGACTTTCGGTGTGCGTCAACATGCGCTGTCTGGAATCTTTGATTTCCTCAAAGCATTGCCATATCATGCTATGGATAAGAGTATTGGCTTTATGACTCCAAGTGAAGTGGCAAAGAAATTTGCGACAAACGATGTAGTCGTAGCACCATATCCTATCACATGGGCAGGCGAGGCAAAGGATATCAATATCTACACCGGCAATGACCTACAAAACGAAGCCTTGCAAAAACTCTACGCTGTGGCGGAGCGCGTACACTTGTGCCAAGACAAACAGTTGAAGCGCGACTGGTTGTTGCTACAAGATGTAAACTACTTCCACTACATGAACCACATCGATCAAGGTGGCACACATTACGAGTCTGCATACGACGCGTTCATCAACTATATGAATATTCTTTCTGACTTCTTGCAACGCGTTGATGAGCAATATCCTACAACTATTGAGAACGAAGAGTTAAACGAGCTCTTGAAGACCATCAATAACCAAGAGGAAGAAATCAAAAAACTCGAAGAACAAATCAAAGCACTGAAGAAGAAAGAACGTGCTGCCAAAAAGTAACGTGAAGATACAAAAACAGACATACCAACGCCTAATTGGCATTTGCGTGCTAATGATATGTATGACAGTGGGAGTTACAGCCAAGGAAAAGGCTGTTCCCACTGTCATTAAGGCGTGGACTCTAGATGGATGGACGGGTGTGGCAGACACATTGGAGACGATAGACTCATCCTATATGCATTTTCCTATGCGTAGCGCATTGAACAACTACTCTATTTCCAACACCACCAACTCCAACCTTGTATCACCAGTACAATCACGAGTGTACTTCGACAGAAAGAAAACAACGGACTTTATTTTTGCGGATGCATATACGCCTTATATCATCACTCCTCAACAAGTCAAGTTTTATCATACCACAACCCCATACTCCACTATAGCTTATAAAAAAGGCTTTGTCAACAACCTAGACCAAAACGACCTAAGTTTCTCATTTACAGGTAATGTTACCCGTCGTGTCAATATCGGAACGACCATTGATTACCTGAACTCATACGGACGTTTTATCAACCAAGAGGGTAAAACGACATTTGGCTCGGTTTTCGGATCTTATAACGGAAATCACTACTCATTGCAAGGCGCATTCACATGGAACACACTGAAGAACTTTGAGAACGGTGGATTGCGCAACACCAACGACCTATTAGGAGTACTAAAACCAGAAGACATGTCTGTCAATATGCAAGGCATGTCTGATTTGAGATATCTATCTGGTTATTTGAACCACTACTATAGCATTTGCGTGGAGAGAGAACGAAAAGTCAATTATCGCGAGCGCAACGAAGAAGGACAATGGGAGAAAAAAGACTCTATTAAGATAGAGTATATCCCTGTCACCACTTTTAGACATATCTTTGAGGTGAATGACGTCACCAAACGTTATGTGGAGCAAACGGCTAATCAAGGATTCTATCCTAACACCTATTACAATCCTACTAGCACATTGGATAGTGCAGCATGCTTGACAATCAAAAACACACTATCAGTGACTTTTGAGGAAGAGTTTAACACATTGCTTAAGTTTGGCGCTATGGTTTATGCCATGAACGAAACTCAAAGACATTTATCCTTGATAGCACATCATTTTGATAGTGTCGGTGTACCACCAGAGATTACCTTCGAAAATCGCTGGACCAACAACACCTACATCGGTGGAGCGTTGTACAAGAACCGAGGCAAGCATGTACACTACGGTTTTGACGGTAATGTATGTCTAGTGGGATACAAATTGGGTGAATTCCAAGTCAATGGACATATTGATGCAGGCTTCAAACTAGGAAAAGATTCCATGACCCTAGCCGCTAATGTTTATTTCCGTAACGAGACACCCGACTATTATTTGCAAACCTATAGAAGTAACCACTATCAGTGGGATAATGAGTTCAAAAAACAATATCGTCTACATGTCAGCGGAGAGGTGAGTTACCCTACCAAATGGGTGAAACCCAAACTGAATGTGTCGTTTGAAAATATCACTCAACACATCTATTTTGATTCTGACGGAACTCCTAAACAAGCAGATCATGATATACAAGTATTGGCAGCGGATTTGCAGTTAAATTTGACGACTCCATGGATCAACTTGGACAATAGCGTCGTATACCAAATGTCCTCCTCTGATAAACTACCACTGCCAGCGCTAGTGATGTACAACAATCTGTACTATCATGGCACTTGGGCAAAAGTATTGGATGTACAAATAGGCGTGGACATGCGATTCTTCACGAAATATTACGCACCAATACTCAATCCTGCATTAGGACAGTTCTGCATACAAAACGAGCAAAAGATAGGCAACTATCCTGTGATGAACGTATATGCAAATTTTTATGTACGTAATTTGCGCCTTAAATTATTTGCACAGTACCAGCACTTCAATGCTTCATTCATGAACCAACAATATTTAGAGATGCCTAATTATCCTATGGCACCAGATATGTTCCGCGCGGGACTATCATGGCACTTCTACAAATAACCTAAACGAACTACACCTTATTATATAATATGCAACAAACAAACAACCTACATACTATTCTACTCTACGCCCAACAAGAAGCTCAACGATTGGGCAGTACAGAAATAATGCCAGACCATATGGTATTAGGCATACTGCGTCTCGCAGAGGGCAAAGCATTTGAGTTGCTCATGCAAGCAGGACTCAACCCTGTAGAACTCAAACGCACGATAGACGAGAGGCTGATGCAATCTGCACCTAGCCAAACAACAAAAATGTCACGAGCTAGTGAGCGCGTCTTGCGTCTGATGATTATTGAGGCTAAGCTCTATCATGCAGATGAATGTGGTTCGGTGCACCTACTCCTAGCCTTGCTGCGTGAGCGGGTGAATTTCCCTGCAATGTTCATAGAGCAACAGTTTGGTATCGACTATGAATGCATTGAGCGCCTCTTCCCTAAACCACAAGCATTGCCACAGAATGGCAGTCAGTTGGATGCCGAGTTTGCAGGCGATCATCCATTCCCTGTTGAACCTTCCAAAGAGAGCAAAAAAAGCAAAAACGGTACTCCCGCGCTGGATAAGTATGGAAAAGACATGACGGAACAAGCGCGTAATGGCGAATTGGATCCGGTCGTAGGACGACAAATAGAGATTGAGCGTGTGATCCAAATACTATCCCGCCGCAAAAAGAATAATCCTATTCTCATAGGCGAACCAGGAGTCGGTAAATCAGCTATTGTAGAAGGATTAGCTCTACGCATAGAAAACGGAGAAGCCGAAACATTAAAAGGTCGCCGAATAGTAGCGCTAGATATCGCATCTATGGTGGCAGGTACAACTTACCGAGGACAATTTGAAGAGCGTATAAAAACAGTTATTAACGAACTGCACAAGCATCCAGAGATCATCCTCTTTGTGGACGAGATACACACCATCATGGGCGCTGGAAACGCGCAAGGATCATTGGATGCAGCCAATATTCTCAAGCCAGCTTTAGCACGTGGAGAAGTGCAATGCATTGGCGCTACCACAACTGCGGAATACCGCAAAACAATCGAAAAAGACGGAGCTCTAGAAAGACGTTTCCAGAAGGTGCAAGTGCAACCTACATCACCTGAAGAGACTTACACCGTACTCACACGCATCAGCGAAGTGTATGGAACCTTCCACAAGGTGCAATATACCGAAGAAGCACTACATGCATGCGTACAACTGACCGATAGATATATCTCCGACAGATGCTTCCCTGACAAAGCTATCGATGCTATGGATGAAGCAGGTGCATACAAAAGACAAACCACCCAAGATGCAGACAGCACACCTATTATCAGCGAGTCTGATATCGCCCTGGTAGTCAGCAGAATGTCTGGTGTACCCGTACAACGTGTGGCACAAGCCGAGACACAACAACTACGTCAAATGGGCACCACACTTAAACAACGTGTCATAGGTCAAGATAAAGCAATAGACACCATAGTCAAAGCTATTCAGCGTTCACGTATGGGATTACGTGACCCAAAGAAACCTATCGGCACATTCTTCTTGCTAGGACCAACGGGCGTAGGAAAAACCCACCTAGCACAATGTTTGGCGGAAGAGATGTTTGGTAATAGAGATGCTATCATTCGTTTTGATATGTCAGAGTATATCGAGAAACACACTGTCAGTTTGCTTGTAGGTGCACCTCCTGGATATATCGCACACGAAGATGGCGGCAAACTAACGGAGGCAGTACGTCGTAAACCATACTCAATCGTACTATTTGATGAAATAGAAAAAGCACATCCTGATATCTTCAACGTGCTACTACAGGTTATGGATGAAGGACGACTGACAGATCGTCAGGGACATATAGTCGATTTCAAGAATACAATCATCATCATGACTAGTAATGTGGGTACAAGACAACTCAATGAGTTTGGCAGTGGTATTGGTTTTGATGCAGACATATTAGATGACAAACAGACGGAACGAACACTGACTAAGGCACTTAATCGCACGTTCCCTCCTGAATTCGTCAATCGCCTAGATAATGTCGTAATATTCAACCCTCTTAGCGACGAATCTTTGGCACAGATTTTGACGTTGGAATTATACCCTCTAAAGATGCGATTAGAGGTAATGGGATATGAGTTGGAAGTGACAGATCAAACCCGCGACCTACTATTGCAACAATCCAAAGAACGCAAATATGGCGCGCGTCCTTTGAAGCGAGCAATACAAACACTGGTCGAAGATCCTATCACAGACTTACTACTAAACGAGAAAATAGAAAATAAACTAATAAAAATATAGAATTATGAAAGAAATTACAGATGCTAACATTGAAGGTTTGTTAGCAGAAGGCACCCCTGTGGTGGTAGATTGCTGGGCTCCATGGTGTGGTCCTTGCAAAATGATGTTGCCAGTAGTAGAGGAACTTGCAGCAGAATACGAAGGTAAAATTGTAGTTGGCAAACTCAATGTAGATGAGAATGATGAGACATGTACCAACTATGGTATCATGAACATCCCAACCATCCTTTTCTTTAAAAACGGAGAATTGGTAAACCGCACAGTAGGTGCATTGAACAAAACTAAATTACAAGAACTTTTTGAAGAACTTTTGTAATTTTTTCGATTAAGACTTGCACAAGTCAAAAAAAAGCAGTACCTTTGCGCCCAAATTGCCTTTGTAGGCTCAAATAATCGTGCCTACACGGGTATATTGGCGTGTAAACAATGAAAAAACTAACCCACACTTCGCGAGTTTGGGTTAAGAGGAGGAATCGCGGTCGGCCCAACGACGCCGAAAAGTGTCATTCATACGACAAGCGCATTCCGACGAGGTCTGGTAGCTCAGCTGGATAGAGCAACAGCCTTCTAAGCTGTGGGTCTCGGGTTCGAATCCCGACCGGATCACTAACAACAACTTATAACATTTACTTTCATACTGTTAACTATCAATTGTTAACTGTTATTTGTTATCATGCGTCAACTTAAAATTACTAAATCAATCACCAACCGCGAGTCGGCTTCTTTGGACAAATATCTACAAGAAATTGGACGCGAAGCTCTTATCTCGGTTGATCGTGAGGTTGAATTGGCTGGCCGTATCCGTAATGGCGATAGAGCCGCACTAGAAGAGCTCACACGCGCCAACCTCCGTTTCGTTGTCTCTGTAGCAAAGCAGTATCAAAATCAAGGTTTGAGCCTTCCTGACCTTATTGACGAAGGCAACCTTGGCCTCATTAAGGCAGCAGAAAAATTTGATGAGACACGCGGTTTCAAATTCATCTCTTACGCCGTATGGTGGATTCGCCAATCTATCCTACAAGCACTTGCAGAGCAAGCACGTATCGTGCGACTACCGCTAAACCAATCTGGCTTGCTCAACAAAATCAACAAAGCTTACCAACGCTTTGAACAAGAACACGAGCGCAGACCAAGCGCAGAAGAATTGGCTGAGATTCTTGATTTACCTATCGACAAGATTGCTGATTCATTAAAGATGTCAGGAAGACAAGTCAGTGTAGACGCTCCATTCGTAGAAGGTGAAGACAACTGCTTGATCGATGTAATGGTAAACGAAGATTCACCTAATGCAGATCACAAACTCATTAGCGAATCACTCTCAAGAGAGATTGACCGTGCATTGGAGCAACTCACACCACGTGAAGCCGACATCCTTCGCAAGTTCTTCGGAATCGGTGTTCCAGAGAAAACATTAGAGGAAATTGGTATTGAATTCAATCTTACTCGCGAGCGCGTAAGACAAATCAAAGAAAAAGCCATCCGCAAACTCAAGACTAGTTCACGAAGCAACATCTTGAAAACATACTTAGGCTAAAAAATAAAGAAGCTACCACGAAGGTAGCTTCTTTTATTATATTGACGTATCATTCCCTAAGCATAGATAAAGTAACCAACCAAACCAGCTAGGACAATCAAGATAATAGGATGCGAGATAATCTGAACAGATTTACGTAGAAGATAAATCGCATTTTTCCCGTTGGAATCGGTCATTTGGATATACTGTGGAGCAATAGTCAACACACTCACAACGACAAAAATCACCCAACTTCGCCAATCTATAAAACTAACCGGAGTCATCAAACATAGAGCAGCTGCCGCAATTAAACCTAAAACAGAAAAACGCAGCATGCGCATGGTTTGTTGGAAGTAGATACTCCGTTGAAATCGGGCATTCAGAACAAAATACAACTTACACAGCAACAACATAATAACCAGACTAGGCAAGACAATAGCAGAGGTAGCTATCACACTTCCCCACACGCTATTCGTAGCGGTGAAACCGACATAAGTTGCACAATTTATACCTATTGGTCCTGGCGTAACCTGACTGACAGCAACAATATCAACAAACTGCTCAGAGGTCATCCAACCATGCGACTCAACCTCATGTTGAATAAGACTAAGGATAGCTAATCCGCCACCAAAGCCAAATAATCCTATCTTAAGAAAACTAAGAAATAACTGTAAAAAAATCATCTTTGCTTCCTTTCATTAAGATAGGTATATAGCAAAGTTGCTACAACCGTGGTTATAATAATCCAAACAGGAGATAATCCCACCAACCATATCAATAGAGCACCCGCAATAGGAACCAATGCAGTAGTCCAAGTGATCTTAGCCGAGCGCGCCATACGACATAGCGGAGCTGCTATTAAAGCCACAACAGCAGGACGTACCCCTTTAAAAACAGCTTCTACGGCAGGATATTGATGGTAATCTTGAAAGAGTATTGCGATGGCAAGAATTATCACAAAAGAGGGCAGCACTGCACCTAGAACGGTGGCTATCACTCCGCGCCAACCACCAACGCGCCAACCGATAAAAATAGCCGAATTCACCGCTATTAACCCTGGGGCTGCTTGGGCCAATGCGATCATATTGAGATACTCTTCAGAATCTATCCAACGACGACGATCAACCACCTCTCGCTCTATCATGGGCAACATGACATATCCTCCACCTAACGTAAAGGATCCAATTTTGAGATATGTCCAAAAGAGTTGGAGATAGAGCATTGAGTAATTGGACGGCTTCGCCTAATGGACGCCCTCCGGGCTATTGGCTATGGGTTATTGGTTGTGGGCTTTTTCTTTGAGTTCTTGTTTTACGAACTTAAGAAGCATATTGATAGCTGCTGCGTTATGACCTCCTTGAGGGATAATAACATCGGCATGACGTTTGCATGGCTCAATAAACTGCTCATGCATTGGTTTGAGAACCTTTTGATAACGATCCATAACAGCTTCCACAGTGCGTCCACGCTCTACAATATCGCGCTGTGCCACACGAATAAGTCGATCATCAGCGTCAGCATCTACAAAGATCTTAAGATCCATCTGTTGACGAAGAACAGGATCATGCAAAGCCATAATACCCTCCACAATAATAATCTCACGAGGATCAACATGAACAGTCTCGGCTTGACGCGATGAGGTTATGTAATCATAGATCGGTTGCTCGATGGATTCGCCATTTTTTAGCATTTCAATGTGCTTGGCAAACAAACACCAATCAAAGGCATCAGGATGGTCAAAGTTAATGTTTTGACGTTCCTCAAAAGGCACATGACTACTATCATTGTAGTAGGAGTCTTGAGGTATAACGACTACTTCTCCTTTAGGGAGACGTTCAATAAGTTTGCGTACCACGGTTGTTTTTCCTGAGCCGGTACCGCCCGCAATGCCGATGATGAACATATTTATTGGTTGGTTATTGGACGCCCTGCGGGCTATAGGACGGCGTTCCGCCTATTGGACGCTTCGCTATGGGTGTTCCATGTTTAATATCGGGTGCAAAGTTACGATATTTTTTGCAAATACGCAAATTTTAGAGTATCTTTGCAAAATATTTGAAAAAAGTCAAAAAGTGTTGTAGTAAATCGAATAGGTGGTGCGTCTAATGGGTAAACATTAGTAAAAAGTTCGCTGTAAGGTATGTTGATTCTATGGGCAAGGCTTCTGAATAACCTATGAATAACCTATGAATAACCTATGAATAACCTATGAATAACCTATGAATAACCTATGAATCACCTAAGAATAACTAAAGAATCACTAATGAATCACTAAAGATTTATAAGGGAAAGGTAGTATAAAAATAAAAGAGAGATATGAAACCAACCGAAAAAGAATTTGCAGCCCTGGTCAAGGAGCAGAAGAGCACGATATATAGTATCTGCTACATGTTCTCCAAAGACAAGGATGAGATAGATGATCTCTTTCAAGAGACATTGATCCATCTGTGGCAGGGCTTTGAGAAATTTCGCAACGAGAGTAAGATTGAGACATGGGTGTATCGTGTGACGATGAATACATGTATCTCGATGGAGAGAAAAGAGAAACGCCGCGGCGAGCGTATTCCGTTGGCAGTGGATATAGACTTGTTTGATGAAAACGACAAAGAAATGGAGCAAGTGCAGATGCTCTACAAGCGGATTCAGAAATTGGGCGTATTCGACAGAGCGATTATCATGCTTTGGTTGGAGAACCTGAGTTACGATGAAATCGGGGAAATTGTGGGTATCAGCGCAAAAAATGTGTCGGTACGACTGGTGCGTATCCGTGAACAATTGAAGAAACAGTAACCATTAACCTTTAACGAATAAAATAGTATGGATGAATTACAAGAAATGCGCGAGCAACTGGCTGCGCTGAAAGAAAAATTGAATAAACAAGAAGTGGTAAATGACCACTTAATCCGCAGTCTTTTGAATCAAAAGATGAAAGTAGTTAACCAAAAAGGATGGATTTCAGGAATAGCCGCACTATTTGTAATAACATTTGGAAATTGGATGTTTCACCAAATGGGACTAAGTACTTGTTTTTTAATAGGTACAACCATAATGATGACAATTTGTTGTGTAGCGACTTGGATTTCACATAGTTGGGTCAAAGCAGATAATATTGCGACCGGAGATTTATTGATTGTTGCCAAACAAGTAGGCCGCTTGCGAAAAGTATATGTCAATTGGATATATATAGCTATTCCTTTGATCGTCATATGGTTTTCATGGTTAAGTTTTGAATACTATCATATTGTACAAGATTATATTGCAACGACTGCAATGTTGAGCGGAGGTTTAATAGGAGGACTTATTGGCGGTATACTCGGTTTTAAACAAAACAAGAAAGTAGTTAGAGAACTAGATGAAATGCTACGTCAAATTAATGATATTTCTGAATTGGATATAAAAAAAAGATAGAAGTAAAAGTAAACGAGAACAAAAAATAACAAAAAAACGTATTTCTTTTGCAGAAGTGCGTTTTTTTTTGTACCTTTGTGCCCAAATTGCCTTGTTGTGTGCCAAAATGGCAGACTTGAGGCTATTTGGCAAGGATTTTGTAAGGATTAATAGTAGAAATAAACGAAAACAAATATAATGAAACAAGTATCAACAAAAAAATTAGTGGAAACGATTATTGAGGGAATTCAAAATCGTAAGGGACAACGAATTGTAACCGTGGATTTACGCAAACTAGAAGTTGCGCCAGCAGAGTATTTTATCATTGCGGAAGGTGGAAGCAATACACAAGTAGTAGCTATTGCAGATGAAGTAGATAGTTTTGTTCGCACCCAAACCCATGTTCACCCATTATTTGTAGATGGTCGTGACAATGCAGAATGGATTGTATTGGACTACGGAAACATCTTCGTACACATCATGCAGCGCGAGCCACGTGCTTACTATGACATCGAGCATTTATGGGCAGATGGCAAAATCACAGAAATTCCAGAAATATAATAAAAATCGTATAAACCTTTTAACTTTAATTAAGTATGGCAAACCAAAAGCCTAGAGTACAACCTAATCAACCAGATCAAAAACCTAAGCGTTCACGATGGACATGGGTCTATTACGGCGTAATGATTGGTTTATTGGTGCTAATGTTCTTTCCATCGAGCGCTGGATCAAAAGACTTTAATTACACAGAACTAACCAATCACTTGGACAGTGGATACGTTAAATCGGTAGTTGTCAATCGCGATGACAACACTGCTGTGGCAGAGATTTACCCACAACACTATAACGATGTGTTTGAAACCACAGAAGAAATCGAGAAGACCGGGGGTAAAATACAAACACAAATACCAACGGTAGAAGAATTCAACAAGTACATAGACAAAGTTAATGACTCAAAGGGTGCAGAAGATGCAATCATTGAGGTAAAATATGAATCAGAGAGTCAATGGTACGTACTATTGATCAATGCACTTCCTATCCTACTCATCATTCTCTTCTTTGTATGGATGAGTCGCGGTATTGGCAATGCTGCTAACGGCGGACCTGGCGGTATCTTCAACGTAGGTAAAGCAAAAGCTCAAGTTTTTGATAAGGACAAAAACGGCAAAGTAACTTTCAAAGATGTTGCAGGATTATCTGGAGCAAAGCAAGAGGTGGAAGAGATCGTATCCTTCCTCAAGAGTCCAAAGAAATATACCGACCTAGGAGGTAAGATACCTAAGGGTGTTCTACTCGTAGGCCCTCCAGGAACAGGTAAAACATTGCTAGCTAAGGCCGTAGCGGGTGAAGCGAACGTACCATTCTTCTCTATGTCAGGTAGTGACTTTGTGGAGATGTTTGTTGGTGTAGGTGCTAGTCGTGTACGCGATTTGTTCCGTCAAGCGAAAGAGAAATCGCCTGCAATCATTTTTATTGATGAGATTGATGCTATTGGTCGTGCTCGTGGTCGCAATAATGCTATGGGTGGGGGTAACGATGAGCGCGAATCCACATTGAACCAACTATTGACCGAGATGGATGGCTTTGGTACCAACTCTGGTATCATCATTTTGGCAGCAACCAACCGTGCAGATGTATTAGACTCTGCCTTGCTTCGTGCGGGACGTTTTGATCGTCAAATCCATGTAGAGTTACCTGACTTGCAAGAACGCAAAGAGATCTTCGGTGTACATTTGGCACCAATCAAATTGGACAATAATATTGATGTTAACTTCTTAGCAAAACAAACCCCTGGTTTCTCAGGTGCTGATATTGCTAACGTTTGTAACGAGGCTGCACTGATTGCTGCCCGCAACAATCATAAGAAAGTCACCAAACAAGACTTTATGGACGCAGTAGACCGTATCATCGGAGGTTTGGAACGCAAGAACAAGATTATGACTGAAGAAGAGAAACGCTCAGTAGCGTTCCACGAAGCAGGTCACGCGACCATTTCATGGTTACTGCGCTATGGAAACCCATTGGTTAAAGTGACCATCGTTCCTCGTGGCATGGCATTGGGTGCAGCATGGTATCTACCAGAAGAGCGTCAACTGACCAACAAGGATCATATCATGGATAACCTTTGCTCATTATTGGGTGGTCGTGCTGCTGAAGAAGTATTCCTCAATCAGACATCTACAGGAGCATTGAATGACCTTGAGCGTGCTACCAAACAAGCCTATGCCATGGTAGCATATTATGGTATGTCAGACAAACTGAAGAATCTCAGTTATTATGACTCAAGTGGCAAATACGATATGGGCTTTGCGAAACCATATTCAGATAAGACCGCTGAAGTAATAGATGCAGAGACTGCAGCCATCATTGCCGAGCAAATGGAACGTGCAAAGAAGATTCTTCAAGAGAATGCTGAAGGTCACAACAAACTAGCAGAATTACTGCTTGATCGTGAGGTAATTACATCTGAAGATGTGGAGAGTATATTAGGTCCACGCCCATGGAAGAGCAGAGAAGATGAAATCATCGCTGCCAATGAAGAACAAAAAGGAGAAAACAAAGAGCAGGTAAAAGAACCTACTATAGATGAGACTCCTACTCAGGCTGAACAGACAAACCCAACAGAAACAAACTAAATAATTATTAGGTATGAAAAAATTGATTCTAAGCACTTTAGTGCTAGCGTTGTCGCTAGTGGCGATGGCGCAACAACCACTGCCTATCGACTCTGCAGTACGCGTGGGAAAATTGGATAATGGTTTGACATATTACATTCGTCACAACGAATACCCTAAGCAACGTGCTGAGTTTCATATTGCACAAGCTGTAGGTGCTATTCTTGAAGAAGATCACCAAAATGGTTTGGCCCACTTTTTGGAACACATGGCTTTCAATGGTACTGAGCATTTTGCTGGCAAAGGAATTATTGAATACTTTGAATCAATTGGTGTAAACTTTGGTGGTAACATCAATGCTTATACTTCATTAGATGAGACAGTATATCGACTCTCTGAAGTTCCTACTACACGCGAGGGCATCATCGACTCTGCGCTCCTTGTTATGCACGATTGGGCTTGCGGATTGTTGCTGCTAGAAGATGAGATCGATGCTGAGCGTGGTGTGATTCGCGAAGAATGGCGTACGGGTGCACAAGCTAATCGCCGTATGTGGAAAGCCATCAACCCATTGAAATACCCAGGCAGCCAATATGCAAAACGCGATGTGATTGGTGATACAGCTGTGATCAACAATTTTGCTTATGATGCTCTTCGTGACTACTACAAGAAATGGTATGGTCCAGACAACCAGGCGATTATCGTGGTTGGTGATATTGATGTAGATCAAATTGAAGCAAAGATCAAGGCTTTGTGGGCAGATGTACCTGCACGCGTAAACCGTGGCGAACGTCCATTGTATTCTGTAGACGACAACGCGGAACCTATCGTAGCTATTGTGCGAGATAAAGAGGCACAATACACCCGCATTGAGATGGAGTTCAAGAAACCTCAGTTGCCAAAACAATTCCGTTGCACCGACATGTCTTATGTACAAAATTTGGCTATTGAATTAGTTTGCGATATGTTCAATAACCGTATGTCAGAACTCAGCATGAAACCAGAAGCTACCTTCGTAGGTGCTGGTTCATACTACGGTGAATTGGTAAAAGAGAAAGATGCGTTTGTGGCAGTATATTTGGCGAAACAAGGTCAAGAGGTGGCAGCATACAAAGACTTGCTCACTCAATTGGAGAAAATGCGCCGCTATGGTTTTACCAATGCAGAACTTGATCGCGTTAAGAAAGAGACTCTAGCTGCCTACGAGAAGTCATACAACGAACGTAATACAGTTCGCAACATCATGTATGCACAAGAGTGCATCCGCCATTACTTGAGCGACGAACCTATTCCTGGCATCGCTTGGGAGTACGAGATGGTACAACAACTATTGCCAATGATTTCTGTGGACATGCTCAACCAAATCGCCCAAAGTTTGGTTACAGATGAAAACTTGGTCATCTCTTTCCAAGCTCCAGAGGATGAGAAGAACGTTCTTCCTACTGAGGCAGAAGCAATAGAACTATTGGCTGCTGTCAAGAACGAGGAGATTGAGGCTCCTGTAGAGGAGGTGCTTCGCGAAAACCTTGTGGAGAAAGCACCTAAGACTGGTAAAATCAAAAAGACTGCATACAACGAAACCTTGGGAACTACTGAATGGACATTGTCTAATGGTGTACGTGTGGTAGTTAAGCCAACCACTTTCAAGCAAGATGAGATTCTATTCTATGCATTCTCACAAGGTGGTAATTCCTTAGTAGCTACCATAGATCTTCCCTCAGCTGCTTTAGCTACAAGTGTTGTTGAATTAGGTGGTTTAGCAGATATGAGTGCAACCGATCTGCAAAAGGCATTAACTGGTAAACGTGTTTCACTCAGTCCATCAATCAGTGAATATAGCGAGAGTATGAATGGAGCAAGTACTGTCAAAGACTTAGAGACATTACTCCAACTCAACTACCTCTTCTTTACCGCTCCACGCCGCGACGAAGAATCATTCCAAACATTGATGAGCATCCTCGAATCACAACTTGCTAATAGAAATAAGAATCCTAAAGCAGCTTTCTCTGATTCAATTCAAATGATGGGAAGCAACTATTCTGAGCGCACATTGATTATGGATAAGGAATTGTTAGAGCAAGTTAACTTGGACAAAGCCCTCCAAATATACAAAGAGCGTTTCGCTAATCCTGCTGACTTTACCTTTATCTTCGTAGGTAATGTTGACCCAGAGGACAAAGCATTCCAAAAATTAGTTTGCACATGGTTAGGTGGTTTGAAATCCAATAAGAAGCTTGAGACTGCTGCTGACGACAACGTACGCGTAGCAATGGGTATCCAAAAGAATTACTTCACCCGCGAAATGGAAACAAAGACTGCTAGTAACCGTATTCAATATACTTCATACGACATGCCATACACTTTGGCAAACAACTTGAATATGGAAATGATTGGTCGCATTCTCTCTACGCGCTATTTAGAGTCTATCCGTGAGCGTGAAGGTGGTTCGTATGGTGTAGGTTGTGCTGGATGGATGAATCGCTACCCTATACCTCACGCACAACTCATCATGCAGTTTGATACCGATCCTGAGAAACAAGAGAAACTCATGAATATCATCCACGAAGAGGTAATGACTATCGTGGAGAATGGTCCTTTGGCTAAAGACCTCCAAAAAGAGAAAGAATCGATGCTCAAAGACTTTGAGGAAGACTTAGAGAAGAATGGCTATTGGAGCGATGTTATCAGCACATATTACAAAAATGGCATCAACTATATTACAGATTACAAGGCTGCTGTAGAGGCTATTACTGCTGAAACAGTACAAGCAACTTTGAAAAAACTAGTTGAGGCAGGTAATGTCTTTGAAGTAGTAATGCTCCCTTAAAATACTTACTTTCCAGGCAGGCAACTGTCTGGAAAGTTTCATAATAGAATATTATAATACAATACTATGTCAGATTTCTTTAAAACATTTGATATTTGGCAAATATTATCGTCATTTATTTTCTTATTTGCTATCATTGACCCACTAGGTAATATCCCTGTCACGCTCAATATGGAGCGCAAGGGTGTCAAGATTTCACCTTTAAAAGTTTCTATTGCTACAATCGTGATTCTCATCACCTTCCTACTTGCTGGTGAATGGGTTTTGAAACTATTTGGTGTGAAAATTGAGTATTTTGCTATTGCTGGTGGTCTTGTCATATTCTTAATGGCATTAGAGATGATCTTGGACGTTAGCATTTTCAAGAACGAAGGTCTAGAAGGTACTGGTTCTATCGTTCCATTGGCTTTCCCTATGTATGCAGGTCCTGGTGCCTTTACTGCTGTTCTTTCTATTACGGCTGAATATGCCATCTTGAACCTCATCATTGCTATCACACTGAATACGATAGTGCTATTTGGAGTTCTAATAGGTACAAAATGGCTGCAAAAATACCTCGGAACAACATCGCTATACATTCTACGCAAATTCTTTGGTATTATCGTTCTCGCCATTGCTTGCAAATTGATTTTTGCTAACCTTGCCATGGTATTTGCAGGTTAATTCTATAGATTATGAACTGCAACAAATTACTTCTTATACTTGGAGTATTAACTCTGATTGGTTGTTCCAACGAACCTACTTTTGAGGTTTCCGGAATAATCAAAGGGGCTCAAGAACAAATGATATACCTTGAGCATTCTAGTTTGACTAAAACTCAAATTGTAGATTCTTGTGAAATAGATGATGATGGTACATACTCATTAGAAGCTCCAGCACCAAAGTTCCCTGACTTTTATAGTATTAGGATTGGTAATCGCTCGTTAACACTAGCAGTAGATTCTACCGAACAAATACAAGTTAGCTGTGCTCTTAATGATCTTCCTAACACATTGAATATCACAGGAAGCCAAGCATCATTAGAGATAGCTAAGATGCGTTCTGCTGCGCGCACATCGTCACGAGATGATATGCGTACACTCACACAAGACATCATTATAGCCAATCCAGTTTCTTTAGCGGCTTACTATGCTGTTTACTTGAAGCAAGACGGAAAAGCTATTTGGGATATGTCTGACTACAAAGATCGTCGCATGTATCAAGCTGTCGCTACATCTTTCGAACTCAAGATGCCTGAATACTACAGAACAAAAGCACTACGTACACAAGTATTGGAGAGTCTAGAGCAAGAGCGCAATCAGCGAACACAATTAGCCATGCAAGAACTTGTCAAGGAATCTGAGAACACCTTCCTTGACATCACTTTGCCTGACAACGAAGGAGATATGCGTTCACTTTCAGACCTTCGTGGCAATGTGATTATATTGGATTTCTCCTCCATTCAAATAGAGCAATACGCAGCCTATAACCTTGAGTTGCGTGAACTCTATAATAAATACCAAAAAGAGGGATTATCCATATACTCTGTAGCTGTTGATAGTTACCAATTCGCCTGGGAAGATATGGTAAAAGAATTGCCTTGGACAACGGTTCGTACAGATAACAATACTGCTTCTTCTGTGCTCATGACATACAATGTACAAGCACTTCCTACGCTGTACCTTTTAGATCGTGAAGGCAACGTTCAAGGACGATATACTGATTTCCAATCACTTGAAACTGACATCAAAAAATATCTGTGATCTGGCCATAGAAGTCGGCTTTGATGATTGTGGCATTGCTCCCGTGCAACGACTAGACCAGGATGCACAGTTTATGGACGAGTGGCTAGCCCGAGGACTACATGGTAACATGGACTACCTTGAGCGCAACCGCGACAAACGATACGACCCATCCGTCCTAGTCCCTGGAGCACAAACGGTAGTGGTATGCCTACTCCATTTTGACAAGTCAGGCAGAGACTACCACCGCACCGTTAAATCGCTGCTATATAAACTAGAAGCGCGCCTCAAAGAGGAGTTTGGTGAGGACATTGTATCACAGACTCACCAACATATCTTCTGCGACTCAGCGCCTATGTTAGAACGCCGTTGGTGCGTAGAAGCAGGATTAGGGTTTATTGGCAAGAATCACCAACTGATTCACCCCACGCTCGGCAGTTTGGTACATCCCGGCGAAATCGTCATCAACAAACCAGTACCGATATCCAATACCCAATACCCAATATCCGAACATTGCGCTGACTGTCAACTATGCCTAGAAGCCTGCCCAACGGGCGCACTACGCAATACGGTTTGGGATGCTACGCAATGTATTGCATACACCACCCACCACTGCCTCGAATGTCAGAATATTTGTCCATTTAACTTATAACTCATCACTCATAGTTCATAACTCACATGAAAGATCTCAAACTCGGCATCGCTTGCGACCACGCAGGTTTTGCACTCAAACAAACAGTTATCGCATGGCTCCAAGAGCAAGGTGCGCAAGTAACAGATTACGGATGTCCTTCTACCGATAGCTGCGATTACCCTGATTTTGCTCACCCTATGGCTGCTTCTGTAGAGGACGGAACCAATGATTTTGGTATTGCTATCTGCTCTACTGGTAATGGCATCACCATGACTTGCAACCACCACCAAGGTATCCGTGCAGCGCTCTGCTGGGACGAACCTTTGGCTGCTTTGGCTCGCCAACATAATAACGCCAATATCCTTGGTCTTCCTGCTAACTATATCTCTGCAGAGAAAGCCCTTGAATTGGTAAGAATCTTCCTAACCACCGAGTTTGAAGGTGGTCGTCACGAGCGCCGTGTCAATAAGATTGCTTGCAAGTAGGACTCTCAACCAACTTCGTTGTTGGACTAGTTACGCACTATCTCTATTCGGGGTAGTGCGTGTGCGTCATTTACCTACCTTTGTAAGCGTTGAACCTGCCAATTTCTGCCAACTTCGCTGCCCTGAATGTCCGGTAGGCACCGCCTCATCGCCTAATCGCCTTTCGCCTCATCGCCTAATGCCTCTTTCTATATTTGAAAGAGTATTGGAGCAAGTCCAATCCACCGCCCACACCATACAGTTCTATTTTCAAGGCGAACCTTTGCTCAACAAGCAATTACCCGAGATGATAACCGCAGCACATAATGTGGGACTATACACCATCGTTTCGACCAATGCTCAAGCGATCACCCAACCTATAGCAGAAGCACTCGTCAAAAGCGGACTAAACCGTATCATCGTTTCTATTGATGGTTTCTCCGAAGAGTCATATTCTGCCTATCGCGTAGGTGGCAGTTTGCACAAGGCACTAGAGGGTTTGCTATATCTTGCTAATGCAAAAATAAAATGTCATAGTCGTATCCGTATAGAATTGCAGGTACTTCGTCTCAAAACCAACGAGCACGAGTGGGATTGGATCAAAAAGAACTACAAGTCGTTAGGCGCCACACATTTGGTCTTCAAAACCGCTCAACTCTACAATTTTGAGCACGGTCATCCGCTAATGCCTACCGACGAACGCTATTCTCGCTACCGCAAAACTGCCGATGGCACCTATATTCATAAATCCTCACCTTTACACTCTACACCCTACACTCTACACCGCGCCTATCGCGCGTCATGCCTCCGCCTTTGGTCTGGTTGTGTGATCACCACAAACGGCGATGTGCTACCTTGCTGCTATGACAAGGAGCATCGTCACGCATATGGCAATATCATGCAGCAGTCGCTAGCAGACTTATACCATTCTACCAAAGCCAATGCCTTGCGCCGCCGCGTGTTACTTTATCAGGGGGAACCACTAGAAATGTGTAAAAATTGTAATAAATAATGATATGAAAGATATACTCGCTTTTCTAACAGAACTATCTTGTAACAACAACCGTGAATGGTTCAACGAACACAAGGATTGGTATGTGCGTTGCCAAAAGCAGTTTGAGTTGTTTACCGCTCAATGGTTAGAGCGATTGGTGGAGATAGACCCAGACATGAAAGCCTTGACGCCCAAAGATTGTATTTGGCGTATCTACCGCGATGTGCGTTTCTCGCACGACAAACGCCCTTTCAAAGAGTGGTTTGGTGCTTTCCCTGCCGTCAAAGGTGGTAAGAAAAGCGACCGAGGAGGCTATTATGTACATCTGCAACCAGGCAAATGTATGTTTGCGGGTGGTATGTGGTGCCCCAATAAAGATTTGCTACACGCTTTACGCCGTGAGATATTGGCTAATTATGACGAAGTAGAAGATATCTTTGCCAACGAGTTGACGGGTAAGTATTTCCAAGATTTTGATACCGACCAAATGCTTAAGAAAGTACCACAAGGTTTCCCTACTGAGTTTGAACACGCAGACTGGTTAAAGCGCAAAGCTTATACCTTCTCTATTGCCTTAACGGATGAACAAGTATGCGCTCCCGATTTCCTAGACCTACTAATAGAGCTCTGCCAAGCAGGCAAACCCATCAACGATTTCTTGAACTACACATTCGAAGAATACGGCGAGTTTCCTGATCGGAGATAGTATTTATCACTTACGGGTTCATACTATACTTTCCCTATATCTACTATGATATTACTATGTGATTACTATAAGATTACTATGTGATTCATATCCCTTGCTTATCCCTTTGCTATCGTTCGCTAACCCTTACCACTCCGATACCACGTAGAATATTCACCGATCTTTCTCTGAAAATATAGCGTGGGTATTTAGGGTAAATAGGGTATTTAGGGCATTTCTCATTTACCCTATATACCCTAAATACCCTAAATACTATCTCTTTGTTTTTTCTTCTCCATTCAAACAACCAATCCGCATAACCGATTCTTTCTCATTCGATTATGCGGATTCGCCTTATCACCTAATAACCTCATCACCTCCATCCTACGGACTTCCTGCGGACACTTTCTCAGCCCACCTCAAAAAGTCCGCAGGAATTGCTTCCAACATCCCTTCTCCCTGAAAATCAATACTCCATTCTTAATTACGCAGTATGACATTTTTGACCTTTTTAGCACTTTCAACAATGTCAAAAATTCCTAAAATGCCAATAATGCCACATATTTTTTCGTGTACCACAAGTGAAACAATAAAGAGCCGCAGGCGGCTCAACCTGCGGCTCGGGTGTCAAACAAAAACTCCAATAACAAAATTATGGGCATGGAGTGAGCCTGTTTATTATATGAATAGTTATGCGACTCTTTAGTTTCGCCTTGCGGTTCCGTCCGCAAGTGAACCTTGTTATTTACATATATCCTCTGCGAGTATATTCATCGCCACAAAGCGATAGCGTTGGGAGTCATGTGGGATATGCCCTACTTTTGTCTCAGTCTTAGTTGCTATATCTTCGCGGTCTAATAAATCACGATGTGGCTCTATTAGCAACAATTTGCCTGCGGCACACGCCTCGAAATAGACACCCTGTGGCTTATAATAGCTATAGTGTGGATCATCAGGAGCGGGGAATCCTTTCTCCAATAAGATAATCAAAGGAAAACCTGCTTCGCGGAGTGCACGAGCAATCTGTTTTTCGCCCTCCGATATAGCTGCTGTTACATAAATGGTACCATCAGCGGCTTCGCGTAGGCAATCTGCTTTGAGATTATCTATTTGCTCCTGCGTGAGACGACGAGAGCATTGTAGAACTTGGCGTAGTGGGTGCTCTATGAGGAAGATATTTCCTAAAACAGTACACTGGATAGTACCGATTAATTGGTTTTGCCGTATTCGAAAGAGGTCTTTGTTTGCGCGTTTAAGAGCCAAACGGCGTGGGTTGTCTTGAATATAGCGCACCAAGTGAGGAAGCTGGTTTTTGCCCTTGAGAAGACGGTCGTGATATTCAGGGGCGAAAAGGGGACTGTGATTCCTTGCGGACGGAACCGCAAGGACTAAACCTATGTTCGTACACTGTTTCTTGAACCAGCGGATATAATAGCCCACATGTCGTGGTAGATGCTCGTGGATATGTAATAATATATGTACATGATCAGGCATTATCACATAGGAGTATATTTCTATGGACTCCGCACCGTTATAAGTAGGTATGCGTTTGATTTCCTCTGCTA
Source organism: Paludibacteraceae bacterium (assembly GCA_017391525.1). Classification (GTDB taxonomy): domain Bacteria; phylum Bacteroidota; class Bacteroidia; order Bacteroidales; family Paludibacteraceae; genus Colicola. The sequence goes on along the minus strand of JAFOYE010000015.1, from coordinate 38,481 downwards.
CTTTTTGTCCCAACTCAGTGAGGATGATATTCTCGCCTTGTAGTTTCCCTAATAGTGGTAGTCGATTAGTGGTGACAATCGTCACCATCATAATAGAAGGAGATCGATAGTCCATCCATTTAGCTCGAAGGATACGATTTTGTTTGTTATGACTATTTCCGTTACTAGCTATATTTTTGAATTCTTCCATTGTCATTCTCTCTTCTTATACCTCAACCTCCATAAGTTTCGCCTTGCAGTTCCGTCTGCAAGTTCCCCTGTTATTTCGTCAATTCTTCGTAGAGTTTGAAGAGGTGGGCGACGGTGTCGGACTCTGAGGTGGTGGCGGGTAAGTCGTAGGCGCGCATCACAGCACGGTCGTTGGCTTGGTGGGCACGGCGGAGTTCGATAGGCATAGTTGCCTCGTCATAAAGGTCAGCCAATGAGCAGTCGGGATAGAGATTGCGGGCATCGAGGATGGCTTGCGCCGTGCGGGAGATCTCTGCCTCTTGCTCAGGTGTGATCGTAGGCCATGGGAAGTTGTTGTAAACGATGTCCTTCGAGTAGCGATAGTCGCTTTTTAATCGTCCGCATACTACACGCATCCATGCCATGTGCACATTGGATGTGAGAATACCAAAGTGGTAGAGGGTAGCGTCGGGGATAATGAGTACTAGGTTTGTTGGTATAGTTTCATCCGTCAAGAATCCCATAGGAACATACCGACGGTTTTCTGAAGACACACTAGGTACAACAATATATGTTTCAGGATTGTTTGTTTCTCTAAATAAGTGTGGAGTATCAGCTAATTTTTGGCGTCCTTTATCTGGAGATGACAACCGATCATTTCGGCAATTATTGATACGCTCTAACACTAAAGGTAAACGACGCAATTCTGCTGGTGAAACATTCTTCAACCAAAGACAATAACGCTCCTTATTATTTATAAATTCAACTGATCCCAAAAGTTTCTTTATGTATTGCTTTGCTTGTGGTTCTTTAGAAACAAAATCCTCGTAATCAGCGGCTTCAATAATGAGGTGTCCACCATCAGCAGGACGATTACCTGTTATCATTTCTGGAATATCGCAAAGCGATTTATTTCGGCTTTCTACAAAAATATCATCTGCATTTACCAAATATCCGTTGATATTTTCTGCGGCTATTATTTGTTCTCCACTTGTGTAAATGGTTTTGGGTTTATTGGTATTGTAGCAACTAAAGCCAACTATCACACAATGTACATGGGCTTTGAGAGACGCTTCGCTATCCCAGCGGAATGTTTGGTAAGCAAAATTGATTTGTAGGTTGAACAAGTCTTTTAGTGGCTTCCAAATAGATGCCACTTGCTCGCCTTGAGTGATAGAATTGGTAGAAACGAGCGCTGCTTGTATGGTAGTGCCTTGCATCATTTGCGCTGCTTTGTAATACCAGCCCGCTACATAATCAATCTTGCCCGCTGTCTTGTAGGGTTTGCCTTTCTCGTCAACGAAAACGGATAACAATTCCTCTTTCTGTTCTTTGCTTTGGAGTGAATATCCCACAAACGGTGGGTTGCCGATGATGTAGGAGAGTTCGGAGGCGGGGCAGACCTCGTTCCAATCAAAGGTAAGGGCGTTGCCTTCGATAATATTGCTATAGGATTTGAGTGGGAGGAAGTCTATGTCACGGGCGAGGATTTTGGATGTCTCGCTCAACATTTGGCTTTCTGCAATCCACAGGGCGGTTTTGGCAACCGTGGCAGCGAAGTCGTTGATCTCGATGCCATAGAACTGGTGGATATTGACAAAGATACGGTCGTCGAAGAAGTCAAGCGCCGATTGGTCATTGAGCAGGGCTTTGAGACATTCGTTCTCCAAACGGCGAAGCGAGAGGAAGGTTTCCGTAAGGAAGTTACCACTACCGCAGGCAGGGTCAAGGAAGCGTAAAGAAGCAAGGCGCTGTTGGTAATCGCGGAGGGCTTGGTTGCGGCGTTTCTCTTGGCTGATAGCAAGGATAGTATCTAACTCAGCGCGGAGGTCATTCAAAAATAGCGGGTCAATGACCTTGTGGATATTCTCGATGGAGGTATAGTGCATACCGCCTGAGCGGCGTGTTTCGGGGTTGAGTGTGCTCTCGAAGATAGCGCCGAAGATAGTAGGCGAGATCTCACTCCAGTCGAAGTCGTCGCTGGCTTTGCCGAGGAGCAAGTCACGCAGTTCGTCGGTGAACTGAGGGATGGATTTATCTTGCAGGGTGAACAAGCCGCCATTGACATAAGGGAAAGCGGCGAGTTCGGGTTCGAGGTATGGGTCACGCTCATTGAGCGGCGTATCGAGCACCTCAAAGAGGTTGAGGAGCGCACGGCGGAGTTGAGGCGCAGGAATATCCTTGATATAGTCGCCAAACTGCTGTTTTCTGCCAAAGATACCTGCGTCTTCGGCATAGAGGCAGAACACGAGGCGCACGCACAGCATATTGAGGCTATGGAGCGTTTCGGGCGATGTTGGGTCGAGGTATTGGGCAAGGAGTTTGTCATAAATCTCTCCAATAATCTTACCCGCCTTAACGGAGATCTCCATTTCACGAGTGATATGTTCGTTGTTTTTATCCACCAAAAACGCTAAGCGGTGGTACTCCTTGTGGAAGTTTTCAAGAAGAACGACCTCAGGTTTGTTGCCAGGTAGGTTCATATCGTGGATATGCCACTCACGGAAATTGGAAACCACTATCCAACGAGGTTTCTCGTAGTGAGGTAGGTCTTCGGCATAGCGTTTGGCTTGCAGGAAAGGTGTGAGCGGCTTGCCATCGGATTGTGGATAGGCCTTATTGAGGTCGATGTGGCTGCCTTTTTGCTCAATGAGCACGCGAGTGGAAGGTATATAGCCGTCGATGAAGTTGGTATGGTCGAGTTTGACCTGTTTCTCAAATTGGATGAAGGTTTCGGCATTGGGTGCTTCATATACATTTCTGAGCAGATCAATCCAGAAGGGTTGTGTATGTCCTTTCTCATACCCTTGGGATGTCCATCGTTGTTGGAATTCGAGGGCTGCTTTGTCTTGCTGGGTCTTGTTCATGGTGGGATTTTTTAGGAGTGCAAAGGTTGTGAAATTTATGAGATGTACAAGATTTGATTGCAGATTATCTTATCTCAAATACTTTTTCAGTCTTTCATAGACATGGCAGATAGGGAAGCCCATGACATTGAAGTAGGAACCTTCCATCCTCGTTACTCCCACATAACCAATCCACTCTTGCACACCATATGCACCTGCCTTGTCTAGTGGTCGGTATTTGCTGACATAATAGTCTATATCTTCTTCGGAGAGTGTATTAAAGGTTACCTTGGTACAATCTACCCAAGTCTCCAATTCGCCATTCTTATCCGCAAAGCAAACTGCGGTATATACCTCGTGTGTCTGTCCACTGAGGCGGGCAAGCATAGCCTTAGCTTCTACCTCATCTTGAGGTTTGCCTAGCATTTCATCATTGAGCCAAACGATGGTATCCGAAGTGATGAGTAAATCATTATCTTGGAGTTCGCTCACATACGCGCGCGCCTTCGCACGAGATATATACATAGGTATATCGCCTGCTTTGAGTTCGGCAGGATAAGACTCGTCTGCATCAATAGTGACACACGAGAATGGGATATCTAAACCCGCCATCAGTTCACGACGGCGTGGGCTCTGGCTTCCTAAAATAATATTCATAATTTTAGAGTTCTAAGCGCACCTTCGGTGCTGTTCTAAAAGTTCTAAACGCCCTGACGGGCTGTTCTAAAAGTTCCAACCGTTAGAACTGCGAAGCGAATAGAACCTTTCAACCGTGAGCATAGCTCACATTTATGCCATTAAGTTGATGTAAATCACATATCCGAACATAGTGCCGATAAACATAACGAACTTAAGGACTTGTTGTACCGTATGGTACTCTCGAGTCGTACGAGCAAACCACAATAGTACTATTGTACAAGCAAGAGGTGTCAAGAGTCCAAATACAGAGAAACGGAACAAGAGACTACTCCACTCACTAGGGAATGGTAATACATACCACGTAAGATATGTAATGAGCGACATCACGCCAAACAGTATGACAGACACAATGATTTTGGTGACGTTCTCACCCCAAACAATAGGAATAGTGCGACATTCCATTTCTCGGTCGCCTTCAATATCTTCCACATCTTTCACAATTTCTCTAGCCCATGTTAGCAAGAACGAGAAGAGCGCAAAACCACCTAACCATGTATAGAGAATGCCAATAATTGGAGTATAAACTAACGACTCTGAATAGACGTAACTCAAATATTCTGCATTAGCCATTGCCACCAACAAAGGTACTAAAGCGGAAATGAATGCTACAGTAAGATTACCTAGCATCAATATTCGCTTATAACTAGCCGAATAGAACCACAACAGTCCCGGAATAACTACATAGATGAAGAGTAGATTCCAACTCTTGGCCCACCACGACACTGCAAGACCTGCTGCTACTCCAACAATGGTCAGTACTTGGAACCAACGCATTGCTGCATCACGAGATACAACACGAGTAACCACCATGTCGTCTGGACGATTGATACGATCAATCTTGACATCAAAATAGTCATTGATCACATATCCACCTGCTGCTATACACACAACGCTGATGATAAGTAAAAGCAATACCCACCATGGCATGAGTTCGGGGAATGTCTCTATATGCAGTAGAGGATATGCCACCCACTTCTCCATCACATAAAGCAATACTGCCAAAAAGGCGAGATTGCCTACACGAAGAAGTTTCAAATAAGGTTTTATTTTTTCTGCTAATTGTTTCATTACCTTTAACCTATAACCTATAGCCCGAAGGGCGTCCCATAACCTATAACCTTTACCCTTTAACCTTAAGTATCACACCTTTCCACGCAGGAAGAGTGAGGCATATTGGTGTATGCGGATGAAGCGGGAAGGTGTATTCTGTACCTGTGAGCAAATCTTCAGCCTTTGCCAATGATTCTTCCTCTAGTTTGAGATATTCAAATGCATCTTGAGGGATGCGCACTTGCATATCCACTTGGCGGTCATCGAAGTTCAGCACTATAAGAAGTGTTTGCTTTTTGTATTTACGAATAAACGCATATTGCTCATGCTTGTTGAATCCTTCGCCTTGTGCATAAGTCAAGTCGTACATATCACCCATGGTGATTGCTTTCTCGGAGCGAGCCACGCGCAGCAATTGGCGATAGAAAGTACGCAAGGTCTGCTGCTCTTCATCCAAGCCTGCACCATCGAACTTACCATGGTTAGCCCATGCCTGGAGAGACTTGACACCCCAATAATCAAAGATAGTCGTTCTGCCATCAATACCGGAGAAGCCTTCGGCATCCATACCTTTCTCGCCCAACTCCTGGCCAGCGTACACCATCACAGGGTTCGTACCAAGGGTTGCAGCCACTATCATTGCTGGTTCTGCACACATACCGCGACCACAGAAGAATCCACTAGCAATACGTTGCTCATCGTGGTTCTCAAGGAAGTAGAGCATCTTATCACGAATATCATCCACTTGTTGCCATTGCTGGGTGATACCCTCCGCAGGCCAGTCATGACTAGTCACTCCGCGCAAATAATCGTACATACCCACTTTGTCATAGAGGTAATCAAAACCTGTACTCAAATAGTCACGATAGAGACTAGGGTTATACACCTCAGCAATAAAGAGGATATTAGGATACTTGGCTTTAACTTGCTCAATAGCCCAAGACCAGAACTCTTGTGGCACCATCTCCGCCATATCGCAGCGGAAACCATCCACACCTTTGCCTGCCCAGAAGAGCAAGATATGGAGCATTTTGTGCCACGTATCTGGTATAGGATCAAACTGTTTCTCGCCACCACCTTGGTAGAAGACACCATAGTTGAGTTTGACGGTCTCAAACCAGTCGTTCACACAAGGGTCTGCTCTGAAGCAGTCGTTACCAGTAGCACGAGCAGGATACTCCTCGTAGTCAGCTATATTGACATAAGGAGCAAACTTCTGCCCAGGGATATAGTAGAAATTATTAAGCGGAGAGAACGCCCACTCTGGGTTATCGTTAGCACCTAAATCTTGTACACCACGAGGTTTAGCGGTAGAGTGATACTCACGCGCCACATGGTTAGGTACAAAGTCGATGATCACATCTAGTCCTGCCTTGTGGCTACGCTCTACAAGATCAGTAAACTCTTGCATACGATGGCGTTTGTCCTCGCACAAATCAGGATGTACATCATAGTAATCGGTGATGGCATATGGGCTACCCGCAAGACCTTTAACGATACTTGGGGTATTGTACATAGCAGTCGCGTGGCGAATAATACCGGTGTACCACACATGGGTAGCACCTAAATCACGAATAGCACGCAAGGCCTTTGGGGTGATACCATTGAGGGTACCGCAGCCATTCTCTTGCATGCTACCGCCGTGACGACGAGTCTCGTTGTAGTTGGTAAACAAACGAGGTAGTAATTGATAAATAATTGGTTTCATATTTAGATCGCTCGCGTTGCGAGCTGTTGGATGAAAGACCGGCTTCGCCTGTTGGATCGCTCGCGACGCGAGCTGTTGGACTTATAGAATCTAACAGCCCGCAGGGCGGTCTAACAATGCAATGGTCTAACAGGGCTTTAGCCCGGTCTAACAACGCAGTGGTCTTAATTCAAAATTCTCAATTAAATTAGCTCTTGTGTGTCAGATGCAATCATCCATTCCTCATCGGTAGGAATCACGCACACTTTCACTTTGCTCTCTGGAGTGGTAAGGAGCGCCTCCTCACCACGTACTTTGTTCTTGCTCTCGTCGAAGTCCACGCCAAGGTAAGTTAAGCCCTTGATAATCTCACCACGTACATACATATCGTTCTCACCGATACCACCTGTAAAGACGATCACATCCACACCGTTCATAGCCGCAGCATAAGCGCCGATATACTTCTTCACGCGATAGATGAACATACGACGAGCGAGGTCTGCACGCTTATTACCCTCTTGTACAGCGTTCTCGATGTCGCGAGCATCGCTTGACACGCCGCTCACACCCATGAGACCAGACTTCTTGTTCATAAGGTTAGAGAACTCAGTGGTGGAGAGATTCTCTTTCTCCATGATATAAGTAGCAGCACCAAGGTCCATATCGCCGGCACGTGTACCCATCATCAAACCCTCCAGTGGGGTAAGACCCATGGATGTATCTACAGACTCACCATTGAGCACGGCTGTACAGCTACCACCATTACCAATGTGAGCAGTAATCACCTTAGTAGTCTTAGGATCCACACCGAGGTACTCGCATACACGAGCAGAAACATAGCGATGAGAGGTTCCGTGGAAGCCGTAGCGACGGATAGCATACTTCTCGTACAACTCATAAGGGATAGCGTACATATATGCCTCGTCTGGCATAGTTTGATGGAAAGCGGTATCAAACACAGCCACTTGAGGAACGCCAGGAAGCGCTTGCTCAATCGCCTCAATACCCTTAAGGTTAGCTGGGTTATGAAGAGGAGCGAGCTCGATGCACTTAACGATCATCTCCTTCACCTCTGGAGTGATAAGCACAGACTTGTTGAACTTCTCGCCACCATGTACTACGCGGTGACCCACAGCTTGTACCTCGTCCAAAGAAGCGATGCAACCGATCTTCTCATCCACAAGGCTATTCAAGATCAATTGAATACCTACAGTATGCTCTGGCATTGCTTGCTCGATCTTCACTTTCTCGCCATTAGCTAATTTGATTTGCAAGAAAGAGTCTGGCAAACCAATTTTCTCTACTCCACCGGATACCATCACAGCGCGGGTATCCATATCAAAAAGTTTATACTTTATACTGCTACTTCCGCAGTTCAAAACTAAGATTTTCATGTGTTTTTATTGTGTTTTTTGGTTAATTCTTATTCCTTTGCCTATAACCCATAGGCGCCTTGCGCCGTCCTATAGCTCGCCTGCGAGCGTCCTATAGGCCAAAGGCCGTCCTGCATGCGTTAGCGCATGCCAATTGCTTGGTTAGCGGTGATGATCACCATTTGCACGATGTCTTGCACCTTGCAGCCACGGCTGAGGTCATTGACTGGTGCTGCGATACCTTGGAGGATAGGACCTACCGCATCTGCTCCAGAAAAACGCTCTACGAGTTTATAACCGATGTTACCTGCTTGCAAGTCTGGGAAGACAAGCACATTCGCTTTGCCTGCCACAGCAGAACCTGGTGCTTTTTGCGCACCTACACTCTCCACGAGTGCTGCATCCAACTGCAACTCGCCATCGAGCGCCAAGTCTGGTGCCATCTCATGTGCGATACGAGTAGCCTCTACCACTTTATCCACAAGCTCGTGCTTTGCACTACCCTTGCTAGAGAAACTGAGCATTGCCACGCGTGGCTCAATGCCTCCAAGCGCCTTAGCGGTCTCGGCTGTTGTCACAGCGATCTCTGCCAACTCTTGTGCGTTAGGACATGGGTTAACGGCGCAGTCCGCGAACACAAGGAAACCGCCCTCACCCAAATGAGTAGCTGGGGTAAACATCAAGAAAGCACCCGATACGATGTGTACGCCTGGACGAGTCTTGAGAATTTGGAATGCAGGACGGATCGTATCTGCGGTAGTACCGCGAGCACCTGCAAGCTCACCATCAGCATCACCATTCTTGATGAGTAGGCAACCAAGATAAAGAGGATCTTTGACTTTCTCTGTCGCTTGCTCGAGGGTCATACCTTTCGCTTTACGGAGCTCAAAGAGGAGGTTCGCATACTCTGGCATCTTAGGATCGGTCAATGGATCCAAGATAGTGAGTTCACTCTCCTCGCTGAGGATGTATTCATAGTTTTTCTCCTGAGCCATTTGACGAATGACAGCAGGATCGCCAATAAGGATGAGTTTAGCCACTTTATCTTTCAAAAGCAAGTTAGCTGCCTCCAATGTACGAGGCTCGTCACCTTCTGGCAACACGATGCGCTGAGGATTAGCTTGCGCACGTTTAAGCATTTGTTGTAGTATATCCATGATTTTGTGTTTTTATATTCTCTTGTCAAATAGCGTGCAAAGATACAAAAAAAAAGGGAGATATGCAAATATTTATTGCAAAAGTTTACTTTTAGTAAAAATTACTTGCGTATATGGTAGAATTGTAGTACTTTTGTGCCGTTATTAATTCATAAATCAATATCATGAAAAAAATCTTTTTCTCGGCAATTCTTTGCCTTCTCACCTTATCGCCACTTTATCTTAAGGCTGAAACTATCCCCGCTTCTGACACACGTCTCACTTTCGTTGGTCGCATTCTAACAGAGGGCACCGATGTATCTTTTGACTGGACAGCCGTCTATTGCCGCATCGCTTTTTCTGGCAAAAGTTTAACCATGCGTGCAAGTGATTTTAAATACGACGCAGACCCTAAACTGGCAGCCACACGCCACAATTATTTCAACGTTTGGATCGACGCTCCCATGAGTGCAGAACCACACCGTATCATCGAAGTGACAGGAGCAGACTCAGTATACGAACTCATTGATCCTCAATACCTAAAGAAGTCCAAAATCAAGACTCACCAAGTCATCATTCAAAAGCGAACCGAGGGCGAACAAGGTAAAGTAACCATCCACGAGTTTGCTACCGACAAGGGTGTTTTTTATGCAGCAGAACCATTGCGCGAGCGCCAAATGGAGTTTATTGGCGCAAGTTATGACTGCGGTTATGGTGTAGAAGCTACTTCTCGCAAAGCCAAATTCACACCAGAAACCGAGAACGCTTCTCGCTCTTTCCCAGCTATCTTAGCGCGCTATTTTAACGCTGACTATATGGTTATCGCACACTCTGGTATGGGCGCTGCGCGTAACTATAATTCTAAGTTTGCAGGCTACCATATGCCAGACCGTTACTTGCAAACCTTCGACGAGGATTCTACTCTCCGTTGGAGTCCTGAGGGTACTGGTATGAAGCCAGATATCAGTATTATCTACTTAGGAGGCAATGACTTCTCTGTATCCATGCAACCATCTTATGAGAAGTTCCGCGATGGTTATTGGAGATTGATTCGTTCTATCAAAGACTACTATGGTGAGGACCACCCTGTGCTCTGCGTTTCTAGCAAATCACATAGCACCTTGTTAGATTATATGCGTGAATTGGTCAATACTTGCCCAATGCCTAATGTGCATTTCTTGGCCACTTTACCAGCTTTGTATTTGGACACAGACGAAGACCAAGGCGCCAACTTCCATCCTAACTATTTGGGACACCAGAAGTTCGCATATGCGTATATCCCATATATCGCCACTATCACAGGTTGGGGATTGCAAGACAACCCAGTAAAATAGATCGCTACACTTGTAGATCGGGCATTGCCCTGTAGATCGCATCTTTGATACTGTAGATCGGCGCAAGCGTCTGAAGTATAAGGTATTAAAACACAATACAAGCCCCCAGGAGGAGGCTTGTATTGTATTTCTATGCTACACTACTTAACGAACGGTAATCCACCAATAGAGTGCTGCTTGCAGCAAAAGCATAACGGGTACCCCAATACTAAACATAGCATGCTTGGTTTTATGACGCCATACAAGCATTCCAAGCCATGCCCCCACGCTGCCACCCACCAATGCAAGTAGCAGCAATGCACGCTCGCTAATGCGGCGTGCATTTCTTTTGGCTTTGAGTTTGTCTAGGCCATAACAAACAAACGTAAACACATTGATTATCAATAGATACCAGTATAATATCATACGCTCACTATTTAGCTAAATATTCTTCTAAAGCTTGCCATTGGGCAGCAGCATCTTTCAATCCAAGTTCATATACTTGCTCTAGTCGAGCAGGATTTTTCTCCAAACGAGATATGGCAATATCCTCTGACGGACGCAGAACAAACACTTTGCCTTCGCGTTCTAGTTCCTCTATTTGCTCTATACGGCGATTGTAGTTCTCGTTGCGTTTCTCAACTGTGTGAAGGAGGTTCTTATACCGAGGATAACACAGGCGCGTGATAGTCGTGAGGTTTTCCTTACGAACATAGCCCAATGGACGAGTGAGAACAATGATTACCTTATCACAATCCAACTCTAAACATTTGTCTAACGGAATATTATCTGCCAACCCACCATCAAGGTATTTTTGTCCCTGCCACTCTACAGGACGACTGACAATAGGCAAGGAAGCAGAAGCACGAATAACATCCATCTGCTCCCATGTGCTATGCAGACGCACATATTCCGCCTCACCAGTTTCCATATTGGTGATAGTGGCATAAAAAGCCGCCTTAGAAGCCATGAAAGTCTCGTCATCAAAAGGATCTAACTCTCTGGGTAACAGATCATAAGCAAAATCCATATTGATCATATTGCCAGTCGTGAGCCACGAGTGTAAACTGATGTATCGGCGATCGCCAACAAAGCGTTTATTATAGCGCAATACACGACCTCGCTGTTTGGAGAGAAGGTTCACACCAAAGGTGACACCTGCTGAAGTGCCGCACACCACATCAGGCTCAAAACTATGGTCAAGCATGATATCAATCACACCAGCAGTGTACAAGCCACGCATGCCACCACCTTCAAGAACAAGTCCAGTCATGAGTGTGTATTATTCCCACAAATTACTCGACTGCAAAGGTACTAAATTTATTTGGAATAAGCAAAGGGTTAATCTTTTTTAACGACAATGGGGACAATTTCTTTTGATTAGGATATAATAAAAATAGATTATTCACCTCAAAAAATGACGTGAATAATGCATTTTTTCACATCACTTGTTGCATATTTCAGAAAAAAGTAGTACTTTTGCAGCAAAAATTGCAAGTATTCACTTCAAAATATGAATGAATTATGAAACTACCTGTATGGATTTGGCAATATGAGCAATGGCCTCACTTCTGTTGGAATGATAGCAATATCATCTCACTTCTTGCACGTATTAGAGAGCAGCAGGGACAATTGATAGGACTAATGAATGGTCTTGGTTTTGATACACAACACCGCAATGCATTGGAGGTTATGACAGAAGATGTGCTCCGCAATGCAGAGATTGAAGGCATGTTGCTTAATCCTAACCATGTGCGCTCATCTGTAGCCAAACACCTTGGTTTGGACACAGCAGGTATGCCAGAGGCAGATCATTACACGGACGGTGTGGTACAAGTACTGATGGATGCGGTGCAACATGCGGATGCGCCATTGACCGAAGAACGATTATTTAATTGGCATGCAGCCTTGTTTCCTACTGGCAGAACGGGCATTACACCTATCACGGTGGCTGCTTGGAGGCGTGGCGCAGAGCCTATGCAAGTAGTATCAGGCGCTATGGGTAAAGAGGTAGTACACTACCAAGCACCTGCTTCAGAGGAGGTGGAGAAGGAGATGAAGCAATTTTTGCAATGGGTTAATCAAGAGAGTTCGATAGACCCAGTATTGAAAGCTGCCATAGCGCACTTGTGGTTTGTGAACATCCACCCTTTTGATGATGGCAATGGTCGCTTAACCCGAACGATTACTGATATGCTTTTGGCTCGTGCTGACCGTATGCCAATGCGATTTTACAGTATGTCAGCAGCTATTTTGCGCAACAAGAAGGCTTATTATGAGGTATTGGAGTATAGCGGAAAGCACGGCTTAGACATCACGCAATGGTTAATATGGTTCTTGCAGACCATGGAAGAAGCGATTGCTACTGCGATGCACAATGTGCAACGCGTGCTTAAGAAATCGCTTTTCTGGCAGACTTATGCAAGCACTTCGCTCAACGAACGGCAAGTGAAGATTATCAATCGTCTATGGGATGGCATGGATGGAAAACTCAATACTAGCAAGTGGGCCAAGATGACACATTGTTCCGCAGCGACTGCGTTGCGTGATATACAAGACTTGGTTCAGAAAGGCATTCTTTGCGACACGGGCGAAAGTGGCAGGAATGTGAATTATGTGTTAGTAGCAGATTTGCAAGATTGATTTTCTAGGGGACAATTTCTTTTAATGAGTATATAACAAGCGGGAAGTGATGTAATGAATCGCTTCCCGCTTGTGGTTGGTTTGATGTTTATAATATAGGACTCTATTAAATCAAACTTACATCTAATCTATTTTCTCAAGAAAGGATGTCTCGTGAGTTTTGTGCATTTGGTTGCAATGCTGACTTGTCTAAGAAACGCTGCAAAATTTGTGAATTTTATTGAAGATTGTGAAATATGTAATGCTAAAATTTGTATGTCTTCATTAGTTCCTGTAGATCATCTATTTCTTTTAGAGTGTATGGATTGTTTTCGCTATGTTTAAAATTACTTAAGGATAGCAAATTTATAAGATTTGGTTGATTAACAACAGTTTTTATAATATCCAATGGAGATTCATCACTCCACAATATATAAATTCCTGTTATTGCATCACTTATATCTATTTCTCCTTCTTCCTTACTAACAAATCTATACTCGTTTTCGTATTTCCAATGAATATGCTTTGTAAAAAAATATGTTTCTACATTTCTTTCCACAAAAAAGGCTGCAGCATTTTCTTGAGTATAATCTATATTTTCAACAAATGGAGACTCTATTGTGGATTTGTATAAAATCTTATGAGAGAATACCTTAGAGGTAGGGAGTTTAATTTTTTCGCTATCAATTGCTAAGCATACTCCACTCTGCCAATTATTATTTTTATCCTTTGTCCACGCATATTGTCCCCACATCATCGGTGATGCATAACCAGATAACCCCTCTTCATAATCATATGCAAAACTCACCTGCCTATATTTACTCAATTCTGCACTTATTTTTCTATCAAAACGTTCGAATCGATTTCTTTCTAATTGTTTCCCGTCGAAAATAAATGTTTTCTGAGTTAAAACAAATGTTTTGATTCGTTCAAAAATATCGTTCGTTTTCTCAGACAAAGAAAATCTAAGTGTTTTCGAACTCCATATACTTAAGAAGTTTTCTAAAGATGTATAATGGTATAGTATCATGTCTGTGTCTCGTTTTTATTTTTTTTAAAATCCTTTTTGAAGTACCATTTATATCCTTTATGTGTTTTACGTATCCCATTACAGCATGCTGATATCTTCTTATAGTCATAGCCGATGGCTTCACGAGCACTATTATATTCTGCTATAACATTGCCTTCTATATCACATTGAATAATCGGTTTTGTACCTGCTATATAACTTCGGTGTATTTGTTCGGGAGTTGCTATGTCTCTTAATGGTATCTTATGGTGATATAACCAATTGACCATATCGCGATGTTCTTTTGCAAAACTTGCAGTTGACTGATAATTCTTTAATGTTTCCTTAATGGTCTTTAAGTCAAAGTTTACCTTAGCTACTAACCTTTCTATATTTGCGAATACAATATCATTCCATTTGCGTTTGCAAACAATTGCATAAGCTACAGGATATTTGCGCGCATATTCACTAATGGTAGAACAATCTTTTGTTAGTTTGCAACAACGTTCAATTGTCCAATAACGTTGATTTTTATTACCAAATCTTGCTACTTGTGGTTTTATGGAATCTATCCAACCTAATAGCGTTGCGATATAATAAGTAGCATAATGTTTTTGTTTCCATTCTGATCTAGAATTATATTTATTTGCCTCTTCTAGACAAGTGTCATAGGTAAAACCATCGTTATACAGATGCCCACCTAATCCTCCTGTTTTAACTATATTTAGTGGAATATATCCTTGTAAAACGAACTTCTGTAAAAGTTCTCCTTCTCTCAAAGCAGCTTCTTCCTTTGGCAAATATTCTGTTAGTTTTTGCATAACAGGAATATCTATATCATTTTTTTTTGCAAACTTATACACAGCACTATCCTTCTCGTTACGATGTTCTTTGTCTCGTCTAGAGAGATTTGATGTTAATCCTACGTATACAAACTTTTGTTGTTCTATTTCAAAGATATAGGCATATATACATCGGTAATACCAGTTACCCACCACCGACATGTGCGAACAAACTTCGTCTAACCATTTTGATCGCATAGCTTTAGCGTATTCACCTGGAAACTTTTCCGCAAATTCACTTCTTGTTCTGCACGCTAATGCAGCATCATGACATTGGGTTTTGGTATATACTTGCATACATTCGCTACAACCACAAAAATGTTTATTAACTTTATGAGTGAGAAATGAATGCCATGACATTTCCCATGTTAAATTGTGAAGAGTACAGCGTAATGTAAGACGTGTCTCTCTATCAGACAGATAAATAAAAGGAGGTACCAACTTGTATGGAGTATCGGCTAATATCTTATCAATTACTTTTAATGCATTCTCTTGTGTTCTTTTTTTGGTACTAAGACTCCTACATCTAGGACATCCTTCATATTTAAAATGATTTCTCGGAGATTGTAGAAACTCTCCATGTACAGGGCATACGATAGACACTTTTGTTATTGTGTTAACATACTCCACCTTGGAATAATCATATTTATCCCCGTGTATAGCTTTTGCCTTTTGTATGAATTCTTCGAAAGTCATGATGATAACTGTTCAATGGACCGCAAAGGTAGTTATATTTTAGCAATTATGCAAATATTTATTCGGGGAAGTTGAATGTTTATTGTATATTTATAGAAGGATTTGCCCAAATGGGATTCGGGAGTGATAAACAAAGAGGCGTCCGCAAGAATGCGAACGAAGTGCACAACTATTGCACGGCGGAATAGCGCCGTGGTCTAGACAGAGTGCGGGAACACAAGAATACTCGGCAAGTACGCCGAGAGTTAAACAGGCTGCGGGAGAGAGGTTACTTCTTGATCAATGAGCCGATGATGAAGCCGCGGAGGGTGGTGTATGGTTTGGGATAGGTCGTTGGATAGCGGTCAGCTTTCTTGCGATAGTCGGCAAATTTTACTTCCCACTCGGCACGGAGGATTGGGTCTTTTAAGATAATGGTTGTTTGCTTGACTGCGTCTGCAAAAGCCGTGATAGTACGTTGGCGTTCAGGTGCAACGGGGCCTTTATACGGGCGTTTGATAGCATAAGCATGAGTACGACCATTGCGAGTGCGCATGACAATCTTGTCGGTAGAATTTAGTTTGCCCGAAATAGAATCGAAAGGGTGAGAGAGGACTGTGCGAGCCATAGTTGAGGTAATTATGAATTGAGGTTGATAGAGCTCCTTTGGCGCTGCGCCAAGAAATCTAAATAAATCTATTACATTGTAGAGCGTTTTTGTTGCCACCGCTCCGCATTTTGGGGCACATCCCAAAACGCGACCGCTGAATCTTAAGTAAATAACTCCGCTTTGTTCGAAAACATGCTGCAAAGGTACAAAAAAGATATGAGATAAGCAAATTTGTGGAGAGAAATTTTGCTATTTTTGTGAAAATGGTGTAAATATATGATATATACAATGTTACTACGGTATACCTATACGAATATACTGTTTATCTACCGTATATCTACCGTGTATCAACCGTATATCTACCGTAGTTGATAGCGGAGAGATTAGAGGACGCCGCAAAGCGGATATAGGTTAGAGGCTAAAGGCAAGAGATACTCGGCAAATGTGCAAGTGCACCCCAAAAATCCACGAGATTTTTCGGGGACCCCGCAGAGACATTAACAATACCAGGATATTTTTGCCCCAGGGTAAACACTTGCATTTTTTGTAGTACTTCGGACGCCGCCTGTTGGAAAGCAATTCTTATCTCGCTATGCTCGAACGAATTTTCCAACATTCCCCCGAAATTACGTTCGCACGATGCAGCCTATGTGCAAGGGCACTCAAATTTTATAAGCAAAACAGGCGTTGCCTTATCGTGTCCATTTTTACTCTCACTATTATGAGCAAGCTCCCATAATGAGGCAAAATGGACATAAATAGATAAAATCTATTGTTTTGCTTATAAAATTGCTCGTTTTTCTTGCACATATGCATTTTTTGTAGTAACTTTGCAGGCTTTTTCGTAATATGCGCAATGTGCGCGTACATATGGGCACACAAAAAGAATATGCAAAACATCAGAAATATAGCCATCATCGCACACGTTGACCATGGTAAAACGACCTTGGTTGATAAGATGTTGTACACCGCCAACCTCTTCCGTGAGAACGAGCAGAAAGGCGAGCTTATCCTCGACAACAACGAGCTGGAGCGCGAGCGCGGTATCACCATCTTGGCGAAGAACGTAGCCATTGAATACAAAGGCTGCAAGATTAATGTGATTGACACTCCGGGCCACGCCGACTTCGGTGGCGAGGTGGAGCGCGTACTCAACATGGCAGACGGCGTACTGCTGCTCGTGGATGCTTTCGAGGGTCCAATGCCACAGACTCGCTTCGTGCTTCAAAAAGCCCTTGAGCTCAATCTCAAACCTATCGTAGTTATTAACAAAGTAGATAAGCTCAACTGCCGTCCAGACGAGGTGCAAGAGGAGGTATTTGACCTCATGCTCAACCTCGACGCAACCGAGGAGCAGCTCGACTTCCAAACCATCTACGGTTCGGCTAAGAACGGTTGGATGTCCACCGATTGGCACAAGCCAACGACTGACCTCACAGCATTGATGGACACCATCATTGAGCATGTGCCTGCGCCAGAGATGTTGGACGGTACACCACAGATGCTCATCACCAGCTTGGATTATAGCCCTTACTTGGGTCGTATCGCTGTGGGACGCGTACACCGTGGTGCCTTGAAGAACGGTCAGAACGTGACCCTCGCCAAGAAAGACGGCAGCAAAGTGCGTTGCAAGATCAAAGAACTACACACCTTCTCGGGCATGGGCCGCATGAAAGTGGAGGAAGTGAAGTCAGGCGATATCTGCGCGCTCATCGGTATTGAGGGCTTTGAGATCGGCGATACCATCTGCGACTATGAGAATCCAGAGGCATTGGATCCAATTGCAATTGACGAGCCAACGATGTCGATGGTGTTCACCATCAACGACTCGCCATTCTTCGGCAAGGACGGTAAGTTCGTGACTTCTCGCCATATCCAAGACCGCTTGAACAAAGAGTTGGAGAAGAACTTGGCGTTGCGTGTAGAGCGCGGAACAGACGAGACATCGTGGAACGTGTTTGGCCGTGGCGTGTTGCATCTCAGCGTATTGGTAGAAACCATGCGCCGTGAAGGATATGAGTTACAAGTGGGACAACCACAAGTAATCATCAAGGAGATCGACGGCGTGAAATGCGAGCCAGTGGAGCAACTGACCGTGAACACCCCAGAGGAGTGCTCGGGAAAGATCATTGAGTATGTATCCACCCACAAGGGCGAGATGACTCGTATGGAGATGATCAACGACCGTGTGCAATTGGAGTTTGTGATTCCTAGCCGCGGTATCATCGGCATGCGTACCTATGTGCTGAATGTGTCTGCGGGCGAGGCGATCATGGCACACCGTTTCTTGGAGTTCCAACCATACAAGGGTGAGATCGTAAAGCGCAATAATGGTTCGCTCATCGCCATGGAGAGTGGTACAGCATACGCATACGCACTCGACAAACTGCAAGACCGTGGACGCTTCTTTATTAGTCCACAAGACGAGGTGTATGCTGGTCAAGTTGTGGGCGAGAGCTCAAAAGAAGGCGACATTGTGATCAATGTGACCAAGTCGAAGAAACTGACCAACATGCGTTCGAAATCCGCAGATGACAAGGCAGTATTGCCACCACCTGTAATCTTCTCCCTCGAAGAGGCATTGGAGTATATCAAGGAGGATGAGTATGTAGAGGTAACGCCTAACTATATGCGTATTAGAAAGATTATCCTTGATGAACTCGAGCGCAAACGCGCAAACAAATCTTGACTCTCGATTCCCGAATCCTGACTCAAAAAAGAAATCAATTTAAAATTTTAGTTATATGCAATTTAATCAATCAGAAATCAAAGACCTCACCGCGGTTATCACTCTCACAGTGGAGCCAGCAGACTATCAAGAGGCAGTTCAAAAAGAACTTATCAACATTCGTAAGAAAGCTAACATCCCAGGTTTCCGTCCAGGTATGGCACCTAAGGGTATGTTGCAAAAGATGTACGGCAAGAGCATCCTCGCTGAGGTAATCAACAAGGTTATCGGCGAAGGTCTTAACAAGTACATCGAGGAGAACAACCTCAACCTTCTTGGCGATCCATTGCCAAATGAGGAACTCACTCCTCAAATGGATCTTGACAACCAAGATACCTTCGTATTTGCATTTGACATCGCAGTAGCTCCAGAGTTCGACGCGTTGCTCAACGGCAAAAACAAGATCACTAACTACACCATTACCGTTACCGACGAGATGGTTGACAACCAAGTGAAGAGCTACGCTCAACGCTTTGGCGAGTATGTACAAGCTGAGGTTGTAGAGGAAGGCGATGTAGTGAAGGGTCTTCTCACCGAGCAAAAAGAGAACGGTATCGTGAAAGAGAACGGTATGCTCACCCCAGCATATATGTCAGACAAAGAGCAAGCTAAGTTGTTCGCTGGCGCTAAGGTAGGTGATGTGATTACCTTCAACCCAACCAAAGCATACGGCAACTCTGTAGAGGTTAGCTCAATGCTCGGCATCAGCAAAGAGGAGGCTGAGGCATTGACCAGCGACTTCACTTTCGAACTCCAAGGCATCACCCGTCACCAAGCTGCTGCTATCGATGGCGAGCTCTTCGCTAAGGTGTACGGCGAGAACAATGTAGCTGACGAGGCAGACTTCCGCGCACGCATCAAAGCTGAGATCGAGGAGAACATGGCAGAGGACGCTAAGTACAAATTCGGTTTGGACGCTAAAGAAGCTGTGATGAAGAAGATGGCTAAGGTAGCGTTCCCAGAGGCATTCTTGAAACGTTGGGTAAAAGCTACCAACGAGAAGATCACCGAGGAGGAACTTGAGAAAGATTTCCCAGCTATGGTGGATGAGCTCCGTTGGCACCTCGCTAAAGACCAATTGCTCAAGCACTTCAACATCCAAGTAGAGAAAGAGGATGTAGAGGCATACGCTAAGCAAGTGGCTAAAATGCAATTCATGCAATACGGTCTCATGCACGTAGAGGATAGCTACTTGGCTAACTACGCTGAGCAAATCCTCAAAGATGAGAAACAACTCCGCGGTATCGTTGAGCGCGTAGCTGACAACAAGGTTTACGAGGCACTCAAGGGCGTAGCTAAGATCGAGGAGAAAGAGATTAGCCACGAGGATTTTGGTAAGCTCTTCGCGTAAGCACCAACAGAAATTAATAAAACAAAAATTATAGAAAATTAGTCCGAAAATTAACGAAAATATACCATCCAAAAATTGCAGTTTATTATAGTAAATTACCCAAAATTATTTTCGGCAATAGACTGCAATAGTTGGGAAAGAAAATATACCTGATAATTTTTGGTTTAATTTTGAAAAATTTTTGTTGAAAAAATATTCCTTGAATTTATGAGGATTCATTTTATTGCTATCGGAGGCGCCGCCATGCACAATTTGGCGATGGCGGTGGCCACCAAAGCAGGATATGTAGTGACAGGGTCGGATGATGAGATCTTCGACCCTGCACGTACTCATCTCGAGAAAGCAGGACTATTGCCTAAAGAGATGGGATGGCATCCAGAGAATATCACCTCTGATATCGATGCTATAATTTTAGGTATGCACGCGCGCGAGGATAACCCAGAGCTCGTTCGCGCACGCGAGTTGGGAATCAAGATCTACTCTTTCCCTGAATACCTATACGAACAAACCAAAGACAAGATCCGTATCGTAGTA
Source organism: Paludibacteraceae bacterium (assembly GCA_017391525.1). Taxonomy (GTDB): domain Bacteria; phylum Bacteroidota; class Bacteroidia; order Bacteroidales; family Paludibacteraceae; genus Colicola. The sequence goes on along the minus strand of JAFOYE010000015.1, from coordinate 17,838 downwards.
GGCGGTAGCCATGGCAAGACCTCTACGACCTCTATGATCTTGTATGTGCTCCAACGTCTCGGCATCGAAGCCGACTATATGGTGGGCGCACAAATTGAGGGCTTTGAGCGAATGGTACGTCTGTCGGACACCGCCAAATACGCAGTGTTTGAGGGCGATGAGTACCTGACATCTCCGCTCGACTTACGCTCTAAATTCCTATGGTATCACCCACATGTAGCGATACTTACAGGTATAGCATGGGACCATATCAATGTGTTCCCTACTTTTGATGGATATGTGGACACTTTCCGTAAATTCGTCGACGGAATAGAGGAGAATGGCACATTCATCTACTATAAACATGACAATAATTTGTGTGAGATAGCATCTCACGCACGAACAGATATACAACAACTCCCATACGAGGCATACCAAGGCGATGTGCGTATGCGCATCTTTGGCCGCCACAATATGGAGAACCTACAAGCTGCAGCATTAGCATGCCAGAAGATAGGAGTAAAGCCAGAAGACTTCTACCGCGAGATTTCAACTTTTACAGGTGCCAGCAATCGTTTGGAACTGATCGATGAAATCGGAACAAATGTAGCATATAAGGACTTTGCACACTCTCCAAGCAAACTGCGTGCGACAGTGAATGCCGTGCGCGAACGCTACCCTGAGAAACAGTTGGTAGCAGCGATGGAGCTACACACGTTCTCCAGTCTGATGGCAGATTTCTTGCCTCAATACGAAGGTTGCATGGCACAGGCAGATGTGGCATTGGTGTATTTCAATCCGAAGGTGATAGAGCACAAACGCTTGACCCCAATCACAGCCGAGGAAGTGCGCAAGGCCTTTGGCACAGAAAATGTCGAGGTATTTACCGACAGCCAACAATTGCAAACTCGACTTCGCGAGATTGAATACAAGAACACCGCTCTGCTAATGATGAGTTCGGGTAATTTTGATGGTGTGAATATTCCTGAGTTCGCGAGGGAGCTTATTAGTTGAATGTTGAAAGTTTAAAGGTTATAGGCACGATATGGACAAACAAACTAAACGCGATTATTTGTACATGCGCATGGCACGTACATGGTCAGAAAATAGTTATTGCGTAAGACGCAAAGTAGGTGCAATCCTGGTAAAAGACCAAATGATCATCTCCGATGGATACAACGGCACTCCTAGTGGTTTTGAGAACATATGCGAGGAGAATAATGTGTCCAAGCCATACGTGCTTCACGCGGAGGCAAATGCTCTGACTAAAGTCGCTCGTAGCCACAACAGCAGTGATGGAGCTACCCTCTATGTGACTGCATCTCCATGTATGGAGTGCGCTAAACTCATCATTCAATCCGGCATCAAACGCGTGGTATATGGCGAGAAATACCGCATCATGGATGGTGTGGAACTGCTCGAACGAGCAGGTGTCATCGTGGAATACATGCCTGACCAAGTTGAAAACCAATAATATATCTTAATACTATGAAAAAGTACATATTTCCTACCCTAACTATCATCTGTATATTGATAGGTTTTGTGATTGGCAACACCCTATCAGCTCCTACTGCTGAAGCTCAACGTTCTAAGTTGCCACTCAACACATTTTACTCACAATCATTTGACAATAAAATCCAACAGGTATTGGGTCTTATTGATGTCGGTTATGTTGATCCTATAGATATGGATAGCATCAACGAAGAAGTGATTAAAGAGATTATCAAACAACTAGACCCACACTCATCATACATTTCTAAAGAAGAATTAGAAATGGTGAACTCAGAACTATCCTCTACTTTCTCAGGTATAGGTATACAGTTCTCTATTATGAACGACACCATTCAAGTGGCATCTGTCATCTCAGGAGGACCATCCGAAGGCATTGGTCTGTTAGCTGGAGATAAGATTGTGACAGTCAATGATACCGCCTTCACAGGAAAAACCATAACCAATGAGCGCGTAATGAACACATTACGAGGCCCTAAGAATACGCAAGTTAAACTTGGTATTAAACGTCAAGGATGTGCAGATATTTTGAATTTCACCATTACCCGAGGGGATATACCTGTGCACTCTGTAGATGCTAATTTTATTATCCCAACAAAACAAGGAGATAAGATCGGTTTTGTGCGTGTATCACGTTTTGCAGAAAACACATATTTTGAATTTATTACCGCACTAGCGCAACTCAAGTACAAAGGTGCGACATCCTATATCATTGACCTACGCGAGAACACTGGTGGATATATGGACCAAGTTATACTTATGGTCAATGAGTTCCTACACAGAGGAGATATGATCGTTTATTCAGAAGGTCGTGCTATTGAACGCTACGAAGCAACTGCCAACGGAATAGGACGATTCCAAAAAGAGAAAGTGGTCGTATTGATTGATGATTTCTCTGCGTCAGCCAGCGAAATTTTTGCTGGAGCTATACAAGATAATGACCGAGGAACAATTATTGGTCGACGCTCCTTTGGCAAGGGACTAGTACAACAACAGATCCCATTGGATGATGGTAGTGCCGTTCGTTTGACTGTAGCACGCTACTACACCCCATCAGGACGTTGCATCCAAAAGCCATACAGAATGGGAGAACAATACAACTATGAGATGGAGCTTCTAGATCGATACGAACACGGAGAATTCTTCTCACAAGATAGTGTACATTTCACAGACACAACTGCTTATTACACCAAGAATGGACGTAAGGTAATGGGTGGCGGTGGTATTATGCCTGACATATTTGTAGGACGTGATACAACTCTATATACTCCGTACTTCAATATAGTATCGAACTTGGCATACACCTACCAATTTGCATATCAATATACAGATCGTCATCGTCAAGAACTCAACCAGTACACCACTTGGCAAGAATTGGAGAAACATCTCCTAAGAGCTAATTGGGTGAACGAATTTATTGATTATGCCCAAGAGAAGGGAATAGAACCTAACTACGAAGAGATAGCCAAATCACGTCCGCTACTCATACGAATAGTCAACGCATATATTGTTCGCAATATACTCGGCGACGAAGGCTTCTATCCTCTCTATGAACGAGACGACGAAATAACCCAAAGAGCTGTAGAAGCACTAAGCAAATAAGATTGATATTGTTTGCTAGAGTTTTTTTTGAGTTAGGTTAAATCAAACTTAACCTTGTCCCTGCGACTTATAAGTTATTGCACCATTAGAAGGGTTATGTCCTTCCGCTTTCATTTTGCGTAAATATAATTTATTACCGCAGCGTGCATACAAATACTGACCACTAAAAGCCAAGGCATCTACACCACCCGCAGGCAATGACAATATTGCACGCACACGGCCATTATGGTCAACCACCTGCACGCCCATAGGCGTAGCTACATATAGATTACCTTTCGTATCAAATGCCATACCCTGAGTAGGATCTTGAACTGCATTGCTCAAATCATGGAGATGATAGAATGGTTCACTATAGAGCATCTCCCCTTTTTTATTTATGATGGTACTTATCAAATGATGGGTGTTTCTCTCTCCAGTCACGCAAAGACGATAATCGGGAGCAACCGCCAACGCACCATGTCCCTGGTTGATAACCCACACGTTTTTAGTAGATTGAGCTCCTGGAAGACATAATGCCACAAATCGACCATCGGCCAACTCCACAACAGACTGAAGACCATACAATTGGTCAGCCACGGGTTTGCCATTTTTGTATAGTGTAGTTCCTTTCGCTGTTATACCATCACCGAGAAGAACTTCAAGCGCTTCTAGTTCACCCTCTTGTTTATATTTTCCAGTAGCATACACCTTGTATATATTAGACTGGTCTGCCATCACTATCGCATCACTAGAAGATGCGAACAAACATCCATCAACATCAAAAGGTAACGCTATCTCCTGCCAATCGCTTTCAGGGTCTAAGATCTCTTGTAGCATGCCATTATTGGAAGTACCTTTGCGCACTTTTGCGGGATAACCTTTCCATAACCAGCGCATGGCATCTGGGAAATCCAAGGTACCATACTTGATGCTATGATTGCCTCTATTCCAATGATGAAACGCCTCATAACCAGCAAAATTAAACGCTGATTCCATAAGGAGATTATACTCAAACCACTCACCGAAGATTGGATTCCAAACATCATACCAACCATCTTGCATATAGATACGCAATGGCTTAGGTTCTGTTTTGCGCACGATAGCAGGATACTCGTGTCCGCCACGCATCGCTACAAAAGTGCCAACCGTAGTATAGACACGACTAAACATGTCAGGACGATTCCATGCCGCTGTGAAAGCAGCTATACCGCCACTACTTGCACCCGTAATAGCGCAGTCATTTGGATCGGAAGAGATATTAATAGACTGCCCATCTTTTGTCTTAAGCGAGCGAACCTTAGGAAGAACCTCTTGCTCTATGAATTGAGCAAACGTATCATCCGTAGAATCAAACTCCTTGCAACGATTATATCGTACCACATTTCTATCTTCATCATACACCACACCTGGATTGATGAAAATACCAATCGTAACTGGCATCTCGCCAGATGAAATAAGGTTATCTAACACCGTTGTTGCATCATAAAGGATACCATCCATACACACCAATAGACAAGCAGGGGCAGTATCACGATATTGCTGAGGAACATATACGAGAATCTCACGCTCTGTACCAGGGTATTGAGATGATTCTGTCATCAGAAACTTGATTACCTCACCACGCTTTTCCTCAGACATAGGAACAGTAGCTGGATCATAAGGAGAGGTAATATTATACGCCTGTTGTGCAAATACTACGCAAGACAACAGACAAGACAAGAGCAACCCTAAGTACTTCATAGGAGCTAGTGATTGGGGAGTAATTGATTATTTCTTTTTCTTTTTTTGCTGACGTTCAGAAGTTGCTATTGGACGTTGAGCCAACTTGTCCATCGTTTCGTCAAACAATTCAAAATCACAAGATAATTTGCCATTAGAGAGGATATAGATATCATCTTTTAGTCGGTCATTGCCTGACTCTAGTTCTCTATTCCATGTGGCATTCTTCTGGCGCATGCATTGTGCAATATAAACAATCATTGATTGTTTTTTATCATTATCTTGCTCTTCTACAGCCAATTGCACCATATCCTGAATGATACGGCCATAGTTACGCATACGCACAATGGAAGTTTTTCGTAAGCCTTGCATATTCACTTTTACTTTGATTTAACAAGATATATCATAGTAGGATAGTGATCCGCATATCCATTTTGCCATACACCACTTTTGACAGTACGTAGCGGTGTTCCCTTGTCTTTACCCTCTTGAACGGTAAGGAATGGTTTGTTGAAAATTTGCGATTTCCAATACACCCATTTGCCCTCTTCCAATGTGGCATTCATTAATGGTTCTGAGATAAAGATCTGATCAAACAAGTTCCAACTTCCTTGATAAGACAAACTACCAATACCACGATCCAACTTTTGCCACATAGTATTGAAGAACCCTTGCTCTGCAACCTCCTCTCGTGTTTTCTTAGCACCCATCACCACAGCACAACTATGATTGAATGGATCGTCATTGAGGTCACCCATCACCACAATCTTAGCACGTGGCTCTTTTAGGTAAATACTATCACACACTTGCTTGCACAACATAGCAGCGGTATCACGGGTAGCTCGACTACTTTCCTCGCCACCATAACGACTTGGCCAGTGATTAACACTAATATGTATCTTATCTCGCACGATTTTGTGATCATCATCCAAGATATAACCTGAAATCCAAAGTTGCAAACGACTTTTTACCACACCACCATCGGCATAATGAGCTTTCAACTCATATCCTTTAGTAGAAACAGGTTTGAACATGGCTGGGTTGTACAAAAAACCTACATCCACACCACGGCGATCAGGTCCTTCTAGCAAAATAGGTTCATAGTGACGATTGTGCTTCTCTTTAAGAACGCGACAAAGATCATATAAGCAACCTATGTTTTCCACCTCAGACACACCCACGCATGCTGCTCCACGAGGATCTTCGTCTGTACCCAACTGAGAAATAGCGTACGCCATCTTCTCTAGTTTCTGCTCATATTTGAAACTAGTCCACTTCATACCACCATCAGGCAAGTACTCATAATCGTTCTTTCCTTCGTCGTGAATGGTATCAAAGAGATTCTCTAGGTTGTAAAATGCAATACATCTTACTTGCATTTCCTGACTTTGAGCAAAGCTAAAAGCTGCTCCTGTGGCGATGAGAGCCGCCAAAATGAACTTAATACAGATGCGTTTCATGTTTTTTTTGTTAAATATGTTGCAAAATTACTATTTTTTTTTGGATTGTCCAAAACTTTTTTGTAATTTTGCTGCGAAATCATAAATTATTTGTTATATCTCTTTTTGACTTTTCACCAAATTTAATATCAAACACTATGTCATCAGTTAACAAAGTTATTTTAGTGGGCAACGTAGGTGCCGACCCTGAAGTTCGCTACCTAGAACGTGGAACAGCTATTGCAAATTTTAATTTGGCCACCACAGAGCGCGGTTATACCATGCAAAATGGCACACAAGTTCCAGATCGTACAGAATGGCACCCTATCGTGCTATGGCGCAATTTGGCAGAATGGGCTGAGAAATATGTACGCAAAGGTATGAAATTGTATGTAGAAGGTAAATTGCAAACTCGAACATGGGAAAAAGACGGTCAAATACGTCGCAAAACAGAGATCATTGCAGAAAATATACAAGTACTCTATCGTCCCAATGAATATCGTACCCCTAACGACGAAGAAACAGTGACAGAACAAAAACTACCAGAGGGAGCAAACATCCCAACATTAGAAATAGAAGATATTTTCTAAACCTAATATATTATAGTAAAGATAGCGCCTCGCAGGGCGCTATCTTTATTTTACATTGTATCACATATGTCTACGTATATCCTCTAACTGTTGACGAATTTTCTTGAGCAATTCAGTGGCCTTTTGGCGAGAATCCGTTTTTCTAGCATTCTGTCTTAGCTCCTTTTTAATAGCTTCAATACGAGTAATATGGAGTTCGTCTCGGATAAACTTAATCTGCTTGATTAACTCAATATCTTGCTCTGTATAAAACCGTTTGCCCTTCTCATTCTTATAAGGTCTAAGTTGCAAGAACTGCTCCTCCCAATACCGTAGGGTGGAGGAAGGGAGATTAGTCATCTTGCTTACTTCTAATATGGAATAATAGACCTTCATTATAGTATTAGTATCCTATCATTTTAAGATTTTAAGCGTTTTACCCGCTCTGATAAAGTCTGACTTAAGACCATTCCAAGACTTGAGTTGTTTGACTGATACACGAAACTTGGCAGCTATAGCACCAAGGTTATCACCTTCCTTAATTTTATAATACGTCACCCCATTCACCGTCGTTGCACCTTCTACAGATGTGGTTTGCAGAAGTTCAATTTCCGAGCGGCGGGTATTGATTAATTCATCTGCACGGTGCGCCAAGATAGTATCCTGGTTGAGAATAAAATCACCCATCTTATCAAGTGGCAAGCATATCGCATACTCCTGATTACCAGGAACAATATCTCGTGCATATTGCGGATTAAGTTGTCTCAAAACATCCATAGGAATATCCAGACACTCCGATATTTGAGTGAGATGAACACGCTGACTTGTCACAATCGTATCCACAGGAATACTTCCATTAGCTATTACCTCTTCTAACTCCGGAAACATGACAATATCTGCAGCAATGGTGTCTTGTAGAAAAACTGGGGTTTCCGAAGGATATACACCATGACAATGAGCGAAATTCATAGAATACACCGCAGCAATATATAGAGGTAGATATACACGCGTTTCGCTAGGCAAGAATGGATAAATACTCCAGAAATCACGTTTACCTCCTGCCTTGTAAATTGCTTTATTGACATTACCTGGTCCACAATTATAGGCTGCTATAACCAAATTCCAATCTTCAAAAATCTTGTACAATGCTTGCATAAACTTAGCAGCAGCATGGGTTGACTTGATAGGATCACGACGCTCATCAACCAATGAGTTGATCTCTAGACCATATTTCTTACCCGTTGCTGGCATAAACTGCCATAATCCTACTGCTCCCATATGAGATCTAGCAGTTGGATTAAGTCTTGACTCTATGATTGGCAGAAAAGCCAATTCGTAAGGCAAATCATACAACGCTAGCACATCTTGGAATATAGGCATATAGTGCTCATGCTTGCTCAACAACTCAGGCATCTGTTTCGAGCCTTTAAAATAGCGCAAGATATATTGCCTCACTACAGGATTGTACGGCAATTCTACCACATAAGGTAGTTGTTGTAGACGTTGTATAAACACAGAGTCAGGAGTGTCCTCTGCACTTAGTATGACTGGCTCTGGTTCTGGTTCAGGAACCTCTTCATCAACGGACGGCATTATAACCACCGGTTGTAGTGTAGGAGACACCTCACCAAAAACCACTCCGCAGATCATAACGAATAATATAAATAAGCGTAATTTCATCTTTTACATTTTTATGGATTTAAAACGACAATGCCAATCTAACTTCTGCACTACGTTGGCGTTGTATCTGGTCATAATACAAATCTGGTTGAACATTTAGTGACAAATCTGGAGAAATGTCAAAATCAAACAGTTGCGCATCCACATATGCATCTACCAGTGTTAATGCATATACTATCACCGTTGCCGCAATGGATAAATCACGATACCTACGTGTAGTATTCTGCCATTCATACAACCGTTTTTGATAAGCAGATACTCCTCCCATTCGATCTATTGTATAGCCATCTGGAAGAATAGCTATATAGGGTTTTTCTGGACTATTGGACACCGACGAGTGTTGGATATCATAATAAATAGACCGGTATGCCTCTTTATAAGACAGGTACTGATTATTGGTATACATGATAGCATAGGTACATCCCATCAATCCTCCATAAACGATAGGCAATTTCCAATAACTGCGGTTATAGATTTGTCCCAATCCAGGAAAAAGAGTACCCATCCAAACTGCCTTGACAGGATCTGGTTTCCAGAATAACTCTTCTACTGCGTCAGCGCTTACTTCTTCAGCAGAAGTAGTATCCTGCACAGAACCAGCCATAGCACTCGTCGTGGAGCACAACAGCGAAATTATGATTAATACTATGTATAAATAGCGATATTTCAAGATAGCAATTCTATCAAGCGATTAAGTTCCTCTTCGTTTTTGAATGAAATAGTGAGTTGTTTAGCTGATATCTTGACCTTCCTACCTAGTTTTTGCTCAAGCAATAACTGTTGTTGCTCGTATTTATTAACCGTTGGGGTCACTTTGGTATCAGGCTTGGTATTATTGACCAACTCCTCTACTTTTCTCACGGACAAACCATTGTTGATAATCTTCTTATATATATCCAACTGATTCTCAGGAGATGGTGATCCAAGAATAGCTCTCGCATGTCCCATATCAATCATCTTTTCTTTGATACCAATCTGAATCTCTGCTGGTAGTTTGAGAAGACGTAAATAGTTAGCCACTGTCGCTCTCTTCTTGCCTACTCTCTCAGCCATTTTCTCTTGGGTAAGATGATGATCATCCATCAGTTTTTGATATGCCAACGCAATCTCAATAGCATTAAGATCTTCACGTTGTATATTCTCAATGAGGGCCCACTCCATCACCTGCTCATCTTTGGCTGTTCTTACATATGCAGGAATGGTATCGAGTCCCGCCATTTTAGAAGCTCTATAACGACGTTCACCCGCAATAATCATATACTCGTTATTAGATTGCTTGCGCAATGTAATAGGAGATATCACACCATGCTCTTTGATAGAGAGCGCTAATTCTTCAAGCGCCTCTGGATCAAAGTTATGACGTGGTTGATCGGGATTGGCATATATATAGCGCAATGGTATTTCGCTAATAGAAGAAGAACCCGCTGTGGATACATGGGTTGTATCAATAAGGGCATCAAGTCCCCTTCCTAATCCTAAAGATTTTTTCATGCTTTGTTTCTCCTAATAAGTTCTTTTGCGAGGTTAATATAATTTTTTGCACCCTTGCTATTTCTATCATATTGTATCACAGAAAGGCCATGACTAGGTGCTTCACTCAATCGTACATTACGAGCAATGACGGTATTGAAGACCAAATCGCCAAAATGGCGTCTCACTTCATCATGCACCTGCGCTGATAGACGAAGACGTGCATCATACATCGTTAACAAAAATCCTTCTATACGCAAAGATGGATTGAGGTTAGACTTGATAATCTTAATCGTATTCAACAGTTTAGCTATTCCTTCCAAAGCAAAGAACTCGCATTGTACTGGAATAATAACACTGTCACTAGCTGTGAGAGCATTGATTGTAATCAAACCGAGAGAAGGTGAACAATCGATGAGAATGTAATCATAATGACTTCTCAATGGAGACAAAATTTGCTTCATCAAGTTCTCTCTATTGTCTTTTTCCAACATCTCTATCTCTGCACCCACTAGATTGATATGCGAAGGTATAACATCTAGATTTGCAACCTCCGTGTGAATGACTGCAGTTAACGGATCAATATTTTCTATCAAACACTCATAAATAGTATGCTTCAGATCCTTAATCTCAATACCTAAACCTGACGACGTATTGGCTTGAGGGTCGGCATCTACGAGCAAGACACGTTTGCCTTCTGCAGCTAATGCTGCAGCAAGATTAATCGACGAAGTGGTTTTACCGACACCTCCTTTTTGATTTGCTAATGAAATAATTGTTGACATATCTTTTTTGTTACTATATATTACACAATATTACTTATTCTTCTTGAATTCCCACAAGTATCCTAAATTAAGTGATATTCCCATAGGATTAGCCATCTTAAAATGTTCTAATTGCCCAACATCAAACGCACCACCTAAACTAAAGTGGAAGCGTGCTTCAAGCTGAAAAACACCGGCCTTTTGACTCTTATAATAGCATCCTAGACCTGCAGCTGCTCCCCAGTCAAACTTATTATCTATCGGTTGGTGTTGCAATTGGTTCTGTTGCAAAGCATTGGTATTTGACCAATAGGACTGATCCGCGACACAAAAACCTATTTGAGGACCAAGATTAAAGAAACCTCTAAAACCTTTTCGTCCAAATCCCAAATGCATCAAAAATGGCACCTGTATATAATGCAATTTTCTGGTATAGATTGTTTGATTTGACGCTTCCGTGCCGTACACTTCGGCCCAACCATTCTGCATATAATTGCACTCCACCTGCAGCGCGCACACTTTGTGCTCAGCATAACGAAAAACCAAACCACCGTTAGGAGTCAATGGGGAATGTAAGATATCCAATTGCTTTACCGAAGGCGAAAACAACATCGTTGATGCCTTCACGCCACCATGTGCTCCCAGGAAGATCTCTGGCTTATCCAACCTAGGTTGAGCCATTAGAACCGTACCCGTGAGTATCAGTATAGCAAATAGTATATATCTACGAATAATCATTACTTACGAACCACATTTACTTGCAAGTTTTCATAACCCGAATGCACTATAGATGGTTGAAAACTAACATTAGATTGAATGCCTAACCATATCTCCTCAACTTTTATGGATGAAGGATCTTGCAATATACTCAATAATTGTTTAACTTGATCGTAACCCAACAAATCATATCTTGGATATCGAGAACTTGGTTCTGACGAAAAGAAACGTTGATACACTCCTTTGTAGTTATATGGAGGATCAATATTCTCCAAGAAGATGGATGTATAGATTTGAGGTATATCTATTATCTCCTGTTGCCATGAATAACGAGAGTATAGTGTCAATCTATATCTACTTAAGCATTTTTGCAGATATGGCATAACTACGCTTAGATTACTAATCTTTTCTGTGTTGAATATAATGATATTTTCCTTGCCAGGAACCAATGCCCTAGCAAGAGAATCATGCAAAATACTGCGTATGGTGATTTTGGTAGAAGGAATCTCGTGTCGTTGCAATGCCTCATGCACAGCTTGCACACTTTTAGGTATAGCATCACCGGCCTTATTCTGCACGAGAACACAGTTAATATCATCTTTGTACTCCTCTAAATATTGTGCAAAGGCTTCTGCTTGAGTTTGATTAGATGCATTATATTGCAACACATTAGGGTTACCATACGCATCGTTGATATCTGCAGAGAAAGGAACGAGAACCCAAGTTGAATCTTCCTTAGCATACTCCAACATCATATCTATTTGTTGAGAATATGCAGGACCAATAATAGCATCCATATGCTGCCAAGAATCGCTTTCGAGTATCGATTGTATGGCTTGGACATTCTTACCTATGTCATATGTAAATACTTGAATATTTTTTCCTGATAGTTGTTCCTCGTAAATTGCTATCAAAGCTCCCATATAGTAGTCCACAAAACGCTCCATAGCAGGTATTCTCTTCGTAGCTTGCGCTTGAAGTGGCAACATAAATGCGATTTTGAGAGTATCTCTACCGAATATACTATCCAAATTCAACCCTTCTAAAAGGGGATGATCTATAATATCCAATAAACTATTCGTCAATAGAGACGATAGACTAAATCTTTCTCGTTCCTCATTTTCCTGTGGCGAAACGTATTGTGGAACACCAAACGCTTCCGGCATAGTTGGAGCAACTGGAGTCTCAGTTTTATTGACCACCACATCCTGTTTGGGAGTAGACTCAATCTCCTGAGACAATTCACGCACAGGAGTTGACGTCTGCGATGACTGAGCAACAGGTATCAAGACTGTTTCACCATACTGCAATCCAGTCTTCATTAGTTTACGATTAGCCTCTAGAATTTCCTCTTGAGAAACCCCAAAATTCACACTAAGTCTGTACAAACCTACACCTTTTTCTACCGTGTAACGATAATATTCTTTACCATTAATCGTCTCAATTGGGTAAGACTTTTGCTGCGCTTGAAGAGTTACAGCAATTGTACACAAAATCAACATCAACACTCTAACAGGTTTCATATCTATGATTTTTTTACGTATTTTCTATATCTAATCACGAGTACGACACCACCTATCAATGCCAACACTAACAATGGTATCACGATACTCACCACTTGCGCCATAATGCGAGAATTAGCTGCTAGATCGTCATCAATTACTCGCAGAGTAACAACCCTCTGTTTCAGTTGCCTCAATGCTATATCATCTTCATCACCAGTCAAATACAAGACTGCATTAACCAAAAAGTCAACATTAGCATAGAGTGTCTCCGAATAATGATCAAAACTTAAAGGAAGTGATCGACCATCAAAGCCAACACCTGTTGCCACAACCACTTGACGTGTACTTGGACTCTTTTTAATAACAGAGCAGGAGGTTTTCAAGCTATCTGGTGCACCTAAATAAGCATAACGAGAAGTGAACTTACCCTCCAAACTAACAGCTACTGGGATATTCGCTAGTTGGTATGCACCTTCATCATCCACACCCACACTCAAATCCACTTCTGCAGGCGCTGGAGTAATCTTACTCTTAGAAGAAGTCGTCAACAAGACATTCTTCTGTATATCACTACCACTACCTACCAACTCCAACGCACAAACCATCTCTGAGGTCAACGGACCTAGACCTTTGGTTATAGGAGAAGCAGACGTAGGGAGCAACAATGGGGCATACGTCCATTGCATAGGTTGCCAATTAGGTTGCTCTGGATCTGAAGACATATCTACTGGAACAAGACGACATTGTAAATCTTGTACCAAGCCAGGAGTAATACGAACACCGTATGTAAACAGCAAATCATTGAGATTCAAATCCGATGCCACGATTGGTGTATATCCCTGTTCAGAAAGCAAATCATACGAATACAAGACGCCATTGAGCAACCACAACACACGTCCACCCTGCATGATATACTGGTCAATAATATACTTGTCTGAATCGGAAAATGGCATTTGTGGATCTGCTATAATAACCGCAGCAAAATCATCTAATATACCCACTGAGTCTCCCATCCGAATAGGATATACTTCGTAATATTGTTCAAGTTGTCTAGCAAAATCACTCACATACTGCTCACCCAATTCCGCATGTCCGTCCAAAAATGCAACCTTCTTTACCTCTTCCTGCATTAGGAGTCGAATCGCGCTAATGAAGTTAAACTCAAGAAGTTCTACACTACGATTGAGATTTTCCTCTCCATCCAAACCAATTTGATTATACAGAAGATTGACTGGAGTTTTATACCCTTTATATCCCACAACAGCAAATGGATAGACCACGGTCTGAGCCATCTTCCCTTTGTGTGTTCGCTCTTGTATGACTGTAGGAGGAAACATCTCTAGCAGCTCTGCTGAAGCCGTATCAATCCTTATACCATGCGCTGCATAGATAGAAAACTCCTCTACCAACTCCTCGGTCGCTTTCTTGAGACGAGTAAAACCTGAATTCAGTTCTCCGTCCAACAAAATCGTTACCACCAAGGTCGAATCCAAGTCTTCAAGTGTTTGTTTGGTTTGATCAGAAATAGTATAACGTTTATCGTCGGTCATATCCCAACGAGCCACGACATAACCTGCTAGTATATTCAGCAATACTAGCACAACCAATATTAATATACCAAATCTAGCCTTCACAATGGCAAATATCAATCATTTAATCCCTTAATGAGCGCTTCCCACACCTCTTGATTGATTACAACCGGATATTTCTCGCGAAGAGATGTTATCCACAGTTTCTCCAAATAATCTTGATAAGCAGTTGTTACCTTAGCACGATCATCAGTATACTCTTGAGGAGCCTTGATAACCTTACCCATTACGATAACTATTGGATACTCCTCTGTTGGCTCATACTCTGCACCTTTAAGCTTGAATCCATATTTATCCACCGCGCCATTAGCACCTTGTTTCCACAATCCGCGCTCCACACGAGCATACAACACACTATCCACATTCACACGCTGATTCAAATAGCTCATCACTGAGTCTGGATGCGCTTTTTTCACGATTTGTTTCGCACTCTTAGCAGCAATCTCATTCTTAGCATAGATAACACAACCCTTGAAGCGTGGTTCATCCCACTTATATTGCTTCTTGTTTGCAGCAAAATATTTGGTCAATCCCTCTACATCTTGACTAGCTTTGTCCCAAACCTCACGGAGAGATACATCAAACAACAAGATACCATCATGATACTCTTTTACCAAGTTACGGAAATCCACATACTTCTCCTCCAAATGTGCATCTGCATATGCCATCACCTCATCATCGCTCATTGTTGCTGGCAATGCATACTCCGCACGAGTTTTGTTGATAAAACTTTGATGAGCTATCTGCATTCGTTGATCGCGTTGCACTTGTCTTAGGATATTGGCACGCATGCTATCCAATGGTTGAATACCACGTATTCCATACAACTTAGAAATATGCACACCATATTGTGATTGGAATGGTTTGCTGACTTGACCTACCTCTAGAGCAAAAGTAGCATCCTCAAATGGACGCACCATCGCACCACGAGAGAACCAACCTAAATCTCCACCACGAATGGCAGAACCCTTATCTTCTGAATAAGCTTGTGCCAACGCTGCAAAATCTGCTGAATCTTGTGTAGCTAGCATATAAATACTATCCATTGCCAATTGAGCATCAATCAATCGTTGTGCGTCACCTGCTGGAGTCATCTTCATGATATGAGCTGCATGTACCTCCTTGTAATCTGTTTCATCCAAAACTTTTGCGACATGGAATCCGTAAGGAGATCTAAACACCTCTGTTACACCACCGATTGGAGTGTTATAAACAGCATCCTCGAACACATACACATAGCGGAATGGCAATATCCATCCTAACTCACCACGATTCTTCTTTGCTGCAGGTTCCTCAGAAACCTCCGCTGACACATCACCAAAATCTTCCACTACACGTTGCCAAATAAGTCTGCCATTCTTCTTAACTTTCTTTGATACACCCTCTGTTACACGCTTACGAGCATCATTAATGCGTTTCATCGCTGCAGCTACAGTCGCAGAATCTGCATCCTGAGGACATTGTACCACAATATGAGCGGCACGACGAACTTTCGCCATACGATTATAACTCAACACCACCAAACTATCTATCGCTTCTTGATCTTGGAGATATTTAGAAGTTGCTTGAGCTCGATATCCTGCCAACTCCTTCTTGAAAGCTTCAGTAGTATCACAACCTTGAGACTCTGCCTCTACCACTTTCAACTTAAAATTAATGAACAAATCCAAGTAATCTTCCATAGACTTCTTCTCCACATTAGACTCTTGGTTATTCTTCTCATAGATGTACATAAATTCAGACACCATCACAGGTTTGCCTGCGATAGTCATCAACACTTGATCTTCTTGCGCCCAAACGCATACACTCGCACACAAAACCAACGTGCTCAACAGGAATTTCTTCATTGCTTTATAAATGTTATTTTTAGTTGTTAATATTCTTGTTCTTGGCTTATTATTGAAAATAGCGCGCAAAGTTACGAAAAAATTTTGAAATACGCAAAAAAAGCAGTACTTTTGCACGATTTTAACAAAATAACGTACAACTATGGCAATATTCTCAGCTATTCAAACTGCACAAAATGTCGTACTTCTGACGCACCAATCGCCAGATGGCGATGCTATGGGAAGCAGTTTAGCAGTGTACCACTACATCAAGTCTCTCAACAAGGCTGCACAAGTCATCGTTCCGAATGCTTTTCCAGAATTTCTAGCCTGGATGCCAGGTGCAGAAAACGTATTGATATACGAAGGTAACGAAACACTTGCAGATACCTACTTAGATGCTGCCGATTTGATTATTTGTACCGATTTCAACGCTCCAAAACGCATTGGAGCACTTGGTGATAAGATGCTCACGCTCAACAGCAAGAAGATAATGATCGATCACCATCTCTATCCTACAGATTTCGCCGATTTCACCGTGTCCGAGCCCGAAGCTTCATCTACTTGTGAATTGGTGTACGACGTACTTTCAACTTTCAACTTTCAACTTTCAACCGATATAGCTACCTGCCTCTACACTGGACTCATGACCGACACGGGCAACTTCTCGTATAATTCCAACAGATCACAAATATACGAAATGGTAGCCAAACTCATTGCTACAGGAATTAACAAAGACGAGATCTATAATGCCGTCTTCAACCAATACTCTGTTGATCGTATGAAGTTAGTCGGTTATTGCCTCTACCAAAAGTTGCGCGTTTTCCCTGAACATCATACCTCACTCATCTGTCTAAGTCGAAAAGAGCTCTACCGCTTCAACTTCCAAAAGGGTGATGCTGAGGGTGTCGTCAATATGCCTCTCCAAAGCAAGGATATCCACTATTCTGTTTTTATGCGTGAAGACAAGGCAACTCCCGATGAAATGGAGAAAAATGGTGGCATAAAGACCAAAATCAAGCTCTCTTTCCGCAGCCAAGGCGATAGACCCGTCAATATCTTCGCCAGCGAAATATTCAACGGAGGTGGACATGCCAATGCCGCAGGCGGTGAGTATTATGGCCCTCTCGCTGAAGCCGTACAACTTTTCTTAGATAACTACACCAAATATTTCAAAGCGTAACCCATCACCCGCCTTTACACTTTACACCTTACACCCTACACTTTACTCCCTTAGAACGTTTAAAACTCTTAAAACTTTTTCTACTCAAAATTTGCACATCTCCAAATTTTGTTGTACCTTTGCACCCGCATTCAGTTTTAGGGAAGCCAGTGAGATTCTGGCACAGACCCGCTGCTGTGATTCGCAATCCAATGTTCATTATCTTGAAAGTCACTGGTTCCTAGCGAACTGGGAAGGCTGAACATCAGGAGCGATAAGTCAGAAGACCTGCTGTGTGTAGCCAACGGAGTTGGCAGTTTGAAAGTTTT
>JAFOYE010000014.1 GCA_017391525.1 Paludibacteraceae bacterium | reverse complement strand
ATAGCGCTGAGGTCCCACCCCTTCCCATTCCGAACAGGGTCGTTAAGCTCAGCAACGCCGATGGTACTG
Source organism: Paludibacteraceae bacterium (assembly GCA_017391525.1). Classification (GTDB taxonomy): domain Bacteria; phylum Bacteroidota; class Bacteroidia; order Bacteroidales; family Paludibacteraceae; genus Colicola. The sequence continues at coordinate 46,449 of JAFOYE010000014.1, read as the reverse complement.
CGTTTGTGGGAGAGTAGGTAGCCGCCATTTTCAGAGAGTCTAAGTAACAACTTAGGCTCTCTTTGTTTATATATCTTTACTTTTAGATCCCTTCGTTATCCTTTCGGAAAGGCAGTAGAAGGTATAGATAATTTAATTAAAAAGATTGTGATATTTGTAGAAATAAAAATAATATTGTATCTTTGTGGCGTTATTATGAACTTCTATTTATATTAATGCTGATTATATACTGCTAATCGTGAAAAACATTATCCTACATATTACTCGTTTGATTGCTGTATTTGTTTTTTTGTTCTTGGTTAATCATATAACTTATGGTTCTAGTGTGTCTGTACTAAAAGCAGACTCTTTGCGTCGTGAGGCATTGCATGATATTGATGAAGGGCGAGCAGCAGATGCACAAAATAAATTGATAGAAGCATATGAAATTTATGAAAAGGCTGGGGATTGGGATAAGATGTCACTGTGTTTGTATGAGCGTGCGATAGATTATATGAATATCCAGGATTTGATGAATATGGGGGAACAGGCAGAACTGTTGTGCGAATTATCAGTTGATCATCCATCGGTGATGACACGATATAATTATCATTCTGTGGCATCGGGATATTATTCGCATATAGATAGTATAGACTTGGCGATTCAACATGGATGGGGAGCCGTTCATGCGCTGGAGCAGATAGAGAATCCATATGATTATAATATTGTACCAGTGTGGAGTTACTATAATTTAGCTTTTTTCTACGACATGTATTTTAATCCGCCACAGGTGGATAGTGTTCGATATTATTTGGCTAAATCACGTGAGGTATTAAAAGATTCTCGTACGCGCAAGGATTCTATAGAAGGCTTAATTAGCGTGGTAGATTTGGAGGCTTGGCAGGAGTATTATGAGAAGGATTATACTAATGCGGAAAGGATGATGCTAGAGGTGATAGATATGATAGACACAGTGGCTAAGGTATCGCCCAATACAGTGATTACTGAGAGAGGTGAAGCCTACAAGTTTCTCGCAATGATTTATGAGGAACAAGGTAGATGGCAAGATGCATTAAGATATTATAAACTAGTTATTGAAAATAATAACATTCGTTATGATTTAGACAAAAGACTTGCTCTACAAAAAGTTCAGACACAGTATGAAGTGGACAAACATAAGATAGAGATACATAATCAACAATTAACCATTGAGAGAAATAAATTAGAACTTGAACAATTAAACCAAAAGAATCGTGCTAACCAATGGCTACTAATAGCCTTATCATCTTGGTTGATAATAGTTTGCGCAGTCGTATTAGTGTTATATTTGCGCAAAAAGAATATAGAATCTCGTTTGTATGAAGCTGCTTTAGAGGCTGATAACATGCGTCATACGATTACAGATTTGAAGCAAAAGACCAATGTAGAACCGATTCAGTTGATGGTTGATGAATTAATCAGTCAATTACAGACTTTCGCTAAGCGTGATTATGTGCAGCGAGCTATTGTTGAATTGCAAAACTTGGATTTAGCCCATATTCAAGTACTTTTGGAGCATGGTAAAAAAATCACGACGATGGATAAACGGTATATTTTGTGTTTTGCTGCGAATATGAGTGTTGAAGATATAGCAGAATTTATGTCTTTAGAACCTGCAAGTGTTTATACTGTGCGATATAGAATACGTAAGAAATTTTCTTCTCAATATCCTTTCCCTTACTAAATAACTAATAATTTTAGGTAATATGACTTGTTGTAAATACATTTGTCTAGATTTGTCTATATGAAAATAGATAAAAAAGTAGTACTTTTGCGCCGCTATTCTAAATTTAGGATGGTTGTACGCCATGCAAAGTAAAGTTTTTATTATTCAACATGCGATGTCCCAACTAGAAGGACAGATTCAGAATTCATCTTTATCAATTGAGATGAAGAAGAAAACGTTGGCTCGTATTTATGAGATTGACATCAATCTTATGGTTGATTTGTGTGAACGTGCAACTTCAAAGTTGACAAAGGGAAATGTTTCTTATATTCTTTGTTTTGTTGCAGGAGTCAATACCAAAGTGATAGCTAGGATCTTTAATGTAGAGCCTGCTAGTGTGCATACATCTCGTTACCGTTTGCGAGCTCGTTTTCCATTAACAACTGTTATGCCTTTCTAATTAAAATGCTTGGTAAGCAGAGAGAAAAGTAGTTTACTTCTCCTATATAACGAGAGTAGTTATTATATGACAAAAACGAGAAAAGCACGATTCAATTCGCGCTTTTTTTGTATTATTTTGTGTATCTAAAAAAAAAATCGTATCTTTGCAGAGTAATTTTATAAATAAACATTTTATGAATAATAAGGTAGCGGAAAACCCTTTCAAAAACCGCATTGATGAGGTTAAAGGCGAAATGTCAAAAGTTAAAAGCGATGAAGCAAGAGGTTATAGTACCTCTTTTATCGTAGTGACTGCGTTGTTCGTTACATTATATGTGGTGAGCAATGTGATGGCAGTTAAGGTCATTGGTCTTTGGAATCTTTTTTATTTTGATGCTGGGACTATTACTTTCCCATTCGCATATATGTTGGGTGATGTCCTGACTGAAATTTGGGGATATAAGACTGCACGAAAAGTGATATTTATCACCCTGCTTTGTAATATTGTGATGGTTTTATGTACGCAAATAGGTGTCTTCTTACCATCACCAAATTATTTAGATGCGACTGCACAGGCGTACAATACCATGTTTTCTTATGTCCCACGTATTGTGATAGGTTCGTTGACAGGCTTTCTTTTAGGCGAACTTTGTAATGCTTGGCTGATGGAGAAAATTAAGAAATGGACAAATGGTAAACGACTATGGGTGAGAACCATTGGTAGTTCAGCTGTAGCATATTGGTTTGATTCACTGCCATTTGTACTAATTGCATTTGCGGGAACAGTATCCACCCACGACCTACTAATGATGATAGGATTCCAATATGTTTCTAAGCTATTAATTGAGGCTGTATTGGGAACACCAATGGCGTATGCTATGATTAAGTTGATTAGGCGAAAAGGCGATTAGGCGACAAGTGATGGATAGATATGCGGTTATTCATACGGTTATGCCGAGAGAGTTTGTGCTTTTGCAGGGGCAGGGGTGCAAGTGGAAACAATGTACCTTTTGCGACTATCATACAGATGTGAGTGAAGATCCTTTTTCTGTAAATAGGGAAGTGCTTGCCTGTGTGACAGGGATCTATGGTGTATTGGATGTGATCAATTCGGGTTCGGCAATAGAACTGGATGGACAAACTATTAAAGAAATTAAGCGCATTGTTAAAGAGAAAAATATACATACGCTTTGGTTTGAGGCACATTATATGTATCGCCATAAACTAGAGAAGTTTGCCGAGCAGTTTGATGGTGTTGATGTAAAATTTCGTTGTGGAATAGAGAGTTTTGATGGTGCTTTGCGTGAACTGTGGAAGAAAGGTGTGAGTTCTGATGTAACGGTAGAGGATGTGGCGAAGTATTTCCATGGTGTTTGTTTGCTTTGTTGTACAGAGGCTGATTCAAAAGAGCGAATATCAAGGGATATAGCATTAGCAGAACAATATTTTGAGTATGCGAGTGTGAATGTCTTTTGCGAGAACACGACTCATGTGAAACGCGATAATAATCTAACTAAATGGTTTTTGAAAGAAGTATATCCCGAACTGAAACAATCAAAGAAAATAGAGATATTAATTAATAATACAGATTTAGGCGTAGGATGAAGTACGAAGAAGTAATGATAGGTCTTAAGCAAGGTAAGTATGCTCCAGCATATATGCTTTGTGGAAAAGAATCTTATTATATAGATAAGGTATCTGATTACATTGAGCAGAATGTGCTAGATGCTATGGCCCGTGAGTTTGACCAAACGATTATTTATGGTAAAGATTTGGCGAGTGGTGATGTTTCGCCTGTGATAGGTGCAGCACGCGGTTTTGCTATGATGGGTGGATATAAAGTCATTATCGTAAAAGAGGCGCAAAATATTAAGAAATGGGAAGCGTTAGCGATGTATATGGATAATCCTCAGCCATCAACCATTTTGGTCTTTTGTTATAAATATGGTTCTCCGGATAAACGTCTAAATCTATTCAAAAATTGGGAAAAGAAGGGCGGTGTGCTGATGGAGTCAGAGCAATTGCGTGATTATCAAGTAGAGAAGTGGATACGTGATTATGTGGCTGAACGCAATAAAGAACTCAAAGCCTTAGGGGATGAGGTCCAAATAGATGAGAAAGTAGCTAAGATATTAGCTGATAGTTTGGGTACGGATTTGACGCAGATAGTAGGTTCGTTGCAAAAATTGATAGATGGCCGTCCTGAAGGAGTTAAGGTGATTGATGCTGCATTGGTAGAGAGAAATATTGGTATTTCTAAAGATTTCAATGTTTTTGAATTACAGAGTGCATTAATCGCAGGAGATGTAGTCAAAGCCAATCGCATAACTCAATACTTCGCTAATAGCAAGGATCATCCGATGATTAAGGAATTAGGAATACTCTACGGTTTCTTTGCAAACTTAATGGTATATCATTATTTACCTGATAAGAGTGATCGTGTCGCAGGTCCAGCTTTAGGAGTTGCTCCTTTTTTTGTAAAGGATTACGCTGCAGCCGCTCGTAGGTTTTCGGCTGGAAAAACATTTGCAATTATTGGATATTTCAGAGATATAGATGCACGTTTAAAAGGTATCAATAACCCTAGTGCAAAAGATGGAGATTTGTGGAAGGAATTAATATATAAGATTTTACATTGATATATAATGCAGTTGCATATACACAATAGAAGCGTGATAGACTATCACGCTTCTATTGTATTTTATCGTAAGTCGTTTATATAAACTCCAGGTTTTGTTAATTTAAACGAAGGATTTTCGGTCGTGTATTTTGCGTTATTGAAGCGTAGGGTCGTAACTGCTCCATTCGTTTCTTGTATTTCAATATAAATTGGAGTGAGTGTACTAGTGTATATTTGCAGCAGTAATTTTTTGATACCTTTAGATTGATCCTTTGGAGTGAGGGTGACTTGTGTTTTTTCTCCAATTACTTTTTCGGAATATTCGCATGTAGGTAGCAATGATTTGGCAAAAAGAATAGGATTGGTTGTTAGCAGTTCCTCATTAGTAGGATTGCTGAGAGTTAGTTCTTCAATATCATCATTATAGACGTATAATGTTTTTCCATCATACGAAGCTTCCATGATCCACATGGACATAATAAATTTCTTGCCACGCATTTTGATATCTCCAGTGTATGTCATAGGAGTTTGCGTGTTTACTGCAGTTTGATTTTGCACCATTGTAAAATCGGCTTGCAATGTCTTTTGATCCAATGTCGAAAATAGAGACTGTAGCACAGTCAATATAATAATAAGTAATGACATAACTTCAAAGTTTGATTATATGATATATTCAATGTTTTAGTAACCTAATTCCTGTAGTTTACGTTCTAACTGTTCCATGTCTTGTATAAGTACGTCTCGTCCCTTAGGCCCTTTATTAGGTCCTACGATACCAGCTGCTTCTAATTGGTCTGAGAGTTTACCAGCACGATTATAACCTATTTCGAATGCACGCTGGATGCGTGAGGTTGATCCTTCTTGTTTGCTAACCGTATAGCGAGCTACATCTGCAAACATAGGATCCAAACGTTTAAGATCTACAGAACCAGGTGCAGGAGTATCGCTACCTTCTGCTATATATTCTGGCAATTGGTAAGGCTCTAAATAATGTTGCTGTTGTTCAATGTGTTGTACAATTTTTTCTACTTCAGGAGTATCAACAAAAGCACATTGAATACGTGTAATTGCACCACTAGCAGAATATAGCATATCGCCTTTTCCAATTAGTTGGTCTGCTCCCTTGCTATCCAATACTGTTCGTGAATCAACGACAGACTGGGTACGGAATGCAATACGAGTTGGGATATTGGCTTTGATCGTACCCGTTACAATCTTAACGTCAGGACGTTGGGTTGCAAGGATCATATGCATACCTACCGCACGTGCTTTTTGTGTTAGGCGTTGGATAGGGCGTTCGACTTCTTTACCTGCTTGCATAATAAAATCTCCATACTCGTCTATAACAATTACTATGTAAGGCATGTATCGATGTCCTCTTTCTGGATTTAATTTGCGGTTGACAAATTTTTCGTTGTAGTCTTCTAGATTACGACATTTTGCCGTCATAAGTAATTGATAACGATTCTCCATCTCTATGACAAGCGAATTAAGAGTGTTGATGACTTTTTGACAATCAGTAATGATAATTTCATCTTCATCTTGGTCAGGCATCGCTGCCATATAATGTTTAAGGAGTGGTTTATAGATTGAGAACTCAACCATCTTAGGGTCAACCAATACAAATTTTAATTCCGCTGGATGCTTCTTATATAGCAGGGATGTTAGTATTGCGTTCAAACCAACTGATTTACCTTGTCCAGTTGCTCCGGCAACTAAAAGGTGAGGTGTTTTTGCAAGGTCAAATGTAAACACTTCATTTGTAATAGTACGACCGATAGCAACAGGTAGTTTCATCTTGTGTTCTTCTTGGAAACGCTTGCTTGCTATTACAGAGTGCATAGATACTATTTGTGGTTTTTCATTAGGAACTTCAATACCAATGGTTCCTTTTCCTGGCATAGGGGCAATAATTCGAATACCAATAGCAGCAAGCGATAGCATGATATCATTTTCAAGTCCTTGGATTCTAGCTATTTTGATACCAGCTTTTGGTACTATTTCATAAAGAGTAACAGAGGGACCTACAGTTGCTTTAATAGACTCAATTTCAATGTCAAAGTTTCGTAGCGTATTTACAATTCGATTGGCATTGGTCTGTTGCTCATTCTTATCTATTAGAGGTGCTGTTTCGTTGTCGTATATCTTCAGTAAATTGAGCGAAGGAAATTTATATTGTTCCAAGTCTTTTCGAGGATCATATGGACCTAGTTTTTCCAATAACATCTCGGATGTTTCTTCTTGTAACTCAACATTAGGTACATCTGTAATAGAAATGTCAACATTCTCAGGTGTATCATCGGTAATTAATTCTTCATTTGGAACTTCTACATCCAAGTGAAAAACTGGTTGCGAAGAACTGTTATCGCTGTTGACTAACAATTCATCTTCTGGTGTTAATTCTATATTTAGAATTTCATCCTCAACGTTCTCTACAATATCCTCTACAACATCCTCAACAAGGATACCTTCCATCTTATCTTGTTGTTGAAGTTCCATTTCATCCTTTTCCTTCTTCTTAAATAATTCGGTTAACCATGAAAAGAACTGTTTGCAACGTTCTGGGAACTTTTTATCAACCAATATGAGGAATACGATAAGTGACGTTATAAGAATGATGGTCATTCCTAACCAATGTATATAAGAGATTCCCCATTCTGCAATACTTTTACCTACGCTACCTCCCCAATAGAAAAAAGCATCTTTCCCTATGATGTGTTGTGCGAATCCTAATGTGATGGATCCCCACATTAAAGCAAAGATGGTAATAAATAGTAAACGTAGGCGAGGTAAATTGTACTCTCTAACCAATCGTGTGGAGTAGAGGGCCATTGCAATCAAAGCAAAGATAGATACTATGCCAAATGTACTGTGCACCAACCAACGTGAAACAATAGCACCAGGAAGACCTAAAGTGTTTTGAATGTTGTCTCGTAATTCATGACGTGTATCAATAGCCTCTACTATTGATTGATCTTCTGCACCTGTAAAAAAGAAACTAACATATGCGATAAACATCATTATTGTGATAGCAAAAACAATGATGCCTACAGATATTTGAAACTTACGATTTAATAGTAATTCACGCGTTTTTTGAAGGAACGCTTTAAGTCTATTTGGCTTTGTGGTCGTTTTATTTGTTTTGGTCTCTTTAGATGGTTGCGTTTTCTTGGGTGTTACTCTTCTTGCCATAGTTTTTGTGATTTAGAGCGCAAAGGTACAAAAAAAATAGCATATATGCAAGATATTGTAAGATTTTTCGCTAAATATTAAAATCTACGATGAAGTATATGGTTGTCTTTTTGAAATTGGAGTTTGCGTTGTTTTACGATGCGACATGGTTGGTATAAAAAATCCATCTTAAATCTTGCATATGTCAGAAAAATGTTGTAATTTTGCAGCGAGATATGTAGACGATAGAACGTAATATATGACATCGTTTGATGAAATTATTGTAATTGCTATTCGAGAATGAATCTAGAACGTGTTAATACGATATATTTTTTGGGTGTTGGCGGTATTGGTATGAGTGCGTTAGCGCGTTACTTTACCGCAAAAGGGTATCTTGTAATTGGGTACGATCGTGTTTCATCCTCTTTGACAACGGAGTTGGAAAAAGAGGGTGTTGTGATAGAATATGGTGATGATTGTTCCTTGGTACAACGTCTGGATGTGGCACATACGTTAGTCGTTCGAACTCCTGCAGTTCCTGATACGCAACCGCAGTATCAGTGGTTGAGAGAGCATGGCTTTACAATCATGAAAAGAGCAGAGGTGTTGGGTTGGTTAACACGGATGGCGAAATCTTTGTGTGTGGCAGGTACGCATGGAAAAACTACTACAAGTACTTTGTTGGCTCATATTTTATACTCTTCGAAGTTGAGATGTAGCGCATTTTTGGGTGGAATCTCTAATAACTATAATACAAATCTGCTTATTGATACTAGTAGTGACTATGTGGTGACTGAGGCAGATGAATACGATCGTTCTTTTCATCACTTATCTCCGTATATGTCAGTAATCACGAGTATGGATGCGGATCATTTGGATGTTTATGGGACTGAGGAGAATTACCGTGATAGTTTCTTACATTATGCTTCATTAGTATCAAATGCTTTGGTGGTTAAGCGAGGTTTAGATATACCTGTAGATGATCTTAAGGCAACAGTATATACATACACGGTAGAACAGCAAGATGCCAGTTTTTCGGCTCGCAATATAAGGTTTGAAGATGGTGTAATCGTCTTTGACTTTCATGCGCCTAATGCAATAATCTTAGATATGCGATTGTGTGTGCCCGCGTGGGTGAATGTGGAGAATAGTGTAGCCGCATTAGCGATAGCTTATTTGTTAGGTTTGACGGAGCAAGAATTACGAGATGGGTTAGCCAGTTTTACTGGGGTCTATCGCCGTTTCAATTTACATGTAAATAAATCGCTCGTTAGTTATATTGATGATTATGCGCATCATCCAGAGGAGTTAAAAGCGAGTATTAAATCTGTTAAAAAGTTGTATCCTCATCGTAAATTACTAGTGGTCTTCCAACCTCATTTGTATAGTCGTACGCGTGATTTTGCAGGTGGATTTGTAGATGCGCTTAATTTAGCAGACTCTATTTTATTATTGCCTATTTATCCTGCTCGTGAATTACCAATGATTGGAGTTACTAGTGAATGGCTACGGTCTTTAATGGGAAATCCATCTAAATGCAATGTGGTAGCAAAGGAGGATCTTGTTGGACAAATTTCTTTGCAAGTGACTCGTTGGATTTCTAGTAGAGAAAAAGTAGTGGTTATGACATTGGGGGCTGGTGATATAGAACGTCAGGTAAACGAAATTAAACTAAATCTTAATGAATATGAGTAAAAAGAAATCTATGTTTTTAACCATAGCTGCAGTACTTAGTTGCATTGTGGTAGTGGTTTGTGTGGTCACATGTTCGCATGTCACGGATGCTACTTTATGTGAAAAGGTGGATATCGTGATAGAAGATTATGAGACTCGCAAATATGTTGATGTAAAAGAATTAGAAAACTATTTGAAGTCTGTTTCTTGTTATAGTTTAGGACAGCCGGTAGGACAAATTGATTGCTATTCGATAGAACAAGCTCTGCTTGGTCACTCTATGATTAGAACTGCGCATTGTCATAAAACAGCGATGGGGGTAGTATCGATAAGTGTTTCTCAACGTGTACCTGTTTTTAGTGTGAATACTAGTGATACTATTTATTGGGTGGATTCTGATAGGCGTGTGATGCCTTGTTGTGAAGGAGTGGAGCCTAATATTTTGCCAATATTTGGAAGTCTAACTGTTGAGTCTGCAACGGAAGATATCTTTGATTTTGTTATGTGGCTTGATAAGAATGAATATTGGAAAGAGAAGATATCTAGTGTACAGATAGATGATTCTAATTCTGTGATTCTAAACCAAGTGAATTACGATGCCAAAATTTTGTTGGGAACATTGTCTGGATATGAAGATAAGCTAGCAAGATTGCAAAAGTTATACACTCAAGGATTTGATGTATTAGGTTACCCTGAATGTCAAGAGTTGGACTTGCGTTTCAACGGGCAAGTTGTAAGAAGGTAATGGGAATTTATTGTTTAATGAATGTTTAGTGAAAAAATGAAAGATAAATTACAAAACTCTTTGCTTATAGCGATGGATTTAGGTAGTCAGTCTTTTAAGGCAATGGCTGCTGAATATACGAGTGATGGTCTTTTGCATATTTTGGGTGCAGAAGAGTCTTCGTTGAGAGATTGTGTTGATCATGGTGTGATAGTGAATACGACTGACGCAGGTTTCATGATTAATCAAATTCTCCGTTTTTTAGGAAATCGCATACGAATCAATAATATTCATAATACGTTTGTGTGTGTTGGGGGACGAACTTTAAAGGTTGTTCCTATCTCTTCCAATCGTGATCAAATTAGAAAAAGAGCTATCACTCAGAGTCTTCTTGAAGAAATGGAAGTTGAATGTAAGGAGAAAATAGAGAAGAAAAATGTGGATGTACAAGTTTTGGACTTGGTTCCATATTACTATAAGTTAGATGATGAAGAGCAAGACAGTGTTCCTACTCCCGATCAAAAAGCAACTTTAGTGGAAGCTCATTATATAGCTTTTGTTGGTAAAAAAGAAATTGAGGACAAGATTGAAGGAAGTTTTAAACGTTCTACTGTTAATATAGAGCATTCATATGCTCGTCCTGATGCTTTATTGAATGCATTAGCTTCGGATCAAGATATGGAACGTGGTTGTGCTATATTGGATTTAGGAGCTCAGACGAGTACTTTGAGTCTTTATAAGGGTACACAACACTTGCATGCTCAGGTAGTTGCTCTTGGTGGATATGATATTACAGAAGCAATACAAGAAGAGTTGGGAATACCAATGATGTACGCAGAACATTTGAAATGTAGTTACGGCCTGGCATTACCTGATTTGGTGGAGAAAAATAAACGTTATATAGTTAGAGGTAACAATGATAAGCAAGTAGCAATCACTACAGAAGAACTTTCTGTTGTGATATCCAATAAGTTGAAGCAGATACTGAATCCTTTGATATCTGCTCTCAATAAAGAAGCTAGTAGGTATGATGTGTTGTATATTACAGGTGGTGGTGCTATGTTGCAAGGCATAATAGAGTTCCTTGAGCGTTATACAACAGTCAAAGTGGCGTATGGGTCACATGCAGCATGGCTGACTGCAGATTCTGCGGAAGAGTATTGTATGCCTCAATATTCATCTTTGGTTGGAACTTTAATGTTAGGAGCTGTTTATAGAGCAAAACATCCACTAAAACCTTATAGAAAAGATAAGCGAATTATAGATGTTATATATGAGAAAACACTAGAAATATTTACTCAAGAAGAATTGTTGGAATCATCACAAGGAACTAGTGAACAATCTTCTGCTAAATAATAATGATCAAAATAATACATATATGGAAGATATCATTGATGTACTAGGACCTCTTGATATACAAGAGTCAATAATTAAAGTAATGGGTGTTGGCGGCGGTGGCTGTAACGCGATAAATTATCTTTACAAGCAAGGTATTCAAGATGTAACGTTATTAGTTTGTAATACGGATAAAATGAGTCTTGCTGGTAGTAGTGTTCCTGGCAAATTACAACTAGGTACAGGCTTGGGAGTTGGTGGAAGACCTACTTTGGCAAAACAATATGCAGAAGAGGATCGTGAGCGTATCAAAGAAGCCCTAAATGATGGTACAAAAATGCTATTCATTACAGCTGGTATGGGTGGTGGTACCGGTACAGGTGCATCTCCTATTGTTGCTGAAGTAGCGAAGGAAATGGGAATATTGACAGTCGGAATTGTTACTATTCCATTTGCTTTTGAAGGAAGTAAGAAGATAGAAAAGGCTATGAATGGTGTGGCAGAACTTGCAGAGCAAGTTGATGCTATTGTTGTTATTAATAACGAGAAACTACGTCAAATATATTCAGATCTTAATCTTCTGAATGCCTTCTCTAAATCGGATGATGTTGTTGCTAATGCAGCACGTTCTATAGCTGAGATTATTACCAAACCTGGATATATTAACACTGACTTCACCGATGTGTATAATACACTAAGAGAAGGAGGTGTAGCTATTATCAGTGTGGGAACTGCTAGTGGTGAAAATCGTGTGGCTAATGCTATCCACCAAGCATTACACTCTCCACTTATCAATACAGATGTACATGGGGCAAGTCGATTGCTGTTGCAGATATATTGTTCGACAGAGCATGCCATGATTATGTCAGAGATAGATCAAATTCATGATTTTGTACGTGAGGTTGGAGAAGATGTTGAGGTTCAGTGGGGAGCTGCGTTGGATGAAGAACTTGGAGAGAGTGTTCGTGTTACTATTATTGCTACAGGATATGAGGTGTCAGACATTCCTAAAAAGGGAGAAAAAGAAATAGGCGTTTTGATAGATTCATACTATAGTGATAACCAGATAAAGCGTGATAAAAAGGGCAATGAAATACATACAGAGCAATTAGAATCTGAAACTCTATTAGATGATAATGTTAGTGAACCGATTGAAATTGAAATTACTCAGGTAACTCCAAATATGGGATTATTTGACGAAGAAGAAGACGAGATCGTTGTGAAACTTGACGAAGAAAAAGTAGAAAGTAAATCAGGCTCATTATTCTCTAATGTTCCAGGTTGGATGAGAGGACGTAGACAATAATCAATCATATGCACAATCGTAAACAGCTTGTTCTATGCTAGATGGAATAAGACGATATCGATGGTGGAAAGGTGTTCTAGAGGTTTTCTTTCCCAGTGTTTGTGTTGTTTGTGAAAAGAAACTAATCCATGACGAAGTTTGCATATGTAATTCATGTCTGACGTCTGTTTGGCGTACAGAACATGCAATACTGAAAGATAACGGCATTGATATGGTTTTTGTTGAATTAATTCACAAATCCAACAAAAATATTAGATACCAAAAAGGAGCGGCTTGGGGCTATTACAACCGTGAATGTGGACAGACACTACGTCGGATTATTGAGTGTAAATACGGTTCTAGACCAATACCTAAGGTATTTGAGTACTTAGGAAGAATAGCTGCACAAGAGTATATTGATTCAGACCTGTTTGATGATGTGGACTTTTTAGTTCCTGTTCCATTGCATAATCGTCGATTAAGAGAAAGAGGATTTAATCAGGCAGAGTGGATATGTCGTGGTATAAGTGAGGTTTTGCAAATACCGATTGATACAGAACATTTAGTTCGGGTTCGAAATAATGCTCATCAAGCACAATCACAATTTAATAAACGTCTGGAGAATGTGGAGGGATTGTTTCTAGTTAGATATCCAGAAGAATGGAAGGGTAAACATATACTCCTTGTGGATGATGTAATAACTTCAGGGTCAACATTATTCGCCTGTATGAAAGAGACGGTGCCTATTCGTGGATGTCGTGTTAGTGTTTTTGCACTAGGTTGGGCGCATAATGGAGGATAATAGAGATCTAATAAAATTAATTTGCGTATTCTGGGAATATGTGGTTATAATAATCAAGTCTCATACTCCTTATGGGAATTCCTTTATAAAAAAAACAGCAGGAATTCCTGCTGTTTTTTAATGATTTCTTGTTTATTAATAAACATTAATCCATAACACCGCCAAAAGCTGCAGCAAGAGAAGCAACTGCTATATCAGCTTTTTGCTCATCTGTAAGTTCATCTTCAACTTCTTCAAGTTCTTTTGCCAACTCTTCCATTTTCTCAGTGTCACCTTCTTTGCAAGCTGCTACATAATCTTTTACCAAATCATCAAGAGCAGCTACTATATCAGCTTTTTGCTCATCTGTAAGTTCATCTTCAACTTCTTCAAGTTCTTCTCTTAACTCTTCTATTTTCTCTGTATCACCTTCCTTGCAAGCTGCTACATAATCTTTTACCAAATTATCAAGAGTAGCAGCTGCTATATCAGCTTTTTGCTCATCTGTAAGTTCATCTTCAACTTCTTCAAGTTCTTTTGCCAACTCTTCCATTTTCTCAGTATCACCTTCCTTGCAAGCTGCTACATAATCTTTTACCAAATCATCAGTTGATGTACAAGAGGCCATAAACGCTACCAAAGCGATTACAAGAAATGATTTTAGTTTCATAATTTTAAATAAATAATAGGTTAATAATGAGTTATCAAAAGAGACACATTTTTTTCTATTTAACAAATAGTGTCTTCACCTCTTTCAAGTGCAAAGATAATACTTTTATTTGATATATGCAATAGAAATGTTAATTTATGTTGATATTTTAGAGTGTTTTTACATATTTTGTCTACAGCGTATATATTTGAAGAAAGATCATTTCTTGTTTTTGATGATTTTTTTTATGATAAAATAAAGTATCGCTATGCCGAGCAGTGCTATGATGACGACACTAATTTCGTGGCTATAGGCATCTATACGTTCTTTTTGACCATGGGCAATATATCCTAATAACGCTAAGACTATGTTCCAAATACCAGCACCAAGGAAGGTGTAAAAGAGGAACCAACCAAAATGCATCTTACATAATCCTGCAGGGATGCTAACCAGTTGACGAATACCTGGAATAAGGCGACCAATGAAGGTGGATACCTTGCCGTGGTCATTAAAGTAATCTTCTGCTTTTTTTACCTTTTCACCAGATAGTAGACACATATGCCCAATTTTGCTGTCTGCAAATTTATAAATGATAGGTCGGCCTAGCCACATGGCTAATAGATAGTTTATTATAGCACCTAGCATAGCACCAATTGTTCCAAAAAGGACAATTAAAAACATATTGACTAGATTACTATCTGTAGCATGTAGACTACTATTGGGATCTTCTGCAACATATACAGCAGGAGGAATGACTATTTCACTTGGGAAAGGGATGAATGAAGATTCAATTGTCATTAAAGCTGTAATAGTGAGATAATTCATATTCTCTGAGTACCATTGCTCAACTTGTTCGATAATAGATGGTCCTTCCTTTTGTATGTTGGATTTAGATTCCTGAGTGCTTGTGGTTGTGTTCTGTGCCCAAACTAGGCTAGAGATTGCGAAAAATGCAATCAAAAATGTCCATTTTTTCATTTTATTGGTGAGAATACTTTATACTTTTCTTTATTTAATTTCCCATTGTTCTAATGTCTGAGTGAGTTGATCAAAGGTGGTGGCTTTGCTCTTTGCGCGTACCTCCTCAATCTGCTGATTAACAGCCTCATCATAACTCTCTGCCTCTACGCGGCGAATGACGCCAAGTGCTATTGGTAGTTCCTCGCCTTTCGCCTCTAAACTTTCGCCTTTAACCTCATCTTGTCCCATCATAGCTAGCATGCGGTGGAGGGTTGGATCGGGTGTCGTGGCGTCATGGGTGAGCACACGCTCATCATCCGCAGAAACGACGATGAGTTGAGGTATCAATCCTTGGCTATAATCTAACGCCAGACCCTTGTCGTTGTCTTTGCCAAAGATCATCTTCTCGCCGTGACGGAGCACGATGCTGCGGTCGGCACGTGTGTCACGGTCGGCAATCCAATTGTGGGTGCCGTGGTTGAAGATCACGCAATTGACCAGACACTCAATCACGCTAGCACCTTGGTGCTGAGCGGCTTGTATCATACAGTCCACAGTGGTAGGCATATCCACATCCAGTGTACGGGCGAAGAAGGTGCCACGTGCGCCGAGTACCAATTCGGCTGGGATAAATGGACGCTCCACAGTGCCAAAAGGACTAGACTTGCTGACAAAACCCTTAGGCGATGTAGGAGAGTATTGACCTTTGGTCAAACCATAAATGCGGTTGTTGAACAAGCAGATATTGAGATTGACATTGCGACGAATCTCGTGGATGAAGTGGTTGCCACCAATAGCGAGGCAGTCGCCATCACCGGTCATTTGCCACACGTTGAGTTCAGGGTGGCTGGTCTTAACACCCGTAGCGATAGCACCACCACGTCCGTGAATGGTGTTGAAACCATAGGTATTGAGGTAGTGAGGCATACGGCTTGAGCAACCAATACCAGAAATCACTACGGTTTGGTGAGTAGGAACGCCTACTTGTGCCATGGCTTTTTGCAATGCCATACAGATAGCATGGTCACCACATCCAGGGCAGAACTTAACTGGTTGGTTACTTTTGAATTGAGAAGCGTCCATACTATACGTGATTTACAAAGTTTACTATTCTGTCTACAGAGAAAGGTTGAGCTGTTATCTCATTATACTGTAGAAGTGATATGTTTTCTATTTTTGAGCGCAAGTATGCGGCGAACTGACCATTGTTCAACTCGCAGACAACCACACGCTTATATTGGCGCAATACCTCTGCAGTATTCTTTGGCAACGGGTTGATGTAGTTGAAATGTGCTATAGCGCAATGGAGCTCTTTGGCTGCCGCCAAGAGGTGCCCCTCGGTCGAACCCCAACCCACGAGCAAGGTGTCGCTCTCTGTATTACCTTGTACTTGTAGGAGTGGAATCTGATTGGCCACTTGGTCAATCTTGGCTTGGCGGGTGCGTACCATCTGCTCGTGGTTCTCTGGGTTGGTGGAGATGATACCTCTGTTGGCATCACGTTCCAGACCGATGTTGCGGTGCTCATACCCCTCCATGCCAGGATATGCCCAATAACGTACGCCACGCGCATCTCGCAACGCTGGGTTATAGTTGCCACGGAACTCTTCTGGCGCTCCTTGTGGTTGAATAGCAGGTAATTGACTTAGTTGTGGGATTTGCCAAAGACCTGTGCCATTAGCTAGATAGGTGTCAGTGAGAAGTACCACAGGTGTCATGTTCTCCAGAGCAATCTTGCTGGCTTGGTAAGCAAAGTCAAAGCAGTTTGCAGGAGTAGAAGCTGCTACGACCACGGCAGGACACTCGCCATTGCGTCCGTAGAGCGCTTGCATAAGGTCGGTCTGCTCGGTTTTGGTAGGAAGACCCGTGGATGGTCCACCACGTTGTACATCAATCACTACGAGTGGGAGCTCAGCCATCACTGCTAAGCCAATGGCTTCGCCCTTAAGGCTTAGACCAGGACCCGAAGTGGAGGTGGCAGCCAAGTCGCCAGCAAAAGCTGCCCCAATAGCAGTACATACGCCGGCTATTTCGTCTTCGGCTTGCACTACCATCACACCCATGTCCTTGCGAGCTGCCAACTCATGCATAATATCGGTAGCTGGAGTGATGGGGTAGGAACCGAGGAACAATCGCTTGCCGCATTTCTCGGCTGCAGCAATGAGCCCCCATGCGGTGGCTTTGTTGCCCGCAATGGAGGTATATTGACCAGAAGGGAGCGAATCGGACTTCTGGATAGTCATCGTTTGGATATTGAGCGCAAGGTTGTGTCCGTAGTTGAAACCATCGGTGAGCACTTTGACGTTCGGTGCAATGAGTTGAGGTTTCTTTTGGAACTTGCTCTCAAGGAAACTAACGGCCTGATCTATAGGACGAGAGAAAAGCCAACATACCAGTCCGAGAGCAAACATATTGCGGGACTTGAGTACAGTTTTGTTGTCTAATCCCATATCCTTGAGACTCTCCTTGGTCATTTGGGTTAGAGCCACAGGGATAATCTGCACGGACTCAGGAAGACCGAGCTCAGTAAATGGGTTTTCTGTCTTATATAATGCTTTCTCTAGGTCTTTAGCGGTGAGCGAGTCGGTGTCGATGAGGATGACCGCATCGCGTTTGAACTGAGAATCTGCCTCATTCCATAGTGCGTCAGGGACGTTGAATTTAGAACCCAATGCTCCCACTTTGAGTGCTGCGGCATTCATGGCAACTAGCACATCAGCTTTATCGCCAGGGGTGTGGATTCCAGCACCAAGTTGGACCTGGAATCCGCTGACACCGCCCAATGTGCCTTGAGGAGCACGGATTTCTGCTGGGAAATCGGGCAGGGTACTAATCTCGTTGCCGAGGATGGCGCTGAGTGATGAAAACATGGTGCCAGTCAACTGCATGCCGTCACCAGAGTCACCACAGAAGCGAATAACTACATGTTGTTTGTGCATAGTTTTTGTACTGTAATAAAAAACGGCGGCAAAGTTACGATTTTTTTTGCATATATGCAAATTTTTTACTACCTTTGCAGCCGATTATAAACTGGGTAAATGTGGGGCTATTTTTGTAAAAAAATAAGTCGTCTAAAAAGATAAAAATTGAAAAGATGAAAAATATACGAAACTTTTGTATTATTGCGCACATTGATCATGGTAAGTCAACTCTGGCAGACCGACTGATAGAATACACTGCTACAGTGGATAAGCGCCTGATGGAGAATCAGGTGCTTGACGACATGGATCTGGAGAAAGAGCGTGGTATCACCATTAAGTCGCATGCCATTCAAATGCAATACAAGGGCTATACCCTCAATCTCATTGACACTCCGGGACACGTGGACTTCTCCTACGAGGTAAGCCGTAGTATTGCTGCTTGTGAGGGAGCGCTATTGATTGTGGATGCATCACAAGGTGTGCAAGCGCAGACGATTTCTAACCTATATATGGCATTAGAGCATGACTTGGAGATTATCCCTGTGATGAACAAGTGTGATATGGACTCTGCTATGCCAGAGAAAGTGGAGGATGAGATTATTGATCTGTTGGGTTGCAAGCGTGAAGAGATATTGCGTTGTTCTGCCAAAACCGGCGACGGCGTTCCCGAGATACTCGAAGCCATCATCGAACGCATTGCTCCTCCCGTGGGTGATCCAGAAGCACCGCTGCAATGTTTGGTGTTTGACTCAGTGTTCAACCCATTCCGTGGCATCATCGCGTACTTTAAGGTGGTGAATGGAACGATGAAAGCTAATGATAGAGTACGATTCTTCAATACTGGTAAGGAATACGATGCAGACGAGATTGGTGTACTCAAACTAGGTATGCAACCTACGAAAGAGATTTCGGCAGGTAATGTAGGATATATCATTTCGGGTATCAAGACATCTACTGAGGTGAAGGTGGGTGATACCATCACGCACGTGGCTCGTCCTTGCGCAGAGGCTATTGAGGGTTTTGAGGAAGCTAAACCGATGGTCTTTGCGGGTGTGTATCCAATCGAGGCGGAGGATTACGAGGACTTGCGTGCATCGCTAGAGAAACTCCAGTTGAACGATGCTGCACTTACTTTCCAACCTGAGTCATCGGTGGCGTTGGGCTTTGGTTTTCGTTGCGGATTCTTGGGCTTGCTCCACATGGAGATCGTACAAGAGCGTCTGGATCGTGAGTTTGACATGGATGTGATAACCACCGTGCCTAACGTAAGTTATAAGGTATATACCAAAGACGGCGAGATGCTTGAGGTACACAACCCTGCGGGTATGCCCGATATTACGGTGATAGACCACATAGAAGAACCTTATATCCGCGCGAGCGTGATTACGACCAGCAACTTTATCGGTCCTATCATGACTCTCTGTTTGGGTAAGCGTGGCGAACTTGTCAAACAAGAGTATATCTCAGGCGACCGTATGGAGATCCTCTACGATATGCCACTTGGCGAGATTGTCATCGACTTCTACGACAAACTTAAATCCATCTCCAAAGGTTATGCTTCCTTTGACTGGCACCACAATGGTTTCCGTCCAAGTAACCTAGTTAAACTAGATATCCTGCTCAATGGCGAGCAAGTGGATGCGCTTTCTACACTTACCCATCGTGACAATGCCGAGAGTTTTGGTCGCCGTATGTGCGAGAAACTCAAGGAATTACTCCCTCGTCAACAATTTGATATCGCTATCCAGGCGGCTATTGGCGCTAAGATTATCGCTCGTGAGACGGTTAAGCAAGTGCGCAAAGATGTCTTGGCGAAATGTTATGGTGGTGACGTAAGCCGTAAACGTAAACTTTTGGAAAAGCAGAAGAAGGGTAAGAAACGTATGAAGCAAATCGGCAACGTGGAAGTCCCACAAAAAGCCTTCCTCGCTGTGTTGAAGCTAGACTAGGCTAACTTCTAGACTACTGAACTTCTAAACTACTGAACTTCTAAACTACTAAACTACTGAACAATGGAACAAATAGTACATAGTATTTGGGGCTTGCTTCCATTTGGATTAATGCTCCTAATTATAGCAGTGGCACCATTATTGACAGAGCATTGGTGGGAAAGTAATAAACATAAGCTCACTATAGTGCTCTTTATTGCTATTCCTACGGCTGTATGTTTGATTATGGGTGGAATGTTGCACGAGGTGGAGCATCAGTTCTTTGGAGATTATATTCCATTTATTGTTTTGTTGCTGTCGTTGTATGTCATAACAGGTGGAATCCATTTGTCTGGTGATATTGCTGCTAAGCCATGGGTTAATACGCTTTTTTTGACTATAGGATGGTTGTTAGCTAGCATTATGGGAACCACAGGTGCAGCTATGTTGTTGATCCGTCCCTTGCTCACGACTAACCAACAACGTAAATATAAGGTGCATACCGTGTTGTTTTTTATAGCATTGGTAGCCAATTGTGGTGGTTTGTTGACGCCACTAGGTGATCCGCCATTGTTTATGTTGTTCTTGCGTGGAGCATCTTTTACATGGTTTTTGTCTATGCTTCCTCAATGGTTATTTGTCGGAGTAGTATTGTTGGGAGTGTATTTTGTGACAGATACCTATTTTTATAAGAGGGAACATTATACAGCTATTTTAGCAGATAATACCGAACATCAACCTCTAAAGTTAATGGGTAAGCGTAACTTGGTATTTTTGTTGGGTGTAATCTTTACAGTTGCTTTTGTGAATAGTGCATATATCCCAGAAATGGCAATAGCAGAGTCTCCTGTGTGGTTGCGTTATTTGCGTGAGATTATTTTGGTAATATTGAGCATTATGTCTTTGG
This sequence comes from Paludibacteraceae bacterium, assembly GCA_017391525.1. Classification (GTDB taxonomy): domain Bacteria; phylum Bacteroidota; class Bacteroidia; order Bacteroidales; family Paludibacteraceae; genus Colicola. Next base: position 25,370 of record JAFOYE010000014.1, on the reverse strand, counting down.
TAAAGACACCGCATGATGTCCGTTATGAATTGAATAAATTTTCGTGGGCTCCTTTTGTGGAAGTGGCAGTGTTGTTTTTTGGTATTTTTATTACCATGACACCTGCGATAGAATACTTAAATGCTCATGCTAGTGAATTAGGATTGTGTGGCATTGGTGAATTCTATTATGCAACGGGTGCGTTGTCTAGTTTCTTGGATAACACTCCAACTGCAGTGGCGTTGCATAGTGTAGCACAAGGTTTGACTCCAGAACAGATGGCTGCGTTTGGTGGAAATACTGTTGCTGGAATTCCTGAAATATTGTTAACAGCAATATGTATTGGTGCGGTGTTCTTTGGTGCGATGACGTATATAGGCAACGGTCCTAATTTTATGGTCAAGGCTATTGCAGAGGAGAATGGCATAAAGATGCCATCGTTCTTTGGTTATATCTTTACGTTCTCGTTAATTATCTTGTTACCAATATATATATTGGTGCATTTGATATTCTTATAATTAGGCGATGTAATATTCCCTAAACTTCTGAACTACTGAAAATTTGCTTGCGAATAATCGTTCGAGGCGTTAGCCGAGATAAGAACTTCTGAACTTCTGAACTTCTAAACAACAATAAACAATGAATCTATTCGATCAAATTAGTGAAGACATCAAGCAAGCGATGCTTGCTAAGGATAAAGTGGCGTTAGATGCGCTACGTGGTATAAAGAAAGAGTTTTTGGAGGCTAAGACTGCCAAGGGTGCGGATGGCGAGTTGCCAGATGAGCGTGCTTTGCAAATCCTCCAAAAAATGGTTAAGCAACGCAAAGAGGCTGCGGAGATGTTCCGTGCAGCTAACCGCCCAGAGTTGGCAGAGGACGAGATGGCACAATGTGCTGTCATCGAGCACTATTTGCCAGCCATGATGTCTGAGGACGAATTAAAGGTGGTCTTGGCTGAGATTATTGCTCAAGTAGGCGCCGCTGGCCCACAAGATATGGGTAAAGTCATGGGCGTAGCTACCAAGCAATTGGCAGGTAAGGCAGAAGGTAAGACCATCAATATGGTTGTACGTCAATTGCTTACCAAGTAATCGTGTATAAGACTTTTTTGAAGGCGGTTTTTGCCGGTATCTGTATTGGTATAGCCGGTTGGGGTTTCCTGGTGGATAAGACACTAGGAATGTTCCTCTTTATCTTTGGACTGGCTACCGTGGTCTCATACGAAGCCAAACTCTATACCGGTGTATCTGGCTTTTGTCAGAACTGGACCGATATCAAGCAACTCTTGGCCATTATCCTGCCGGGTAATATCATCGGCTGCGCATTGGTAGCACTGATGAGTTTGTTTACCAAGTTACCTGTACACGAAGCGGCTTGCGGTGTGCTAGATGCACGTATGGCCAGTGGCCCATTGGCGTGTGGAGTATTGGGTATAGGTTGCGGTATATTGATGACGAGTGCCGTGGCTTTTGCCAAGAAGGGTAAAGAGTTTGGATATTGGGTTCCACTATTGTTTGCTGTACCTTTATTTATTCATTGCGGTTTTCCACACTGTATAGCCGATGCGTTTTATTATTTGACAGCGGCGGATTATATCGTGGAGCAACCACAAGTGTTGTGGTGCTATCTGCTGACGGTTATAGGTAACTTTATCGGCTGCAACATCCCCCGCATCGCTTCCATCTAACAGCTCACTTGTGTGAGCGTTCTAGCAGTTGGCTAGCCAACGGTCTAACCTCTAACAGCAAAGCGATCTGTTCGCAATAAAAAAGCACTCTCAAACGAGAGTGCTTTTCTTATTGCACGTACTTAATTACTTATCATCGTGCGCATGCAATTGTTGTACATAGATTGCGTGCATCATTTTCTCACGCTTAATCTCTGATGGCTTGTTGAACTGTTGACGACGACGAAGCTCTTTTACAACACCTGTTTTGTCGAATTTGCGTTTGAATTTCTTAATCGCGCGCTCGATGTTCTCACCTTCTTTTACTGGAACTATGATCATTGCATACACCTCCTTTTCTTGGACTCTCCGGGCAGTTAGCCTGTTCTGAGTTGTAGCGGTTGTTTAAGTCTTCCGCATGACCTTTTTATGGGTTAATAATTATTCTCTTTTTAAAAAGACCACTCAACTTGTGGTTAAGCGGTCTTGAGTACCCAGAGCCGGGGTCGAACCGGCACGGATTGCTCCACTGGTGTTTGAGACCAGCGCGTCTACCGATTCCGCCATCTGGGCCATTTGATCTCGTTAATTCCGAAATCGGCTGCAAAATTACTGCTTTTTTTTGATATGACCAAATATTTTGTGAAAAAAGTGAAAAATTATTTGTAATAGTGTTGTTTTTTATGAAAAATATCTCAGACCTTTATAATTGTGTGCGTATACGCGCGAAAATTTGTTGGATTGAAAGAAATATATTAATTTTGCACAGATTTTTAATCTATTTAATTGTAATTTTATAGTTTTAGTCTAAATAATTGGTATGAAGAAGATTTTTACTGTTTTAGTAGTGAGTTTATTCACTATCTTCGCTGCATTGGCGCAACTTCCTTACAATACAACGATGACTAGCGAGCATTATAACGACGCCACCATTGTAAAAAGTGACGGAGATAATGGCTGGGACGGTGGTATTCGTTTGGGAAATAAGGATCTTGGCGGTTTTGATTATAGTGACAAGTATGTTGTTATAGCATTGAGCGCTAATGGTATTCCTAAAAAACTTACATGTGCTACTGAGGCAAAAAGTATTTCAGTTATTACACCTCCAACCGATATTGTTTTTTATGTTGCTTGGAGTGCTGACAATAGTAACTTTACAACTCTTGATACCAAGAAGAGTAAGAAAAACTCTTTTGATGTAGAGTTGCCAAAGGAAACGAAGTATATCAAGCTTTGTTACTCGGGTAACTTTGCAGGTTATTTTACTAACATAGTTGTTAGTGAAATGGTTTATTGTAATGCTCCAGAGCATGATGTATGGGAGCCAATTGATACGATTGGTTCAGAACCAATGTTAGGGGAGACAACTATTGTATGGGGTAATACGGAGCCATTTGAATTGACTTTGACTGGTGAAGGTGCTTCGCAGTTTACGGTGGCTATAGAGAATAATGCGACTAAAGGCAAAGAAGGTGTAGCACTTCTTTCAGCTATCTATATGCATGATGTAGCAGGCGTGCATGAGGCTGTATTGACTATTGCCAATGGTACTTATTCGTATACAATTAATCTGAAGGGTACAACACTAAAGAAAGAACAAACTTTGGTTTGGGAACAAGATTTCGCGTTGGTGAATGTGTATGACTCTGTCATGTTGCATGCCGAAGCTACTACCGATGTGATTTATGCAGTGTCTGATACTACCAAAGCAAGCGTAGTAGATAATATGTTACTTCTTCATAATGCAGGTGAAGTGCTTGTCTATGCTTATGCTAGGGAAACTGATGAATACTTGGCTGATACATTGGCTAAGACCCTTGTGATTGCTCCATTGACGCAAGAGATTGTATGGACGTTGGATTCGGTGGTGATGACAGTTGGTGACACATTGGTGTTGGATGCAATGGCAACTAGTGGTTTGGAAGTTACTTATCTGACCGATGTGGATTCAGTAGTCCTAATAGAGTCAAATATGTTGGTTGCTCAATCTGCTGGCGAAGTGCAAGTGACTGCTGTTCAAGAAGGTAATAACAATTACTTGGCTGCAGAGGTCGTGACATATACGATTAAAGTAGTTGCTGCGGAGGAAGATGGGGATGAAGATGATGTGGTGACAAGTTTGGAGAATGCGATAGCAGATCAAGTGAAAGCTTGCAAAATTATTCATGATGGTAAGATCTATATTATCCGTGGCGAGCAAGTGTATGATATGTTAGGTAATAGATTGTAGTCTATAACTTTTAGAATAGACGAAGCACAGGGCATTTGCTCTGTGCTTTTTTTGTAGAGGTAATTTTGCTACCTTGACTTACCAATTAGAGTTTAATATGTGTCAATTATTATGAAAAACATATCACACCTTTATATATGTGCGTACGCGCGTGCGTAAAATTTGCATATTCCGTAGGAAAATGTTAATTTTGCACCGATTTTCGGCTCAAATGAAAGCAGGTGTATAGTATTAATCTTAATAAATGATACTTTTTGCTTAACAACTTTGAGTTCTAAAACAAGAATTGTCCTTTGTAATCCTTTGGGTTTGCCAATGATTTGCCCCTTATTTGCCACCTATCTCCATCGTGACCTCATAGGGACTTCATAGGGACTTCATCGGAACCTCATAGGGACTTCGCCGAATGATTACCGAAGGATAAGCGGTAGATAAGTATAGCAAAAGTATACCAAAGGTATACAAAACCACAGATATTAATTATTAATGATTAATTATAAATATGAAACAATTTTTACGACATATTTTCCTCCTCCTTGCCCTCTTCATGGCAACTACTTCTGCGTGGGCTGAGTGTTATGTGATTAGTGATAGAGATATGGATTTACCATATGAAAGTAGAAATGCTAACGAAACAGGAACAAGTAAATATGTCGATTTTTCAAATGGATATATAGTGTCATTCAAATACCGTATTGATGAATGGGCTGGCGGAGAGCACACTCTGATAGTGGAAGGTTGGAATGGCTCTAATTGGGTGCAACTGCTCAATGAGAATATTCAATATCAAACTTCTGATAAGTCATTTAGTGCAAATGTTGAGAAATATACGCAACTAAAGTTTACTAGAAAGGCATATAAAGGTCTTACTGCTATTGATGCTGGCAAAAAAACGATAGTTATTTCCGATATCTATATTTCTCGAGAAATCACGATGGCAGCATCAGTTAATCCGACGGAATTCTCTCCGACTTTGATTGGAGAGGAATCCGAAAGCGGACAAATAACTGTTGATTATTCAAATATTGGTGTCACACAAGTTGTGTCTTCTACCAATACAACTGATTTTACTATTACCCCTAAACAAAACAATTTCGAAAGTTGTGTTGGAACTGCTTCGTATGATGTGGTTTTCCATCCAAAAGGAGAAAATGGTGGTGTTAGAAGTACTACGATTACAATTGCGGGACGAGAGCAGAATTCTGATAAGGATAAAAAATATATTACAATCACACTAACAGGAGTTGCTTTGGGTGTTCCTGTTCATTCTTGGCTTGGAACAACAGAATACTATGTAGATGATGTGATAGATTTAAGTGAATTAACTACAACTACCAATTTAGACCCTAGCACACCACGAGTGTTCTCTATTATTGGATTTGAAACAGATGATAATTTTGGTAGCGAAGATCCACATTTTATAGATGCTGCAAAGACTAAAGTAAAACTAAGCAAGGAAGGGCGAATAAGTCTGCAAATGTCGCAGGCAGCAACAGATACATATCTGGCTCAAACGTCACAAATAACGCTCACCATCAAAAAGCATGACCTAAAAGCGTTTATAGTGCAATCTACTGCTGTTTGGAACGAAATTATTGATAATCCATTCTCTCTTTCATATGGATTAATAGATTTTGATGTAGAGTCAAAAAATACAAATATCGCTGAGTATCATAAAGATACAAAGGAAATTCAAACCTACTTTACCAACGGTACAGCTTCCTTCCAAATCACTCGCCCTGAGGATTATAAATACAACGCCCTCAGCAAAACACTTACTCTTGATGTCAACCAAAGCACAGTAAACTGCCCTGTATTGGAAGATTCAAAACAGCGCGATTGGGAAACAATCAATAATTCAGGAATATATGAAATACCCAGTGGAGCGCCCGATTCACTCTTTTTCCAAGCAAGACGAACAGATATATTGGGTTTTACTAATACAACAGAATTCTTTGCTGAATATTCATCAGATAATAACACATGGAGTGAAGCCATGAAAATAGACTTGCCAGAGCAAGGCACATGGTATGATTTGAAGTGCGATATACCAGAAACAGCGAAGTATGTGCGCTTCATAACATATACAGGTGCCACAGGCAACAAACATATCCGCAATGTCCAAGTCACTCGCAAGGCGTATTTAAGACCATCGACAAAAGAACTTACTCTCCCACAGACAAATATCGGTAAATCTTCCGAAAAAACGTTTGACCTAAGTTGGAGTACCTGTTCTGATGATATCAAATTGGTATCCAATAATGATTTGTTCGAAGTAGGAACTACTCAGATTAATACTACTGCTCATACTGGAACAACGAATAACATTCTTGTTCGATTCAAAGGTGCCAATGAGCCAGGTACATACTCCGCGGTTATCACTATCTACGACCAGTCGCAGTCAAAAGAAGTACATGTTTCCTGCAATGTGAAGGATAGATTAACAACAAAGATTGTATATACTGGAGAATCGCAATACTCTGAGGCACACGATTGCATTAAAGGATTATTCTCTGTCATAGATGATGAAACTGGCAATACCATTACTGGAGCAAACATCGTTTTGACATCTTCTAATAACGACATTTTAGAGATTTGTGATAATGCAGGTTTTATGCCTCATTGTGGTGGTCAAGTGACATTGGCAGCACGTTTTGAAGGAGATAAGACATATGCCCCTGCAGAGTGGAGTAGGGAGATAACGGTTGCTAACTGCTATCAAACAATCGATTGGGAACAAGACTTCCGTCAATTTATTGCTGCTGAAGACGGTACAATCAGCCAAAGAATAGAATTAACGGCAAAGGCAGATCCTACTGACTTTGCAATCACATACGAATTAGATGAAGCAGCACAGAAATTCGCAAGCCTTGAGAACCAAGATGGTAAATGGTTCTTGGTTATTTTTGGAGTTGGCACAGGACATATCATTGCTAATGCACCAAGTGGAACATACGAAACCAAATACTACGATGCTGCAAGTTTGATGCATGAAATTCGTGTACGCAAATGGGGGGATAAATGTAACACGGACGAGAGCGTGGCTAGTGATGAAATAACACTGAGCGCGTTGTTCTCATGGTTTTATGACGATGAAGAAGTAATAGGATTGGATGGTCGTCCATACGAAAGGATGGAGTTCTATTCACACGTAAGTAGTGGATCAGGGAAAAATGAGTTGACTGTATCTTTTAGTGCGGATGGAGGAGCGACATGGAGTAATTCACAAACTTATACTATTCCTGAGACATATGATTGGAATACCCCATATATCCACGCTAATGTGCCTGAGGGAGCTAATCAAGTGAAGTTCAAAACTACCTCTACTGGTATGACCTATTTCAATATGGTTAAGATGGTGCAAAAGACCTATCTTGAACCTAATGTGACTGAAATTCGCATAGATGATGCTATTGTGAATCAACAATTTAGTAGAGAGTTCAAAGTAAAGTATTCTGATATTCCTCTTCTCCAACATGTGATATCCGATTCACACGATTTGGGCTTAAAGCTGACATCAACGCCACCAGTCGCTAATGATTGTGGTGATTGGGGCGAATACACCTTCACCCTTACTGGCGAAAGTCCATACCCACAGGATGTAACAGAGACCATTACTTTCTATACCAGTGCTGGCGATGAAGTAAAAATCCCAGTTACCATTACAGCTAATCTCTCTGATACATATTATTTCAACCAACAAGCTGGTAATTGGGGCGATCTGAACAATTGGCAGGTTAAAGAAGGAGCCACTCCTACTAAATTGCCTACTGCCTCTAATCCAGTCGTTATCACTAAACCCATGACTATCAATGAGGGTGAACTAGTAGCGTATGGTGTAACCATCGCAGAAGGAGGTAGTGTCAATATTCAACCAACAGGCGGACTAACACTCCACGCTGGCGGTTTTACAAACGTAACGGAAAATAATTTCGAGGTACAAAATAATTTCGAGGGTGCAGGCTATGTGCGTGTATCTAAGTACTTCAAGAAACTAGGTGGTACAATGCCTAAAATGAAAGTGCGTTTCACCACCAAAGCCAATATGAAAAATGGCGGCAACAAGGATGCTGCATGGCAGTATATTGGTGCTCCTGGTGCTGAAACCCAAATGCAAGTAGTAAACACATCTACACTCTACCTGCGCTCAGAGGAGAAAGGATGGGTACGCCAATGGGACAGCAATGCCTCACTCACACCTTTTGCAGGTTATGCCTTTACCCAAAAAGATCAACCATCTATTGACTTTACGCCAAGATTGGTTACAGAAGATCAGACAATTACCCTAACTTATACAGAAGGTGGAATGGAGGGGGATAACCTATGGGCAAACAGCTATATGGCACCTATTGATATCAAGAAAATAGGAAAAGAGGATTTCTCTGGAGCTGTAGATCAAATTGTTTATCTATATAACTGTGGCTCATGGAACGAGTGGAACAAGGATCAAAGTGAAATCTCCTCAGCAGAGATATTACCAGGTCGTTATTACGCCATTCCTGTGGGTAGTGCTCGTGCGCTAGATGCAACCTACGATCAGACGGTCATTCCACCTATGCAAGGTGTATACATGGTAGCTAATGATGGTGGCGGTAGTCTAACACTCAACTACGAAAAGCATGTTTGGAACTGCGAATCCAATGAGATGAACCGTGCTTTGCGTATTGCAGGTAAGCATTCATCAGAAGAGGACTATCTCAATTCAATCCTCCGTATTCGTTTGCAAGTAAATAGCCAAAACAGTGGTGCTGATCGTATGTACCTCATACAAGATTCCACTTGTACCGCTGACTATGACAATGGTTTCGATGCCCCTAAGCAAATGACCGAGGGACTACTCAATCTCTACACCAATGAGGCATGTGGTAAAATGGAGATATCCGCAACCGATAATATTGATGGTATGTATTTAGGATTTGTGGCTGGAGACGATGAGGTATATACCATGACCTTTACATCCTTGATTGGAGAAGACCTCTATCTCTATGACGTAGAGCAAGATACATTGGTGGGCATGGCTAATGGCGAAACATATGAGTTTGCTGCTGCGGCTAAATCAACCAACGATATGCGCTTCCAAATCTTGGTTAATCCAGATTTAAGTGACTATCAGCCTAATACTGGCAATGGCGATGGAGTAACGACAGACATCTATGATGTGCAAACACAACAGTTTTGGGTGCAAGACAAGAAAGTATATATTGCTAACGCTCCTGCCAATAGCCTACTAGAGGTATATACCGTTAGCGGTGTAGCAGTGGCAAAATATGCGATCGGTTATGCTCCATGTACATTAGATTTGTCGGATATGCCAACTGGAGTGTATATGTTGCGTCTGAATGATACGGTATATAAGTTTGTTTGTGACTAAGATTATTAGTGATTTTTAAGGTAAGAATTTGAAAAGATTATTCATCATATTGATAGTACTATGTCCATATATCTCATATGGGCACCTGCAAGCGCAGATGTATAGTACCTCTTCAAGGATGCATCATTCCTATTCTACGGGTGGTACAGTTGAAGCTCCTTCACACGTGGAGTTCCGCTCAACTAGTGTGTACAACTCTAATATTAGGAATACCCAACAGAAGTGCTATTCAACGGCTCCAATGAATGTAGCTAATGGTACAGTGAAGACTATCGCATCGTCAATTCAGGGAGGTGTGTTGAGTAGTGGAGATAGCTATGCGTCAGGTCCTCAACGTATACGTGGAAGACAAAATACCATGGCTCCACCTACAGAGACTCCTATCGGCGATGGATGGGATGTGGCGTTATTGCTAACTCTGTTATGTGCGGGATATGCGTTATACTGCTATAAGAAAAACAAAAAGAAGATGGCTTAAGCATCTTCTTTTTTTTGTGGTAAGAGGCAGATCTCTGATAGATAACATCCCTCGCATTTCCTCATGTCTTGAGTAGGGTAGAATGGTAGGTCTGGATTGTAAATCTCTTCTAAGAGGCCACTCAATTGTTCTACAAAGTCTTGAGCAATATCTTCTGTGTACAAGATCTCATCTTCTTTGTGATGAACGTATGTGGGTTTGCTATCATTGTGTAGTTGCCGAACAGAGTAGATGTTTGGTGCTTTGATGAGCGTGTCAGCATATTTCTCTTGCACCTGTTTGAACTCTTGGTTTGCCTCTGCCATCCAGCAGTAGAGTAGGGTTTGTAGGATATATCTATTGCCCTCATTGCGGATGGATGTTTCCTCTTCTTCTACCTTTTTGCTGTGGCCGAATACTTCCGCCATAGTTGAGTATTCCAAATGTGCACTACCCGTCTTGTAGTCAATCACGCGCATTTGATTTTGTTTGACATCTAAGCGGTCTATTTTACCGAATAGCGATATCTCCTTATCGAAGTTAGGTAGATGTATAGTTCGTCGAGCTGCGAGTTCTGATTTGATGTATTCAAATGGTGTGAGTTTTAGATCGTGCTCTAAAGTGTCATAGACGCTGTTTCGTATTATTTTCTCAGCCAATTCATCACCTTGCAGTTTCTCCAGAGGTTTGCGCTTGCGCCAATCATCATCGTCATATACAAGACGTTTTCTCTCTTCTAAATCTGCTGTTAGTACCTGCTTACCCTCTAACGGGGTATATAGGTCTTGCATAATTTCGTGGTACACTTCTCCTAGTGTTGCATCGCTGATGGTAATAGTTTCATCCCTATCTTTTTCTCGTATGCGTTCTAGGTATTTGTAATAGAAGTATTTTGGGCAACGTAGATAGTCTCCAAGGGCGGTCGCAGATAGATTACGTTTACCTCCGCGCACAAAGTCTTCTAACGCTTCCATTGCTTTTGAGGTCTTGGATATAGGCAATCGCTCAGGGATGTTCGATAGAAGTTTGTCGTTAATGATGACATGCTTGATAGGTAGTTGGTATTGCCATATCAACTGGTAGTAATAGCGTGACAATTCACCTGAGTGTTGATCATCAGCGTGGGTGTTGGCTATAAACCAGATGTTTTTGGCGTGTGAGAGCATTCGGTAGAAGTTGTATGCGAAAATAGCATCTTGACGTTCAATTGTAGGCAGGTCAAAACCACGACGCAATGTATAAGGGATGAAACTATTATTCCTTGAACGTCCTGGATATGTATCATCATTGAAGTCCGTGATGATGATATTGTCAAACTCTAGTGCACGTGTCTCTAACACACCCATTATTTGGAGACCTTCTAGCGGTTCGCCTGTATATGGAATGGTCATTTCCATGCTTAACATTTTGAGCAATTGCTGCACGGCTTGTACCGAAAAATCAATGTCTGTATATTCCAAACTAGCTTGTTGAACACGTTCTACTACCTTCAACATCTGGTATATACTCTCTGTGTTGTTTGTATTTAGCATCTCATGGAGTGCTTGGTACATTTGCTCAAAGAAAACATTGGTGTCCTGAGGTATATCCATCTCCTTTTCTGGGTATGCCATCAACTTGTATGGTTGTGTAGCACGCAGTGGATAACCCATAGTGACATTGATTTTCTGTATGTCGCTAGGTATGGTATGTAGAAGTGGAATGAGTAGTTCTTCGTTCGGTAAAACCACTGCAGTACGCGTCCAATCAATCACGTTATCTTTGAGTCGGTCAAGCACTTCATGTACTTGATGAGCTTGGCTGACAGATGACGATACAGTAATCAGTGTAATGTCTTTTTCTTCTAATGGAGTTGTAATGACATCTGGCAATGTATATCGTGAACGGAAGAGTAGTTGGTTATCCTGCATGAATCGAGAGGCAGCGTTCTGCTCATCGCGTAGCAAATGGTCGGAGTAGTCAAAATAAAAATCAGCACGTCCCATTTCTTGCAGATTGAGCATCAATTGACGTTCAGATTTGGTCATCGCATTGAAACCGATGAATACGTACTGTTTACTGAATTTATCCTCAGTTATGGAATCCCATGATTCTAATACTTGCCTGTGTAGCAAACCTTCATACGCTAAACCCTCTTTGAGCAAGTCTTCTCTTAAATCGCAGTATAGGGGATATAATAGTTGCCATGTGCGTATGAATTGTTGGTGCATATGATTCCCATTGTTGTTCTCATAGGATGCATGAAATTCTTGCCAAAAGCGTTTGATAGCATTGATTTGCTCTGGTTGTAAGGATGCGAAGTGTACATCAATATCGTGCATGTCTTCTACTAAGGCGTAGAGCGACTTGACGTCTTTAACACAGTGATTATCTACCTCGGAGAAATCGGCCAACATCATTTTTCCCCAATGTAAGAAGTGCTCTAATTCCTCCGCATTCTCGCGGCGCTTTTTGTATGCTCGATACAATCGTAGCAATAGTGTTAATTGATCAGCAGCTTGCAGATGTGTTAGGGAAGCAAAACACTCGTTAATGGTTATGATCTTAGGTGCAAAGATAGGTTGCTGGAGTGCCTTGCACAAATGTTTTCGAAAGAATAATCCCGCACGATGGTTAGGGAAAACAAACGTGTATTGTGATAACTCAATGCCTACTTCAGAGGCAAACACTTGAGCTATACTTTCTAGATATGAATGCATAGTACGATAAGGTTTAATGGTTAGGTTTGATCTATTTTTAGGATGCGTTTAGCAAAACGCTTGCAGCGGGTAAGTAATGACCATGTAGTACTTGCTGGAGGAATATCCATCAGCAATACATCCATATCTGGTCCACCAGTCTGTTGCTCTGGATACACCACCATAGAGTTATAAGATGTAAAATGTGTATCTAACATAGCAGGAATCTCCTCAAAAAGCGGGTTGTAACTAGCAGTTGACTTACGAGATGACAATAGAATAAGCATATCGTTGTCTTTGATGGTTTGTGATAGGATATTAACTTCCTCCCATCCATCCATATTGCGGAAGGTAGCTAGTAGGTATTTACCTGGACGTCGGCACATGGTTTGTATAGCTACTTGTGTATCTGGATGTGCATAGAATACTACTTTTGCTCCTAATTCGCCGGCAAGGCGGCGTACCAAACCGAAGCAGGTAATAAAGTCTCTTTCTTTCTCTGCGTAGCGAGGTACGGCTACCACAAGTCGACTGACAGTATTGATAGGTTGTGCTTCGTGATATACGATAACAGACTTGCTGGTGTGTTCCACGAGGTTAGAAACATCTTGCCAATCCGCAGATTGCTTGATCTCGATGTTATCTAATGAAGCCATTTCGCCTATCTCACGCATGGCTGGGCGTAGATCATTGCCTACCGATGTGAGTAACCAATAGTCGTCCTCATGATCACTGACTAGTTGAGCTTGTTCGTCCAAGGCTATGAGTTTAGCTGCATGTTCGGTGATGAAACTAGCTATGGTACAAAGTACTAGAATCATTAGCACTGAGGCGTTGAGAATCTCGGAGGAGAATACTCCTAATTCATATCCAATGGTTGCGATGGCTAGTGTACCAGCTGCGGATGCTTGTGTGAGTCCAAAAACCAATTGGCGTTCCATATTGCTGAAACGGAACAATCCTTGTCCTAACCAAGCGGAGGCGCTCTTACCAATGAGTTTGGTAGCAATCATTACTGCTGCAATGAAGATGGTTCCCCAACCGCTCCAGAAAGCTTCTACGTCAATAATCAAACCTACACTAATTAAGAATAACGGAACAAAGATACTATTACCTACGAAGGTTAATCTTCCTACTAGTGGCGAACGGTTAGGCAGTAGTCGATTGAGAGAAACACCGCATAAGAAGGAACCGAGTATGCCTTCCATACCTGCCATTTCTGCTAATACTGCAGAACTGACAAGCATAAGCATCACTACGGCGAAACTAGAAACAGGATCGCGATATTGCTTGAAGAACATACGAGTCAGCCATGGGAATAACCACATAACCGATACTAAAAAAGTAATTAGTAAACCAGTTCCTATAGCAAAGTCCGATATTGAACGTGGCTCGCCCATACGCCCCTCTACCACAGCCAAAACGATCAGTGATAGGGTTATGGCCCACATGGTAGCACCTACGGTGATATTGACAGCACGGTTCTTTTGAATACCATAACGACTAACGATAGGATATGTCATCAGTGTGTGGCTACCATACATAGATGCTAATAACAGACTAGTTGTCCAATTCATTCCAAGTATCCAGTGACTAGTAATTAGACCTAGAGCTGTTGGAATGAGGAAAGTCATCAAACCATATATGATAGAGTGATAGCGCAACTGTTTGAAATCGTTCATGTCAATCTCACTACCTGATTGGAACATGATGTATAGCATTCCTATCTTGCCCAATTGATTGATGGTATGGCTACTGCCCAACCAACCGAGAACAGAAGGACCTATAATCATACCTGCAAGGATGAATCCTACAATGCTTGGAACGTGTATTCTGCGGCATAGTAGGGGAACAAACAGGATGATTCCTATGATGAGAACTATGGTTAGTAGTGATGACATGGTGTGTAAAGTGTACGGTATATAGTTAGATGAATTTACCAGTTATGCTATTTGGATGGTTACGTATATCTTCTATTGTGCCTGTGGCAACAACCGTGCCGCCATCGCGTCCGCCATCGGGTCCCATATCAATGAGATGGTCACAGGAGCGGATGACGTCTGGGTTATGCTCAATGATAATGACAGTATTGCCTTTGTCTACTAATTGACGTAAGACACCCATCAGTACACGTACATCTTCAAAATGCAATCCAGTAGTAGGCTCATCTAATATGTATAGCGTTTTACCTGTACTAGGGCGAGCAAGCTCTGTTGCGAGTTTGACGCGTTGGCTCTCGCCACCAGATAGGGTGGTTGAGGATTGTCCGAGTTTGATATAACCTAGTCCTACATCTTGCAATGTCTTGATTTTCTTCAGGATGTATGGTTGACTCTCGAAGAACTCCACCGCTTGATTGATAGTCATATCCAGTACATCAGCGATGGATTTGCCTTTGAACCGTGCCTCTAATGTTTCGCGGTTGTAGCGTTTGCCACCACACACTTCGCAAGGCACATAGACATTGGGCAAGAAGTTCATCTGGATAGTCTTGTAGCCATTACCACTACACTCCTCACAACGACCGCCTGCGTTGTTGAAAGAGAAGCGTCCTGCTTTCCATGAGTGGATCTTAGATTCAGGCAGTTGTGCAAAGAGGTTGCGGATGTCCGTAAACACTCCAGTGTATGTAGCAGGATTGCTACGAGGGGTACGACCGATAGGTGATTGATCTACAGCAATCACTTTGTCTATAAGTTCGATTCCCTCAATGCTATCATATGCCAATGGCTCTTGCAAGCTCCGATAGAAGTATTGGCTGAGGATTGGATAAAGGGTTTGATTGACAAGTGTAGATTTTCCACTACCCGACACACCAGTGACCGCAATCATCTTACCCAATGGGAAGGATACATCTACACCTTTGAGATTGTTTCCCCTGCAACCGCGTAACACGAGTGTGTTCAACGCCTGCTCTGCAGCTTGTTCAATATTGTTCAATGCTTCGCGTTCATCGTTGTGCAATGTTGAACCATTTTGAACCACTGTTGAACTATGTTGAACATGCGGTAACGTAGCAGAGAGTTCTCCGCGAAGATACTTTGCCGTCAGCGTATCGGCTTTCAGCAATTCTGCTGGCGTACCTTCAAATACAATATGTCCACCTAAGCGACCTGCCTTAGGACCTATGTCAATAATGTAATCCGCTTGACGCATCATATCCTCATCGTGTTCTACCACGATCACGGAGTTGCCCATGTCTCGCAGTTGTTTCAGCGAGTCAATCAAACGCTGATTATCACGCTGATGAAGACCAATACTTGGCTCGTCTAAGATATAAAGCACGTTCACCAGTTTGCTACCCACTTGTGTAGCAAGGCGTATGCGTTGGTTTTCGCCACCAGATAGGCTGTCAGATGAGCGCGAGAGGGATAAGTATGATAGTCCCACACTGAGCATAAAGCCTAAACGGGATATGATTTCTTTGATGATAGGTTCAGCTATCGCGCGTTGCTTATTGCTTAATTTAGCTGGCACATTCATCAGCCATGCTCTCAGGTCTGTAATATCCATTGCTGATAATTCAGCAATATTCTTATCAGCAATGCGGAAACTCAAGGCTTCGCGGCTAAGACGCTGACCTTTACATGTAGGACACTCGCACCATACCTCTTCTTTCTCCTCCTTCTCATCCTCTGGTTGTTGCACATATTCCAACATGCGTGTGTACCAATTCTCATCATCCTTGATGATATTATCCAACTCCTCCTCGCCTTTCGCCTCTAACCTTTCGCCTTTCACCTTACCAAGTCCCCGACATGTAGGACACCAACCTTGTGGAGAGTTGAACGAGAATGTATGTGGTGCAGGTTCGGCATAACTCATACCTGTGGTAGGACACATAAGATGACGAGAGAAGTAGCGCAAAGACAACGTTGAACTATTCTGAACTCCTGAACCATTCTGAACTACGCACATTGCCATCACTCCGTCTCCCATGCGCATGGCTTGATCCACGGATGCACGTAAGCGTTTAAGATCTTCCTCGTCGTTGTCCGTTTTTAGTTTGAGACGATCAACTACGGCCTCAATCGTGTGGTTCTTGTAGCGGTCTAGCTTCATACCCGAGTAGATCTCTTGCACTTCGCCATCCACCCGCACATGTAAAAAACCTTTGCGGCGGATGGTCTCAAAAAGCTCTTTGTAGTGACCCTTGCGGTTGTTGACCATAGGAGCTAGGATTAGGACTTTTTGTCCGGCATACTCACGGAGAATGAGATCTAGTATTTGGTCATCAGTATATTGCACCATCTTCTCTCCTGACGCATACGAGTATGCATCAGCAGCACGCGCAAAGAGAAGGCGTAGAAAATCATACACTTCTGTGACGGTGCCGACCGTTGAACGAGGGTTACGAGAAGTAGTCTTTTGATCTATGCTAATAACAGGCGAGAGACCTGTTATCTTGTCCACATCAGGGCGTTGCATTGTACCAATATATCCTCGTGCGTAAGAGGAGAAAGTCTCCATATAACGGCGTTGACCTTCGGCAAAGATGGTATCAAAGGCAAGCGATGATTTACCGCTACCCGACAGACCTGTAATGACCACAAGTTTGTCTCGCGGAATACGCACATCCACATTCTTTAAATTATGCACGCGCGCGCCTGTGATGAGTATGTCATTGCCTTTGTTTTTCATGTATCAATTGCCTTCTAGATACCTTTGCGCTGCAAAGGTACAATTTTTTTCTCACATACGCAAGAAAAATGCGCTCTTGGCGCATTTTTCAAAGTGTTACACTACGGAATAGTGTAATCTATATAGTTCGTTTTTTAGAATTTTATTTGCTTAACTTTGCCTCTGCTTCGTAAGCAGCGAATGGGAAGATCAAACAGGCTGTTCCGTCCATCGTTGGTTCGTTGGTGGAGTAGTCATTCGTGGAGTCGTGATACACCATCACATTGGGTTGGTAGCGCATATAATTGATACCACCATCCATGTTCACGCCACGCAGGCTATTGAAGATACCTTGATAGACGGGACCGTCCACCAATCCACCTGTTGTATTACCAATCTTCTCGCTGATCATAAACGAGTGAGGCTGAGTAGGATAGCACTTAGCGCCAGGCAATTCCACAATCATACATACGCCCCATGGATTGCAGCCTAGTAGCCAATCGCGCAACGACGATTCCATGTCAATATAGGTAGAATCATTCGTCAATTGACGATACAAGATACATTGGGTCAGCATTGCCGTTGTCAGGTTATTTGAGCACCAGATAGAGGGCACGCCATACAAGAAAGCTTGCTGCACAGGTTCGCCATGGAGAGCACGCTGATAGACCGTATCAATACCCTTTTTCAAATAAGCCACAAACTCCTCCCGAGAACGATTCTTATCCTCCTTCGCCAAACGATAGTGACCAATATTCATAAAAGGATACCATTGGTAATGGCGAGCCGTATCGCTGCCCATCCAAGGGGTAGTAGGTTCTTGTCTTCCGTAGGAAACAGCCTCTTTGAGATAGGACTTATCGTTGGTTTTGCGATACAACTCATAAGCACCTAACTCCATATCATCCACCCAGTTAGTTTCCTCGTAGATATAGGGTGAGCGAACAGAAGCCGTCTGGCTAAAACCGGGCTTACGAACGCCCAAATCGTAGGCGTCTTCGGCTTTCTCTCCAATACGCGCTGCCAGTTCAGGGTAGTATGGCGCCAAGATCTTGCTACCCAAAGCAAAACAAGATGCGTACTTACCTACAATAGAAGAAGTACCAGTAGAGATATTCATACCATGACCTTGCACCTGAGGCTCGCCCGTAACGAAATAGACAGGACGACCATTGTTCACGCCCCAGCCGTAATCGGCTTGGTCATCCTTAGGAAAACGCATGCCTATATGATCGCGGTCGTCTGCCAATTGATTATAGAACTCCCCGGGTGCAGGATTCATACGGTCTAACCAATCCAATCCCCAGCGAATCTCATCCACAATATCAGGAATACCATTCGCTCCTGGTGTACCATTGGTTTGGTACCTATCGCCAAACAACTCGGGATATTGCTCATAAGCAAGCATCATCTGATAGATCGCATTGGCAGTCGTTGTCGCGTATTGCAAGCAGTCACTGGCATCGTGCCAACCGCCTCTTACATCAATGCGTTGTCCCGTCTTGGTAGGGTGGTAAATGATATATCCATCTTTTTGGTGACAACTGTCGCCCGTAAAAGGATTCCAACCGCAACGCTGTTGGCGCATGTAGTTCAGGGGAAAATCCGCCAAACCGTCATATACATGCTTGCTAATGAGGAAACTATCGGAAACGGCCTCGCCTATCTTCAATTGATGCCATCCTTCCTCTTTGAGGTCTGAAAAGTCGTAACGAGTATATTCCCAACGACCACTATCACCTGTCATGATGATAGCAAACTTCTTCGCTTCTGGCAGATAACCAATCTGCGACACACGAATAATTTGTTCAGCCATAGCCAAACTGCTGATGCACAAAACGCAAAGGAATAATTTTAAACGCATAGTGGAAATGTTATAGTTGTAATAGGTAGAAAAAGTTTTCGTGTGCCGAAGATTGTGCCGAAGGTTAACGGTAAAGGTTGTTTCTTTATCCTTCGAGCAGGTACTTATTCTATTTCCAATTGTTTGCGTTCACGCATGATTTCCTGTTGCAGAACCTCTGGCGTTGGCAACTCTAATAGATATTTAGAAGCAAAGATTTGACGATGCTCTGCTAAAACTGAATATTTTACAACCGCCTCATTCTTGTCGGAACATAGAATCAAGCCCAAAGTAGGATTGTCGTCTGTATGTTTATACAAATCATCAAACATACGAATATAGCTATCCATTTGTCCTACATCTTGATGCGTTAATTTACCTAACTTAAGGTCAATCAAAACATGGCACTTCAATATGGAATGGTAGAACACCAAATCCACATAGAAATCTTCATTATCATAACGCATCAATTTTTGTCGTGCCACAAAACAAAAGCCCTTTCCCAATTCTAATAAGAAAGATTGCAAATTATTGATAAGTGATTTCTCAATATCTGTTTCATGTAAGGCGGGGTAATTCTTTAAGTTTAGAAACTCTAGCACATAAGGGTCATGGATGAATTCTTGTGGGGCTAATTGTGCGAGGTTATTTTCTGCCTCTTTGCGTACTGATAATGTGTCTGTACTATTTAATAGACGTTCATAATACAAGACAGAAATTTGGCGATCCAACTGTCGAGATGACCATGTTTGCTCCGCGGCTTCGTTCATATACCACAAGCGTGCTTGCTCGTTTTGTATACGAATCAATAAGCGATAGTGTGTCCATGTCAATTCGGGGCGCAATGCGTCCCATTTTGGGAATACTAAATAGAATTGGCGTATACGGCGTAATTCTCTCTCATCAAAACCTTTCCCGAACTCGTCTGTTAGGCGTTTTGACAGATCTGCTAATATAGCTTTACCATATTCAGCTCGTGTATTGCCCTGTTGTTCATCTTCAACGATCAGACGACCTACATTCCAATATGCAGTTACCATAGCAAAATTAACTGCTTTGTAAGCTGTTCGGCGTGCAGTAACAAGTACTTCGCGAATTTCTGCGAATAGGTGACTTGAGTTTGAAAGTGTTTGATTAGATTTATCGATCTCGCGCATCATTGTATAATTTTGTTAATTACCCTGCAAAGGTACAGAAAAATTTGCAGATATGCAAGCTATAACTTGCGAAATGGTGATTTATTGGTGAGATTTGTATAAAAAGTCACTTCTTCATTTTTTAGGAATAGGCGTGCTGCAAGTTAGGGGACCACTGTAGGACATCTCTAGGACTTCTATGGGCTTTCGGTGGCTTTCTATAAACGTGTCTCTATAATAATGCTGCAAAAATCTTCGGCATTATAGTCGTTTTGTGCCGAAGATTTGTAAATTTTGCTATAAAAAAGTGCTTAATGCAAGCGGAAGGTGTTGATTACCAACGCCTCCCGCTTGGGTGATGTTTTTTGTTATTTTTTTCTTCGTGCCGAAGATTGTGCCGAAGAATGGCTATGTTACGATGTTGTGCCTTAAATAATGATGTAGATATATTCAGTTTGTTGGGCTGAAAGAATATAATTCAGATACATATAATCTTTGCCAATAAGCCAATCGCAAGCGTACCTATGTTCGCTGATGTCGTAGTAATCGGGAATTCTAGATTTCCGTTTTTAATCAATAGTTACTAATTGTTACTGACATTACACAACACCCAATTTTCTTTACCTCCATTTTTTAACGCAATGATTTTGTATTGAGATGCAGAGGTAAGGGATTGCGATCCCCAAGCTTGCACTATAGTACCTGTTTTAAGTCGAATGATATAACGTGTTGAACCTCGTTTAAAATACTTAATTTCAAGTATTTGATCGGCATCAATAATAGCAACGACTTTTATATCGTTGTTGTGCTGCTGTGGTTGTATTTTTGTCAATTTGAAAGGGTTCCACTCTTTGTTGTCCACTTTTGGTTTGGGCTTAGGTTTAGGGTGCAATATCTCATATAGTTCAGTAATAAAAGCCGAAGGCATTGAACGATTATATAAAACATGTAGATTTTTCTTTGCACGTGTAATAGCCACATACCATAGGCGGCGTTCCTCAGAATAAGGGAAGTCATCGCCTTCATTGAGTACATATTGAAGCACTGGAGAATCAACAATTTCCGAAGGAAAACCTTGCTCTCCTGCATTGCAATTGATTATAATAACATGGTCTGCTTCTAATCCCTTCGAACTATGTGCTGTAAGGTATCGACATTTACGACCGTTTATTTCTATGGTAACTTTGCCTTTTTGCTCCTTATCAACATGTAATACAACTTTGTTCTTTTCAAACTGAATGTTTTTTAGGAACATCCATGAATATGAGTAGCGACCCAAAATGGCGACTTTTTCATCTTCTGGATATGAATTAACTATGCGTATAATTTCATCTGCTTGCTGTTTTGGATTTGCAAATGGATAAAAATGGATGTTTGTAGGTGCTGCCTTTTCTTTCAATGGGTTGCGAACATTTTTTTTCTTTTGATTAGGGTTTCGGAGTACAAACTTAGATGCTAAAGATAGAATGGGGTCATTATATCGATATGTCTGTTCAATATAGCATTCATCAGTATAACCAAAGTAATCTTGGAAGCGTGTAAAGAAGTCTAACTGGCTTCCTGCGAATCGGTATATTGATTGCCAGTCATCCCCTACGCAAAACAGTTTAGTACGAGGGAAGTCAGTTCGTAAAGCTTGTATGAGTTCGTATCGGTCTTTTGATATATCTTGGAATTCATCCACAAGAATATAATCAATTGTATTTTTGTACATTTTTTTACGAACGAAATCTGTCGCCATTATGATTGCATCTATAAAGTCAATTTGAGCAGATTCCTTTAGGCGTTGAGTATATTCTACTACAACGGGACGGATGATATTCTGAAATAGAGCAAGAGTTTTGTATGTCTTACGTGTGAAGATTTCGCTAAGTATTTTTTCTTCAACTATATCTAATGTGTATAAATTGGACTTCATAAGAGAAATAAATGCCTCTATTAGTTTAACAAACGACTCGTCTTGCATCTCTAATTCATCGGCTGTTTTCTCTGATATTTCTTTTAATTGCCTTGGTTTAAAAGGAACAGCATGTTGCTTGAGTTGCTCTTCAAGTTTGTTCTTCCAAGTGTAATCTTGGAACATAGCACTCGTGGTTTCAATCAAGATGGTATTGTGTTCTTGGTGCAATTGGCGTTTCCAGACTATACCATCATTGTAAGCTTGATTTGCCTCTTCATACGAGTAAGTATCATCACCGAAGAATTTTGCCACTTTACCATTTCTATCAATACCAAAGTGTTCTAAATATATACGTTTTTTAACTCCATCTACCTCATAAAAGATAGAGAAGTCTGGTAAGTATTCTCTGTGTGTTTCATCTGCCGTGCTATATTCATAAGCACATTCGTACTCATATTCAATGCCATTATTAAAGAGGTACTTACAAATCTCAAATTCCTGCATACTCTTAATAGCAGGAAATCTTCCTGTTCTATCTGGTACATACTGTTGTTGGCGAAGTTCATCTGTCATCTTTTTATATTCATCGTCACTTTGTATGTCATAGTCATATTCATACTGAATACCATTTGTAAAGTCTTCTAGATATTCAATAATAGCTTGAGTATATGCGTCCGTTTTACGGAGTTGTTGATATGTGAGTTGGATTGTTTTTTCATCAGCAATTGCAGGTCTTTTCCCTGTTGCTTCTCCTATGATCTTTAATGCTAAACTATGAAATGTTGAGCAGTATAATTTGTCCCCATACCCTAAGCGTTGTGTCAATTCCTCAGCCGCTTTTCGCGTATAGGTAAGAACAAGTATATTCTCTGGATTATAGTCTAGGCAGGTTATTAGGTATTTGATTTTGGCAACCATGGTAGAAGTCTTACCGCTACCAGCAGCACTTGCCACGAGAGTATTATCCTCTAATGACAGCACAGCATGTTTTTGTTGAGCGTCTAGTGGATATGCTAACACTGTATCAAAAAACACTTTATGATTTACGAGTTGTTTTTGCTCAAAATTTGCATTGTGTTTTTGTATAGTATCATCTAATTTGCCAAAGCGAGAAATAAAGTTGTATATAAGCGTTCTCTCCTTTAATTCCACATCTGTAAGTTCAGCAGAATAGGCATTCTCATAGAAAAAAGATGCTTTGGTATAAAGTTCTTGGTAAGTTCTTCTGTAGTATTCTTGTTCCGAATGTGTTATGTAGTGATCATCTGCAATATATCTATTAAAAGATGAACGAGCACTCTCTATATGCAGCATTATATATTGATATGTTTCGTAGATAGCAATATAGTGCTTTTTTGCGATTGGGTAGTCTTCAACTCGCTTAACAAATGCTTGGCAAAGTTGTTTTTCGTCTTCTGATGAAGCACTACTTTTGGCATATCGCAACGCAAAACTCTGTAGTTCCTTTATACTAGCATACAATTCATCAAGACGACTATCAAACCTTACTTTATATATCCCTTTTAAATATAGTTTTTCAGTCTGAGAAATGAAATCCCGTAAGGAATCAGCAATCTCTCTATAACGGCGTTTTGATTTATTTCCCACAACAAAATAGGCTACTAGAAGTATGCCACTACAACACATGATTGTTATGAGGAAAGTGTTCATTGAAAGAATAACACTATTTCACATTATACCCTTGGAGTTGAAACTCTACTTTGAATTTGCGGTCAGGGGTTGATGATCTTACCTGACCTTTATAATATGCGTAACTCTCACTATACCCGTACCGATTTACTTCGAAACTTTTGGTCATACCAGGTGCAATAGTGATTTTTTTTGTAAAATCAACATAATCTAACATCTCTCCTTTCATGTCATAGTATATAACGCGACCTTTGACTGCCGTAACTTCCTGCTGAAGATTATTTTTCAAAGCTATAGTTCCGCGTGAATCTACCCAATCGCAGGAGAATTTGGTCATTGTAATGTCGTTCTTGCTTGGCGTTTGAGGTTGACTAGATGTGGTATTAGTAACAGTTGTAGCCTTCTGGGTGGTTTGCGGGGGATTTGGAACTATCGCTGGTGTAGTCGTATTGCTTTTGAGTTGTTTGATCTCTGATTTTAGCGTCTTTACTTCTTGTTGAAGTGCAGAAATCTGCTGCTGCATTTGCTTCAATTGGTCATTTACCAAAGTATCCTCTTTTTTGTTGTCATCAACAACGACGGTTTTATCCTCTATTGGTTGCTTCTCTTGGGTGTTATTGTACACCAATATGCCACCTGCTACAACAATTAAAATGATTAAAATAGTAGGCAGGATTTTTGTTCCTCTTTTTTCAGTTTCCATGACAAGTTTTTTATTCGTTGATATATTCTTTAATGGGGTATAGTCGACTGTGTAAAGTACTACTTCATTCCGCCCGCAAAGATAGTAAAAAAATTGTGGATATGCAAATAAAAGTCGCTTCAGAGGTGTTTTTTTGCTGAGAGGCGGAGATTTTCTTGCGGGCGGAATCGCAAAGTATACCTCAAAATGAGGAAATGTTTTTAGGAATTGAGTCAATCTCTTTAGGACATTAGTCAACCTTTTCAGAAACAGAGTCAACCTTTTTAGGTTATCAATCTTAAGAAACAGAACTTTTTTTGACAGGGAGTTGATGCGCTCTTCTCTCGGTCGTCTCTCGGTCGTCGGTCGGTGGAATTAGGCAAGGTATAAGAGAGGGAAAAAGACTGCAATCTTAATAAAACGCACATTTTGTAATTTGGCGTTCTTTGGTTCATCCTTGGTTCGTCTTTGGTTCATCCTTGGTCTTTAATACGGAGCATATATATAAGGTACAAGGAGAAGAATTCTTAATATTCGTATTGTTTAGTGGACGGCACAAGGTGCCTACTGTTTAGGGTTTAGAGGCTGGGAAGGGCAGCAGAGCTACAGTGTAAAGTGTAAGATGTAGGGTGTAAAGTGTAAAGGCAAGAAAACAACAAGAGGTGTGCCCCAGCACACCTCTTATTATATATAGCGATAACCGATGTTCGATTATCGTTTCCCTAAAGACATTAGTCTTGGAACTTTGCGCAGAGGTACTCGCGGTTGAGGCGAGCGATGTTAGCTAAAGATACTTGTTTTGGGCACTCAGCAGCACATGCACCTGTGTTGGTACAGTTACCGAAGCCCAACTCATCCATCTTAGCCACCATAGCCTTAGCACGAGCAGCTGCCTCTACCTTACCTTGTGGCAAGAGAGCCAATTGGCTTACCTTAGCAGAAACGAACAACATAGCAGAGCCGTTCTTACATGCAGCAGCACAAGCACCGCAACCGATACAAGAAGCAGCATCCATTGCCTCGTCAGCGTGAGCCTTAGGAATTGGAATTGCGTTTGCATCAGGTACACCACCTGTATTAACTGACACGAAACCACCAGCTTGCATGATCTTGTCGTATGCCTCGCGGTCCACCATCAAGTCCTTGATTACAGGGAA
>JAFOYE010000037.1 GCA_017391525.1 Paludibacteraceae bacterium | reverse complement strand
TCTGCAAGCGAGCTGTAGGCGTGAACGCAGCTTGCGAAGTAGTCATATCGCTGCGCCAGTGTATATCATATTGTACACCCACGATATTGGTGTAGTTGTCCAAAGATATCGCCAGTTGATAACTGCCGTCTTGCATTCTTTTGCCCTCCACGCTCAACGTATTGGGTTCATACACATGACCCGAGACAGCTACTGCTTTCATGCGGGTGCTTGGGTCATTGGTGTAGATATTCATTGTAGTAGAGAAGTCGCCTTCCGCTGCAGGATCATATGCAATCTGTATGGTGCTTTCTTCCCAGGGGTTGATTTGCAATGGCATAGTAGAAACTACACGATAGCCCTGTGCCAAGAATGTTACTCGCTCAATCTCTAAGGGAGCATCACCGTCATTGCGGACCACGTAGTTCGCTACAATATCGTCGGTAATCGACCAGTCGCCAAACGACAGATAGTCATCGCCAGAGAATTGTGGACTCTGTATCTCCACCCATCCTTCGTAGGTGGCTGATACCATGTTTTCAGCCGTAGCATTGGTGAGTACTACATCCCTTGGAGTTAAATCATAAGAACCCGAATTACCATTGAGCCGCACTTGGAAAGTAGCTATCTCGCCATCATCACCATTAAGTGGCTGGTTGGCCATCGAATAGAGCATCAGCACCAATGTATCGCCTTTTGAGTCATACCATTGGTTCTCCTTTTCTACAAACTTCTTCACCGATGCCAGGGCTTGGTGCCCATTGCTGCGGCTGCTGTTGGCGCTTAGACTGCCTGCTATATACTCCAACTGCTCTGGCAAGACGAATGTACACTGCATACCCACAATGGGCTCCATATTGTTCATCTTGAGGGAGATAGTCACCGCATTGTCAGCAATGCCACTACCGCCAACTACATGCAATTCGTTCACAGAGAATGGGTCTGCTACGATGGTGCCCATTTGTTTGCCATTGATGGCATTGGATGTAACGACCACCTCCTTCTGGATAGCACCACGCACAGTAGGTGCGTAGTGAATAGTGGTGTATGCTACCTCTCCAACCTCGATGGTCAATGCCGTTTGGGCGGGAGTGAAGGCAGGATCATTGACCACGATATTCTCTATTATCAGCGGCAGATTACCTGCATTGTAGAGTTGCAAATCTTGGGTATATGTCTCACGAATAGGTATATGCCCATAATCGATTTGCGGATTGATAATCTCCAACTTGGGTGCCAGTATGCTTACTTGACCCGATTGCACATGGCTGTCCAATGATTGGCCTCTTGCATCACTTAGTATCACAGACGGCGTGAGTGTATAAGTGGCAGGCTCATTGCCAAGCTTGAGGCGGAAGCTAAGCAGTTCGCCATTATTGCCTTGCAAGGCACTGAGATTCAAACTATATACGCAGATACGCAACTCCTGCTGCACTTGTGTAGCAGTGAGCAGGTGTCCATTGCTGCGTGAACTGGCTAACACGGTTGAGCCATCCACATATGAGAGATGTTCACCCAAGGGGATATTCAGTTCTAGAGCCGTGATGGCATCGGTATTGTCGAGCGACACCACAACCTCCACCTCCGTCTGCGGTGTCCCGCTGACGGAAGAGAGGGTGATGGTATTGCTTGCTATTGCCTGTATGCTAAGGCATAAAGCAAATATAAATCCTATATATCGCATACTATTTTGCTTGTTTAGTGCGCTTGCGCAGGTGACGGCAGCTACTGCTGCAGTTATGCGCCTATGGCGAGTTGTGTCACTTCGTGAGGTAATGTGTGCTGCACATAGATTACTGCGGCTATGCCGCCACCACCTCCCGCAGGGACATCACCTCGCTGGGCGACATCACCTCTCGCAACGCGAGACTTATCTTACGCGAACCAACTTGCTACTTTGTATCTTCTTGCCATCCACGTAGAGGGTCACGAAGTACACGCCCTCTGGCAACGCACCTGGACGCCAAGTGTAGCTGTACTCGCCGAAGGTATTGGTAGTAGCATATGCATCTACGGTCATACCTGCCACGTTGGTAAATACCAATCGTACCTCATGCTTACCCGTTTGTCCTACCACGTATGGGATATTCACTTGCGTGGTGAATGGGTTAGGACTTGGTAAACGCATTTGCATGGCCTCTACCGATGAGAGGTCGGTAGCCGTCTTCTTGATAGCAGGTATATTCTGTCCTTGGGCATTGCTAAGCACGATTTGCTTCATCTCTGCATCGCCCACATACAGTAGTGCATGCTTGCCTACACCGAGGATCTTGCCGCTCATAGAATATGCCATAAAGTTGAGGTTCTCTGCGCTGTTCCAAGTCACTTGCTCAAAGCCGTTGAGTGCTTCCAATGCAGAGATCTCTGCTTCTGCGTCAAAGGAGAATTGTACACCACCGAGTACGACTGGAGTTTCCACATAGAGAATACCATCTTCGATGCTATAGGTAGCGGTGTTGTTGTCTGAGAAGCCAAGCGATGACACGGTAGGGTTGATTATGATATGGATCGTACCTACGATATCTAGAATGTTCACTTGGGTGTCGGTATTCACATCTGCCGCTTCGTAGATAAATGGCTGAGGATTATTGCCCATGATATATGCTACCTCGGTGACGATATCCGCCACATCCACGCTCAAGCTACCATTGGCATCACCCTTTTGTGCAGTCAATGGCGTGGCGGTTACTGGGTTGGAAAGCGAATAAGAAGATAGTGAAGTGGTGATTTGTTTGATGTAGTAATAATAGGTTTTTCCTGGTACTACATCGTAATCGACAAAAGCAGAATCTTGTGCATCAATTACGGTTTGGTTAACACAAATAGTATCAAATCTCCAACCTGCTTCCACGTAAGCACCAAGTTGACTATCCCAATATCTATCCCATTGGATGGTATCTTCTGTCCATCGATAGATGTTATAGCCTAGAAGGTCTTCAAAATCTTCTTCATCGGTTTCCCACGTGAGTGTGACTTTGCCAAGACCAGCTTCTGCCATAAGACCAGTACTGAGACTACCAGCAGAAGCTACCTGTACATTGAAACGGAATTTCTCTATAGGTATCTCAAAGTGGTCGGTATCCTCCGCACCATATACATAGATACGATTGAGACCATCGGTTCGGGTTTTGCCATCTATAGTTAAGTATGCAGTATATATGGTGCTATCGGCACTCCAACTACCATCTTCGGCTATAGGATTTTGTGTATAAGGTTCACGTACACCCATAGATACTTTGGGCGTAATGGTTGTGTCCATTGCACGATTGAAATAGACCTCAAACTTATGTTTACCCACACCCAATGGTGGCAATAGCTTAAATTCATCTTGTGCATCGTAGCCATTAACTACCACTTTCCAGACAATACCATGCGCTTCGCGAATAGGTTCTTTGGCTACATAATCTAGATTTACGGCTCCAGCACCTGTTGGGTATTTCGGATGGACTGCATCCTGTATTGAATTTCGTAATATATTTTCGTCGCTAGAGCCTAAGTATGAGGGGTTCGGTGATCGATAGTCAACAACAGTACTTCCCTCAAAACCACCTACACTAAAATAACCATCGTCTATATACCGAGGTGTTGTACCGAAAATATTTGAATAAGAGGCTAATTCGAGTGACATAAACCGATCGGATGAATTCGCAATAATATTAGAATAAAGCACATGGTTCATACCTCCTGTATTATCTAAATTATTGTTTGTGAAGACACAATAACGATAATCACCTTGTGTAATAATTGAACCAGTGTTGTTTGTGCAATTGCTAAATATACAATTGTCAAATCTACTATTCCAACCATTAAATAGTATATAACCAGAAGCCGTAAAAAAATCAAACTTTGTATAAGAAAATGTACTCTTATGCAAATTAGTTCTTTCCGCATTCAATACTCCACTACCCAAATCGGTTTTGGTAAATACTATCATACTATCTGGCGTACCTATTGCATTAATTGTACCTGAACAAGCTAATCTTGTATCATCTTTAAATTTAAGTACCGTTCCGGGTTTAATCGTTAATGTCACACCTTCTGGTATTAATAACGGAGTTGTCACAATATAATGTACATTAGGATAAAGCGTCATATCTTCGGAAATCATACCACCCAATTCCACACCATTTTCAGCAGTAAGTACAATATCCTGTTTTAATGTATCCTGGATATTATCACAAGTAGCTTTGAATACCATACAGATATGGCGACCATCCACTACATTCTTGTCAATCACAAAACGGATAGGGTTGAAGGATTTGTTCTTTGCATAACTGCTGAGTGGTTTGCCGAAGTCCACCTTTTGTTCCAAGAATGTGATAATCGTATCATTCTCCAATTCTGCCATTTCCATCCAAACTTTGATATTGTGCGCTTCACCCCAATCATTGCGTAATACAGGATAAATAGCAATCGTATCGCCTGCATCGGGGCGACTATCGTTATCGCCGAGGGTATCGGTAAGATAATAGGTGACAAGGCGTAAATTAGGTTTGCGGTCTGCATCCGTAATATCGTATGCTGCTTTTATATCAATATTACCCGTCATTTCATTCTGGCGCGTATGAATCAAATCGCCAAATAGGATTTCCCAACTTTCGTATTCCTTGCATTGCAATAGACGCGAGATAGCACCTGCAACCATTGGGCATGCCATTGAGGTGCCATTCATCGTTTTGTATTGCCCTCTTGGATAGGTACTCATGATATTCACACCAGGCGCACGGAGTTCGTAGTTATAGAGTTGTGCTTCAAGAGGATAATTGGGTGAATAAATAGGTCCACTTAAATCATAATTACTAAAACCGGCTCTTGCCCCAGATTCATCTAGGCTTGCTTCTATACCTAATACAAACTGAAGGGATGCGGGATAAATAGGAGTTGGATTATGCTTGCAATACGTCCAAGAATCAATAGGAAAACAATTATTTCCCGCTGCAGCGACAATGACTGCGGTAGCATAAGCTTTGCCGAGAGCTTGCTCTTCAGCGATAGAGTAGCCATAACTACCCAAACTCATGCTGATAACATCTGCGCCATTGGCTGCGGCGTAGTCGATACCCTTGATGATAGTTGCCACATCGCCTGTACCGTCGCTTTGCATCACAGTAATAGGCATAATCAGCGCATCGGGATTGGCACCTGTGATACCAATGCCGTTATTTCCCACTGCTGCGGCAATACCTGCACAGTGTGTGCCGTGACCGTTGAAGTCCGCCATACCGCCCGTCTTATTCACAAAGTCATAACCATAGATATCATCCACAACGCCGTTGCTGTCATCGTCCTTGCCTGCCGCACCGTTCTTCTCGGCTTCATTGACCCAGAGGTTATCTTTGAGGTCTGGGTGCTCGGTGTCCACACCTGTATCGATAATGGCAATCACTGGGCGTTTGTCAGTAATCTTAGGCATATTCCATAGTGCAGGTAGGTTGATGGCTGCAGGTCCCCATTGCTGAGAATATAATGGCTCAGCCACATAGGTAGCACTATCGGCACTCTCGGTTGATAGCGCGAAAACAAGGTAGTTGGGTTCAGCAAACTCCACTTCCTCTAGTGCTTGCAGTTGCTTCACCACTTGGTGCACGGTGCGCATCTCGCCTGCATTGCTCATAGGCGCAGCCACTTGCTCGCTGAAGCGGATGAGATAGAGTTTGCTGAGGTCGTGGTCTTTTACCTCTGTGCCGCTGTATGAGCGCATGCGGCGTGGTGCCTTGCGAGCACCCACTTGAGGCATCAACTCCTCTACCTCCTCTACACCGAGTTCAGCAAAGAGGGCATCTACCTGACTGATGCTGGCAGTCTGGAACTTGCCTTTGGCGTTCTTGCGCATCTGCACAGCGCCATCGGCCTTGAACTTGACAATCACTTCGCCCTGACGATAGGCATTTTGATTCCAGCGGTCGATCTTCACAACCTCGTCTTCGTTGTTGCTACTTTGTGCCATTAGCGTGATACTACACGCCATGAGAAGCACAATAGAGAAAAGTTTTTTCATAAGATGTATTTTGTATTGTTTATTATTT
This sequence comes from Paludibacteraceae bacterium, assembly GCA_017391525.1. GTDB lineage: Bacteria > Bacteroidota > Bacteroidia > Bacteroidales > Paludibacteraceae > Colicola. The sequence continues at coordinate 4,139 of JAFOYE010000037.1, read as the reverse complement.
CACTAAGTCCATTAAATTTATTAAACTGTTTTTAACTTTAACATTAAAAAAGATACATAACATATCTTCGATGTCGAAAGCATTTAGACCATCAAAATAATCAATTTTAGTCTTATTTTTTGTGTAATAAAATTTGGTTCGTTGTACTCGTGCAAAGTGCCCAGTTTTTCTTTGTTTGAATTTTTTATCTTCGTTCCGTGAAATCCAATCTAATCCAAATAAACAAGCAGCCCCTTTGTATGCTCCTGCAGGAAGATATACAAATTTATCAGGAAGAACTTGTGGTGACATATTATATCCTATACGACGTGCCGTATCATAGGCAGTTAGGAATGCATTCTTAAAACCATTTTTAGCGAAAATAGTATAAACTTGTTCAAATAGCTCTTCAAAATCAGTAGCTGATGTGGGCAGAGTTAGTGATGCAAGAGAGCGATACGTCTTTTTTGCCCAATGACGCTCTTGGTGATCATTGGGTTGAGCAAAGGAATATGGTATTATACCGGCGTGCAAACTTGGTAATATTTCCCATATATCCTTTACTGCTTTGCCATTAACCACAAGATGTTTACCATATATGTAGTCGCGTGTGGAAGATAAAGAATGCATTTCTTTATCTATAATTGGTTTAAGTTGTTTATAAGCAGGAATAACAAAATTTTTCATGAATCCCTTTGAGATTCGGATTACATTTTCTGAATTTATTTGACTCATATGTATGATAGTTTAATATGTTTGTAATAGTTTATTATTTTACGATTTATACAAAAATAAAAGCGTGAACTTTTGTTCGCTTCATTTGAGTTTCCGAGGTCCTGAACTACCTTAATACTTCAAATTCTACGCAAAAGCCCACGCCGAAAGAGCGTGAGCGTCGATAGGCTTTTGCTTGAAGTATTAAAAGTTTTTGAAATTGTTCAGGTTTCAGAAACTCAAGTTTGGCTTATAACGCTATATTAAATATGTCGGGCAACGGTATCGTTGCGAATTAACTATAAACTATGAGTGATGAGTTATATGTAATTTAGGGGGTTAGTTGTTTTTAGTATGTTGTTCTAATTCTTTTACTGTTCGCTCTACTACTTCTTCCAACTGATAGGTAGCTACGCCAAGAGGTTTGTTGATGTCTTGCAAAGACCACTCAACTATCGTACTCTTGGCGGTTTTGCATATCAGCAAACCTACTGTGGGATTATCCCCTTCGCCGCGTAATAATTTATCAGCTGCGGTAACATAGAAATTGAGCTTTCCTGCGAACTCGGGCATAAATTTAACTGCTTTCAGTTCGATGATTACATAACGCTTTTGCGGTATGTGGTAAAATATCAAATCAGGAAAGAATGTTGTTTCTTCATCAATAGATAGTTCCATTTGCCTTCCAACAAAAGCAAATCCTTGTCCCAATTCCAACAAGAAATGCGTGATGTTCGTAACGAGTGCATCTTCCAAATCCTTCTCGTCGTAATTCTCCTTGAGCGTTAAGAACTCAAAATGATAAGGATCTTTGAATAATTGTTGTGTTACTTGACTTTGTTCCGCAGGTAATGTGGATTCAAAATTCGAGCAGATAGCACCCTGTGCCTGAAAGAGTTGCGAGTCGATCTTAGCGTTAAGTTGCGGTCTTGACCACCCGAACTCAGCGACTTGTTTTGCATAGAACAAAGCTTCATCTAAAGTGGTAGAACGACTAACGATGTCTATATGATGTCCCCAAGGAATACACCCAAATATTTCTGGCATCGACAAAAAGCCAATGGGTCGTTGGCCTTTTTCTAAAGCGTCAGGTTGTTCTTCATTCGTAAAAATGTCAACGGGTCGTTGACTTTTTATAAGTTGCTCATTATAAAATGAATACCAACGCTTCATATACTTCACATTTGTATCCGAAAAACCAGTAGCATCGGGGAAAGCTTCTCGCATATCAAATGCAAATTGTTTGACAACGCCATCTCCCCAGCGTGCCTCTGCCTTGAGTGTAACAAGGTCACGACCGATACTCCAATAAAAGTCAAGCATCTCTGCATTTACTTTTACAAGAGCACGCCCTTGGCTTTGGCGAAAGCGCTTCTTAACGTCCGATAACCATTGGATATACTCAGTATCGGCTATCATTCCTTCTCGTTTTACAAATTCTGGGGGCATCGTTATTTTTATTTTTACGGTTGCAAAGGTACAACAAAATTTGCGGATGTGCAAATTTTGAGTAAAAAAAGTTTTAGGAGTTTAAAAAGTTTTTAAGGTGAACAGGACTGTTTCGGTTTAGAGGACGGAACAAAGTGCCTAGTGTTTAGGGTTTAGAGAAGGATTTTAAGCGGAAACGGGAAGTGGTAAGCGAACAGACAAGAAAGATAAAAGAAATTCGCCACTCATGCTCGTTGTGAACACAAATGGCGAAGAAAAAGGCGGGATTACTACCCGCCTTTCATGTGTTTAGAGATAAAGTAACCACGGCTTATCCTCGGCTAGTGGTATCGGAGTGGTAACGGGAAAGACAAGGGAGTTATTAACGACAATGAGCGTCAATTAGAATGTCAATTAATGACAATTCTTGGATGTATTGTTTGGGTTGAAAGAGCGATACATCGCTAGCAACCCAAACAATATTTATAGAAGTTAATGTTTACCCGCGTACTTTTTGGCAAAGGCCTCACGGGCTCGTTTTTGCGCTTCAGTAGGTGGCTTATCGCGTTTAGGGCGGCGTTGAATAACCACCTTGCCATACTGCATACGAGCGTAGTGCTCTTTGGTCAGATTCCCACGAAGGGTTTGGATAGGGTCATTTAATTTTGCGATCATAATCATAGGGGTTTAATGGTGAATAAATAGATAAACTAGAGGAACTAGAAACACTAGATTGAAGGGGTGAGGTTATTGAGGTTTTCGAGAAAATTGAGGTTTTGACAAAACCTTGAAAACCTCAATAACCTCAATATTCTCACTATGCAATTTGATGTATTACTTTGCGATATACTCCATGTGAAACATGTTGTAAATCACTTGATTGTACAAACTTGGACAACCATCTGTCTAAGGACTTCAATCCTATTCCAAGGACTTCTGCTTGCTTGATGGCATCTTGCTTGGTGAAGTCCGCAGGAAGCATCTCGAAGAACTGTTTTTGGATAAGCGTATGACCAATTTCTCCTGGAGCAGCTTCCTTGTTCTCGGGCAACATCTGGAACATCATCGCCGCATGCAGCAGCAGTTTGTGACCAATCAAGAGCATGGTCTCAAAGTCATCTTCTGAACAGACCGCACGCTCGGGCAATGGCTGCGTGATGTCCATACGCAAACCCGTGAGAATCATGCCGATACGCTTCATGATAACCGGCATACGTTTGAGGATGGAATCAAACTCATTGCCAAAAGCATGGCGTTGCGTCTCATACATCGCTCGGAACATACGGGTGATCGTTTTGCGCTGCGCGTCCGTCAGGTAGAAGTAGCAACTGTGCTTTGCTTTGCGCATCCAAGCATAACGCTGGCTGAGTTCGTGGCCCAACTGCTCATACAAAGTGACTTCTTGAGGAACAGCATCTTCTTCTGCATCTAGCCAAACACGGTCATCAAAGTCTTGCGTCTGCTTGACTACATAACAAGCAAAGCGGCTCATGAGACCATTCTCTCGGCTCTTAATCAGGGGCTTAAGCTGGTTGTAAGTACCTGAGAGCAAGACGGCAAAGTGTGGGTCGGGGATCTCGATGAGTTCTTCTTGGTTCTTGCGAAGCTTGCTGATCGTCTCGTGCTCAAACATACAGCGAAGTACATCGGAGAAACCGCCAGTCGTGCTGCCAAGGGCTTTGCTCAGCGTATCGATCTCCGTCGCCATCATGATGCCTCGTCCATGGAGCATTTGCAGGTAGCTCATCAGGGCAGCTGAGGAGGTGTTGGCGGGCAGGAAGATAAACTCACCATGCTCATTCTCAATGCCTTGCAGGAGTTGTTTGGCGTAGTTCATGATACCTTTGCCAGAGGCCGCAGGGGCGAGCACCATGGTCATGAGTTCAGGGCCATAGACATGGTGTGGGAAGCCGTGATACATACGCATAGCAGGCAAGGCATAGGCGTAATTGGTTAATAACGAAAGCAATAGCATATCACGCATCTCGCCCTCTGGGGCAATGCTAATGGTTTTCTCG
>JAFOYE010000013.1 GCA_017391525.1 Paludibacteraceae bacterium | reverse complement strand
GGGATAGCTACGAGGAGTAAGCTTCGCAGACCGCCTTCGGCTGAGAGACCACTGCGTTGAGAGACCGCTACGCTGAGAGACCGGGCTAAAGCCCTGAGAGACTCATTGCGCTTCGCTGTTCTAGAAGTAATTAAGCTCCTACTCGCCTTGCGGCTCGAGAAATCTTATAAATCTCTTTTACGCTAATATCCGCCCTACTACTAGGTACTCCGTAATAAATTGCCACCGCTCCTCAAATCGTCTGGAACGATTCTCGTGCGCTGAATCTTCAGTAAATAAAAGTATGTATCGACTCTGATAAAGCATCGCAGATATTGGTCTAAATGGTTGCGGCGAGCAACTAGAGCATCGCAGATACGCAATCAAATAGAAATGTTTACCGCCACATTTACTGAAGATCAGTGATGAGCATCGGATGTTCCCGATGCGAAGAGCGAAGGCAATCTATTTCGGAGAACCCCGAAAAAGCGAGGTTAAAAGCGTAGCAATAAGATTTATTTAGATTTCTCGAACGAAGTGAGAAGGAGACATAAACAATGACCTTTATGAAAAAAAACATTCAATTAATCATATCTGTGGTCCTTTGTGCCTTCGGGTGCGTGATGCTTACGGCGGGGTTCATCCTACCACCGCTAGCAGAGATCCATCACAGCGTGCTTATCGCCTTCGGCGAGATACTGACCTTCGCGGGCTCCCTCATCGGCATCGACTACAAATACCGCTACCGCGAGTAACATACTCTAAAATAATAAATACCTATGCTTATTCGTTTAATTCGTAATCACCCCCATCACAACGCCATTTTTGGGCGCCTTTATGTGGACAGCCTTATGCAAGGCGAACACCACCAGTATGCTTTTGCAACCGACACCCTTGAGCATTACCAATACGCCATACCTACTGGCTGCTACCGCCTGCGTATCACTCAGTCGGCTAAGTTTGGCGAACTGCTACCAATCCTAGATGGCGTCTATGGCTTTGCACGCCCACACACCCCTATGCGCCAACGCGTAGGCATACGCATCCATGCTGGCAACACCATTCAGCATACCACGGGTTGTGTCCTTGTGGGTGATGCCGATGCATCCAATCAGCGCCTCCTCTCTTCGCGCAAAGCACTCAATCAACTGCGCGACTATTTGTTGAACTACCAAAAACAAAATCCCCATGAAGAGATTTACATCGAGATCACAGAGCCTGATGCTTATCCTCTGTACGACGTGCCTTCTCAGCGTCAGCTGCAAAAGTGCTAGTTGCGTTGAAAGTGTAATTTCTGAAGTTGAAAGTCAAAAGTTGAATGTTGAAAGTCAAAGAAACATTGACACCATCTACCAGCACGACAGCATCTATATCCGTGAGATTCAGCGAGGCGATACCATCTACCTCACTCGCACCGAATGGCGTGATCGCTGGCGCATCCGTGAGGTGCACGATACGATACACAATACCGAGTATATCACCCAAACCGAGTATCGGGATAGGGTAGTGGAGAAACCACCTGAGAAGTATGTTCCTGGGTTCTATAAGAACTGTACTTGGTTGTTTTTTATATTGTTGTTACTCTTAGTTGGTATAATTGTTTTTAAAGTCTGGAGATGGTTCCTTATCAAACGCTCTTCGTCATAGGCGCGGTCAGCGACCGAGGCGAGGGGCGTTTTTTTTGTATAAAAACGAACAAAAATTTGGATATATGAGAAATAAAAACTAACTTTGCAAGCGTTTAATAAATTATAATATTACCACTATGAAACGAGCATTAGTTTTTACATTGGCATGTATGTTAATAGTGCCAGGGTTTGCTAACTTTAAAAAGGAAACTTCTATATCTGCTGATAAGTACCGCGAAGCAGCGGAGCAAGGAGATGCAAATGCGCAACGTCGGTTAGGTAATTGCTACTACCATGGCGAAGGTGTAGAGCAAGATTATACACAAGCCGTGTATTGGTATCGTAAAGCAGCGGAACAAGGAAATGCAAAAGCGCAACGTAACCTAGGTCTTTGTTTCTACTATGGCAAAGGCGTACAGCAAGATTATACCATAGCAGTGCATTGGTTGCGCAAAGCCGCTGAGCAGGGAGATATGAATGCACAATTTGCCCTAGGTGTTTGCTACGAATATGGCGAAGGCGTAGAGCAAGATTATACCCAAGCAGTATATTGGTACCGCAAAGCAGCGGAGCAGGGAGATGCAGAGGCGCAATATAACCTAGCTCTTTGCTACTACAACGGCGAAGGCGTAGAGCAAGATTATCCACAAGCAGTGCATTGGTGGCGTAAAGCTGCAGAACAAGGATTGGCAGAAGCGCAATATAACTTAGGTCTTTGTTACGAATATGGTCAAATCGTTGAGCAAGATTATACACAAGCAGTGCATTGGTACCGCAAGGCAGCGGAGCAAGGATATGCGGATGCGCAAAATAACCTAGGTGATTGCTACTACAATGGCGAAGGCGTTGAGCAAGATTATACCCAAGCAGTGCAGTGGTTCCGTAAAGCAGCGGAGCAAGGATACGCAGAGGCGCAAAAAAACTTAGGTTATTGCTACATCTATGGCGAAGGCGTAGAGCAAGACTATACACAAGCCGCGCATTGGTACCGCAAGGCAGCTGAACAAGGAGATGCAAAAGCGCAACATAACTTAGGTATTTGTTACTGCTTTGGCAGAGGCGTAGAGCAAGATTATACCCAAGCAGTGCAGTGGTTCCGTAAAGCAGCGGAACAAGGATTGGCGGATGCGCAAAATAACCTAGGTCTTTGCTACTACAATGGCGAAGGCGTACAGCAAGATTATACCCAAGCAGTGCATTGGTGGCGTAAAGCAGCGGAGCAAGGATTGGCAGTGGCGCAAAATGACCTAGGTGATTGCTACTACAATGGCGAAGGCGTTGAGCAAGATTATACACAAGCAGTGCATTGGTACCGCAAAGCAGCGGAGCAAGGATACGCAGAGGCGCAAAAAAACTTAGGTTATTGCTACGCCAATAGTCGAGGCGTAGAGCAAGACTATACACAAGCCGTGTATTGGTATCGTAAAGCAGCGGAACAAGGAAATGCAAAAGCGCAACGTAACCTAGGTCTTTGTTTCTACTATGGCACAGGCGTACAGCAAGATTATACACAAGCAGCGCAGTGGTGGTGTAAAGCGGCTGAACAAGGATTTGCAGAGGCGCAAAATGACCTAGGTCTTTGTTACCAATATGGCGAAGGCGTTGAGCAAGACTATACACAAGCAGTGCATTGGTACCGCAAGGCAGCGGAGCAAGGAAATGCAAGGGCGCAAGAAGCGTTGAAGGAATTAGGGTATTAGCGTTTAGCGGTGAAGGAGGCAGCGCCTCGGTGAAGGCTTCGCGGTGAAACGGTTAAAGGGTGATTTAAAGTCCAGAATACTCTCAACTGAAATTCAATAAAAAGTTGTAAATTTGCAGGAAAATAGAAAAGCGGGCTTTGACCCGCTTTTATTGTATCTAGCCTTTCGCCGTACACCTAATACGTGTATCACATAGACGGAGTAATAAACACGCGCCATGTGCCATCAGAAGTTCCTCGCTCGATATAATGTTTATCAATAAGTTGATTGATAAGTTTTTTTATGGCAGAACTATTTATACCTAATTTCTGTTGCATATAATCTATTGTTAGAATAGGTTCAGACATCATTAGCATTAATAATCTGCTATAATTAGGTGAACGAAACTCTACCTTTTCTCCGTCATACCACCATAGATTTTCATTATGTTCGGTCAGAAAACATACATTAGTATAAACTTCATTTGCGACCAACTTCTTGAAGTATTGCAAGAAAGGACTAATTTTTTGTAGCGAAGCATGTGCTCCGTCGCTTGGTACAGAACCGACTATTAAGTCTGCTGCATGCAACGCTTCGAGGTAATCGCTTTTATTGCGACTACGCACCACAATCATGGGATAACCATGTCTTGCCAGAATGTAATTAACCAATAATCGAGCGATACGTCCGTTACCGTCTTCAAAAGGGTGAATACGTATATATCGATAATGAAATAATGCTGCTAATTCTACAGGCGATAGCTTTCCCTCGCTTTCTGCCATATTATACCAATCCACTAAGTCTGTCATCAATGCCGGTGTTTCTTCGGGTGAAGCATATTCAAATCGGTCGCCATAACGAGTGATGACACTATTGGGGCGCGTTTTGTATTGTCCAGCATGAATGACATAACTTGTTTGTTGGCCATTTCTTAACTGTTTATATACAGTATAATCCTCACGAAGTAGGATGTGGTGAAGTGTTCTAATAAAATTTACGGTTAGAGGAGTATCTTTTATATAGGCCTCCTCGCTCATCATTTTAAGCGTAACATTGCTGGCTGTCATATCCTGAACATCCTTTACATTCGCTTCACCAATCACTTTTCCGAAAAGCAATAATATTTCTGTTTGACCGTAGGTGAGTGTGTTACCTTCAATATGATTGCTATTGTAATTGAAGTCAATAGTGAATCTGCGACTCAGTTTCAGTTGGTCGTTTTCGTTTAGTGGTTGGAGGTCTTGCCATGCTTTCATGGCTTTCTCAAGTGTTAGATATCTCATATGTATTTTATTAAATGTTTGCGATAAAGTGGCTGATTAGCCACCTTTTCGCCGACAAAGGTACTACAAATAATGCACATATGCAAGAATTTTGCGCAAAAAGTTTACTTTTTTCTTTACCGACTCCTGAAATGAGTTGAGTGTTGAGAGTTGAGAGTTTAGCGGTGAAGGCTGCATGGCAGCGGTGAAGGAGGCTGCGCCTCGGTGAAGGCTTCGCGGTGAAACGGTTAAAGGGTGATTTGAAGTCCAGAATACTCTCAACTGAAATCAACCTCGAGCGGCAATAAACAAAACGAGCCACCGTATTGGTGACTCGTTTTGTTTTATACTTTTAACTTTCAACTGAAATTCAGCCATCAAGCCAACTTCTCCAACGCTGTGCGGACGCGGCGGAGAGTCTCTTCTTTACCCAGCACATCGGTGATGTTCCAGATATGGGGACCACGAGCAGCACCTACCAAACAGATACGGAAAGCGTTCATCACAATACCTACACCATACTCCTTCTCCGCAATCCATGGCATAATCAGATTATCCAAACCTTCTGCTGACCAATCTTCGTGTGCCTCCAGCAAAGTAAGCATCTCGGTCATATGCTTTGGACTATCCTCTTTCCAACGCTTCTTGAGCGACTTCTCGTCGTACTCCTCAGGAGCTACAAAGAAGAAGTTGACTTGCTCCCACAATTCGCTCACGAAGTTGACACGATCCTTAGTCAAACCGATCACTTTCGCCACAGTCTCAAGTGATGGTTGAGAGTTGAAAGTTCTTATCTCGCCTTTGCTCGAACGATCACTCGCAGAGCTCGTGTACGAAAGTTGAAAGTTGAGAGTCGAGAGTTTAGTGTCAAGGATAGGCATAAATTGCTCTGCCAACTCCTCGTTGGACTTGAGTTGGAGGTATTGGTGGTTGAACCATTTGCCTTTCTCGTAGTCGAACTTCGCACCAGACTTGCTCACGCGCTCCAGCGAGAACTGCTCGATGAGCTCTTGCATACTATACATCTCTTGATCGCCTGTAGCGTGCCAGCCAAGCAAGGCCAAGAAGTTGATCACTGCCTCAGGATAGTAGCCCTCCTCACGGTAACCCGATGATACGGAACCATCTTTCTGATTGTGGAACTCCAATGGGAACACAGGGAAGCCCAAACGATCACCATCACGCTTAGAGAGTTTACCATTGCCGTCTGGCTTCAACAACAGTGGCAAGTGAGCAAACTCAGGCATCGTCTCTTCCCAACCAAAAGCCTTGTACAACAACACATGGAGTGGGGCACTAGGCAACCACTCTTCACCACGGATCACATGGCTGATCTCCATCAAATGGTCATCCACGATATTGGCCAAGTGATAGGTTGGCAGATCATCTGCGGACTTATACAACACCTTATCATCGAGGATATTGGAGTTGATCACCACTTCGCCGCGGATAAGGTCGTGAACATGTACGTCGATGTTTGGTTCTACCTTGAAACGAACCACATACTTCTCGCCTGCTGCCATACGAGCATCCACTTCCTCCTGGCTTAGTGTCAATGAGTTGCACATCTGCTCGCGGGTGCGGGCATCGTATTGGAAGTTAGCTATCTCAGCACGTTTAGCTTCCAACTGCTCAGGGGTATCGAACGCGATATAGGCATTACCAGAAGCGAGAAGTTGATCCACATACTTGTGGTAGATTTCGCGGCGCTCGCTTTGGCGGTAAGGACCATGATCGCCCTTGCCATTAGGCGCATCTTGGCATATTCCTTCGTCAATCTCAATGCCTAGCCAAGCCAATGACTCGGTAATATATTCCTCGGCTCCTGGCACAAAACGGGTAGAGTCCGTATCTTCGATACGAAGCAACATATCGCCACCGTGTTGACGAGCGAACAAATAGTTAAATAGGGCAGTGCGCACACCGCCGATATGTAATGCTCCGGTTGGACTAGGAGCAAAACGAACACGTACTTTTCTTTCCATATAGATTATTTATTTATTTTATCGTAAGTTGATTGTCTAGTAGGATCAATGCCTGTGAGCAATTCGTAGACACTCTTCTTCTCCTCACTCGTTCCTTGTTCAAAGAGATTAACCAGCTCTTCGTTCTTGGCATCGAGGAAGGTGTTGATCACATAGGTAGCAGGACGAGCATTGTAGACTTCTTTGAGTACCTCTATCTCTTTAGCGATACGGGCACGGCCATTGGCTACATTATTCACCATCTCGTCTAAACCGTGACGGTGATACTCGTAGTAGAATAGGCGATACTTCTTAAACGCCTCGTCCATGATATTACTAATCAACGCATAGCGGTTGCGATTACTATCAAACGCCTTCCATCCGGCTGCTTCGGCATTATCCAAAGAGGCCGATTGTGCTGCATTGACGATACTCTCGCAGGCTTGGAAGTATGGGGTACCACCTAGCTTGGAGAACGAGTCCATATCGTGACCGATAATCAAATAGCAGTAGTATGCCAATAGGGCAGTAAGGTTCGTAGTGAAGGTGCTCTGTTGATAGTCCAAACGGTCGTACTCCTGATAGGTGAAAACGAAGTTGTTATCCTTGATGTTGAGCAATGGTGTTGTATAGCTGGTACCGAAGACTGGACGACGACTCTGGCAAGTGAACTCGCAAGTGAAAGTGTTGTCTTGTACATTCTTGACTACCAAGAGCATATTGCACTCGATACGCTCTTTCTCTTGAAAAGTCATATTGGTCCAACGCAAGGTGTTGACATACTCCTCAATGCTCTGTTTAAGGGTATTAAAAACCTCCTTGTTGGTACCTTGTACTTGATCCGAATTGACGGTGACAGTACACCTGAGTTCCTGTCCCCATAGGTGAGTACCTAACGCGACAAACGATAGGATAAGTAGCAGTTTTTTCATTGTTGAATCGATAAGATATTGCCTGTTTCAGGATTAATAACGATGCTCACTTTCTTACCCATAAACAGCGAGTTGCTTACAGGAACAGACACACCATATTGTGCCACAGCCACCTCTTGTGCGATATGCATATCTTGGAAGCGAAGCACCACATTGGCTGTACCTGGTAGGTTATGGTAGAGATGTGCGAAGAGGCCACAAGGTTTAAGCTTGAGTTTAGGCTCTTGCAATACTTGTTTGTGGGCCTGTAGGGTGAGGTAGATTGGTTCACCACTCAAGTCGTCTTGGCTCACCACACCGGCAAAGCGAGAGAAACGGCCTACCACTAGGTCCGTCACATCTTCGCCTGGGGTATAGTAGAGTGTTTGTGTGCAATGGGTAACGGTGGTGGTACCAACGAAGAGCTCCACGAGCTGCTTCTCCTGTTGGTCCAACTCCTCGAGCACCAATTGCATAGAGGTGCCATCAGCAGGCAGATGCTCCACATCTCCGGCTAGCAACTGGATTCTTGTTTCGCGAATACGATAGATCAGTTTAGCTGCACCCTCTGCCATCTTAGCGGTAGAACTAGCCATGAGCTGTTCTTCCAATAATGGTAGAACAGGTGACTTGGCGCAAGTGCGATGCATCGTCATTGATTCAGAAACCGAGCATTCACAGCTTGCAGCAGGGCAATTATATCCTAGCAATCGACCGTCTTGGGTGAGAGACACCAAGTGGGTGTTGTGTGCACCGTGGACAGGAATCTTATACGCGCGAGTTGTATCCGCGCTCGCGTGCGTACCTAATGTCACATTGTTCAACTGATAGGTGACTGTAGGCTCGGTAATGACATCGCTCGTACCTAAATAGCGTTGTGCATACTGATAGAAGGCACCAGGCACTTGCTCTATACGGTCGTAGGATAAGGTGATGGCCAATTGCGTTTTTGGCATGTAATATACCAATGCAGACTCGTTTTCTTTCACCACATGTGCGTGTGTCAAACTAGATACCGTTAGTAGTGCTACTAATAAAAGATAAGTTCTTTTCATATTCGTTTGTTTGTCTAATAATTTTCTATTTTTGGTTCCATATTTGCCAAGCATAATCCGCTTGCAGATGCAACATCTCTAATCCATTCTTGAGTCTGCATCCCCTCTCTGCTCCAGCTTGTAGGAAGAGCGTTGGTGCGGGATTGTAGATGCAGTCAAACAAGAGATGTTGTGGCGTCAAATACGCATAAGGTATAGCTGGTTTCTCCTGCTCATAAGGCACCATGCCCAGAGGTGTGCAGTTGATGATTATGCTATTTTGTGCCAATATCTCAGGGCTGAGTTCAGAGTAGGTTATTGCGTGCTCCCGTGGAGTGCGGCTGACCAATGTGTAGGCTATGCCTAGATCCTTCAATGCGTATTGTATAGCCTTGCTCACGCCGCCTGTACCTAGCAACAAGGCATGTCGATCATTCGCCGTCAGTAGGGGGCGAATACTATCTCGAAAACCCAACCAGTCGGTGTTGTAGCCCGTAGCTTGGCTCACTACATTGACCGCGCCAATGATCTGAGCCACAGGGTCCATATCTTTGAGATAAGGAAGGATAGACTCCTTGTAGGGGTAAGTCACATTGAAACCACGCATCTCGCTCATCAATGGCTCCACTTGATCTATACTCTCCAACGTATGAGGAGTATAGGTCGCATCGATATGCTCACGAATGAACTTATCCGTGAAATAGCCTTCGGAGTACGAATGGCCAAGTGGGTTACCTATGATGCCGTAGTGGGTCAATGTTTTTAAAAGTTAAAAAGTTCTAAAGTTCTAAGCGCCCTGACGGGCTGTTCTAAAGTTCTAAAGTTCTAATTGCCCTGACGGGCTGTTCTAAAGTTCTAAAGGTTCAATCTTTAATTGACCTTTTTTGATCGTAGCTTGGTGGGTGGTGGAGCGAAACACTTTGCCTCCCACACCGGCTTGCAATGCATTGTAAATCTTGTCTATCTCTGCGAATCCATACTCTTTCAATTCCTCATACAATTTCGCACGCCCTGCAGCCACCGTATCTAATCCGTCGAGCCAATCTACATACCCTTGCAAATGTTCGGCTGTGGCCGCTATATGCTCTATCTCCGACTTGCTATACGACTTGAGTTGCTCTCGTATAGCGTTTCTTGTGATGGTGGTATCCGTGTTCGTGCTATCGTCTACCCAGGACTTGTGTCGTATATCACGTAAGTAGTGCTCGATATAGTCGCGAGTAGTGCACAAGAGCGGACGTACCACAAGGATATCACCACCTTCTGGGTTGGGACTTTTAGCCCGCATACCACATAGCCCTCTGATACCCGTACCTCGTTTGAGGTTCAGTAACACCGTCTCCGCTTGATCGTGCTGATGATGCGCCACAGCTATGGCTTGACATTGGGTGGATTCGGCCACTTCTCGGAACCATTGATAGCGCAATTGTCTGGCAGCCATCTCGATGCTTATGCCCTGTTCCTTGGCATAGGAGAGGGTGTCGAAAGACTGAAGGTGTAGAGGCAGGTCGGCTGCGAGCTGCTGCACAAACGCTTCATCTCTATCGCTCTCTTCGCCGCGCAAATGGAAATTGCAATGCGCTACAATACACTCATAACCAGCGCGTTGGAGTACGTCCAACAAGGCTACGCTATCCGCTCCGCCGCTGACGCATACCAATACACGATCACCTGCCTGAAGGAGCTGGTTGTCTCGTATGTATTTCTGAACGCGTCTTAACATAGGTTACTCTTTGGTGATGTCCACAATACCATTCACGATGGCGTAGATGGTGAGTCCCGCTGTGGAGTGGATATCTAGTTTGCGTGCGATGTTCTTGCGATGCGACATAACCGTGTGTGTGGATAGACACATAGTGTCCGCAATCTCCTTGTTGCTCAGTCCGTTAGCCACGTATTGAATGACTTCAATCTCACGTGCGGATAGGGTTTCTATTTTATCATCATTCTCACTGCTCTTGCTGCATTGATCTTTGGTTTCCTTGAGTATAGCAGGCAACATGATGTTGTCCTCAATGGCGCAGTGGAGGGATAATTCGTTCTCAAAATGGCGCAAATCGTGCAATGCCGCATAGATCATACGCATTTGCTCTATATTGCTGTCATTGGATTGGCTAGGATAATACTTGATGATGAGTGCTTTGAGCTCGTGCGCTTTGTTGGCGATATGCTCATCGTCGCGTGCGTGTTGCTCGTATGAATGCTCGGTCTCATGGTCAATATGCGCCTTGATTTCTTGGGCATACTCATCAAAAAACTGAATGATCATCAGCGGTACCCTGCTGTCGTTGGGAGCTAGGTTGATGGCCTCAAGTAGTTCCTGGCGAATGCGTGGTAACTGGAACTTGAGGAAATAGGTATGCGCATTCTCCAGGTAGCGGTGCAGGGTAGGGATATGGATATCCAGTTGCGTAGGAATCTCTCGGTTGAGCGCATAGTTGACAATAGTCAAAAAGGTGTTGCAATCCACCTTCTGCTCAGCACAAATAGTGGCGATAGTTTTGTCGCCTACACCTAATGATATGCCAAAGCGATTCATCAATTGAAGCACTTGCTCTTCGACGGATGATTGTCCGAACTCTACGGCGCGTTTTCCGCACATCATATCGTAGATCTTGTCGTTTGGTTTGAATGTCATAAGCGTATATCTAATGTTTGCACAAAACAAGCTGCAAAGGTACGATTTTTTTTGCATTTATGCAAATAAATGTAAGGAAAGTTTTCGGTTTTTTGTCAAAAAGTGTGCGTTTTGTGCGTTTGGCAGGGCTTGGTATGTAAGTGGTTGGGGTAAGGGTAAAAACTTTGTTTTTTTATTTGTAAAAAAATTTGTCTATATCAAAAAAAAATCGTACCTTTGCGTGCTTTTTATAACTATGCGAAAATACAATCGAATAAAATATCTAGTTTGGGTGGCGTTGGTCATTCTGTTTAGTGCGTGTAATGCCACCAAGTTTGTGCCTCAAGATAAGTATCTTCTTAACGATGTGAAGTTGAAGATTGTGGATACGAAGGATGTGATAGCCGATGACGTGGAGGACTATGTGCAGCAGTATCAAAATACAGAGGTGTTAGGCTTCTGGAAATTGCAGTTGGGTATCTACAATACCGCATCTCCTGATACTAGCAAGCTGTCAAGTCGCCTAGCACGCAGGATGGGTGAGCCCCCTGTGATTTTCTCCCCAGATTTGGCAGATGCCAGTGTGACACAGTTGACACGTGTGATGCAGAACAAAGGATACTTCAACGCCAAGGTTGATACCACGATGAAAGTGAAAGATCGTAAGGTGAATTTGACGTATAATATTGTAGCCAATGAGCCTTACACGATAGCTAGTTACGATATTTATTTCCAGCATCAAGAATTGATGTCTGTGGCACAATCTTTCAGCAATGGGGTTCGTCCTGGAATGCAGTTTGATGCGGATATGCTGAACCAAGAACGTCAGCGTGTGGCTAGTGCGATGCGAAGAAGAGGATACTACTATTTTGATGCGGATTGTATCCGATTCTTGGTGGATAGTACCGCGGGAAATCGTCAGGTGGATGTGTCTATGCGTATTGACCCACGCGTGGAGAAGTTGCCTGCTGAGGAAAAAGAAAAATTGTTCCGTCAGTACTATGTATCGCGTGTTTGTTTCCATTTGGATTACGATCCAAGGCGCATCCCAGAGGATGAGGAGATGTTCACAAACGAAGAGTTGGAGTATGTGTTTACGTGGATAGGAGACAAGTTGTTGCGCGATAAGATGTTGAAGCGCATTTGTCCTATCCGCCCAGGTGAGCGTTTCAGTGAGTCTGCGGTGGAGCGTACTTATACTCGAATGAACAACTTGGCGCCAGTCAAGTATGTGGATGTGAGTTTTATACCTGTATCGGAGAATGAGTTTGACTGTCACGTCGTATTGGCTCGAACCAAGTTGAATTCGGTTTCTGCGGAGATAGAAGGTACCTATTCTGCTGGCGATTGGGGTATTGCTGCCGGAGTGGGATATGCCAACCGCAACTTGTTCCGTGGTGCAGAGGAGTTTTCGGCGGATGCTAGAGCAAGTTATGAGTGGAGACAGAATGGTGGTCGTGCCATAGAAGCGAAGGCGAGTGCTGAACTTCGATTCCCTTCGAATGTGTCCGTGGAGTTGGGATATAATTTCCAAAATCGTCCAGACGAATATACTCGTTCGATCTTCACTGCTGGATTGCAATATCAATTGAATAAACCAAGAATAGGTTGGAATCAGCAATTCAAGTTGCTGGATATCAGTTATGTGTATTTGCCTTGGATCAGTGATGCGTTCCGCGATCAGTTCTTGCAGCCAACCAATATTCTGAAGTATTCCTATGAAAACCACTTCATTGTAGGACTAGGTTACTCGGGTAACTATACTACCTTCAGATCGCGTCGTCCATATCAATCTTTTGTGAATATCAACTACAATATTGAGACGGCAGGTAACTTGCTGCGCTTGTTGGCTAAGCCTTGTAGGTTCCCTGTGGACGAGGAGTCTGGCAACTATACCCTGTTTAAGACGCAGTTCGCACAGTTTGCTAAGGCCGATTTTTCGGTGACATATAGTCACATTATTAATCCAAAGCATCGATTGGTATGGCACGCCGATATCGGTGTGGCAGTACCATATGGTAACTCGCAGACTATTCCATTTGAGAAACGCTATTTTGCCGGAGGTGCCAATGGTGTGCGCGGATGGGCGGCACGTACCTTGGGTCCAGGTGGATACAAAGGCAATGGTGATTGGATTGACTTTAACAATCAATCGGGTGATGTACGATTGAATCTCAATTTGGAATACAGATATAGAGTTTGGTCCTTTATTGAGTTGGCCGCGTTTATTGATGCAGGAAATATTTGGACCGTCTTTGACTATGAAGCACAACCATTTGGTGCATTCCGCTGGAATGAGTTCTATAAGCAGATAGCCCTGGCTTATGGTGCCGGCATTCGATTGGATTTCGACTTCTTTATCTTGCGTGTAGATATGGGTGTGAAATTGTATGACCCATGTCGTTTGTATGATAATTCAGGCGCTCAGTGGAGAACGGTGGCTAATGGTATGAAGTTCAAGGACGATGTGGTATTCCACTTTGCGATAGGTTATCCATTCTAAGGGGGGGGTGAATGATGTTGGCGAAGTGTTGCATACCGAACGTGATAGAGGCCGGCTGTGATGAAGCAGGACGTGGGCCATTGGCGGGTAGCGTGTTTGCTGCTGCGGTGGTGTGGAGCGCGGATGTGTTGGATAATGAGGAGCACGCAGAATGGTTGGAGATGTTGGATGATTCGAAGAAACTGACTGATCGTCAACGTGAGCAATTGAGACCTCTGATCGAAAAATATGCGTCGGCTTGGGCAGTCGTTGAGGTAACGGCAGAGGAGATAGATAAGTTGAATATCTTGCAGGCATCCATCATCGGTATGCAGAGAGCGTTGGATAAACTTTCGGTGGTGCCACAGCATATATTGGTGGATGGCAACAAGTGGAAACCTTATATACCTAGTGGACAAGTATTAGAAGTGCCAGCTCGCACTGTAGTGAAAGGAGATGGCAAATATCTATCCATAGCAGCAGCAAGCGTATTGGCGAAGACATATAGGGATGAGTATATGCTGAGTTTGCATGAAGAATATCCTCAGTATCATTGGGATACGAATATGGGATATCCAACCAAAGCGCATTATGAAGCAATAAAAATACATGGTATAACACCATATCATCGTAAATCATTTAAGCTAGAAAAATAAATATCGTTATGGCAGTATATGTGAAAGATGAACCCAATGTTCAAGAACCAACACCTAATGCAGGACAAGGTCGCCGCGGCATACAAATAGGATGTTTGGGACAACTCCTTATAGGTATGGGAGCCTTTATGTTGGTTGGTGGTATGCTGATGATGCTCCTGAATAGTTTGATGTTCACACCTCCAACAGTCATCGAGGATAATACTATTTATCGTATCGATATGACTGGTATGGTAGTGGAGCAAGCTCCTAGCGATGTGGATATGTCAGAGTGGGTGAATAGTATGATGGGGGCAGAAATGGCTAGTCCGATAATAGGTCTAGATGACTTGTTGAGTAATATTGCTTTGGCCAAGAGTGATGATAAGGTATTGGGTATTTATTTGCACGGAGGCGAATTGGAGATCGGTCCTGCTTCAGCCAAAGCATTTCGAGATGCGCTGTTGGACTTTAAGAAGTCAGGCAAATTTGTGATTGCGTATGCAACTAACTATACTCAAGTGAACTATTATATCGCTTCCGTAGCGGATAAAGTGTATATTAGTCCTGTGGGTATCTTATCGTGGGATGGATTGTCTGCACAAACATTCTATTATAAGAGATTGCTGGATACCTTAGGTGTGGAAGCGCAGATATTGAAGGTTGGTTCGTATAAATCAGCAGTGGAACCATTCTGTCGCACATCTATGTCAGAGGAAGAACGCCAACAAACCGAAGGCTATTTGAAGGGTATATGGGATGTGATGAAGGAAGCTGTTGCTAGTTCTAGACGTCTGACAACCACGCAGTTAGATCAGTATGCAGATTCGTGTATGTCGCTACAACCTCAACAGACATACGTAGACTACGGATTGGTAGATGCATTGACTTATGTACAGGATGTGGAAGATGTGCTGGCTACCTATGCCGGAACGAAAGAGTACAAGGTTTTGACACACGCTAGTATGAATAATGTGGAGCGTGTGGTAGTAGAAGCAGATGATAAAGTGGCAGTATGGTATCTAGAAGGTGAGATCTTTGATGCCGGATACACCGGAATAGTAGCGCCTAATGTGATTGAGATGGGAAAGAAGATTGCAGAGGATGAATCTGTAAAGGCAGTCGTGTTGCGTGTAAACAGTCCTGGTGGTAGTGCGGTTGCTAGTGAAGAAATCTGGTATACACTCAAGAAACTGCAAGATAAAGGTTTGCCTGTGGTCGTATCAATGGGTGATTATGCTGCATCAGGAGGATATTATATATCTTGCAATGCAGACTATATTTACGCAGAACCAACTACATTGACAGGTTCGATAGGTATCTTTGGTATCGTTCCTGATTTGAAAGGCTTGGCCGATATGGTCGGATTGGATATAGATACGGTATCTACCCATGCACATTCATCTTTTGCTGCTAATCCTCTCGTGGGTATGAATTCGAAAGAACAAGCGCAGATGCAAGCGCATGTAGAAAGAGGGTATGATTTGTTTACCAAGCGTTGTGCGGAAGGTCGTGGATTGCCACAAGATTCGATCAAAGCCGTCGGTGAGGGTAGAGTATGGACTGGAGCAGATGCCGTCAAACTGGGATTGGTGGATCAATTGGGAAATATCGATGATGCTATCCAAAAGGCTATTAGCTTGGCAGGAATAGAGAGTTACGAGGTCGTTTACTATCCTGAAAAAGAAGAATTGCCTATGGCGTTGTTCGAGATGTTTTCTTCTACCACTAAGGAAGAGAGAATAGGTATGGCTATTCGTGAATATGCTTCCCAGCCTAGAGTAATGACATTAATGCCACAAGTAACTATAAAATAAATCAGATATTTTGAAACGGTTCTATAAAATTATCGCAACTCCTTTTTCGTGGCTATACGGTTTTGTCGTATGGTTGCGTAATCTGCTGTATGAGGAACGTATATTGCCTTCTTCATCGGTTGATGTTCCAACTATTTGCATTGGAAATCTAGCAGTAGGTGGGACAGGTAAGACACCGATGACAGAATACTTGATTAGACTGCTATCAAATAAATATAATGTGGCTATCCTATCAAGAGGATATGGTAGAAAAACATCCGGTTTTCGTATAGCAGGCTCCGATGATACAGCGGATACGATAGGTGATGAACCTATGTTGATACATATGCATTTCCCAGAAATACCCGTTGCGGTTTGTGCCAATAGAGTAGAGGGTATCAAGCGTTTGTGTAAGCTCTATCCAAAAGTGCAGTGTGTCATATTGGATGACGCATTCCAACATCGTCGTTTGAGATGTGGTTATTATATTTTGTTGACAGCATATGATAATCTATATGTCAATGATCATATGTTGCCAAAAGGTACCTTGCGAGATTTGCCTGCAGAGAGCCGTCGTGCTAATATGGTAGTGATCACCAAATGTCCAAGCGAAATGCAACCTATAGCACGCCGTATTGTAAGCAATCAATTGACCTTGGCTTCGTATCAAAACCTATGTTACTCGTACGTGGAATATGAGCCAGTGGTAGTGCCTGCTACTCCTTTGTTGGTAGCGGGTATCGCTAATCCAATGCCACTATATGAGTATTTGAAACAATCATATCCTGATACTCAGATGATCAAGTTTCGTGACCATCACGCGTATACCAAGCGAGATGTACAGCATATCTTGGAAATGGCGCAGCACTATGATTGTGTCGTTACTACCGAAAAAGATTATATGCGTATGCGACAGACAATTCTAGTGGAAGAATTGGGCGAAAAATTGATTGTCATACCTATAAAAACAAATCTAGGTAGTGATCAAGAAACATTCGATCGCTCAGTAATGCTTTACGTGGCAGAAAATAATCGTAAAAGAAACTAATATAAAACAACCAATCATATCACACAATGACTACTCTTTCCATTCTCCGTCGATTTGTTCCACCATATAAGTGGCTAGCACTGTTGAATATCCTGTTCAACGTGATTTCTACCATTTTGTCACTTTTCTCTTTTGCAACGCTTATACCGATATTGCAGCTGCTGTTCGGATTGAGCACAACTGAGGTTACTGAAATGTCATTGGCAGATGCGCAAGGATTTCAGGAGACGTTTGAAGTGTTGAAGAATAATTTTTATTACTTCTTACAAACACAGATAGACGAAAACGGAGCGTCTTATGTGTTGTTGTTATTGGGAGTTTTCTTAGTGGTTATGACTGGTTTTAAGTGTCTCACGATATGGTTGGCAAACTATTTTATGGTTCCTATCCGTACAGGTGTGTTGCGTGATTTGCGTGAGAGCTTATATAAGAAGGTCGTGAGTCTTCCAATCGGTTTCTTCACCGAAGAACGCAAAGGAGATGTGATGTCACGTATGACCAATGATGTTAATGAAGTAGAGGCTAGTATCATGTCTACATTGGATATGTTGTTCAAAAATCCAGTAATGATACTGATTTATTTGATTACACTCTTCTTTGTATCTTGGGAGTTGACGTTATTTGTGTTGATGCTTTTGCCAATAGCGGTTCTGCTTATTGGTCGTATAGGACGTTCTCTGAAACGTGCTTCCACTACAGGACAGGAACAAAATGCTGAGATTCTCACGCAGATAGATGAAACATTAGGAGGTTTGCGTGTTGTAAAAGCTTTTAATGCAGAGCAAAAACTCATAGGCAGATTCCAAAAATTGATCAACGCGACTCGCCAAACATTCAATCGAATCAATCGTAGATATTATTTGGCACATCCAGTATCTGAGTTTTTGGGAACAGCTTTGATTGCTACCTTGTTGTGGTTTGGTGGATTGCTTATCTTGAGTGACAACGCTAATATTGATGCTGCTACCTTTATATATTATGTAGTGATATTCTACTCTATAATAGGACCAGCAAAAGATTTGAGCAAAGCTGTGTACAGTATCCGTCGTGGTATGGCTTCTCTAGAACGTATAGATAGAATATTGGAAACGGAATCCAATATACGTGAAGTGGAGAATCCAAATAAGGTGGTTGGTTTCAATAATGAAATACGTTATGAGAATGTAAGTTTTGCTTACCAAGCAGATCGAATAGTCTTAGATGATATCAATCTAACCATTCGCAAGGGGCAAACGGTGGCTTTTGTCGGGCAGTCTGGTAGTGGAAAAACTACATTAGCAGATTTACTACCACGGTTCTATGATCCTATTAACGGAAAGATTACAATTGATGGAGTAGATATTCGTGATGTGAAAGCTCATGACCTACGTGCGTTGATGGGTAATGTAAACCAAGAGGCAATATTGTTTAACGACACCTTCTATAATAATATCACCTTTGGTGTAGAACACGCTACGATGGAAGATGTGCGTAATGCAGCACGTATTGCTAATGCGGATGACTTTATTATGGCTACTCCAGATCAATATGAGACTACTATAGGTGATCGTGGTTCACGTTTGAGTGGAGGACAACGTCAGCGAATCTCTATTGCACGTGCTATCCTCAAGAATCCTCCTATCTTGATTCTCGATGAAGCAACTTCTGCTTTGGATACCGAGTCTGAGAAACTTGTACAAGAAGCCTTGGAGAATTTGATGCGTGATCGTACAACAATCGTTGTGGCGCACCGTCTAAGCACTATACGTAATGCAGATGTTATCTGCGTGCTACATAATGGCAAGATAGTGGAGCAAGGAACGCATACTGAATTGCTAGAATTAGATGGATACTATCGCCGTCTGGTAGAGATGCAAGAAAGCTAACTACTTTTTAGCATACAATAATTAATAAGGAGCACGTGACGTGCTCCTTATTTTATAACTAGTGCATGGTATAGCAAAAAAAGAAGAGAAACTCATTTGTTTCTCTTCTTGGTTAGTCGGGATGGCGAGATTCGAACTCACGACCTCCTGCTCCCAAAGCAGGCATTCTAACCGGGCTGAACTACATCCCGCACACTTCCTTTTCGAAAGCGGGTGCAAAGGTACTACAAAAAATCCATATACGCAAATATTTTTGAAGAAAAATGCAAAAAAAGTGCATTTTTTGTATTGTAGAGCCAAAAAACGGTGTAAAATCCGTGATTTTTGTTCTTTTTCTTTCATATTCCGTTTTTTTTTAGTAACTTTGCACGATTTTTGGCGTCATATGCCATTGGGCAAATATTAACCGAATATAATATAATAAGAATATGGATAAAAATACGTGGATTGGCTTTGGATTGATAGCCGTCGTAATCATTGGATTTTCATTTTTTAATCGTCCTTCTGAGGAGGAACTAGCTGAACGTCAAAGACAAGATTCGATTCAGCAAGCACTTGTACTACAGCAAGCTGAGGCTCAAAGTTCACAGCAAGAACAGAACTTGACTAATGATGCCCCTGTTCAAAATATTTCAGAGGAAGTACAATCGAATAATTATGGTCCTTTCTCTATGGCTACAACCGGAGAGGATGGAATGGTCTATTTGGAGAATGAATTGATCAAGATAGGCGTAAGTCGTAAGGGTGGATTTATTGCTAAAGCTGAGCTGAAAGAGTATAAAGCATACCATGATTCGGTTAATGCCCTCTGTTTGTTCCAACCTATCTACGAAGTGGATGGACAAGACACAACTCTTTTCCTTGAGAATGAATTGAATTTCCCTTTGAATACAATTGATAACCGAGTTATCAATACTAGGGATTTGTACTTTGTCCCACAACCACAAACGGACAAATCTAAATTGGTAATGCGTTTGCAGGCTTGCAATGATAGCACTTTGATAGACAGTTACATTGACTTTGTGTATACATTGCCTGAAAACGACTATATGTTCTCAATGAGTATCCTTCCTCATAATCTCAATCAAGTTTTAAGCCAAAGTACCTCTTGGTTTGAGATGGATTGGATTCAACGTATCCCACAACAAGAGAAAGGACGTAAGTTTGAGGAGAAATATTCTCAACTCCAATATATGTACGCAGGTACAGAGGGTGAAACTGAAAACCTCAGTGAGTTGGAGGCTGAATCTAGACAAGAGTCTGTTGATATTAAATGGATAGCCCATAAAGACCAATTCTTCTCCACTGTAATGATAGCTGGAGAGGCATTTAAATCTGCTACTTTTGAGTCTACTCCTGCGGGTGCGCACACACGTTACATTAAGGAGTATAAAACCAAAGTAACATTGCCATTCAATGTGAATGAGAACAAACCAATTGATCTTTCATATTATTTGGGTCCTAACCACTATAATACCTTGGCTGCATATGATGATGGTAAAGAGGATGAGGATAAATTATATCTTAATGAAATCGTTCCTCTAGGTTGGAAGATCGTGTCTTGGATCAACAAGATTTTGGTTATCCCAATGTTCGATCTCTTCACTTCATGGGGCTTACATATTGGTATTGTGATCTTGTTGATGACATTGGTTATCAAGCTCATCCTATTGCCATTTGTCTACGCTTCTAACAAGTCTAGCGCTAAGATGCGTGTACTCAAACCACAATTGGATGAGATCAACGCTAAGTATCCACCAGAGCGCATGCAAGAGCGTCAACAAGCTACCATGCAACTCTATCAAAAAGCTGGTGTTAGTCCACTATCAGGTTGTTTGCCAATGTTGTTCCAATTCCCTGTGTTGATGGCTATGTTCTGGTTCTTGCCAACCGCTATTGAGTTGCGTGGCCAATCACTCCTCTGGGCTGATGACCTTTCTACTTATGATGCAATCATCACTTGGGAAACGCCTATTCCAATCTTCGGAACACACCTCAGTTTGTTCTGTTTGATCATGACAGTAGTTAATATCATCTATACACACATCACAATGCAAACACAATCTGCAGGTCAAGAGATGAAGTTCATGAAGTGGCTCATGTATCTCATGCCATTGATGTTCCTATTCTTCTTCAATGATTATGCAGCAGGTTTGAGTTACTACTACTTCCTCAGTTTGCTCTTTACAATCTTGCAAACAATGATCTTCCGTTGGGCTATCGATGATAAAAAACTTCTAGCTCAAATGGAAGCGAATGCAAAGAAAACCCCTAAGAAATCTCGTTTCGCAGAGAAACTTGAGGCTATGCAACGCGAACAACAACGCCTAGCACGTGAGCGAGCAAAAGAGCAACAAAAGAAAATGCGCTAATATTCATCAAGCAATTGATAACAAATGAATAAGTATCTTCTAATAGCCCTATGTTCCTTATGGAGCGTGGGGCTGTTCGCTCAAAATACGAGCGATAGTATCGTTTCGTCTTCCAATGAGACAGAGTTGGTAAATACGCCTAAGAAATACACCTTTGGCGACTTCTTCGACGCACTCGACCTACCTACTGTGCTCGGTGTAGGATTTACACCCAACGGCATCGAAGGACCTACATTCAATTCTGCTATGCGTCTTGGATGGCGTCATCACAAGAACTATGGTACTTTTGTATACATCACCTACGATACCCATAGCAACAAGTATGACTCACTCCATATTCAATCCACCAATATCATCAATGGCGAAGTGTGGTACAACGAAGTGGGTATTAGTGTAGGTTATAGATTCCCATTGGTCAAGGATATCAAGGCTTTTTATCAAAACCCTTACTTCCATCCATGGGACCTCTTTGTCAGTGTTCAACCGGGTGTCTCTATTGCTACCGTCAAAAACGTCACCCCTGAAACCCTGAACTCCTCCACCACGGAACCCTCCTACACTATGTCCAACTATGACCACGTCACACCCACCTTGCGACTATCTGCCGGAGTGGAGTGGTTTATATTCTCTAACTTCAGTATTTTTGCCGAAGCAGCTTATACCCAACACCTCATGCCTACCATCATCGAACAGGCTGCCATCAAACAACAACAAATCAAACACCCATCTGGTCCTATAACTGTTTCTATCGGACTCAGTTTGTTTTTTAATTAACAATAAAACCTAAACATTAAAACAATGAATTTTACTCACTTACACGTACACTCGCACTATTCCGTACTCGACGGAATGAGCAAGGTTCCTGACCTAATCAACAAATGCCTCCAAACAGGTATGCATGCCATTGCACTGACTGACCATGGATGTATGTATGGTATCAAGGAACTATTGGACTGCGCTAAGAAAACCAACAAGAACCTAAAAACCGAAGCGCAGGAGAAAGGAATCGATTTTGTTCCTTTCAAACCCATTGTCGGCGTAGAAGCATACTGCGCACGCCGTGGACGCAAAGATCGTGACAAAGACCTCAAGGCCATCAGCGCCGAAGGCAAACAGTATATCGTCGACCAAAGCGGATGGCACTTGGTTCTTCTGGCCAAAAACAAAACCGGATACCATAACCTCTGCAAGATTGTCAGCGAAAGCTTCATGGACGACTGCTATTACCGACGTCCTCGTATCGACAAAGAGCTCCTCACGGAGTTTCACGAAGGTATCATCTGCTGCTCTGCCTGCCTAGGTGGAGAAATGTCGCAGAAAGTCATGGAGGGCAACAACCTTTCGCCCGATACACCTTTCGAAGAGCGCTACCAAGCAGCTATCGAAACGGCCCTTTGGTTCAAAAGCATTTTTGGAGAGGATTATTATATCGAAATCCAACGTCATCAAACTGATAAACCAGGAGCAGACCGAATGGTCTATCAAAAACAGATCGATGTCAACCAAGTGCTCATAGAGATAGCTCGCCGATATGACATCAAGATCATAGCTACCAACGACGTACACTTCGTCGAGGAAGAGCATGCTGAAGCACACGACCACCTCATTTGTGTTTCTACCAACCATTTTATCGATGATACGGATCGTATGCACTATACCAAACAGGAGTGGTTGAAGTCCCCAGAAGAAATGGCCGAGATCTTCGGTGATATACCTCAGGCACTTGCCAACACACAAGAGATCGTTGACAAAGTGGAGATATATGACATTGATTCTGGACCGCTGATGCCTAAATTCCCTATTCCTGAGGATTTTGCTACTGAAGAACAATATCGTGAGCGTTTCACACACGATGATTTATACAACGAGTTCACTCGTGACGAGAATGGCAACGAAATCATGAGTCGAGAAGACGGAGAAAAGAAAATCAAAAATCTCGGAGGCTATGACAAACTATATCGTATCAAACTAGAAGCGGACTACCTCGCACACCTTACTTATAAAGGCGCACAAGTACGCTATGGAGATACCTTGACCGACGAACAGCAAGAGCGCATCAAGTTCGAACTACACATCATGAAAACCATGGGATTCCCAGGTTACTTCCTTATTGTGATGGACTTCATACGTGCTGCCCGCGAGGAACTGGGTGTCAGCGTCGGTCCTGGTCGTGGTAGTGCGGCTGGTTCTGTGGTAGCATACTGCCTACGCATCACCGACCTTGATCCACTCAAATACGACCTACTATTCGAGCGCTTCCTCAACCCTGATCGTATCTCACTACCCGATATCGATACCGACTTCGACGATGCCGGTCGTGCCAAAGTCCTGGACTGGGTAAGTGATAAGTATGGACACACACAAGTCGCACATATCATCACCTATGGCACCATGGCTACCAAATCGGCCATCGCGGACGTAGGACGAGTACAACGTGTACCACTGAGTCGTGTCAATGAAATCAAATCATTCATACCCGAGAAGAGCTTCCCGGATAACATCAAGGACGAGAAGGGTAAATCACCTAAAGTCAATCTCAAAAACTGCTATAAGTATGTCGACGAACTCCGTTCAATGCTCAATGGAGATGAACCCGAGATCCGCGATATGCTGCGATATGCTGCACAACTAGAGGACACCATCCGTCAAGTTGGCGTGCACGCTTGCGGTATCATCATCGGTGCCGATGATCTCACCAACTACGTTCCACTATCTACCGTCGAAGATCGCGAGTCTGGCAAACGAGTTCTGGTCACCGAGTACGATGGACACGTCGTCGAAAGCGTCGGACTCATCAAAATGGACTTCCTTGGACTCAAAACACTCACCATCATCAAGGAGTGCCTTAAGAATATTGAGAAAGCACGCGGCGAGAAAGTCGATATCGACCACGTATCCATCGAGGATGCAGATACCTACAAACTCTTCCAAGAAGGCCGCACAGTCGGAGTCTTCCAGTTCGAGTCCCTAGGCATGCGTAAGTACATGAAGGAACTCAAACCTACCGTCATGGGCGACCTCATCGCCATGAACGCACTCTATCGTCCAGGACCTATGGACTATATCCCGCAGTTTATCCGTCGTAAACACGGCCTCGAACCTGTGACATACGATATCCCGGTCATGGAGAAATACCTCAAGGATACCTATGGCGTTACCGTCTACCAAGAGCAGGTCATGTTGCTCTCACGACTTTTGGCCAACTTCACCCGAGGAGAGAGCGACCAGTTGCGTAAAGCAATGGGTAAGAAGATCATGAAGATGTTGGAGGAGTTGAAACCTAAGTTCATCAATGGCGGCAAGAGCAACGGACACAACGAGAAGATTCTGGAGAAAATCTGGGCTGACTGGGAGAAGTTCGCTTCCTACGCATTCAACAAATCGCACGCTGCATGTTACTCCTGGGTAGCCTACCAAACAGCTTATCTCAAGGCGCATTATCCTGCTGAGTTTATGGCAGCCAACTTGACTGTAGCTAAGGATGACATTAAGGATGTAACTAAATTCATGGATGAGTGTAAAAACATGAAAATATCCGTACTTGCACCTGATGTTAATGAGTCAGAAATGAATTTCACTGTAAATGGCAATGGTGATATCCGTTTTGGATTAGGAGGTATAAAGGGAGTAGGAGAGGCTGCCGTCGAAGCCATTCTTCAAGAACGTGCTAAGAATGGTAAGTTCCTCAGTATCTTTGATTTCCTTGAGAGAGTCAACCTCCAAGCATGCAACCGAAAAACCGTCGAAAATCTTGCCCTAGCAGGAGCATTCGACTGCTTTACTGACATGTATAGAGAGCAACTCTTTGACGTCAATAGCAAGGGTGAAAACGTCCTAGAATCACTCATGAGATATGGCAATAAGTTCCAGCAAGATAAAAACTCACAAACGAATTCACTCTTTGGTGACTTAGGAGGTGACTTCGGTATTGAGATACAGCATCCAGAATTGCCAAAAGCAGCTAGATGGTCTACCATCGAGCGTCTCAACAAGGAGAAAACACTCATTGGCATCTTCCTATCCGCTCACCCACTAGACGAATGGTGCTTCGAAATCAATGAGATGTGCAATATTACAGCGGCTGAACTCAACCAATTTGAAGCTTGGAGAACACCTGAAGCTCGCAAGGCTTTCGTGCCGCAAGAAAACACCGAGGATACTGACAAACAACCGATCCTGCCTAACGAATGGATTGCTCAGCACGAGAATCAAACATTCCGATTGGGAGGAATCATTACATCGGCGGAGGAATTGACCAGCTCTAAAGGTAACCTCTTCGGCAGATATACCATAGAGGATTATACGGGTAACTATCAGTTTACATTATTTGGAGAGGAATACAAGCAGTATGCGGCTTTACTCAAAACCAATGTATACGTTATCATCCATTGTTCCATCAAGCAAAAAGGACACTATTACAAGTTCTTCAAACCTCAGCCACTTGAGCAAGCACAGTATACCTTTGCAGTGCAACAGGTATCCCTCATCCAGGATGCGACCAACCAACTACAATCCATCACAATGCACATCCCTCTAGATAAGGTACAACCAACCTTGATCGAAGAATTGACGGATATGTGCAACAATAACCATGGTAATACCTTGTTACATATGGAGATATACGATGACACCAAGCAAAATCTCATCACCTTCAACGCTCCATCCATCAAGATTACATACGACTTCTACCATTGGCTACAATACCAACGACTGGACAAAACGCTTGATTTTAGCGTACAAGTTTGAAATTTAAAGTGAAAATTTGCTCATTTGTAAAAAATTATATAACTTTGCAGCAAAATAATTAAATTATTTATAGTATGAAAAAGTTTCTTTTCTTTGCACTTATCCTGTGCATGGCGAGTTGTACAGTTGTGGAGCAACCCAGTACAACGATGAAAACCATCACTGTTAGGGTCAAAGCCACTGATTGGAAATATTCTAATCAAGGCAACAACAATTACTTCTATGCGGGTGTTGATGTGCCTGAGATTACCAGTGCTGTGTTTGAAAAAGGAGAGGTCAAAGCCTATCTCGTTAAGGATCGCTATGATAGCTATTACGCTCGCAAGCACGCACTTCCTTATGTGATGCACAAGGAGGACTATATCAATGACAATTGGATTTTCTGGACTGAGACGGTTGACTTTACTTATGGTAAAGGTTGGGCAGAGTTCAATTTCCGTGCCAGCGACTTCGCGTACGAGGAGGATGTGAATATCAATCCAGAGGCTATGGAGTTTGATATCGTCATCACCAAACCATAAGCCTCTGCCATCTAGAGCAACGATATATGATTTATCCTCAAAACATTGAGCAGAAGATTGATTTTCACGTCATTCGTGACTGCCTAAAGGGATTTTGTAGCTCGCCACTTGGAAAAGAAAGAGTGGACGAGATGTCGTGGGTAAATCATTATAATTCTGCTAAAAATCGGCTAGCACACCTACGTGAAATGATGCGGGTGTTAGTTGATAGTACGCTATCGTTTCCACAAGGGGATATTTATGACCTACGTGAAGCTCTATCGCGCATACGAATTGAGGGGCTATTTTTGGACGAGAGTGAGTTGTTCTCGTTGCGCAAGATGCTGGATTATGTAGGACAGTTAGAGCGTTTTTTCACTTTACTAGATAAAGAAAAATATCCGCTATTAGCTTCTTTACCACTTATCTCTTTTCCTAATCATCTGATCGCAGAGATAGACCGCATCATTGACCGTTATGGCAAGATGAAAGATTCGGCATCCCCCGAACTAGCTCGTATTCGAAAGGATATTGCCCAATCGCAAGGTTCTGTTAGTCGCGCTCTTAATGCTATCCTACGTCAAGCACAAGCCGAAGGACTACTAGAAAAAGATGCGGCACCTACCATGCGTGAGGGACGATTAGTATTACCAGTACCACCTGCATATAAGCGAAAAATTGGTGGTATTGTACATGATGAGTCTGCTACTGGTAAAACCGTTTTTATCGAGCCTCAGCAAGTAGTTGAAGCTAATAACAGAATACGAGAACTAGAGGGTGAAGAGCGCCGTGAGCGGATGCGTATTCTGCTGGAAATGACCGAATACATACGCCCGGAAATACCTAAGATATTGGCTAGTGAACAATTCTTAGCCGATGTTGACTTCCTGCGTGCTAAGGCATTATTTGCTGCTGATATTGAGGCTATTGTACCTGAAGTACACAACAAACCCATGCTTGATTGGCGCGAGGCAAGACATCCTATTTTATTACTCAATTTTCGTAAGCAGGGTAGAGAAGTGGTTCCCCTATCTATTAGACTTACAGATAATCGTATCTTAGTCATAAGTGGTCCAAATGCGGGTGGTAAATCTGTTTGCTTGAAAACTGTGGCCTTGCTGCAGTATATGTTACAATGTGGTTTAGCGGTACCGCTGAGTGAAGCCAGCGAGATGGGCTTCTTTGAGAAGTTGTTACTTGATATTGGTGATGAGCAATCTATCGAAGACGATTTGTCAACCTATTCATCCCATCTTCGCAATATGAAGCATTTTGTGAGATATGCCAATGGCAGAACCTTACTTTTAATTGATGAGTTCGGCACGGGTACAGAACCATTGATAGGTGGTGCAATTGCTGAGGCCGTATTGACGCAACTCAACGAACAAAAAGCCTATGGTGTAATCACGACTCACTATACTAATCTCAAGCATTTGGCTGAGCGTAGTAATGGTATTATCAATGGTGCAATGTTATATGATAGAGGACAGCTAAAACCTCTGTTCCAATTGTCTATTGGACAGGCTGGTAGTAGTTTTGCTGTAGAGATTGCACGACAAATAGGCTTACCTGATCGGATTATTCAACGGGCAACGGATATAGTGGGTGAAGAGCATATTGATTATGATAAACAACTACAGGATATTGCTCGCGACAAGAGGTATTGGGAGAATAAACGACAGAATATCCGCCAAAAAGAGAAGCATCTTGAGGAGAAAATAGCGCATTATGAGGAGCAAATGGCTGGCATTAAGGCCAAGAAAAGAGCCATTATTGAAGAAGCAAACCAACAGGCTGCTGATTTGCTCAAGAAGAGTAATGCAACTATAGAAAGAACCATTCGAGAAATAAAGGAAGCAAAAGCGGAGAAGAAGGCTACTCAACAAGCTAGACAGAAAGTAGAGAATTTGAAGTCCAAAGTAGAGGAGAAATCTACGAAAGTAGCTAAACCTTCTTCCACAAATACCACGACGAAAAAGCAGGGTAGTGTACTTCGCGATTTAAGTGATTTGAAGATTCTAACTAAGAATCCTGCGAAACTGATTCAAGAAACCAATACTCTGAAACCAAGAATGGTGGCTAGCAGTGTGGCTGATGAGCTACGTCGCCGCAAATTGTCTTTCTCGCGAGAGTTAGATATTCGTGGGTTGCGTGTGGATGAAGCTCTTGAAGTGCTGATTGCATATATTGATGATGCGTTAATGGTGAATGCTGAGATGGTAACCATCTTACATGGAACAGGTACTGGAGCACTTAAACAAGTTGTGCGTGACTATTTAGCTGAAAGACAAAAGACAATGCGTAAGTTGCATAGTGGTGATATGCATTTTCATGACGGCGATCCAGATAGAGGTGGAGCGGGGATAACTGTGGTTGAACTATGATAATCTCCTAATAGCATGATAATATACTTAGGTATAGGAACCAATTTAGGTAAGCGAGAAGAAAATATTCGAGAAGCTTTGCGTTTATTAGATGCTAAGGTAGGGGATCAGATGGCATGCTCTTCTATTTATCGTAGTAAACCTCAAGGTTTTGTTTCTGACAATGAGTTCGCTAATATTGTTGTGGCATATCAAACGGAATACACACCTGAGGAAATATTGCATATTACGCAGCAGATCGAACAAGAATTAGGGCGTACACATAAGACAGTTAATGGCATCTATAACGATCGTATAATTGATATTGACCTTTTGCTTGCGAAAACTGGTACACTATCACTAGATTGTAACACACCTACATTAACTATTCCACACCCACGTATGAAAAGTCGTGATTTTGTCTTAATACCGTTACAAGAAGTAGAACACATTCTATCAACTAAGTTATGATACTATCTCTTATCCTATCAATATTTTCAGTTACTTTCACCTTGGAATCAACTACTGAGGTGAAACCATCTGGTGTCTTACCTGATTCCTCTACTTATGAATACAAGCGTAGCGCTACAACCGGACAAAAAGGGCAAATGACGGCAGGTAATACTACTTGCCTCGAACTAAATGGATGGGATGGGTGTATCATACGAAAGGTAGAACTTCAGATGCACTCTAATACTAAATCTGGTAGGGGTTTTCTCGATATGACGGTAGGTAATAATGTAGTTTGGGCAATTGAGGATCAGGATTTTTGTGAAGAAGCATGGGCAGGGATGTATACTACAAGTTGGGTACCTATTACTCATAATATGAATGTGCTAGTGAATAATGAGCCTATAGAGATTCTAATTTCTGCTACAGAAAATAGTTTATATATTCAATCCTATACCATCTATTATGAAAAGGTCAATCAACCCATTATAACAGATATACCTAGTATACCATCTGTATCTTTAGAACCCCAAACATATACGATACATTTTAATACAGGATGTGGTACCTCACCTCCTTCTATTACTCAGTCAAGTCCTAACACACCAATTACCCTTCCAGAATGGCAAGATACACTTTCCTGGTATTTTGTAGGTTGGAGTGAGACTGAGGTGCGAGAAAATCAATTAGTTACGCCTTTGATAGAAGCTGGTAAACCTTATATTCCACATAAGAGTCTAACTTTATGGGCTATATACTCTGATGTTAAAGAAACAACTGTGCTAAATGACTATGAGTCAGGTGTATATGTGATTGCATATGATAGCGAATTTACACAATTATTAAGTGGTTCAGCATTGGCTATGTCGGGGGCTATAGAGGAAGATATGGTGCCTGTAAGTAATGTACAATTACGGACCAATACTCATGGTTTAAAGTCCCTAGATAGTCCTATTGACATTCAAATGCTATATGATATAGAGTTTTGTGCTGATAGTACTGCATATATTACACATCTAGTTACGTCTGCACCGATTGGTTATAAAGCAGATAAACTAGATATAGTACCATCCCTGTGGGAATATAGAATGTTGGATGATGGTTCAATCATATTCTATTATTTGTATGAGGGTGAGCAATATACATTATATTTGGGCAAAAAAAATGAGAGAGTAGGGGCATATGCACAAAGTATAAGTTTAGCAAAATGGAAAAAAGAGGCCTTGTGGTTGTTTCCTTTCTTGGAAAAGCAATATACGTCGTGGCCTCTCGGTACATTAGCTGCGGTAGATGATATTGAAGTTCCGAATGTAGATATGGTTTATCAATTGGGGGTGTACGAACTTCATATAAAAAATGGTAAGAAGTATCTTTATTTGTCAAAATAAAATTCCATTTGATTATTAGGGAGTTAGATAGAAAATAGACATTGATCAATTTAGAATACTCAACAATATTGTTATATGATGCAACTTTGCTTATGCATTTGTATAACAATATTGTTGTTTTTTGCACCCTCTCCAAAATCATACTACTTTTGCACCGCTTTTTAGCAAACAACTACGGCTCTTGCCATTAAACCAAACAACCATTAACATTTTAATCTCAACCTACTATGCAACAGCGTTACATTGGATTGACTCTGGGGCAAGTCTATGAAAATCGTAAGCGTTTCGGCGCAAATGTTGTAAGCCCCCTTATGACGACTAATTGGAGCAACAAACTCCACAGTTTGACATCGTTCTGGTTTATCAACCTGCTTGAATTCATAGCTTTATTCGTTATATTCTTGCTACCAATACTTGATTTATTTAGAGTAGATCTTCCTATCAACGCCTGGAATATTCTATTCATACTGCCGATCGTGGCATTTGTCGTATTTTTTTCATTACTTCTCTATGGGGATTACGATAACACCCAAGGACGATATGTCGTTGATAACAAAATAATAGCTTATTTGATGATATTATTGTTCTTTACGATGCTCACATATCTTCAAACGCTATATATGTCATCATTTCATTGGTCTATATATATTGAATCTATGGTGCTAGCAGTTTATATCTTATTATTGGCCCTTATTCATTTCTTCTTCGAAATGCACCAGATCTACACCTCCCGTAAGAAAGAAGAAATGGATGATGTCTCATCTGTATCCGTCATCCGAGATGGTGAACAAAAACGAGTCCTTCGCAAAGAAATTGTCGTGGGTGATATTATTCTCCTCCATTCTGGTGACAGCGTCCCTGCAGACGCAGAACTCTTAGAAGCAACCAATCTAGTTGTCAACGAATACTCGATTACAGGTCAATCCGTAAGCATGAAGAGTATAGATCCTATTCAATTAGATTACACTACATCAGTGCCACTCAATCATCTTCTTAGATCTTCTCTTATCTTACAAGGTGAGGCGGTTGCTAAAGTGTTTGCTGTGGGTAAACATACTATCCAGGCGAAAACACTCAATCACCATCCTATCAAGCAGCATACTCATCCTTCAGCACCGTCACCTAGTCATCGCCCAGTATTCAGTGTTTAGGATTACAAAAAAAAATAGAGGATGTATCAAAGTACATCCTCTATTTTTATTAGTTTTGCAACTTATTACTTTGTCAAAATAATGTGTTGCCAAGGTTGCAAAGTCAACTTCACTGTATTTTTGATTTTCTTGGTCTTACCACACACGCATGTATATTTACCTGCATGCTCACCAAGTGTCACAGTCACTGTTTGCTCCTTATCAGACATATTCATAATCGCCACAACAGTGTTCTCCTTATTGCTCTTTGGACAAACTGCGCTACGCACACATGCAAACACCTTATCATTATCTGCCTCCAAACGTACCATAGGAGCACCAATCTCATTACTCCATAATGCGAAGTTATTCTCACGCAATGCATTCAACTTGGTATACATCGCTTTTTGTGGAGCACCCTCTACACGGTCAATCAAATCCTTCTCAAAGAACTCCAAACGATGGTGGTTACCACTTGGTTGACCTGTATAGATCATTGGCATACCAGGAACGATATAGGTGAATACTGCAAACAAGTCACTTGCATCACCCATACGCTCAAACTCTGTTCCATTCCATGAGTTTTCATCGTGGTTTGAGGTGAAGTTCATGCGAATAGCCTCTGGACGAATAGTTCTGTCTACCTTAGCGAAATAATCCCAAAGGTCTTGTACGGTTTTCTTACCTTGAGCTACACTGTTCATCAAGTGGTGCAACTCCCAACCATAATACATATCAAATGCTGTCTCAGTCAACTCTTGAGCCTTTGCCTCATCCTCTGCCAAGGTGAACATCTTTGGATGTTTAACACGAAGCTCGGCCATTGCATCATTCCAGAAATCTGTTGGTACCTCACCTGCTACGTCACAACGGAAACCATCAATACCAATTGTATCCATCCACCAATGCATCGCTTGCTTCATCGCTGCACGCATATCTTGGTTCTCATAATTCAACTTAGAGATATCGGTCCAGTCATATTGAACCATCAAGTTACCCAAACTATCACGGTAGTGCCAACCATCATTCTTTGTCCACTCGCTATCTGGAGCAGTGTGGTTGGCTACCCAGTCCAAAATAACCTTAAAACCTAACTCATGAGCTTTTGCCAAGAAATGCTCAAAATCCTCACGAGTACCAAACTCAGGATTGAATTGGCAGTAATCAACAATAGAATAATAACTTCCTAATGTTCCCTTACGAGTAAGCTCACCGATAGGTTGGATAGGCATAATCCAAATAATATCAATACCCATCTCACGCAATTCTGGCAATACAGCCTCAGCTGCCTGGAATGTTCCCTCCTCGGTCAATTGACGAGTGTTAAGTTCGTAAATAGTAGCATCATATGCAAAACATGGATGCTCCAATGGGCAGCATTGCTGCTGTGCGTAGGATGTCAAGCACAACATACCCAACGCGGCTAATAAAATCTTTTTCATATAGTATAAATTAATTGTTATTTCAATTATTGTATGCTAAATACTTTCTCTCCATTGACGCTAATACTGCTTTCGCCGTGAAGTGTGATGATTACTTCTACCACCTCGCCCATATACACACGTTGGAAGTGCAAAGTGTCATCTGTCACTTTCACTGGCACATACTCACCATAGATCAATGCCATATGCTCACGACGGAGTTTAGCCAACTCTTGTACTTTCTTGCGGAAACTTGTTTGCGCCTTGTTCAACCCTTTGAACTTCAGCATATGACGGTTGTCTGGATCATTAGCACCAGCTTCTGCATATTCATCACCTTGGTATACACATGGCACACCTGGAATAGTGAAGTTGACGATCTCAAGCAACATCGCCATCTTATAAGCATGCGCCTCCTTTGCTGCATCTCCATCTGCTGTCACATCCACATGACGAGTCCATCCGGCTGCTTTGTCACTCTCGTCCCAACGAACAGCACCAC
Organism: Paludibacteraceae bacterium; assembly: GCA_017391525.1. Taxonomy (GTDB): domain Bacteria; phylum Bacteroidota; class Bacteroidia; order Bacteroidales; family Paludibacteraceae; genus Colicola. The sequence goes on along the minus strand of JAFOYE010000013.1, from coordinate 62,516 downwards.
CTGCCAATGAGATAAAACGGCATTTGTCGTGGTTACCGGAGATATTACCCATTGTATGGTGTGAACCATATGCTGCCAATGATTCCATGATCGTTTGGTTCATACGAACTAATGATTGATCAGGTTTGCCAAACACATCAATAGCGGTATGGTAAATATTAAAGTCAAATTGAGCATTCAACATTCCGGTCTTTACATAGGAACCAATCAATTCGGTATCACCATAAGTCTCACCAATCATCCATATATGGCGATCTGGGAAACGTTGTTTCATCTTTTGACCCAACTCACGCCAATAGTTCAATGGAATATGCTTACATGCATCATGACGGAAACCATCAAAGTCATAGTTCTCCAACCAATACATCGCTGAGTCAGTCATCGGACCACATACCTCTGGACGCTCTAAATCGAGAGTTGGGATATGTACATCAAACCATGTTGTCAAACGAGCTTCATCCCACAACTCAAAATTACGACGACCATCTGGCAATATACTATCTGTATGCCATGTTGGATTCTCTCGGAGAGTAGGGGAGTTAATATGCATATGGTTAGCTACATAGTCCAATACCACATTCATACCATTCGCATGAGCGGTTGACAACAGTTTCTTAAGTTCCTTGTCTGTTCCAAAGCGTTTATCAATAACTGTTGCAAAGATTGGCCAATAACCATGATAACCTGAGAACTTTGTATATTTCTTACTATTGTCATACTTATTACCATTTGGGAATGGATACATACCCCATGCATCCCAAGGGTTTTGAGTGATAGGAGAGATCCAAATAGTTGTAATTCCTAATTCAGCAAAGAAACCATCTTTGATCTTCTTAGTGATACCTGCCAAGTCACCACCTTGATAATCTACAATATCCAATACTTCTGGACTATTCATCTTCCAGTCGTTCTTCTTATTGCCATTCTCAAAACGGTCAATCATCAATGAATAGAGTATTTGAGCATGGTCATCAAAACGAGTCAACTCATCAGCACATGCAACCACTTTACCATTCTCCAATGGAATGAGTAAGTCATTGAGTTGTTTGCCATCACCCATTGCAAATACACGAATGAAAGTGCGGCCTTTGCTATTACGCCATGCTGGCTCTATCTTAATAGTTGCTACTGAATCATATTGGCCATATTCAATACCTTCGCTCGTACGAGTGTTTTGCCATAATACGCGGAATTGCAAATGCTCATACTCATTCAAAACACCGATAGTAATAGTTGAATCTGTATACGCTTTCGTTACAAGACCTACTTCATAACTAGATTTTGCCACCACAGGAATATCGTATTTGCATCCTGTACTTACATCTTCTACATGTAACACTGATAATGTCTGATCACCGGCCAATGATAATACACCATCCTTCACTTCTACTACTTGATAACTAGGTTCAGTCTCGAATCTCAAATTATCCCAATTTGTCACTTGAGGTAGATAATCGGTCAAATAGATTTCTTGCAATCCATTACCTTGACTGCAGTACGTAATAGGCATAATAGGATACTGCGTTGTTGCATTATGCTCCGCTAATCCAGTTTTTTTCGCCTTTGCGCCATATGCTACTAATCCTAGTGATACAGCGAATAATACTAATACGATTTTTTTCATTGTTATATAATAATTTATTTATTCAAAATAATGAGAGTTGTCTTTGGCTAAATATTTGATAACCCACTTGGCAATTGTAGCACTGATGGGGTTGACAATAGTTTTGATACAAATGTATCAATGCTTGTGTATCTGCTGCAGAATGGATTGTTTGTCCTAGCATCTTCCATTGTCTTATTATCGAATTATCTTCTGCAGGTATTGCTTCCATTAACTGTAAAACGGTTGCATCGTTCTTTACCTTTTGCTGAGCAATAGCATATGCGTATTGGTAAGGTATAACTGTGTTTATCAGTAGTATTTCAATAGATTTTCGTCCTAGTTTAGGGCTTAGGGAGATACGTGTATCTGTATCTTGAACTTCCACTTGCAATATATCCACCATTGTATCTATTTCTTGTGCTTGTATTAACTTCGAGAACAAGAATTCCGAATGGTGTATTAGTTGTGCAAATTGTCGTATTCGCACCTCAGGAGCGTTCTGAGGACGCATACGAGCCTTCTTCCATAATGATGCGTGCATCGGAGTCAGCGAAAATTTCTTACTCAGAAACTCATACTCGTTCCACAATGCTTTTCGCTCCCCATCTATTGCTGTATCCGCATTCAGCAAACCTGATTGCCCTAATAGGATGGCTGTCACTTGAAACAAACTATCTCTATGTTTCAACAGGCATGATAACGGAGTTTGTATGGCTAAAGTCTCAAAGGCTATACCATTCGTATGAAATCCGAAATTATGAGCCAAACTAATGTAGAAGGCGTGCGTCCAACTATTTTGTGTAATACTCAGCAATTGGAGTATAGACTGGCGTTTACACTCCAATCGCTTGAGTAGTAACGTTTTTTTCCATCCCTCTGTCATAAGGGATGCATCGGATTGTAATTGATGACTACATTCTATATGATAAACTGGCATTTGCATCTCCTGTGCATGAACCAGCCATTCACTCATATAATCTCTATCAGCAGGATATCTCAACTCACATTGTGGAATCTTTTCTCCACGAGTATTCTCTATATCCTTATCTGCTACACATACTATATGCAATATCGTATTGTCATAGGCACCATCCGTATGATGTTTATGCTTATACCAATCAGATGCATGGATATGTATCTCAATATTGCCAATCCAATCTTGCTGCCCTATACGCACATGGGCATTGCTGAAATCGGGGCCAGCATTTCTATTATATTGCCCGGTAGAGATTATTTCAACACTTAATCCATCGGTGGTTGTTTGTTCAAACCCCGACCATAAACGTTGCTGCCATATGTAATGCAGTAGAATCTCTGGCATAATAGGCAAAGATATAGTTACTTGCTAACGTCTATACTTCCATCTTCATTTACATGGCTTTTGGCTTCATCCCATAACTTTTCAGCTAGAGGAGCACCTTTCATGTACAAGGTTGAATTTTCTTTCAACTCGTCACTAAAGAAGTGGAAGGAATTATCCAAGCGGTGAAGACACATCACAAGCATCAAAACAATGAGTCCCCATTTTATACCACCTAAACAAGCACCCAATAAACGGTTTGCCCATGCCAAAGAAAGTTCTTTGGCTACATTAGTCATCTTACGAGCAATAAAGTAAAGTACTATGGATACAACACCAAAGATTAGGACATTTGCAACAACGATACTTATATCTTTATTCCATGAAAGCGAATTGATAAACCATGATGTAAGGCTTTCTCCAAATAAATTGCTAAATGTATATCCCAAGGCCACAGCTACAATGGATGCTACTTCATTCATAAAACCATGTCGATAACCCTTGATAATACCAATAACAATTGGAATTAGCAATGCAAGATCTAATAATGACATCATATCTATATAAATTATATGTTAATAAATTACTTTTTATACTCTACGCGTGGCCAGAGTTGTCCATTAGCATCTTTGAGTTGCAAGTCATCCAAATCACGAATAGTGATTGACCAATCATCATATGCAGGATCGTATTTAGCATTGTCGTTGTAGAAACCTAGGATACCTTCAACATCTCCTACATAGTTCTTGCAATTGTCTATACCATTTTGATCTGCACCTGGCAAATAGAAGTGAGCAAACTTAGCATACTCTGATGATGAAATACCAGTCTTATTACCTGCTGCATCCTCTATAATACGAGTTTGTGGATAGCCAATATTGGTGGTAGTTGGTGCAAATACATTGGCATTGGTATCATCTTCAGGATCACCTGTTGTACATTTAGCTGTACCGCTAGTAGTAAAATAGTATCCTGTATAATGCACATTCTTGATACGTACTAACTTAGCATCCCAATTACGTGCCTCTTGCAGATTGAGGATACTGGTAAAATCTTTGATATTCAACTCATCGTAAACCAATTTATTCATATCTGGCAAACCAATGCAGTAGGTACGAGCCTTGAAGATAGCAGCAGGGATACGTCCTGGCGCCCAACCAATCTTTTGCTCTGCATTGTTTGCATAGATATTGTTGTTGTATGAAGGCATACACAATTGTGGTTGATTAGCATATCGACCAATTGCCAAACCATCTACACGAATCAAAATCTCTTGTCCGATTTGGTATAGACCATTAGCAGAACCTAAATCTACTGACAAACGCAATGCTTGTTGCTTACCATCTACAATCTGTTGAATACAAAGTGACTTGTAGAAGTTACCACCTTGATCATCTGTGGTGATACGACCACGAATGTAGATAGGTTTTTCTGACTTAGAGATTGTGTCAATAGAGAAGAGGTAGTTTACACCATCCTTAGTAGCACGGGTACGATATAGACTAGTGTCACTCAGATAATTACCTTTCTCTGTCATATAGGTATCCTTAAACTCTTGTAGAGTAAGAATAGTACCCTCTGCAATCATATCTTGTGCTTGCTCCTCAGTTAAAAACAACTCCTCCGCCTCTACTGCTGGTGGGGTACAAGCTGTAAAGACTAATGAGCCAACAACCAAGAATAATGATAAGCGTGTAATATTTATTATTGATTTTTTCATAAGGCTTAAAATTTGTATTGGATGTTAAGATAGAAGTTTGTGCCCCATGCATAGTAGTACTTTGAAGGGAATTTCCATGCGTTAGGGCTGATGACAGAATTGTGTCTATCATCTACACCTTGACGTGTTTGACGTGGCAAACGAGCTTGTTGATAACCACCTGTCTTGAAGTAGGTGTTGTTTAGCAAGTTGTTTACAGTCAAGTTAATAGAGATAGATTGACGATCTTTCAAGTAAATCAATTTACCTACACTTACATCTACCAAGAAACGGTGGAGTGGGTTACTTGAGGTCAACATCTCTTGTTGTGACATGAGTGAGTATGGATATTTCAGGCTAGGTACTCCATTAGCATCGTAGATAACATTTCCACTAGCATCTTTCTCGATAGCATTGGTGTATGTATCGCCATACCAACCATTCACTGCACTACCATCTGCACGGGTTCCGGTGAACAAACCTTTCATACGGCGTGCTGGTGCATAATCCAAATAACTCCAATCGAAGTAGTTAACAGTAATATCAGCAAACCACATATCTGGGTGGAAGAAGCTGAGCTTCAAGCTTGAGTTCAATTGTGGACCAGTTGCTACACGCAAACCTTTGAGCAACACGCTATCACGCAACTCGTAGATAGGACCATTCGCATTCTCTGCCAATGCCATACCATTCTCTGCTGAAGTGATAGCCAAGGCGTTGCTTGTATAACGATAGTCACCAATACTCAATGCACCTGTCAAGGTGAAGTATAAGCCCAATTTCACAGCAGCAGCTGCCTCAACACCTGCGTGACGGCGATTAATACCAGTCAATGATTGGTTTACAAAAGTACGTGATTCATCATCATAGTAGCCGTTCAACTCTGTACCATTCCAGAATTGTGTGTAGAAAGCAGTTACACGACCACGAACGATAGGATAGTTAAATGAGTATGTCAAGTCACCACCTACAATCTTTTGGCTAGCACTGAAGTATTGCTCCAATGCTGTTGTGCCATATATTCCTGCGTAATAACGAGCATAATCGTGATGGTAGATATTCGCTACTGCGCGATCGTGTACACGTGGAGAGATATAAGCATCACGCGCAAGAGGAGCCTTAGTTTCTGCTATAGCATTCAATTTGATATGGTTACGACCATCTACCTTGTAATTCAATCCAACCTTGAAACCTGGATCAACAAAGTGGTGAGTATAACCTGCCATACGCTCTGGTGCTGCTTGACCGTTGAGTACAGCCTCTGCGTTATCAGCTAAATAATACCATGCACTATTAGGATTAAGTTTTGCCAAATACCATGCACGACCATTCAACATATCGGTTGTACGTTGCATAGATGAGTATGATACTTGCAATGCGTAGTAGAGATCCAAAGCATTCCAACTCCATTCGTTTTGTGCCCAGAGTTTAGCGTTCATCATGTTGATGCGATAGTCATAACCAAAACGACCTTTCTCAACAACTGCAGCATTAGGATTACGCAAGTCATTTTGTTTAACATTCTCAATATCAGCTTGTGTCAAACCAATATTAGTAGCCAACTCCTTGATATCGCGCTCTGCAAATGGGTCAACGTCAATCCATTGTTTACCACCCAATAGGTCATCTACAGTCTTGTAGTGAATACCTTGTGAAGCCTTCAACTCCAAACCTACGGTTGCAGTCAAGTGATCTACAGAAGTGTTGCGGTAGTTCACATTAGCCACAGCCTCTTGGATATCATTGTGACGACGCTCTACCATATAACGTGCGCAACCATCAGGGTTGTTCACATTATTGGCATAGTTAGCTGCGTACAAAGCATCCCAATCAATTTGAGTCGCTTTGTCATCACGACTGGTCCATAGATCAGTCATTGCTTGGTAAGTATCATCATTGATGGTTGGACCTACATACTGACCGTTGATAGTACTACCATAACCCAATGGTTTGCCATTCATATCAGTGTACACAAAGTTACCCTCCTTATCGATTTGCGCATCCCACAATGATGATGGCAAGTTACGATAGTAATCTGGACGTGGGTCTGGTGCATTGTAGAATGTCAATGCTGAGTTAGAGTAGAAAGAATAGTGATAACCAGCTGCTACCTTCAAGTGATTTTCTTCATTGATCTTCCAATCAAAGCTTGCAATAGCAGTTGGGTCATATGAATGTACGATACGAGAGTTACGTACTTTGCCACCTTGGTAACCCCAATATGGGTTATAGTTGTTGTATCCCCAAGATGTTTTATTATATTGGTTGGTCAAATCATATGTCTCTTGAGTCAATGCAGCAGACTGACCACGCATCGTTGGTGCACCAAATGTGATCAACGATAGACGCATATTATCGCCCCAACGCTTCTCTGCTGTCAAGAAGTAACCTACTGAACTATAGGTAATTCCCTCTCCAATACGACCTTTTACGTCAATGTATGGACTATAGCGCCATGCCAATTGTGCAGCAAAGGCCCAACCATTTTCCATTAGTCCGCTAGAGTAGGTAGCACGAGCAGCACCTTTGTAATTACGGTTGGTGGCTGCCAAACCTACTTTCCAACCTTGTGCATAGTTGGTAGCTGATTGCAAGTAGTTAGTTGCTTGTCCAATTGATCCAAATGAGAAGTTATTAGCCTCAATACCCTCTACAACCTCTTTGTAACGTGTTGCATCGTTCAAACCACCCATAGCAGAGAAGTTGAATTGTCCACGTTCTGCAGAGTTGAAACTCAAACCTTGGATATAGTTTTGTTCGTAAGTTTGCTCATATCCACGATTGCGATATCGAGCATTAGACCATGCATATGATACTGTAGAGTTGAATACATCTTGACTTGCACTAGATCCAGAGGAAACAGATTGACTTTTACCCTCATCATCATTCAAGTCCATTTCAGTTAAGTTCAACAATACTTCTTCTTTAGCTTCTGCTAGCATGTCTACTTGCAGAGTGATATCTCCCAAGTCATTGACAAGATTTTCAATGAGTTGTACTAGAACAATGTCAGACATATATCCTGTAGCTTCAACGATGACTTCCTCATCAGTAGCTTCAAGATATGTCAGTGAAAAGCGACCTTCATCATTGGTGGTGGTAGAATACCCTTGGTTAACCAATGTGATAGTAGCGCCTTCAATAGCTTTTTGCTCGGTAGTAACTACACGTCCTATCAAGCGTGTTTGAGCATTAGCCACACACACGATAGAAAGTACTACTGCGAATAAGAATAAACGCTTCATATGGTTATTTTTTATTGTTTGTTCATTAAATAACATTAAAACTCTGCAGTTTTTGGTGTACGTGGGAATGGAATCACGTCACGGATGTTTTGCATACCAGTAACGAAGAGCATCAAGCGCTCAAAGCCCAATCCAAAACCTGCGTGAGGTGCAGCACCAAAGCGGCGAGTATCTTGATACCACCACATATCTTTGGTAGGAATACCACGACGCTCAATCTCTGCATTGAGTTTCTCTAGACTCTCCTCACGTACACTACCACCGATAATCTCACCAATTTGTGGGAACAATACATCGGTACCTTGTACAGTCTTATTGTCTTCGTTGATCTTCATATAGAAAGCCTTGATATCTTTTGGATAATCAGACATGATAACTGGCTTGTTGAAGTGCTCCTCTACCAAGTAACGCTCATGCTCTGAAGCCAAGTCATCGCCCCAAGTGCATGGGAACTCAAATTTCTTACCATTTTTCACAGCTTCTTGCAATATTTCGATACCCTCGGTGTAAGTCAATCGGATAAAGTCGGTTTTAACTACTGATTCCAATCGAGCAATAAGACCCTTATCTACAAACTGATTTAAGAACTCCAAATCATCTTTGCAATGCTCCAATGCCCAACGAACGCAGTATTTGATGAAGTCTTCTTCCAAATCCATCAACTCCTTCTTTTGGATAAACGCTACCTCTGGCTCAATCATCCAGAACTCAGCCAAGTGGCGTGGAGTGTTACTATTCTCAGCACGGAAAGTAGGACCAAAGGTATAGATCTTACCCAAAGCCATAGCAGCGAGCTCACCTTCCAATTGTCCAGATACGGTCAAACTGGTTTGCTTGCCAAAGAAGTCGTCTGAATAGTCAATCTTACCCTCCTCATCTTTCTTGAGGTTGTAGAGGTTCTTGGTAGTAACTTGGAACATTTGTCCTGCACCCTCGCAGTCAGAAGCTGTGATGATAGGTGTGTGGAAATAGAAGAATCCGTGCTCGTGGAAATAGTTATGGATAGCCATAGCCATGTTGTGACGAATACGAAAAACTGCACCAAAAGTGTTGGTACGTGGACGCAAGTGTGCGATGGTGCGCAAATATTCCATGCTCAAGCCTTTCTTTTGCAATGGATATTGCTCTGGATCGGCTGTACCATATACTTCTAACTCTGTTAATTGAATCTCTACAGCTTGACCACTACCTTGACTAGCTACCAAGTGACCAGTTGCAGAGATACATGAACCTGTAGTCACAGGTTTGAGTTGCTCTTCTGGGAAAGTAGCGAGGTCCACTACAATTTGGATATTTTTGATGGTAGAACCGTCGTTTAGAGCAATAAAGCTCACATTCTTGTTTCCACGACGACTACGTACCCATCCGCGGACATTGATTAGTTGTCCTTCTCCCGCGCATTGCAGCGCATCAATAATTACTGTTCTTTCCATTATGTTTATTATTATTTATCTTCCTAGTTAATGTCTTTTATGAACTGCTTATCTACTCGGTATCTACCCGATAACTACCTGAGAGGATCAGGATCAAATTCATCGAATCTATCATCATTCAAGGATGCTCCGTAAGCTTCTGTTGGTAGCATGTTCATTCGACTTTGCTGAGTGTTGTATTGTATATCAGCATATATGTTTTCGTCTTGATCAAAAGCATCATTCTCGTTTTGGAAACGAGTGTATTTGCCGATGAAGCGCAACCATATTTCGTCGGTAGCGCCATTACGGTGTTTTGCTACGATGATTTGACCTAGTCCACGCAAGTCTTTACCATTTCCATCATCGTAAAGTTTGTAATATTCAGGACGGTGAATAAAGCATACCATATCAGCATCTTGCTCAATAGCACCAGACTCACGTAAGTCGGACAACAATGGCTTCTTACCATCCACTGTATTGTTGCTTGAATCACGTTTTTCTACTGCACGACTCAACTGACTTAATGCTATGATAGGTATATCCAATTCTTTTGCCAAACCCTTGAGTGTACGAGAGATGATGCTAACCTCTTGCTCGCGACTACCGAAATTAAATCCATTGGCATTCATCAACTGCAAGTAGTCGATAATAATCAATTCAATCTTCTTATCTTTTACTAGTTTGCGTGCTTTACTACGTAGTTCAGTCACACTCAAACCAGGTGTGTCATCTACGTAGATAGGCGCGTTTCTTAGAATGTTAATCTTGTTCTCTAGTTTATTCCACTCGGCAGGACTCAATCGTCCGTTACGAATCTTGTTACCCTCTATCTCACAGACGTTCATGATAAGACGATTCACCAACTGCACATTGGACATCTCCAATGAGAATATAGCAACGGGTCTTTTAAAGTCCACAGCGATATTCTTTGCCATAGACAACACAAATGCGGTCTTACCCATTGCAGGACGAGCAGCAATGATGACAAGATCTGACTTCTGCCATCCAGAAGTAATCTTATCCAATTCTGTGAATCCACTAGGTATACCTGATATGTTTCCGTCGTTTTGTGAAGCGGCGTGCATGCGTGCGAATGCCTCTGTAATGACGGGATCTATGCTCGTTACATCGCGTTTCTGCGAGCGTTGGGATATTTCGAAGATGCGACCTTCTGCTTCTTGTATGAGGTCATCTACATCTTGTGTCTCATCGTATCCTTTTTCTTCTATTTGGCATGCCACAGCAATCAAATCACGTGCAGTAGATTTTTGTGCGACGATCTGTGCATGATATCTCAAGTGAGCAGCCGAAGCTACACGGCGCGTTAACTCGCTCAAATAGACCACGCCACCAATATGCTCAAGAAGCCCCATTGAGCGAAGTTGTTGTGCTACAGATAGCAAGTCAATAGGGTTGTCGTTGTTGGATAGCGTGCGAATAGCTTCATATATATAGCGATGCTTATCTGCGTAGAATGATTCGGGACGTAGCAAGTCTGCCACCATACCATACGCATCTTTCTCTATCATCAATGCACCCAAAACAGACTCTTCAAAATCCAAAGCCTGTGGTGGAAGTTTTCCTATTTCATTTGCACCTACTTTTACCACTGTAGGTGTTGCTTTCTTTTTACTATTTTTTGTTAAGGTCGCCATATGATTTTAATAAGTCATATGCAGCTGTAAAACTGCTCAATTCGTTGTTTAATACACGTGCCTCAGTTTCGTGGATAAGTTTTTCCATTGCCTCTGATTTGTAGAAACTATCTAGTAGATTTTGGTTGATAGTCTCATACATCCAGTATTTAGCTTGTTGAGTACGTAGATGTTGTAGATAACCACTCTCGCGCGCGAACCCTATATATTGTTCTACCATATCCCACACATCCAAGATACCATTGCCCTCTATGGCAGAACAGGTCACTGCGTAGGGTTTCCATCCTGATTCAGTAGGAGGAAAGAGGGATAAGGCATTCTTGAAGCTGACACGTGCTGCTTCAGCTTTCTGCACGTTCGAACCATCACACTTGTTGATAGCTATACCATCCGCCATCTCCATGATACCACGTTTGATACCTTGCAGTTCATCTCCGGTACCTGTCACTTGAAGCAATAAGAAGAAGTCCACCATTGAGTGCGCTGCCGTTTCTGATTGACCAACACCTACTGTTTCTACAATGATAGTGTCAAAGCCGGCCGCTTCGCATAGCACGATGGTTTCGCGTGTCTTGCGTGCTACACCGCCTAGACTACCTGCAGATGGACTAGGGCGAATGAATGCATTGTTTTCTACTGAGAGTTGATTCATACGTGTTTTGTCACCTAGAATACTACCTTTGCTTCGTTCTGATGATGGATCAATAGCCAAAACAGCTAGTTTCTTCCCCATTTGGCAAAGACGAGTACCGATAGCCTCAATAAAGGTTGATTTGCCTGCACCAGGCACACCGGTGATACCCAAGCGGATAGAGTTACCTGCGTAAGGTAAACATTTCTCAATAACTTGTTGAGCAATGACTTGATCACTCTGTAGATTGCTTTCAATCAAAGTTACTGCTTGACTGAGCAATCGCATATCACCTCGTAGGATACCTTCTACATACTCATCAGCACTTAATACTTGCTTACGACGGCGGAAGGTAGCATACGGATTAACAGAAGGCAAGTTTTCTACGCCTGCATTGACGGTCAACCCCTTATATTCTTTATCGTTTTCTGGATGTTTCATATTATTACTATTATCTCTCAGCTCTCATCGCTCTATTATTCCACCGTCCAAACAACCTTAACTTTTGCTATAGGTTTCTTAGGATCATTGGTGATGATAGTTATTTCGCGAGTGTATTGTCCTGCAGTAGCATTTGCTGCATTGATAGTTACTGGTAACACCTCACTCTTACCACCTTTAATGCTTTTTGGTGGCACAATATTGATATTGCCATCGTTGCTATATACACGGCGGATATGTAACGGATTGAGACCTGCGTTGTGGAGGGTCAATTTGCTAGTTGTTTTTTTACCTACTTTTACAACACCAGCATCCAAAGTCGCTGTGTATTCAATGATTGGTGCTTGTTGTATATCTTCAGGGGTCATCTTAGAGAAGTCCTCTTTGATATCTGCTTTATAGGTAATGGTTTGGTTAGTTGCAGTATAGGTTTTTCCATTAACGATGAATTGGATTTTGGTATCCACAGGACCATACAAAGGACATTCATCTGTTTGCAATGTCATTTGTAGTTTGCCCGTTTGACCTGGTTCCAGTTTGGTCATACTGATAAATGGTTTCCAATATGTCTTGCTAGTCTCAAATTTGATATCCACAGTGATCGCTGCACTAGTGGTATTAGCATATTCAATCTCTACTGTTTTTGGTAAACCTTTGGTTATGCTACCAAGGTTGATGTTGTTTCTTTGCAAACTTAGTTCACCTACTTTGATTGGATATTTATCAACTGGTTGAGCAGGTTTTGGTATTACTTCACCCTTGATGTAAAGACGAACTGGTTCTGTGGAACCATTGCTGGTCACGGTTATTGATTTTTGGAAACGTCCTGGACGACCACTAGGGTTGTATGTAACAGTGATGTTTCCTGTTTTTCCTGGAGCAATAGGCTCTTTGGTCCAGTTTGGAGTGGTACAACCACAACTAGCTTTCACATTGGTCAAAACTAGTGGGCTCATACCTTCGTTTTTACACTCAAAAATGGTGGTTACTCTACCATCTGCTTCGTTTATTTTACCGAAGTCATGGGTTGTTTTGTTAAATGTAATTACGGCCTGTTGAGCCATTGTTACCATGCTGCACAAGATAGCAGCCATCAAAAACATTTTTTTCATATCTTCTTTTACTTTAAACTTTCAACTTTCAACACCAATCACTCCATCCCTACCACATTCACTGCAGTGACACTTTCAATAGAGCGCAGTTTCATACACATTTGGCTTACCACTTTCTGCTTGAAGATAACCAATTCTACATCGCAATGAAACATTTTACCTTCTGTAGTCACATGCAAATCGCGCATATTGGCCTTGTGATCGCAGATGATATTCATGATTCGCATTAGTACACCAAACGAATCTTCTCCAGTAATACTTATCTTAGCCGTTTTTGCTTTTGTATCTTTTTCTTTTTGCAGGATACTAAAGATGCCTTGGGATTTGCGGAAATACTTCTTGATACTATCTTTTGCTTTGGCTGTCACAGCAATCTCCAGCCACTCAGGCTCTGGTTGCTGTTTCTTTGAAGTCAATACCTCTACTTGGTCACCGCTCTGCAAAATGTAACTCAATGGTCTTGCCATACGGTTTACATTTGCTCCTATACAATGTTCGCCCAATTCAGAGTGCAATTGATATGCCAAATCCAAAACCGTTGCTCCTTGAGCTAAAGTGCGGATATCTCCCTTAGGGGTAAAGACAAATACCTCGTGAGCAAACAGGTTTAGTGTAAAAGTATCCAAAAATGCTATTGCATCAGGATCAGGGTTAGCTAATACATCCTTAATCTCTTTGAGCCACTTATCCAATCCGCCTCCACTGCCTTCGCCTGTTTTGTAGCGCCAATGGGCTGCCAAACCGTGTTCGGCTAACTCGTGCATACGGTTGGTACGTATCTGTACTTCTATCCATTGACCATGCTGACTCATAACCGTCACATGCAATGCCTCATAACCATTGGCTTTTGGCATCGAAATCCAGTCACGGATTCGCTCGGGATGAGGACGATATATTTCTGTTAATGCAGAATAGATCATCCAACATTGATCTTTCTCAGATAGTGAACTTTGAGGCTCAAACACGATTCGAGCGGCCAATAGGTCATATATCTGTTCAAAGGGAACACCCTTCTTGGTCATTTTCTTGTAAATAGAGTATACCGATTTCGTTCGAGAGAACATCTTGTAGTTATAACCAGCCATCGTCAACTTGCGATGAATAGGCGCGGCAAACTCTTCGAAGTAACCCTTCTGCACTTCTTTTACTTGTGCTAATTTTGCCTCAATCTCTGCATATAACTCGGGATGCTCATATTTGAAACTCAAGTCCTCTAACTCCGTTTTGATGGGGAATAATCCTAAACGATGGGCCATCGGAGCATAGATATATTGGGTTTCTGCAGCTATCTTTCGTTGTTTATCGGGACGTTGAGCTGCCAATGTGCGCATGTTATGTAAGCGGTCGGCCAGTTTCACGAGCATCACACGTATGTCGTCCGACATTGTCAGCATCAACTTACGTACGTTTTCAGCCTGCTTCATAGCTTTGTCTGCGAACACACCGCCAGACAACTTAGTCAAACCCTCTACGATATTCGCAATCTTCTTATCGAACATGTGTTCAATATCCTCTACCGTATAGTCAGTGTCTTCCACCACATCATGGAGTAGGGCGGCGCAGATACTAGTACTACCTAGGCCAATCTCTTTCACTACAATGCGTGCCACGGACAGTGGATGCATCATATAGGGCTCACCCGACAACCTGCGTACACCATGGTGCGCAGATTTAGCCAACTTGTAAGCACGAGTGATCAACTCTACACGATTACCATGTGGAGACTGGATATACTCATCTAGCAACGCCTGAAACTCTTGTTCCAACATCGCTTCTTCTGCGGGTGTGAATTCGTTGGTTGTCATATGATTAGCGTTTATATTAAAACTTTTGTTTTAACTCTAGTATCTTCGACCTCTGTAGATAATACACGAATTAGCGCGCAAAATTACTAAAAAAAATGCATATATGCAAACAAAATCTCGCTTATTTTCAAATTCGATAGATTTTATCTATCATTTACCCCTAAAACTCATAAAACGTCTAAAACCTCTAAAACTTCATTGTTTTCTCATATGCACGCACGCGCGGTTGTGTAAAAGGTATACATGCGTCCCCGTATAGGCCGTTTTTTTGCGTTTTAAGACACTTTAGGGTATGTCGCGAGGGGTAACCGAAAAGAAAAAATGCAAAAAAATACGCAAAAATTTGTGTATATCAGAAAAAAGATGTAATTTTGCACCGTGGTTTCGTGCGCGCATTGGAGCGCGTGAGTGTTTTGTGTGCTCACCAAGGCGTGTGTAACTAGAGTTTTGGGCATAAAACTCTAAAACCTTACAAATTTTAAAACTATTAAAACTTAATTATAAATGATTGACAACGACAGAATTATTCCTGTGAAGATTGACGAGGAAATGCGAACCTCGTACATCGATTATTCGATGAGCGTTATCGTGGCACGTGCTTTGCCAGATGTGCGTGACGGTTTCAAGCCTGTTCACCGCCGTGTGCTCTTCGGAATGAATGAGCTGGGAAATACCAGCGATAAACCTACCAAGAAATCTGCGCGTATCGTCGGTGAAGTAATGGGTAAGTATCACCCACACGGCGATAGCAGTATCTATGGAACCCTTGTACGTATGGCTCAGCCATGGAACATGCGTAGCGTACTCGTAGATGGTCAAGGTAACTTTGGTTCTATTGACGGTGATGGTGCTGCGGCTATGCGTTATACCGAAGCTCGTCTCTCCAAGTTGGCGGAGGAGATGCTTCGTGATATCGAGAAAGATACTGTGGATATGCAACTCAACTTCGACGACTCACTCCGTGAGCCTGTTGTGTTGCCATGTCGCTTCCCTAATTTGCTCGTCAATGGTGCTAGCGGTATTGCTGTAGGTATGGCTACCAATATGCCTACACACAACCTAGGCGAGGTGATTGATGGCTGTGTGGCATATGTAAAGAATGCAGTGGAACGCATCCAAAACCCAGAGGTGGAGCCTATCACTGTGGCAGAACTCATGGAGCATATTAAAGCGCCTGATTTCCCTACAGGTGGCACTATCTATGGTTACCAAGGTGTGCGTGATGCTTATGAGACAGGTCGTGGACGTATCATCATCCGCTCTAAAGCTGAGATTGAGACTGAGGATAACGGACGTGAGCGCATCGTGATTGGCGAGTTGCCTTATGGTGTAGTGAAGTCTGATCTTGTTAAGAATATTGCGGATCTCGTCAACGATAAGAAGATCGAGGGTATCTCTGGTATTAGTGACCAGTCTAAACGCGACGTACGCGTGATCATTGAGATTAAACGCGATGCTAATGCGCAAGTAGTGCTCAATAAACTTTACAAATATACTGCCCTTCAGTCTAGCTTCTCAGTGAACAGTATTGCGCTTGTGAAAGGTCGTCCACAATTGCTTAACCTACACGATATGGTGGCTAACTTCATTGAGCATCGTATGGAGGTTGTTATCCGTCGTACTAAGTTCGACTTGCGTAAAGCGGAAGAGCGTGCGCATATCTTGGAGGGATTGATTATTGCCGTGGATAATATTGATGAGGTTGTTCGCATCATTCGTGCTAGTCGTACTCCTGCTGAGGCTCAAACCAATCTTGAGGCACGCTTCAATCTTGATAACCTTCAATCTAAGGCTATCGTCGACATGCGTCTATCTCAACTCACTGGTTTGCGTATCGAGGAGTTGAAAG
Organism: Paludibacteraceae bacterium; assembly: GCA_017391525.1. Classification (GTDB taxonomy): domain Bacteria; phylum Bacteroidota; class Bacteroidia; order Bacteroidales; family Paludibacteraceae; genus Colicola. The sequence continues at coordinate 45,758 of JAFOYE010000013.1, read as the reverse complement.
AGGAGTATAATAAACTTCAACAACTCATTCAATATCTCAACGAGCTTCTCAATAACGAGACTTTGCGTTATGAGGTTATCGAGACTGAGCTCAATGAGATCAAGGAGAAGTATGCTGATGAGCGTCGTACTCGTATTATCAAGATGGCTACAGAGTTCAATCCTGAGGATATGTATGCTGACGATGATATGGTGATCACTATCTCTCACCTTGGTTATATCAAACGTACACCTCTTGCTGACTTCCGTCAACAAGGTCGTGGTGGAGTAGGTGCTAAGGCTAGTTCTGCCCGCGATGAAGACTTTATCGAGTATGTGCACCAAGCTAACATGCACTCAACTATGATGTTCTTCACCGAGCAAGGACGTCTCTATTGGATTAAGGTTTATGATATTCCAGAGGGTAATCGCCAATCTAAGGGACGTGCGCTTCAAAACATGATTAACATCCAAAAGGGCGATAAGGTTTGTGCGTTCATCCATGTGAAGAACCTCAACGACCAAGAGTATGTGGACAATCACTATCTCATTTTCGCTACCAAGGATGGTTTGATGAAGAAGACCACTCTCGAATCATATAGCCGTCCACGTGCTAATGGTATTATTGCGCTTGGTTTGCGTGAGGGCGACCGACTTATTCGTGTTACACTCACCGACGGTAAGAGCCAAATGCTTGTAGCTTCATACAATGGTAAAGTGGTTCGCTTCCCAGAAGATACTGTTCGCCCTATGGGCCGTACTGCTACCGGTGTTCGTGCTATCAAGCTTGATGAAGATGGCAAAGATTGTGTGGTTGGCATGATTTGTGTAGAGGAAGGTAGCAAGGATACTGTGCTTGTGATTTCTGACAAGGGTTATGGCAAGCGTACTATGCTTGACGATGAGACAGGTGAACCTATCTATCGTATCACCAATCGCGGTGGTAAGGGTGTCAAGACAATGAACATCACTGATAAGACAGGTAATCTCATCGGAATGGAGGCTGTCAACGACGAGCAAGACCTAATGCTTATCACCAAGTCTGGTACTGCTATCCGTATGCCAATGACTTCTATCAGCATTCTTGGACGTGCTACTCAAGGTGTTAAACTCATTGAACTCCAAAAACGCAACGATACACTCATGTTCGGTTGTACCGTGCCTAAAGAGGAAGTTGAAGAGCAAACAGCTGAAGAGGGAACCAACGAGGTAACCAATAATACAGAAGAATAAAATAAAGTAAAACCAATTCTAAACTATTTACTAATATGAAAAAGTCAATTTTTCTTGCAGCTCTCGTGCTTGTAGGCGCTAGCTGCTTCGCACAAAAGTCTATGGTAAGCAAGGCACGCAACCTTGCTGACGCTGAGACACCTGATTACGTTTCTGCCCGCCAAGCTATCAAAGCTGCTCTAGAGAATGAAGAGACCAAAGGACTAGCTAATACATGGTATGTGGCTGGTTATGTGGAGTATAAAGATTTTGATGCTGCTAACCTCAACCGCCAAATGGGTCGCGCTATCGACACACAAGCATGGGGTACTGCTGTACTTAATTCTCTTAAGTATTGGGACAAGGCTTATGAAATTGCTTTGGTTCCAACTTATGACAAAAAAGGTCGTGAGAAATTTGATACACGTACTCCTAAATTGATCTTGCCTAAGGTGGTTGAGTACTATACCTACGCTCCACTTATCTCTGCTGCTTTTGATGCATATGAGGCAAACAACCCATCTGTGGCATATGACATGTGTATTGCTCACGTGAATATCCCTGAGTCAAAGATTATCCAAAACCATCCAGAGGAGGCTGCTAAACTTCTTCGTGACTCTAGCTATTACACACTTCTCTATTACGCAGGTCGTTTTGCATACGATGCACAACGCTATGATGAGGCTATCGCTACACTCGAGCGTATGAACAGCGAGCACGCTAACCAAAATGCTCTTCGCAAAGAGATTATCTTCGCTAACGAGTTCATCTATCAAATCTATATGGAGACAGGTGACACTGTTAAGGCACTTGAGTCTATCAAGAAGAGCATCGAGCTCTTCCCTGAGGAGGCTTGGTTCATGCAAAACCTCATCAACTACTACATCAATTCAGGACAAGAGAGCATGGCTATCGAGTACCTTGATCTCGCTATTACTCGCGAGCCTAACGTAGGTCAATACTACAACTCCAAAGGTTCTATCCTCGCTCGTATTGGTCGATTCGAAGAGTCTTTTGCTGAGTTTGACAAAGCTATTGCTTTGGAGCCAACCAACGCATTGTTCATCTCTAGCCTAGGTTATGCATACATCGACCTTGGTAACAAAATCAACGATGATGCTACTTACCTCAGCGCTAAGGAGTACAAGAAAGAGAAAGTAAAAATTGATGCTGCTTTCAAGAAAGCGCTTGAGTATTTTGAGAAGGCATACGAACTCGAACCAACCAACTCAGAATACAAGCGTAACTTGCGTTCTATGTACTATCGTCTCGGAATGATCGATAAGTACAATGCACTTGGTGAATAATGGGTCGCATTCTAGCGATAGACTTCGGTCGCAAACGAACAGGATTAGCCGTTACGGATCCACTCCGTATAACGGCTAATCCGCTTATTACTATACCTACTCATACATTAGAACAATGGCTCAAAGACTATTTTGCCAAAGAGACTGTAGATGAGGTGGTTATAGGTCATCCTTATCAGATGAATGGCACAGATTCGGAGTCTATGCAATATATCCAACCTTTTATAAATCGTTTTCGGAAGGTTTTTCCAAATATGCCATTGAAGGAATATGACGAGCGTTTTACTTCCGTCATAGCTCACCAAGCTATGATATCTGGTGGTATGAAAAAGAGCCAACGCCAAGACAAGAGTGTCGTGGATAAACTGGCGGCTTGCATCATCCTCGAAGGCTATCTTGATAGTATTCGCTAATTACTAATCAGTAGCGTAGCGTTCACTAAGTACTAAACAGTAGCGTAGCGTTCACTAAACACTAAACAAATGATATTACCAATCTACTTATACGGTCAACCTGTTTTGCGCAAGCCTACAGAAGACGTTACTCCTGAACTCCTTACTCCTGAACTCCTCGCTGATATGTGGGAAACTCTCGCTTTTGCAGAGGGATGCGGTCTTGCTGCTCCACAGATAGGTAAGGCTCTTCGCCTTTTTATCGTTGATGGCACCGAACTAGCAGAGGATTATCCTGAGTGTCAAGACTTTAAGAAGGTGTTTGTCAATCCAGAGATTATTGATGAGAGCGAAGATGATTCTACTTTCACAGAAGGTTGCCTTTCGCTTCCTGGTATCTCTGAGAATGTTATTCGTCCTGCCAGCATCACTATTCGCTATATGGACGAGAATTTTACTGAGCATACGGAGACCTATGATGGTTTTGCTGCTCGTATTATTCAGCACGAGTACGACCATTTGGAGGGACATGTTTTCACTGATCGTATTTCGCCTATCCGCCGTCAGTTTGTTAAGTCTAAACTGACAAATATTGCCAAAGGTAAAGTCACTGCTCGCTACCGCACTAAGCGCTAAACACTAAACAGTAGCGAAGCGTCCTTTAAACACTAGTATGTCAATACTCACCATCATACTCCTAGCTATTGGTCTTGCCATGGATTGTTTTGCGGTCTCTGTCTGTAAGGGATTGACATCGCCTCATGGCTATGTCCCTCGATACACCAAACCGATGCTCATGGCATTACTTTTTGGTGTGTTTCATGCAGGTATGCCGCTAATAGGCTATTTTACAGGCAATTTCTTTGCGTCTTTCTTTGAACGCTTTGCGCCATGGATTGCTCTTGCGTTATTGGGTTTCATAGGTGGAAAGATGATTTACGACTCGCTCCATGATGATGACGACAAGATACATTTGGCTGATTTCTCTTTTTGGGGCTTGTTGTCTTTGGCTTTTGCTACGTCGATGGACACTTTGGCTACGGGTGTTATTTTCATCCCTCATCCAAAGGTGCTTTGGCTTGCTGTATGTGTGATTGCAACAACTTGTTTTGTGTTTTCAATGGCGGGTTTTATCTTAGGACATATCGCAGGCGCTCGCCTTCGTCTCAATGTCAATATTCTTGGAGGAGTTATACTTGTTCTTATTGGAGTAAAAATTTTCATTGAAGGATTATGTTCTTGATTCAAAATACATTAGTCAGCTTAGATGTCTTGGAGAAGGACTTCTGCTGCGACTTGGATAAATGTCGTGGTTGTTGCTGCATTGAGGGTGATGCTGGTGCTCCACTCACGGATGAAGAAGAAGAGAAGATTCGTGAGATTCTGCCAATCATCCTTCCTGACATGACCAAGGAGGCACGTGCTGTGGTTGAGGTGCAAGGATTATCTTATCTTGACCCATCAGGTGAGAAAGTGACTTCTATTGTCAACGACAAAGATTGTGTCTTTGCTCGTACGGATCACAATGGTTGGTGCTATTGCCTTATTGAAAAGGCATACAACGCGGGGAAGATTGACTTCAAGAAACCCATATCATGCCACTTGTATCCTATCCGACTAAATCATGTAGGTGATATGATCGGATTGGAGTACCATCGTTGGGATATTTGCCATTGTGCTCGCCAGCTCGGAAAGAAGTTGCATTTGCCAATATATCAGTTTCTTAAAGAACCACTTGTACGTCGTTTTGGACAAGAGTGGTATGATGAACTTTGCCTTGTCGCCGATGAGTGGCACAAGCAATGCAAAAACTCTTAAAGTCCTGAACTTCTAACTCCCTAAACTTCACAGTATGCGAGCCGAAATTATAACGATAGGTGACGAACTCCTTATAGGTCAAGTGGTGGACACCAATTCCGCTTGGATGGCTCAACGCCTCAATGAAGTAGGGATTTCTCTGCACCAAATAACCTCCGTTCACGATAACCGTGAGCATATTCTCACGGTATTGGATGAGGCTTTTTCTCGTGCAGATATTGTCTTGACTACTGGAGGCTTAGGTCCTACCAAAGATGATATTACTAAGCATGTGATGTGCGAGTTCTTTGGCACACAACTTGTGGAAGATTCCTTTGTACGCGCACATATACACGAACTATATAAGGATCGTCCCGATGCTCTCAATCGCCTCACGGCTACCCAGTGGCTAGTCCCTGAATCTGCCACTATTCTGCCTAATAGAGTAGGTAGTGCACCGATTATGGTATTTGATGAGTTTAAAGTTGAACGTTTAAAGTTTAAAGTAAATGAAACCAGCGAAGCTGTAACCTCTGACTCTCAACTTTCAACATTCAACATTCAACCTCCAAAGCTCCTTGTTGCCCTCCCTGGCGTACCGCATGAGATGAAGATTGCGATGAAGGAGCAAGTGCTGCCTTATCTTAGTTTAAAGTTTAAAGGTGATAGTTTAAAGCCAGGGGATATTGTTCATAGAACGATTTTATTATCAGGAATTCCAGAATCAAAATTGGCGATATTAATAGAGGGTTGGGAGAACGCTTTGCCATCGTATATCCATCTTGCTTACTTGCCCAAAGACGGAATAATCCGCTTGCGATTGAGTAGTTATGGCGAAGCCACAGAAGAAGAACTACAAGCATATATTGACGCACTCCTTCCACTTATTAACGACTATCTCCTTGCTACTGAAGATATCTCGCTAGAGGCTTTAGTAGGCCGTTTGCTTAAGCAACAGAATAAGACAATTGCTACCGCAGAGAGTTGTACGGGTGGACGATTAGCTGCTACCTTGAATACCCAATCTGGTTCCTCTGCATACTACATGGGATCGGTGGTGGCATATGATAATAGTATCAAAGAGCATGTTCTTGGTGTACAGCGTGATACGTTGATGCAGTATGGTGCTGTCAGTGAACAAACCGTACGCGAAATGGCTGAAGGGGTTCGCGCTTTGATGCATACCGATTTTGCTATTGCTACATCTGGAATAGCTGGTCCTACTGGTGGTACTCCAGATAAACCTGTTGGTACTGTTTGGATTGCATGGGCAACACCAAATGGTACTGAGGCGAGGTGTTTTCATTTCGGGGCTGCTCGCGAACGCGAGCAGATTACACAGCGTGCTGTAACCGAAGCAATCGTTCACTTGATAAAATTACTCAACACTAATCACTAAACAGTAGCCCGAAGGGCGTTCATTAAACATTAAGTAAAATGAACTTTCTTAACGAATTATTCATAACTCAATCCGTAACTCAATCTATCGTCTTACTGACTTTAGTTGTTTTCTTGGGCATATGGGCAGGTGAACGCCTTAAGATACGAAACTTTACTTTTGGTGTAACATGGATTTTGTTTATTGGTATTGCCCTTTCGGCTTTAGGCTTGACTATCGATGAGAATATAGCCTCCTTTGCCAAGAATTTTGGCCTTATTCTATTTGTCTATTCTATTGGTCTTCAGGTGGGTCCCTCTTTCTCTCCTTTTGGTAAGAATGGTCTCCGTCTCAACCTCTTGGCTATGGCTATTGTCCTCTTGGGTTGTGTCGTTACGATAGTATTGTATTATGTTACAGGTACCGATATGACCACTATGGCGGGTATTATGTCTGGTGCGGTTATGAATACTCCATCTTTGGGTGCTGTTCAGCAGACTGCCTCCGACTTACAGGTGGCAACCCCTGACATTGCAATTGGATATGCTTTGGCTTATCCTCTTAGTATTGTGGGACTTATATTGTCTTTTGAACTCATTCGTTTCTTCTGCCGCGTCAATCTACGTAAGGAGGACGAGGCGCTTATGAAAGAGCACGCATCGGATGATGATCCCATATGTGTAGATATCCGATTGTCTATCACACAGGATTCTACACTCCAACAATTGCATGACATCTGTCCTTGTCACCATATGCTTGTTACACGTGTTACTCGTAGTGATGACAAAGACGAACTTGTTGATACCTCTACCATCTTCCATCCGGGCGATGTAGTGCGTATTGTTAGCGACCGTCGCCATGAGAAGGATTTGCAAGTCTTGGGAGAAATCACTCACTATGGTTTCCATGGAGGCGAGCGTGGCAATCACCTCATTTCGCGCCGTATTGTGGTCACCCGTACAAGATGTAATGGTAAGCGACTTAGTTCATTTGATGTGCGTAACCGCTATCATGCTACCATCACGCGTATCAATCGTGCAGGTATAGAGCTTTTGGCTACGCCAGATCTTGTTTTGCAATTAGGTGACCGATTGATGGTTGTGGGCGATCGTGAAGATGTACGCCATGTGGCGGATATCTTTGGTAATGAGCTCAAACGTCTTGATTTACCTAACTTGATGCCTATTTTCTTTGGTATCTTCTTGGGTGTATTGTTTGGCTCTTTGCCTATTGCTATCCCTGGTATGGATATCACTTTTAAACTGGGTCTTGCGGGTGGCTCGTTGATTGTTGCATTGTTGATTGGTCGTTTTGGCCCATATTATAATCTTGTTACTTTTGCTACCACTTCTGCTAATATGATGCTTCGTCAGGTGGGTTTAACATTGTTCCTTGCATCTGTGGGTCTTACGGTGGGACAGGGTTTTGTATCTACTTTGCTTGCTGGTGGATATATGTGGGTTTTGTATGGTGTACTTATTACAATGATTCCTTTGTTGTTGATAGGTCTTTTTGCTTATAAAATAATGAAAATCAATTATTTTAAGGTGGTTGGTCTCTTGATTGGTGCCATGACGGGTGCTCCTGCTTTGGGCTATGCACAGAGTATTTCGGATAAGAACGACCAAGCTTCTGTGTGCTATGCTACGGTCTATCCGCTCACGATGTTCCTTCGCGTGATGGCAGGCCAGCTGCTTATCGTCTTCTTCTGTTCTTAGCTGGGAAGAGTAGCGCAGCGTCCACTAAACCCTAAACAATAGCGGCTTTGCCGCATTCACTAAACACTAAACAGTAGCGGCTACGCCGCGTTCACTAAACACTAAAAATATGTACGCAATCATTACAGGAGCTAGTTCGGGGTGTGGATACGAATACGCACGTGTCATGGCCCAAAAAGGCTATGACCTGCTTATTGTAAGCAACGAAGAAACCATACACGAAAAAGCAGCGCTTCTTCGCCAAGATTTTGGTGTAGAGGTGGTTTCGTTGGTTCGCAACCTAGGTCTGCAAGATGCTGCCAAAGAACTCTATGAGTATTGCCAAGCAGAGAACCTAGAAGTAGAAGTGCTCATCAATAACGCAGGGGTATATCACGATTGCGATTTCTTGGCGGATTCTGAGGGATTTAATCAATTGATATTCAATCTTCATATGCATACCCCAGCCATGTTGATGTACTATTTTGGTCAAGACATGGTCAAGCGTGGTAAAGGGTATATCCTCAATATGTGTTCAATCACAGCGGATATTGCCGTGCAACGCTTGAGCACTTATGGGGCGACCAAGGCATTCTTGAGCAACTTTACCCGATCAGTACATATCGAATTGAAGGAAAAGGGAGTATATGTAACGAATGTGACTCCAGGAGCTATCAATACGGGATTGTATAATATCCGCCCATGGCTAACAAAAATGGGATTGGTGCTTGGGTATATCGTGCAACCTGATTACTTGGCACGCCGTGCTGTGAGAGCCATGATGAGGGGTAGAGCCAAAGTGTCGGTGCCAGGGGTGTGGAATACCATATTACTGTTTTTTGTGGCGTTGATACCTACATGTGTGCTCCGCTTGGTTCGCAAACTGAAAATATTTTGATATGATTGAGAAACTAGAAAATAGAGCTTGGAAGGTACTCAAGTCAGAGAATATATTGAATCTTGGTCCATGGTTGAATGTGCGTCAAGAGTTGGTGGAGTTGCCTTCAGGTAAGCAGATACCGACATGGTTTGTGTTGGATTTTCCCGATTGGATCAATGTGATTGCGATTACCAAGGATGGCGATTTTGTGATGGAAGATCAATATCGCCATGGTCTAGGAGAGACGCACTATGAATTAGTAGCAGGTGTGATTGACCCAGGCGAAACGCCTTTGCAAGCCGCTCAGAGGGAACTAAGTGAAGAGACAGGATTTGGAGGGGGAGAGTGGCAATTGTTTATGACGCTATCGCCTAACCCAACCAATCATAAGAATCTGAGTTACACCTTCTTAGCAACGGGCGTGGAGAAGATTCGTGAGCAACATCAGGAGCCTACGGAAGATATCCGAGTGCATGTGCTGAAACGTGAAGAAGTGAGGCATCTGCTGGAAACAGGCGAAATCGTACAAGCACTACATTCTGCGCCATTATGGAAATACTTCGCGACTAATTGATAGCGAAGTATTTTTTTTAAAAGCCAAATATTGTGAAAAAGATTTTCTTTGTTAATAAAATTTTTTTAGTTCGGAAATAAGTGTTAACTTTGTGACGTCAAAAATGACGATGGAGTTAGCCGAAAAGCCAAGTGAGTAGGCAAATTTTAATCTAAAAAAATTATGAAAAAAATTGATTTTACAATTATTTTAATGGTTCTTCTTACATGTATAGGATGTGAGAGTAGGCAAACGCCTGATACAGATGGTACTAAACTTTATCCAGCCAAAGATTCGATAGGAGAATCATGGGGTTTTATTAATGGAAAAGGTAATTTTGTAATCCAACCTAGTTTTGACAAAGTTTCAGCTTTCTCATGTGGGTATGCAAAAGTAAAGAAAGATGGTGCATGTAAATTTATTGATAGAAAAGGTAATATTTGTTCAACCATTTCATTTGACAATGCATCTGATTTCTACTATGGTTATTCTACATTCCTATTGGATGGAGAATATGGTTTGTTAGATAAAAACATGAATATGGTTATTCAACCTCAATTTAAATCCCTAGGTCTAATGGGTGACAATGGATTGATAGCTGCTAAACGTGCGTATGATTCCAACTACGAGTATATTGATGTCAATGAGAATACTAAAATTCAACCAATATTTGATTATGCAGAAGCATTCAAGGATGGTATCGCCATCGTTAAGGTTAGTGGAAAATATGGTGCCATTAACTCATCAGGAGATTTTGTTATTCAACCTACCTATAAATATCCTTTAGATAATTTAGGAAAAGGACTCGTAGCCTATCATTCTGATGATTTCAAGGTTGGTATTCTCAACAAGCAAGGTGATGTTGTCGTTACAGATCAATATTACATTATTGGAGCGGTTAGCGATGGTTTGATGCTTTTCATGTCTAAAACAGAATGGGGATATATGGATACCAAAGGAGAAATTGTTATTCCAGCAATGTATAGCCGCGCTAATCCATTCCGCGAAGGTTATGCATGGGTTAAAACATCGACTTTTGGCAACTACTATTGTATTGACAAAACTGCTAAAGTGATATTTGAGTTACCAGAAGGTGAAGCACCTGTAACCGAATTTCATAATGGCTTATCGCTCGTACAAAGTCATGATAGTTGCAAATATGTGAATACCAGAGGTGATGTGATTTATTCATGGCCTGGCACGGCAGATTCGATTTGGGATCTATTTTAATTATACAAAGAGGGGGCGTCAATTAGATGCCCCCTCTTAATTTTTGATGTATTGATTACACCATTTTCTTTATCCATTTGAACAGTTTATATGGCATGTATCTGAAAGGCATGTCGATGAAGGTTGGGGTAGAGACTACCGAGCGGCGGTGGGAGAAAGTCATAAAACTCTCTTTGCCATGATAAGTACCCATACCAGAATTGCCTACACCACCAAATGGCATATCATGATTGACAATGTGCATAATCACATCGTTGATACATGTTCCGCCCGAAATGGTATGGTGGAGGATATAGTCGCCTTGCTTGCCGAAATAATAGAGCGCCAAAGGGCGTTCACGCTTGACTACAAACTCCGTAACCTCCTCTATCTGCTTGAAAGTCAATACAGGGAAGATTGGACCAAATATCTCCTCTTGCATAACAGGGGCATCTGGACTGACGTTGGTCAAAATGGTTGGACTCAAATAGCGCTCGGCGCGGTCATAGTGACCGCCGTGGTAGATGGACGCTTCGCTATGGGACGGCGTACCGCCTATTGGACGCCCTGAAGGGCTATTGGACGCTTCGCTGTTCAGGAGTTCAGAAGGTTCAGGCGTTGCACTGTTCAGAGGTTCAGAAGTTGGGAGGTAACTTATTAGACGCTCAAGGGCTTTGTCGCTGACAATTCGCACGAAATGTTGCGCCTGTTGTGGGTCTTTGGTGAGCAAGTGTTTCCACTCTTTGACAAGCAGCTTGAGGAATTTGTCCTTGACATCCTCGTGAATCATCAGATAATCAGGGGCAATACATGTTTGTCCTGCGTTGAGGGCTTTGCCCCATGCCACACGTTTGGCAGCGACTTTGAGGTCCGCGGACTTGTCAATGATACATGGGCTCTTGCCGCCTAACTCCAGCACAACAGGAGTGAGGTGTTTGGAAGCGGCTTCCATGACCATTTTGCCCAAAGCAGGGCTTCCTGTGAAGAAAATCAAGTCCCAACGCTCTGCGAGGAGCATTTGGTTGACATCGCGGTTGCCTTCCACAATAGCAATATACTCCTCGGAGAAAGTGGCACGGATCATCTCGGTGAGTACTCGAGAGACGTTTGGCACATATGGCGAGGGTTTGAGCATAGCCGTACAGCCAGAAGAAATAGCACCTACTAGTGGATTGAGAAGCAATTGAACAGGGTAGTTCCATGGGGCGATGATGAGGGTGTTGCCCAATGGTTGTTTGACAATTTTACTTGTTGCAGGCATGATCGCCAAGGGCGAACATTTGCGTTCGGGGCGTGCCCAACGACGCATATGACGCAAGTGATTGCGTATCTCGCCATAGACAATGCTCAGTTCGGTGAGGTATGCCTCTTCGTAGGATTTGTGAAGATCATGCCAAAGGGCATCGGCGAGTGCCTTCTCATATTGGTGCATGGCGGAGGCGAGCTTGCGAAGCATTTGCTTGCGGAAAGGTAGCGCAAGGGTAGCGCCAGAATGGAAATACTGCTTTTGCTTGTTGAGGGTGGTTGAAATATATTCTTTCATATTATCATGTGTTTCTGCCATGAATCTGCCTGTTTTCTCTTAGTAATCCTTCGGTGATGTTCTAATGAGGTTCCTATGAAGTCCCTATGAAGTCCCTATGAAGTCCCTATGAAGTCCCTATGAAGTCCCTATGGATACAGGTGGTAGATAGGTGGCAATAAAAGGGGTTATTTAGTGCGTCCTGTGAAATTATCCATTGCATGATAGATGCCAAAAACTGTGCCAAAGATGAAGTCAAAGACGCGAATTGGCAGAATAGCTTGCCAAAAACGGATGAAATGGAAGCCAAAAGGTATGCCACGGAAAGTGCGGTTGTGCTCAATAGCACGAATAATCTTTCGGGCAGTAGGTTCTGGCTTCTGTATTGGCAGAAGAGGTGACTTCACTCCATTGAACATACCCGTGTTGATGAAGTAGGGTGCAATGGTGGTCACATGTACATTGGATTTCATCTCCTGTAGTTCAATTCGCACGGAGTCGCTCCAGCCGATGGCCGCCCATTTGCTAGCCGCATAGACGGACATCTTGGGGTTGGAAAGCATACCTCCAGCCGAAGCGATATTGCATATATGACCGCTATTGCGACGGAGCATATCTGGGAGAATCTCCTTGGTGATGATCATCGGAGCAATGGTGTTGACCTCCAATGTGAGGCGGATATCTTGCTCGGTTTGTTGGTCAAACGTTTTGTTTCCGCGTACGATTCCAGCGCAGTTAATCAGGATATCCACTCCTCCACACTCCTGTTTGATTTGCTGATAGGTAGAAGCTACTAATTGACTGTTTGTGATGTCCACTTTATAGATATATACACGTCCGCTCGAAGCGAACTCTGCTGCTGTGGCTTCTATTGCTTCTTGATTCACATCCCAAATAATCAACGCTTTAGCCCCTTTTTCTAACGCCATCCTGCCCATAATTTTGCCAATTCCAGATGCTCCACCTGTGATTAGCACGTTTGCATTTTTCAGTTTCATAATTGTTCAATATAGTTCAGAATTGTTCAATGTGGTTCAAAATGGTTCAGTATTGTTCAAAATGGTTGATACAATAATTATACCAAAATTCTGGGCAAAGGTACTGCTATATTTTCGAACGTGTGTTCAAATTTTTTGAAAAAATATTTGTGTATATTAAAAATTTTGTTTACCTTTGCGGTCGCAAGACAGAATAGTGGGTGGATATTTAGAGTATTAATAATTAAAAATCATTGAGTTATGGAAGAGGATCGCAGAGAGAAGATACTGCTCAAGGCTATTGAGTTGTATATGATTGAGGGGTATGCCAATGTGTCCATTACGGATTTACAAGAGGCGTTGAATATGGGTAGGGGAACCATGTATTATTATTTTAAGGATAAGGATGAATTGTTTCAAGAAGCAGTTAGTACATTTTTGATTCAACCTAAACAACGAGCATTAGAGCGTGTAAAGGAAGGTGCAACTATACCAGAAGTGATAGAAACAATGCTCTATTATCTGAAGCAACTGAGGGACGTACACGAGCAGGTAGATAACAAAAATATCAATACTTCCAATGTGGTAAATGTCATGTTTACTGCTTATAGTAAATTTCCAGAACTTTATAAGAAGGCACGTCGATTGTACGAGCGTGAGTTAAATCTTTGGATACAAGCTATCAAAAATAGTATGCGTGCCGGTGATGTACGTGGTGATGTGCATATAGAAACGATAGCTCATATGTTTCTGCACATCAAAGATGGATGGGATCCTGGACGTACAAGTGGACCAATGAACTACGAAATATTGTATGATCAATACCAATATTTGTACGAATTGATTAAAAAATCGTAAGATATTATTAAAAAATAGGCTATTCTGTTTGAAAAATTCATTTTTATCTTGTTTTTGAACACTTGTTCGAAAAATAAGTTGTAACTTTGCAATCGCATATTAGAATATGCAAAGGAATTAATTAAAGTTTATAATATGGAATTGAAACACTATTTGGAGTATTTCCAAAACACAACAAAAAGAAAATGGTCAGACTTGGCCATGAAGGATTTGGATGGTAACACTTCCTATACATATGGCGAGTTGGCTAACGAGATTGCTCGTTTGCATACCACTTTCCGTTTGATGGGTGTAGAACCAGGTGACAAAATTGCGCTTTGTGGTCGTAACTGTGCGAATTGGGGTGTATTATTCTTGGCTGTGGAGACATATAAAGCTGTGGCCGTAAGTATTTTGCCAGATTTTACTGCAGAAGGTGTACATGGTTTGGTAGCTCATTCTGAGGCAAAATTGCTATACGTAGGTCCTAACGTGCTAAAGAAAGTGGATGCTAAAGAGATGCCAGGTTTGACAGCTATGATCTTTATGGATGATTTTAGCCTCAAATACGCTGCTAATGAGGATGTTGAGAAAGCTTATGCTACTATCGATGAGGAGTTCAAGAAAGAGTGGCCTAATGGCTTGAAAGCTGATGATGTGGTTTATCCAATAGATAATCATGACGAGTTGGCACTGATCAACTATACTTCTGGTTCTACAGGTAATCCTAAGGGTGTGATGTTGACCCACAAGAACTTGAGCGGTAATGTTGATTTTGCTTGTAAGGAGATTCCTCATCAACCTGGTGATAGAATGATGTCTATGTTGCCAATCGCTCATATGTTCGGTTTAGCATTTGAGTTCCTCTATCAAGTTTGTGATGGTGCTGAACTCTACTTCCTAACCAAGGCTCCAACTCCAAGCACTTTGATGAAAGCTTTTGCACAGGTAAATCCATTTATGATCTTGACTGTTCCATTGGTTATTGAGAAGATCATCAAGGGTAAAGTATTGCCTGTTATTAATAAACCATTGATGAAAGTGCTTTGGAAAACTCCTGGTATCAAGAAACTCTTGCATAAGAAGGTTAGGGGTAGTTTGATGCAAGCTTTTGGCGGCAAGTTGCGTTACCTCATTATCGGTGGTGCTGCACTCAACGAGGAGGTTGAGACTTGTATGAAGGACATGAATTTCTTGTACTGTGTAGGTTATGGTATGACCGAATGCGCTCCGCTTATCAGTTACGAGTATTGGAAAAAATATGTATATCGCTCTTGTGGTAAAGCAATTCCTGGTATGCAGATTCGTATTGATTCTGAAGACCCACACTGCAAAGAGGGTGAGGTACAAGTATACGGCATGAACGTGATGCAAGGATACTACAAGAACGAGCAAGCTACTAAGGAGACCTTCACCGAGGACGGATGGATGCGTACAGGTGATCTAGGTATCTTAGACAAAGATGGTAACCTCTTCCTCCGTGGACGTAGCAAGAACATGTTGCTTGGTCCTAGCGGACAAAACATCTATCCAGAGGAGATTGAGGATAAACTCAACAGCTTGCCTTTAGTATTGGAAACAGTAGTGGTACAACGCGACCAAAAACTAGTAGCACTTGTATTCCCAGATACTACACCAGTAGGACAAAAGATCTTGGCTGGTAGAAACATGTTTGAGTTTATGGAGGAGAACCGCAAAGAGGTTAACAAAATATTACCAAACTACAGCCAAATTGCCGCTATCGAAGTGGTAGAGAAGGAGTTTGAGAAAACTCCAAAGCGAAGCATCAAGCGATTCTTATATTCCTAACACAGGAATATAAGGGTTCCAAAAGTTCTATAGGTTCTAGAAGTTCCTAAGTACAGATACAAATAGCAGGTTTTCCATTGGGGACCTGCTATTTTCTTCGCTTCTGACCATACCCTAAACAGTAGGTGTAGCCGTTTACTAAAACCCTAAACAAAAAAATTTGCACACATGCAATTTTTTTTGTACCTTTGCACTTGGAAATAATGAAATTACTCAACTATCAAATATTGCGTCTAGCTATACCGAGTATTTTAGCCAATATTACTATACCTTTGGTAGGTATGGTGGATACGGCTATTGTCGGACATATCTCCAATGCTAGTTATATTGGTGGTATTGCTATCGGTACGATGCTCTTTGATTTGTTGTATTGGAACTTCGGGTTCTTGCGTGTGGGTACTAGTGGTATGACTGCGCAGGCTTATGGAAAAGGTGACAGAGTCGAATGTGCTCGCTTGCTCTCACAGAGTGTGGGTATAGCTCTTATTGGAGCCTTGGTTATTTGGTTGATACAGTGGTTGTTCGTGACCGCCGTATTAGCAGTGGTTCCTTGTTCTGCCGAAGTATCAGCTTTTGCTCGAGACTACTTCTTCGTACGTATATGGGCTGCACCTGCCACCTTGTCGCTTATGGCATTCAAGGGATGGTTTATCGGTATGCAAGATACTGTAAGTCCGATGATTACGGATATTATGGTCAATGTTGTGAATATGGGTGTGAGTTACGCTTTAGCAGTCTATACGCCTTTGGGTGCAATGGGCGTGGCATATGGTACAGTAATAGCACAATTGACGGGTTTACTTATAGCGTTTGTGCTATTACTAGTCAAGTACAAGGATATCTGTCATCAGCTAAAAAGGTTATTTGGCGATAAGGCGAATCGTTTGTGGGGTGGCGAGATGAAACGATTTATGTCGCTCAATGGCAGTTTGTTTATCCGTTCGTTGTGCTTTATGGTGGTATATGTAGGTTTTACCTCTTTGGCATCCAATTATGGTGATACTGAATTGGCCGTTAGTACAATCATTATGAAGCTCTTTATGCTCTTCTCCTATTTTGTAGATGGTTTTGCGTATGCTGGTGAAGCGCTTGTGGGTAAGGAGATTGGTGTGCGCAGGCGCTGTTTAGAGAACGATAGTGATACTACCTGCGGTGTAGAAAGAGGCGATGAGGCGATAAGGCGAGTGGTGAGACTATTGTTTGCATGGTCATTGGGCGTGGGTGTGCTCTTTACGCTCATTTTCTATGTGTGGGAAGAACCATTATATAGACTAATGACATCAGATAGTATTGTGCTAGAACGACTAGCTGATTATACCTTTTGGCTAGTAACCATGCCGATAGTATCTACTTTAGCATTTATGTGGGATGGTGTGTATGCGGGTGCTACAGCAGGTAAACAAATTCGCAATGCGATGATATACGCTGCGTTAGGTTTTGTATTATGCTATGTGGCCACATATTGGTGGCTAGGTATCCAGGGCTTGTATATAGCTTATTTTGTCCACCTTTTGGCACGAGTTTTGTATTTGACGTTTGCATGGAGGAAGGTATACTAGTGACAACTAAGTATAACATATTATCTAGAGTTGCAAGATGGCAATGGGTTTGCTGCATCTTACTTCTATTATTCGTAATAGATGCGGATGTTTGTGCGCAATTTAGAGTCAATAGAGATAGTTATCGACCATATGCCGAATCGTCGGATTCTGATACTGGTATACCTGCAGGGCACGAGTTATGTGAGAATGTATATCATCAAATGATGGCATGTCGTATAGGTACTGTATCTTATGCAGATACACCATTACGTGTGCGCCGTTCATCTTCAGAAAATCGTTCGATTAATCCATATGTGACCATCATAACAGGTACACATGTGGCTGGAGTAGGGGTACAGCATCTGTTGAATCATAAGATATTGATTAGTAGTAGGTTGCTGATAGCTCTTGCTTCTATAGATATAATATATCCATTTCATGGTTTTTGGTAGTTGATAGATTGTTTATTTATTATGAATAATTAATCTATTTTTATGGCGTCAATATACAGTTGGCACTCTGTTTTGTGGTTTGTTGTTATGGAGTGCAATATGTATAGACTATCTTTGTATAATTATTAAAAAAACTATTTATAAAATGGATACATCAATTATTATCATGACCTTTCTATTTTTGGTCTTATTTATAGCACCATACATTTTGTTAAGCATTATTAAGAAGAAAAACAAAAAGGACGAATCAAAAGAAAATTAATGTGTGTTGACTATTTAATGTAACATTAATAGTCGATGAATATAAGGAAGGGATTACCACATGGTAATCCCTTTCTATTATCTAGCCTTTCGCCTATAACTTATAGTTTGAATGGTTTTGTATTCTAGTTATTACAAACGTGCTTTGATAGCAGCAGACTCTGTTTCGTAACCAGGTTTGTCGAGGAGAGCAAACATGTTCTTCTTGTATGCCTCTACGCCTGGTTGGTCAAATGGGTTAACGCCTAGGATGTAACCAGAGATACCGCATGCACGCTCAAAGAAATAGAGCAATTCGCCCAAGTAGTACTCGTTGAGGGTAGGGAGGGTAATCTTCATGTTTGGCACACCACCATCGATATGCGCAATCATCGTACCTAACTCAGCCATCTTGTTCACTTCATCTACACGTTTTCCTGCAAGGAAGTTCAAACCATCCAAGTTAGCCTCATCATGTGGGAATGGAACAGTATGGTTAGGCTGCTCTACAGAAATCACTGTCTCAAACAAGTGGCGCTCGCCATCTTGGATATATTGACCCATAGAGTGGAGGTCAGTGGTGAAGTCCACACTTGCAGGGAAAATACCTTTACCCTCTTTTCCCTCAGATTCACCGTAGAGTTGTTTCCACCACTCGCTGATATTGTGGAGTTTAGGATGGTAATTCACGAGGATTTCAATCTTCTTGCCTTGTTCAGCATAGAGGCTATTACGAGCAGCTGCATATTGTGCAGCAGGGTTTTCCTCAAATGGGGTATCTATTCCGCAAACTTTCATCATGCGTTCAGCGCCGTCAATAAGTGCATTGATATCAAGGCCAGCACATGCGATAGGCAACAAACCTACAGGAGAGAGTACAGAGAAACGACCACCGATATTATCTTCAATAACGAAAGTCTTGTAGCCCTCTTGGGTAGCTAGTGTACGGAGCGCACCTTTCTTAGCATCGGTGATACAGACGATGAGTTGCTTTGCAGCCTCTTTGCCTTGTTGCTCCTCTAATTGAGTTTTGAGGAGACGGAACGCTAATGCTGGCTCGGTAGTAGTACCAGATTTAGAGATTGAGATAATACCGAACTTCTTGTTCTTGAGTAAAGCTTGCAACTCATAGAGGTAGTCCTCGCCGATGTTTTGTCCAGCATATACGATAGCAGGTTTATTGCCTTCGAGCCATGCGAAGCTACTAGAAAGAGCATCAATAACTGCTTTCGCACCCAAATATGAACCACCAATACCAATGCAGACAATCACCTCGCACTCATGACGGAGTAAATCTGCAGTAGCTTGGATGTCAGCTAATTGTGGACGAATGTCTACTGGAAGGTTCATCCAACCGAGGAAATCGTTACCTTTGCCGGTACCATTAACGAGTTGGTCTTGAGCTTTTGCTACTTGTTCTTTATATGCAACTACAGCCTCTTCTGAAACAGCTTTGGCGTAGGAAAAGTGTATATCTTTTGTCATGTTTTATTGAAATTTTTGTGTTAGTTCTTTGATTGTTAATTTTGGAGATTTGCGTTTGTATAGGATTTGATAGATAGCTTCAGCTATCGGTAAATCAACTCCAAGTTGTTTGTTAACCTTATGGATAGCTTTGGTTCCATAATATCCTTCAGCTACCATTTCCATCTCAGTTTGAGCAGCTTTGACGCTGTATCCCATGCCTATCATTTGTCCAAATTGGCGATTTCGTGAGAAGTTGGAATAAGCAGTGACTAATACATCTCCTAAGTAGCCACTATGTATGATATCACGTGGAATATTGGATGAAGCTTCTGCAAAGCGGTTGATTTCATGCATTGCGTTGGTGAGTAACACTGCCAAGAAATTATCTCCATAGTGGAGACTCTTGCACATACCCATGGCAATAGCGTAGATATTTTTCATTACACTAGAAACCTCTAGTCCAATAACGTCATTGCTTGGAGTGGTATGTACATACTTGGTAGTCATCATTTCGCACCACTCTTTGGATTGTTCAATATCAACGCATCCAATGGTGAGGTAACTGAGTCGCTCAAGTGCAATCTCTTCGGCATGGCATGGTCCTGCAACAATACCTATTTGGTTGTGAGGGATATTAAACTTAGTATGTAAATACTCGGTAACACGCATGTTTTCTTCAGCAATCATTCCCTTGACAGCAGAAATCACTTTCTTTCCGGAGAGATCTGTTGTTATTTCGTCTAGAATCTGCTTGACATATGGTGAAGGAATTGCCAATATCAGTACATCAGACTTCTCAATGACATAATTGATGTCGCAGGAGAACTCAATCTTAGAGGTATCAAAATACGCCAACTCTAGGTGATTAGGATTGCGGCGATTTTCGATAAACTCATCAATAGTTTCTTGTTTGCGTATATACCATTTAATTTCTTCGTTGTTGGTCAGCACTATTTTGGCTAGTGCTGTAGCCCAACTACCCGAACCTAAAATTCCGATCATAACAATTCTTGTCTTTAAACATTAAACTATAGTTCGCTCTAGCGAGCGTATCTCTGAGCAGAGAAATAATCGCGATTATTTCTCAGGCTTCATAGTAGGGAACAACAATACATCTTGGATAGATGGTTGTCCTGTCATGAAAATAGCAAGTCGGTCGATACCAATACCGATACCAGATGTAGGAGGCATACCATACTCAAGGGCACGCATAAAATCGTGGTCGATAATCATAGCCTCGTCATCACCTTTGTCAGCGAGTTTCATTTGTTCCATGAAACGGTTGTATTGATCAATAGGATCATTGAGCTCGCTATACGCATTGGCTAACTCTTTGCCGTTAACCATCAACTCAAAACGCTCAGTGAGTCCCTCTTTAGAGCGGTGCATCTTGGTTAGAGGTGACATCTCAACTGGATAATCTGTGATGAAAGTAGGTTGGATGAACGTACCTTCGCATGTCTCACCGAAGATCTCGTCGATGAGTTTTCCTTTACCCATCTTCTCTGTATCTTCTACTCCGTATTTCTTAGCCACTACGCGAATCTCATCTTCTGTCATGGTAGAGAGATCATAACCGGTTTTCTCTTGAATAGCTTCGAGGATAGGGAGACGACGATATGGCGCTTTGAAGTCTACGATATTATCTCCAATCTTAACCTCAGTAGTACCATTGACAGCGATAGCTATTTTCTCAAGGAGTTGTTCGGTAAACTGCATCATCCAATTGTAATCTTTGTATTGAACGTAGAGCTCCATACAGGTAAACTCTGGGTTGTGAGTGCGGTCCATACCTTCATTACGGAAGTTACGGCCAATCTCGTATACACCCTCAAAACCACCTACGATAAGGCGTTTGAGATACAACTCAGTAGCAATACGCATGTACATATCCACATCGAGTGCATTGTGATGAGTGAGGAATGGACGTGCTGATGCACCACCAGCAATGGTTTGCAAGATTGGTGTCTCAACCTCGGTGTAACCTGCCTCATCAAACACTTGACGCATAGTACGAATGATAGTCGCACGTTTGAGGAAGACCTCCTTCACACCTTCGTTCACTACAAGGTCAACATAGCGTTGACGATAGCGTTGCTCTGGATCATTGAAACCATCATAAGCTACGCCATCTTTGTATTTCACGATAGGGAGTGGTTTCAAACTCTTAGCAAGCACAGTGATCTTTTGTGCATGCACACTGATTTCTCCCATTTGTGTGCGGAAAGTAAAACCTTCGATACCAATGAAGTCACCTATATCAAGAAGTTTCTTGAATACTACATTGTACATCTGTTGATCTACGGTAGTAGCCGTCTCGCCTTCTGGTGTTGGTGCTTGGATATCGTCGCGTGACACGTATACTTGGATACGTCCTTTGGAGTCTTGCAACTCAATGAATGATGCTTTACCCATAATACGGCGTGACATCAATCGACCTGCAATACGTACTGGTTTGCCAGTATGCCATGCAGCATTCTCATCATCATCTACGAACGTAGCTTTGATATCTGTTGAATAGCCTGTAACAACGTATTCTGCAGCTGGATAAGGGTCAATACCCATATCACGCATTTTTTGCAGACTTTCTCTGCGGATTACTTCTTGTTCACTTAATTCCATATTAATAGAAATTTTTATAATCAAATTTATACAATGTTATACTCTTAAAAAAATCAAAACTGGCTGCAAAGATAGTAATTTTTATTGACATATGCAAATATGCTTCTTAAAAAAAATAATCAATGCCCATCAGTATATTATTTCGTAATTTCTTGTAATGCACGCTTCACTTCTGAATCATATCGTAGTAGATATAATAGATTACCACGTTGGTAATAGTATCGTTTGATTATTTCAGACCCTAGATATTTTTCTATTTCACTGCGATTACGTTGAATAGCAGTTCTATAGTCTACCGATAGTTTAGGAATCAGTGCATTGAGTTCTGCCATGATAGTAGAGTCAAGGTCTTCTTCTTTGGCCATATCTACAAGTTCCTTGTAATACTTACTAGTCTCTGTTTCGTATGTATATTCCTTTTCGTCAAGGAATTGGCAGAAGGCTTCAATATCTTCGTCTGTCAATTGGAACTCTTCAGCAGATGCTATTTGTGGATGCTGATATTTATATTGTGTTGCATAATCAAAGAACATAAAGTCTCGATAGAGGTTATAGCAGATATCTAGTTTGCTAGAATCGGATAGTACAATATCTGGTAATATACCTCCAGTGCTGTCCTTAGTTAGTTTGTTGCCTTTTTGGCGTTCAGAATAGTCAATGGCTTGTATACAACGTCCAGAAGGCAAGTAGTATTTAGCGGAAGTTACTTTTAGATGTCCTCCATAAGCAATGGGGCGTATATTTTGTACTAACCCCTTTCCATAAGTTCGTTGTCCAATAAGGGTAGCTCTATTGAAATCCTGCAGAGCACCAGCTAAAATCTCTGCGGCAGATGCAGAATTGTTATCCACTAGCACGATGAGAGGTAAGTCAGGATATATTGGTTTTGTGTTCGTATAATAGGAATGAGAAAATTTCTCTACCTTACCTTTGACTGATACTACCTCTGTACCTTTTGGAATAAAATAACTTAGTATCCTATTTGCTTCGTCAATCAAACCGCCACCATTGCCTCTCAAATCGATAATCAATCGATTAATATGTTTATTTTGTATCATATCGTCTAGGGCAACAAGAAACTCTTGTGATGAGTTCACCGAAAAATCAGAGAAGGCTATGTAACCAATTGAATCTTGAAGTACAGTGGCGAGCGATACGGCAGGAATATGAATGTCTTGACGGGTGATGTCTAGGGTAATCTGTTCGTTGTTTCTTTCAACAACTACTTGCAAGGTAGTTCCTGGTACTCCTCGAAGTTTATTGCTAGCTTCTGATACCTTTATACCATAGCATTCCATATCGTCGATCTTGATTAATTTATCGCCGGCTTGTAATCCCGCAAGAGCTGCAGGCATGTTCTCATATGGTTCGCTGATATAGATAAAACTATCGCGCTGTTGCACGCTTGAACCAATACCACCATATTTACCTGTGGTAAGTCTGCGATATTCATCATCTTCCTCTTTAGACATGTATATGGTGTACGGATCAACGTAAGAGAGCATTGCATCAATACCTTTTTTTACCAATAGGTCATAGTTGATTGTGTCAACATAAGTCATATCTAGTTGACGCATTACATCGTTGAAAATAGTTAGGTTTTGATCTATTCTTGTAGATTTGTTTTTTGAGTTATTCTTCGCTGTTGCAGTAGATAGAGCAGCGATGAGAATAAGGCAGGTGCAAATAAGTTTTTTGGTCATAGTATATGTTCTTTTTATAGGTTACTAACAGGTGGTAAAAATGGGGTGATATCTTTGCCGTGTGCATGCAGTTCTCTTACTAGTGAAGAAGAAATATGTGCATATTCTGGACTAGTGTAGAGTAGTATGGTTTCTATTCCACATAGTTGTCGATTAGCATCTGCTATATTACGTTCGTATTCAAAATCGATGATGCTGCGTACACCTCGTATAATATGTGTAGCGTGGTTTGATTGTGCAAAATCTACAGTTAATCCATCGTATGATGTGACTTGGATACGAGGTTCATGTGCAAAGATCTTTTGAATATTCGCAATACGCTCATCAAGTGTAAATGTAGATTGTTTGTTGTGGTTCTTTCCAATACCAATAATAATGTTATCAAACAATCCTAACGCTCGCATCACAATATCGTAGTGTCCTATTGTGAATGGATCAAAACTACCAGGAAAAATCGCTACTTTATCCATATCGTTTTCTGTTAAAAAGCAATGTCTTTTATTCTATATTTGCATTCTTGAGTGCATCTTTGGTGGCTTCTCGATAGGCTACCATTAGCCCACCAGTACCTAGTAGTGTACCACCAAAATACCGAACCACAACAACTAGTATATTATCAAGATTCTGCGCGTCTACACTGCGAAGGATTGGCATACCAGCCGTACCATGCGGTTCGCCATCATCCTTGGTTCGCCAAAGATTATCGCCTAGTCGGTATGCATAGCATACATGGCGTGCATCATGGTACTTTTTCTTGTACCACTTGATGCGCTCCTTGGCTTGCTCCTCGTCTGTGATGGGCTCTGCAAAGGATAGGAACTTGCTGCCCCTATCCTTGAAGATACCCTTGGAGAGTTCTGTGATATGTTTTTTATCGCTCATTTGTGTTGGTTATACGGTGAATATCGGTTAATGAGGGTTAATATTGGTTATTCGTTTCACCGCGACTTTGTCGCCTTCACCTTTTACCGAGGCACTGCCTCCTTAACCGCCTAACCGTCTAAAATAAATTACCATGCAAAGAGTGGATATTTAACCATTTCTGCATTTACCTCTGCACGTACCGCTGCGATATTCTCCTCTGACTCAGGATTGCTGAGAACACGGTCGATGAGTTCTACAATCCATGCCATCTTATCTTCTTTGAGACCACGGGTGGTGATAGCTGGAGTTCCGAAACGAAGACCGCTAGTTTGGAAGGCAGAGCGAGAATCGAATGGCACCATGTTCTTGTTAGTGGTGATATCGGCAGCTACGAGGGCTTTCTCTGCTACTTTACCGGTAAGTTCTGGATACTTGGTGCGGAGATCCACCAACATAGAGTGGTTGTCAGTACCGTCAGAGATAATCTTGTATCCTTTGTCCATCAAAGCTTTAGCCATAGCTGCAGCATTGAGTTGCACTTGTTTTTGATACTCCTTAAACTCAGGAGTCAATGCCTCACCGAAAGCTACTGCTTTAGCTGCAATCACGTGCTCAAGAGGACCACCTTGTGTGCCAGGGAAGACTGCAGAATCGAGCAAAGTAGACATCATTTTCACTTCGCCCTTAGGAGTGGTTTTGCCCCATGGGTTAGGGAAGTCCTTACCCATCAATATCACACCGCCACGAGGACCACGTAGGGTCTTATGAGTGGTAGAAGTAACGATATGTGCGTGCTTAACAGGGTTTTCGAGGAGACCTGCAGCAATCAGTCCTGCAGGATGAGCCATATCCACCATAAAGAGAGCACCAATCTCGTCAGCCACCTTGCGAATACGTGCATAATCCCAATCACGGCTGTACGCGCTTGCGCCCGCGATAATCAATTTAGGTTTTTTCTCACGTGCTACTTGTTCGAGTTGGTCATAGTCTACACGACCTGTATCCTCTTTCACATTATACTCAAGTGCGTTGAACATAAGACCAGAGAAGTTAACTGGTGAACCATGACTGAGGTGACCACCATGGCTGAGGTTAAGGCCAAGGAAAGTGTCACCTGCTTGGAGGCATGCCATGAACACAGCCATATTGGCTTGTGCACCTGAGTGAGGTTGTACGTTAGCATACTCTGCACCAAAGAGTTGGCAGAGGCGTTGACGTGCTATATTCTCGCTTTCGTCTACCACTTCGCAACCGCCATAGTAACGTTTGCCAGGATAACCCTCGGCGTATTTATTGGTTAGTACACTACCCATGGCTTCCATCACTTGGTCGCTCACGAAGTTTTCTGAGGCAATGAGCTCAATGCCCTTGGTTTGACGCTCGCGCTCGCGGCGGATGATGTCAAAAATTTCTAGATCTCGTGTCATAATTATATAGAGTTTTAAAAAGTTCTAAAGGTTATTCGTTCGTCATATGTAAGAATTGGGAGATGAATCGACGGAAATTGCTTTGTGAGTTGTTGTTGATATACGACTCAATGACTTTAACTTGAGGTGCAAGTGGAATCATATCATAGTCTGCAATAGCCGCTGGGATAAGGCATGAGTAACCTTTGCGTAGTGTTATTTCATCGTGGGTACTGCGGATACGAATCTTACACTCGCCCTCTACGCAGGATTGGATAACAAAGGAATCGTACTTGACCATATTGCGACGAATAGGCTCTTGAAGATCAACAACACGGACGGTAAAGAACTCGGTGTCGAGACAAAGATTAGCCGTATTGGTATTCTCCTTATACTCACTTTTGTACTCTTTATATACCTGATAATCTAGTGCTTGTGCGGCTAGTTCTGTATGTAGTTCGCGTGGTTGCCCGTTCAAGTCTAGACGATCATAATCATATATACGGTAGGTCACATCGGATGATTGTTGAACTTCAAGTAAGCGGATTCCTTTGCCGATGGCATGCACTCGTCCTGCAGGGATATAAAAGACGTCGCCTGCTTTCACTGGGTGTTTGGCTAGGGCATCGATGATGCTTCCATCAGCTATGCGACTCTTATACTCATCTTCATTGAGTTGTTCTTGGAACCCTGCATAGATACATGCTCCTGGTTCGGCGCTGAGCACATACCACATCTCATTCTTGCCCATTTTGTTGTGTTTACGTTGCGCCATAGCGTTATCGGGATGAACTTGGATACTGAGGTCTTCGTTCGCATCGATAAATTTGACAAGTACTGGCAGAAGATTTTGGTAGTTCTTAGCTACTGTCTTGCCGAGGATTGCATCAGGCATTTTGGCAACCACCTCAGTGAGTGGGTATCCAGCCCATGTACCATTGCTGATTGTGGATGGAGCCGAAGGTACAGCTGATACTTCCCAACTCTCACCAATATGCGTTTGATGCGGTAGGTTCTTCCATGTTGCTAATTGATCGCCTCCCCAAATCTTCGTATGGAGGTTAGGTTCAAAAAGCATCGGATAGAGTTTGGTTCGTTGCGACTCAATTACGCAACCCATAGCCAACATCTGCACATCGGTAATGGCGTGTAGTTGGTAGGTTTGGAGATGCTCGATGAAGATGAAATCATCTTTGTGACAAAGGTCGTTTTGTCCATCGATTGTCACTTCAAGCGTTCCGTCCAATATGTAAAACACGTCCTGCAAATCAGGGTGAATATGCATAGCACTCTTTTCGCCAGCTTTGAGGTCGATGACAGCAATTTGGGTGATGCTGCATCCACTCTCGTTGGCAGAGAGTAGTACGCGCTTGAGACCCATCTCATAGGAGGTCGTAGCTGGGGTTATTTCATGTATGTTTCTTCGCATTCTATTTTATTACCTAATAGGTTGTATTTTTCTCCGTTGTGTAGGATGTATAATTGTCCATTGTGGATGATCTTGGTGTATGGTGTATGGTGCTTGGTGTTTGGGAAATCGGTGGTAGCCATGGTATATGCTTCCCATGCATTTGGTATACCATATCCATATTGCTCATGTGGTAGGTCGTATCTATCGCACGAACGGATAATCATCTCGCGTATTTCCATATTACTTGCCTCAGGCAGCGCTGACCATAGACATGCTGCCATACCTGCTACTAGAGGACATGCAAATGATGTTCCGTTGCTCGCCATCAATGCATCATTAGCAGGGTTAATTAGGCATGTTCCTTCGCCTACGGCACACACTTCGGGTTTGATCCTTCCATCGGCTGATGGACCATATGACGAGAAGTTGGCTATTTGCCCTTCACGATTGACTGCTCCTACACTTAGTATGCTGTCTGCATCCGCTGGGGTAGAGAGGTAGCGCCATGCCCTAGCGCCATCGTTGCCCATTGCTGTCACCAGCAGCATACCTTTGCGTGCAGCAATAGCTGCGGCTTGCGCTCCGCGCGAAGTTTGGCCGTCCATGTCCGAGTATGCAAAATTAAATTGCTCGTCATCAAAACCCGAATATCCCAATGAGGTCGAAACGATATGTAATCCTAACGAGTCTGCCATCTCGATAGCTGCTACCCAGTTGTCAATCTCCTTAGGGCTTTCGGTATAATGTTCTTCTGTTCTAAACAGGAAGTACTGCGCTTGTGTGGCGGCTCCTTGGTAGTTGCTTTTTTGTCCCATGATAGCCGATAAGCATAGCGTTCCGTGGTTTCCTTCTTGACTGAATATATCATGTTGACAATCTGTGAGGTCAGCATATCCTAACCATTGCTCTCGTGGCAGCGACGCTAGGCTATCTGCATGATAGAACCCTCCGTCTGCGACACCAATACGTATACCCTGACCCTTGTAGCCTTCTTCATGAAGGGGGGGGAGGTTTATGAGTTGGAGTTGCCCATTTGAATTGAGTGGCTTAGTATCTAACATATTGTCGTTCGTTGCTGCTACTCTTTTCCGGAGAGATACCGAATGGATAGTGGAAGAGTCGTTGGCTAGTCGGGTGGTGTAGATCGTGTCAACAAAACTACATTGCTCTAATGCCTCTATCGTTTCGCTGCTTGCCTCTATGGTTGCCCCGTTCATCCATCGTGAGGTATGCAGTACCTTCGCGCCTAAACTCTTGATAGAATCCAAATACACAGGCGACACGGCATAATCCAGCGAGTCAATGGCTATACTTCGGTCCTCACGCATCTCCATGGCAGTAGGACTCAGACACACAAGGTTTGAGCCTGCTTTGTCAGCGAACTGCAAAAAGAATATGGTAAGTAACGCAAACATTTCGTTTAACAGCCTAACCGATATTAACCGTTTAACCCTTTAACCGCTTAACCGCCTAACCCTTAATTTCCAGCAACACTACATTCTCCACATGATGGGTATGTGGGAACATATCCACTGGTTGCACTTTCATCACACGGTACTTGCTGTCCAGCATATTGAGGTCTCTTGCTTGCGTAGCTGGGTTGCAGCTCACGTACACGATGCGTTTTGGCTCGGCAAACAATATCGTATTGATCACATCTTCATGCATGCCTGCACGTGGTGGATCGGTGATTATCACATCTGGACGACCATACTGCGCAATAAAGTCTTCGTTGAGGATATCCTTCATATCGCCCGCGAAGAAGAGCGTATTGTCGAGATTATTGATTTTCGCATTCACTTTCGCATCTTCAATAGCCTCTGGCACGTACTCAATACCAATCACTTGCTTAGCTTGGTGAGCCACAAAATTGGCTATTGTGCCAGTACCAGTATAGAGATCAAAGACTAGTTCGCTACCTGTCAATCCCGCAAACTCACGCGCCACTTTGTAGAGCTCGTATGCCTGCAACGTATTGGTTTGGTAGAAGGATTTAGGACCTACCTTGAACTGCAAATCCTCCATCTGTTCCATGATATGGTCTTGTCCGTGGAATACATGCACCTCTTGGTCGCCAATGGTATCGTTGAACTTGCGATTGACCACATAGAGTAGGCTAATGATCTCAGGGAACTCATCGCGCAAGTACTTCATCACGCGCATATCAGGTTCGTCTGCCCATACGACAATAAGCATGATCTCGCCTTTGTGGTTGGAGCGTAGGATCAGGGTGCGCAATTGTCCTTCGTGGGCATGCTCGTTGTAGAAAGTGATACCCAAAGAACGAGCATACTCGCGAATTCCATTACGTATGCGGTTGTTGATCTCTGGCATCAAATGACACTCAGTGATATCAAGCACCTTGTCAAAGCAGTTAGGGATATGGAATCCCAAACCATAGCTGTTGTCAATATTCTCCAACCCGCCAGCGGCACGGATAGCATCCCAACTGAGCCACTTGCGATCGGAGAAAGTGAACTCTAACTTGTTGCGGTATTCGTATATTTCTTGGCTACCGAGGATAGGAGATATCTCTGGTAACTCCACTTTGCCGATGCGTGTGAGGTTATCGGTTATCTGCTGCTGTTTGTAGCGCAATTGCTCCTCATAGGGTAGGATCTGCCATTTACAGCCACCACACTCGCCATAGTGCTTACAACGTGGTTCACAGCGCACTGGCGAAGGTTTTACGATACGTTCTACACGACCTTCCATAAAAGAGTGCTTCTTACGGGTAACTTGTATGTCTACAATATCTCCTGGAACGCAATAGGGTACAAAGAGTACCATATCGTCAATACGAGTTAACGCTTTGCCTTCAGCAGCAACACTAGTGATTTCTATGTTCTCTAAAAGAGGTAGATTCTTCTTTTTCTTCATATTTTGATTATATCTTCAACCTTCAACATTTAACTTTCATCACTTATTCAACAACCAATCAATACTGTTACCATACAATGTATCAAAATCCTTAGAACTTTCTAGCATGAATGCCCAGCATAGAGTTTTACCTTTTCGGTCTTTGGTGCCATCATATGCCACTGCTGCGTTCATGTTGGTATCACCGTAGGTAGCAATACCTATACCACCATTGGTTGGCAAAATGCATTCTGGATTTTCGGTATGTATGCGTTCCTCGTTTGGTGATACATTGAATTGATATTTACCTGTTTCTAATTGACGGTTGTTCACACGTACGCTACCATTTTTAGATCCATGATCGCAGCGATAGGTACAGTGTAGTTGTTTTTTAGCGAAACTCTTTTCTGAATCGCTCTTCATATCGCTGGCGAAATGCGCACCTGATATCAACAGACGACCTTTCGAATTGAGATACGCAGTCAATATCGTTTGCAATTTAGGTGTAAAACATTGGAACGAAGTGTCTGTACCTAGAATAGTGGTTTTTTGCTTACCCATAATCAAATCGACTGCATCGTAACCCACGATAGTGTCTATGGCGTAAGCATTTGCACTGATATATGAGTAACCTTTTTCTGCCAATATTCGACCATGGGCCATTGGATAGTCAAACGTATTACCCATTGTTAGTGTAGCTTGTTGGTCGCAGTAGCATGAACCCCATCCACATTCGTCATCATTGATCCATTGGTGTTGGATGGTGTGATCATATTGCTCTCCAATGAACGATATATCTTTGCCATATCCCACACCATGACTTTGTGATACGATACCAGCGTATGTCTTACCCTCATAGTACTCTGGGCCACTCACTCGAGTAAATGCATTCAGAATGAGGATATTACCTTTCTCTTTTGGTGCGATATATGCTGAGAGTGTTTCACTAGGTAGACTGACACCACCATCATTACCTGCTTGAACACGAATGTCGTAGCGTACACCTTCATCGGCACGGAAACTATACGATGTATTCTCTATACGTACACCATTGTCCCAATCACCGTTGTCGGTACGTGTATACACAACGTAGTAGGTAGGTTGTGCTGTAGGTTCTAGTGAATCTTCAGTCGGATTCCAACTAACCGATATGGTGTTCTTGTCGCGTTCCATACGCATACCGTGTACTGGCAGTGGTTGAACGACGTATGGAGTGTTGTATTGTTCGTGAATGAATCGTAGCATACCCTTGTAGATAGCTCTGGAGATTACGAAACGAACACGTGGATCGAGACCATATTGCATGTCATAGAAGTTCTGGTGAGACAATAATTCCAACAACACTGCAGGCACTAAAGGATAACGTGATTCAGCATAAGAGGAGTTTTGCAACTGACGTCTTCTCCAATGTGGAGCGTACAACGCACGCATGTCATCCACAATCTGTGTTTGCACATAATCACCATAGTCGCGAGCCACTTGGCGGGTTACTCCTGTTGGATAATTCTTGCTTCTATCATTGTCAAAATCTGTGTAAATCATGAGCGAACCAATCATCGAACCATCGTACTTGGTACCAGCATCGGTGTGGAATGACAAACTTAAATGCAAAGGCACTTGTAGTCCTGGTTGAGTTGGGTTGGCAGCACTACCGCCTGCTAGATAATTCACCCACCTTCCGCGACTGCAATAATCATCTGTATAGTCATTGCGGCTGCTTGTGTAGTTGTATACACTATCTGGTATACCTGCATATTGCAACCAATAGCGAGATGCTTCCAAATAGCGGGCTATACCACTTGTTTCTGCCAATTGTTGATTGATTCGCAATTCAGCTGAGTCAATCTGGATAGTTTCTAACTTCACTTTCTTAGAGGATGGGGTGTTTTCGATAGCATTAGGTTGTGGATAACGAGCTACACTACCCATACCGCCACCAAACTTGACAGCATCAGCCGTTACAATCTCGTATTTGTCACCCGAAGATGCCAAACTCACGTAGTTGTTTGCACTATCTTCGTCAAAAGCAAAGGTGCCGAGGTACACCCAAGTACTTCCTCCCATCTGCTGATTAACCAAGAACTCGGTCCTTTGTCCTTTGTGAACCACCGTATACTTGGCTTGGTTGGTGCTATTCATCACGCGTTTGTAGGATACATATACCGCATATTCGCCTGAAGGCAATGATGGGGTGTAACGTATCTCGCCCTTGAGACCTGATTCTGCTATGCTGTATTGACCTTTTACAAAAGGATTCTCGCCTTCTAGCAATGGTTCTGTAGGTGTCGCCCAACCTTTGCCATCAGCTACTATAAAAGCCTTATTGGTCACTGTTGCTTCGCTGTCATCTATCACTTGTTCTACCTCTTGGGTGTCGCGTTCACGAGGTTGAACCACTACAGCACCTGCATTCTCAAGCATAGGCACCAAAAATGGCATCGTGTATGAGGATGTATATAGGTCTTCTACTGTGGTCCACAATTTGGCACGCTGCCATAACCACGATTGTCGTTGCTGATTATAGTAACGACCATGGCTGCCCCATAGAGCAATATGTTTACCCGATAAACCTTTTTCTGTTGTATAAGGAGCAGATTGATTTCTTACCCAAGCAATACCCTCTGGCAATACATATTTGTTACTATCAGGACGTGAACGATGCATACTAGTTATCAGAGAATCCAACTCCACATCACTCGTATAGATTTCCACATTGCCATTGGTCGTGTCAAGTACCATTTGACTAATCATCGTTCGCATGCTTGATACTTCATCCAGACTCAATGAGACATGACTCAGCGAGGCATTGGTATAAACTTTAATGTTGTTACCATCAACTCTCACGTTGGTGACTTGGACGGGAGCGATATGCGCATGTGAGAGTACGATTTGTGTCAAAGTGTCTCCTATGGCTTGTTTGTCAATACCAAAAGTAGACGTAGTACATAAAATTACGGATAATGTTAGAAAAATAATTCGTTTCATCTAAATACCTCTGTTTTGTTGTTTTTTTTTTGATTTGTTGGAGACAAAGTGTAATTCTTTGCAAAGGTACAACAAAAAATGCACATACGCAAGAAAAGTGAGAAATTATTTTAAAAATGATAGATTTTATCTATCTCATATCCATCGCATAGCCAAAGCGGCGTTCGAAGGTATAGTAAAGTGCGTTCATTACGGTGCCCTCTAAGTACAACAAAAAATGCCCTCTAAATATTGTAGTGTCAATTATTAAGAATGTCGAATGTAAATAATCATTCTTTCTTGGATATTGTAATGACTAGTATCACTGCTATCATCCTGTTATGATTGAACTTATTATAAATTTATTTATAACTGTTTTCAATATATATTATATATCTTCAATCATAAAGAGATTATTATAGACGTTTTATGTCTCTTAAAAACACTGCGTTTTTTTAAGATTCTTTTAATGAATATACCAAGATAATCTGGTTGTAAATAAGACAAAAAATACAAAAATTTGCATATGTCAAAAAAAAGTTGTACCTTTGCGTCGTAATATGCGTATCTATGCGCGAAATCGTATGGTTGTGCGCGTAAAATACCCCAAAATTATGAAGGAAATAGTAATCAAAACCCAAGTAACCTCTTGTCAGCAACAAGAACTTCCTGTAGAGTTGTATAACTTAGTAGAAGTAGCTAAGCAAAAGACGCAAGATGCCTATTGTCCATATTCTCATTATCATGTCGGTGCTGCCGCATTGCTAGCCGATGGACAAATCTTGACTGGTGCTAATCAAGAGAATGCTGCATACCCTAGCGGTCTGTGTGCGGAACGCACTACGCTCTTTGCTGCCAATGCAAATAATCCCCACACACCAGTTGATGTCTTAGCAATTGCATGTTATACCGATGGACATTTCACCGAAGATCCTGCTAGTCCTTGCGGCGCATGCAGACAGGTTATGCTTGAAACGGAGCACCGCTTTGGTAAACCTATGAAAGTGGTACTCTATGGCGCTAGAGAATGCTATGTCTTTGAATCAGCCAAAGATCTACTTCCTGTTTGTTTTACAAGCGAAAATCTAGAGTAAACATACCAATAACAAACCAATGAGAGGGATAAAAAAAATAGATATATACTTGCTCAAGCAATTTCTTGGGCTACTTCTCATTACATTTGTTATTTGTATACTAATCCTTCTTCTGCAGTTCGTTTGGTTGCACGTGAGGGATTTGGTTGGAAAAGGAGTCGAAGTCTCTGTCCTAGCTGAATTCTTTATCTATGCAGTCGTGTCGGTGGTTCCACTAGCTTTGCCTTTGGCCATTCTCCTCGCATCGCTGATGACTTTTGGTAATCTGGGTGAGAAATTCGAACTGACAGCTATGAAGGCGGCTGGTATCAGTCTTTTCCGGATCATACAACCTTTGGCTATAACGATATTTATCATCAGTCTAGGAGCTTTCTATTTCTCCAATTATGTTTTGCCGAAAGCGCAAGTCAAATTATGGGCTTTGGTCTTTTCCTTGAAACAAAAATCGCCTGAAATGGAAATCCCTGTTGCTGAGTTCTATGATGGAATAGATGGCTACAATTTCTTTGTAAGGAACAAGAATTACCAATCGGGTATGCTATACGATTTGATGATCTACGACTACTCGGATGGATTCAAGAACACCAAGGTTATGCTAGCAGATTCTGGAAAAATCTATTTTACACAAGATAACAAGAATCTATTGCTTGAACTCCACTCTGGTGAGTCCTTCGAGAACTTAAATAGAAGAGAACATCAGAACGCTGTTTCCGAAAAGAATATCCCTTATCGAAGAGAAACTTTCGCGCACAAAAAACTGCTCATAGACATCGACATGGATTTCGATCGCTACGCGGAGGAGTCCCTCTCTGATCAGCATGTCTCTAAGAATGTCGAAGAGTTGATTCAGTCCATTGACTCGGTTGAAGTGCTAGGACACCAGCGCAGTCGCGAGCAGAGTGATGTCATCATCACTAAACACTACTTCGGCCGCGAGCGCGTACAAGAGCGCAATGTGGACATGTGGGAAGGATCCAAGGAAATGTATGAGCAATACAATATCGATTCTCTCTATGCTTATTTCACGGAGGAAGAGTGCTATCGAGCTGCCTCGGCTGCCTTAGACAAAGGGCGCGAAATGAAAGATAAAGTGGATTATAATGCCCTTATGCTGGATGAATATCAACGATACATACGAAAACATGAAATAGAATTGTATCGCAAGTTCACTCTGGCTGCAGCTTGTCTAATCTTCTTCTTTATAGGTGCACCACTAGGCGCCATAACACGCAAAGGTGGATTGGGAGCTCCTGTGGTTATCTCGGTGGTCATGTTCCTTATATATTATATCATCGATAATACTGGATATAAGATGGCTCGTGAAGCTTTGTGGCCATGTTGGGCTGGCATGTGGTTGAGTACCTTCGTCCTGGTACCAATAGGCGTCTTCCTAACGTATAAAGCGGCCAAAGATTCCGCTCTCTTCAATCCAGATGCATGGGTGAAAGTCTTCAAAATTATCTTTAGACCATTCAGACTACTCATCCGTGCTATCAAAAAGATAGTTCGCAAAAAACATCGTACTAACTGTATAGACAAATAATACAAACTATGAATACAATAGAACAAGCGATCGAGGATATTCGAGACGGCAAATTCGTTATTGTGGTAGATGATGAAGATCGTGAGAACGAAGGTGATTTTATCATCGCGGCCGAGAAGATCACTCCTGAGAAAGTCAATTTTATGCTCCAACATGGTCGTGGGGTACTCTGTGTGCCATTGCCTGAGAGCCGTTGCGCACAATTAGACTTGGTGCATCAAGTCTCCAACAATACTTCCATGCTAGGTACACCTTTTACCGTGACTGTTGATAAGCTAGAGGGATGTTCCACTGGTGTCAGCGCAGAAGATCGTGCGGCTACTATCCGCGCCTTAGCTGATCCTGCATCCAAACCAGAGACCTTTGGTCGCCCTGGTCATATCAATCCGCTCTATGCACAAGAGAAGGGTGTGCTCAAACGTGCAGGACATACCGAAGCAGCGGTAGATCTAGCTCGTCTAGCGGGTCTACAACCAGTAGCTGCTCTCATTGAGATTATGAACGAAGATGGCACCATGGCCCGTATGCCTGACCTAGAAATCGTTGCTCAGAAATATGGATTAAGCCTTGTTTCTATCAAAGACCTTATCGCCTATCGTATGAGCCAAGACTCTCAACTCTCAACTCTCAACACTCAACACTCAACTACCCTCCTCGTAGAGCGTGGTGAGACAGTTTCTCTACCTACAGCCTATGGCGAGTTCATGCTTACACCTTTCCGTCAACTCAACAATGGTTTGGAGCATGTGGTTTTGGTCAAAGGCGAGTGGAAGGACGATGAACCTATCTTGTGCCGCGTCCACTCTTCTTGTATGACTGGCGACATTTTTGGCTCCATGCGTTGCGAATGTGGAGAACAATTGCACAAGGCCATGCAAATGGTCAACGAGGCGGGCAAAGGTATTATTGTCTATCTCAATCAAGAGGGTAGGGGCATCGGCCTGATGAATAAGATACGAGCATACAAACTTCAAGAACAAGGCGAGGATACCGTAGAAGCTAACATCCATTTGGGCTTCCGTCCTGACGAACGTGACTATGGAGTCGGTGCACAAATCCTACAACAAATGGGTGCATCCAAGCTTCGCTTGATGACCAACAATCCCGTTAAAAGAGTTGGTCTTGAGAGTTTTGGCATAGAAATTGTAGAGAATATTGCAATAGAGATAGCTCCCAATCCTTATAACCAACGTTATATGAGGACTAAGAAGGAGAAAATGCATCACAATTTAAATTTAGTGTAACATGAAAACGAAATGGATTCTTTTAGTTGTTAGCATCATGTGCACCACATGGATGTTACATGCAGATGAGACTATCACAGTTACTGCAACATCTTCTGACATCTCAGAAAACTTAAATCTCAAAACAGTTGCTACCCTTTTCGGTCAAGCGAAAGATCTTGAGGAGTTCGAGTCTATGATTAATAACCCGGATTCTGCTTTCTCCAACTTGGACTTGAATGGCGATGGCGAAGTGGATTATCTACGAGTGATTGAGACTGCTGATAATAACAAACATCTTGTTGTGATCCAAGCCGTACTTGCGAAGGATGTTTATCAAGATGTAGCTTCCATCTTCGTCGAGAAAGACGAAGCCACACAGTCGGTTACGGTTCAAGTGATTGGTGATGAGTACATCTACGGAACCAACTATATCATCGAGCCTGTCTATATCTACAGACCACTTATCTACGATTGGTTCTGGAGCACTGCATGGGTATGCTGGCATTCGCCATACTATTGGGACTATTGGCCAACATGGTGGAGACCATACCACTACATCGATCCATACTTGTATTGGGATCGTTGCCATTGGCACCACTATCATTACCCAATCTGCACCTATCATACAGTGCATCATCCACACCATCACTTCCACCACATGCATCATGGGGTGAAGAGAAACGATTATGCTATTCGCCATCCTGAGCGTTCGTTTGCTACACGCAATGCGTCACGCAACATAACCAACGCACGCTCTATAGAGCAATCTAGACGTGCTGAATTGCGTCAAACAACCGATGCTACTCGTTCGCGCGTTAGCGGAGGAACTACTGCTACTCGTCAATCTACTTCTGTAGCTGGTGCTACACGCAATAATACCTATGGTAGTTCTAATGTTCGCACTAGTTCTACTAGCAGAACTCAACGTGCAGCTACTACCACTACCAACACTAGATCGACATCAGTTAGTACTACTTCTACCACTAGAGCTAACACTACTGCTACATCGCCATCACGTAGTACTTCTACCTCTGTGACACGTTCGTCTAGCACTACACCTACACGTTCTAGCAGTACTACTGTTCGCACTACTAGTACTACACCTACACGCTCTAGCAGTACTACTGTTCGCACTACCAGCACTACGCCTACACGTTCTAGTAGTCCTAGCGTTCGTTCAACCACTACTACTACTCGTTCTAGTAGCTCGTATACGCCTTCGTCTACACGCTCATCTTCATCTTCTACGATGCGTTCCACTGGCGGTGGTTCTACCATGCGCTCTTCAGGTGGAAGCATGCGGACAACTTCTTCCGGAGGTTCACGCACAAGATAAGCGTTTGGCACGATATTTGATTACAATAAAGTGTAGCATCCCCATGCTGCACTTTATTTTTATTCACTGGTCACCGCTTCACTGCCTAACCGTTTAACCTATAAAACCAAACAACTATGATTAAATTTCGTTTTGAGCTCCCACAGTTGGGATACCAACTTGGAGATTTGGCTCCTATGATGAGCCAAGAGACTGTTTCTCTGCACTATGATCGTCATTTCCGAACTTATCTTGACAATCTCAATCGTTTGCTTGAGGGTTCTATTTATGAGGGACTATCCTTGCCGGATATTGTTTGCAAGGCTCCGATAGGTCCATTGTCTAATAACGCGGGGCAGGTCTATAACCATCAACTATTTTTTGAGCAGTTTGTTCCTACTAAGCATGCCAAGTTGCCTTCTGGTGAGTTCCTTTTCATGGTTGAGCAATCTTTTGGGTCTTTTGATCGTTTGTTGCAATTGTTGGAGAAGGAGTCTATGTCTTTCTTTGGTTCGGGTTGGACTTTCCTTGTTGTCAATGCCGATGGTGAAATGAAGGTCATGTCTTTATCCAATGGTGATACTCCTTTGCGTTATGGTATGACGCCATTGCTAGCGATAGATCTTTGGGAGCATGCTTATTATTTGGATTATCAGAACCGCAAAAAAGACTATATTCGCAATCTATTTCTTATTATTAATTGGAATGTTGTATCATCTCGATTACCCTAAGAATCTATCACCTAAAAAGGGAATGGTGAACCGATTGTCTTGCTACCAAAAGCTGCGTTATTGGCTATTTGGATGCAAGATACCTTGGAATGTTAAATAATTTTAATTTTTTATTAATGTTTGGCACGGTTTTTGTAAACATATTTTTAGATATCTTTGATTTAGGTGTCAAAAATTAAGTATAACCTTTTAATAAATAATTACGATGAACAAAAAATTTATTTGCCCAATTTGCGGCTATGTACACGAAGGCGCACCTGCTCCAGAGCGTTGCCCACAATGCAAACAAGTAGTAACATGGAAAGAAGTTGATGAGTCAGCTGGTATCGCATTTGCTTGCGAGCACATCATCGGCGTTGCTAAAGATACTGACGAAGAGATGATCAAGGACCTCAATGCTCACTTCATGGGTGAGGCAACTGAGGTAGGTATGTATCTCGCAATGTCCCGCCAAGCGGATCGCGAGGGTTATCCAGAGATCGCTGAGGCTTTCAAGCGTTATGCTTGGGAGGAGGCTGAGCACTGCTCTAAGTTCGCTGAGTTGCTCGGTGAGGTTGTTTGGAGCACCAAGGAGAACCTCGAGAAGCGTATGATGGCTGAGGCTGGTGCTTGCGACGATAAGTTGCGTATTGCTAAGCGTGCTAAAGCTATGGACTGGGATGCTATCCACGACACTGTTCATGAGATGGCTAAGGACGAGGCTCGTCACGGCAAAGGTTTCGAGGGCTTGTACAACCGTTATTTCAAGAAATAATATCTTAGGATATTCACCAAAGAAGGAGTCTGCCAAGGCTCCTTCTTTTTTCTTGCCCATCGCCTTCTGAAACAGCCGAAGGCGTGAAACTTCTGAAACCTTGAAACTTTGAAACTTTGAAACAGCGAAGCGTGAAACTTTGAAACTTCTAAAAAAATGCGCCGTGTGGCGCATTTTTTTGGATTATTGGGAAAAAAGTTGTACCTTTGTTGCACTTTCGTGAAAATTCTCTTTTTGGTCCCACGGATTTTCACGGAATAACCGAAAAGACCGGTTAGGCGGTTAAACGGTAAACGGGTATAACCGAAAAAGGCATAACCAATATATAAATATTACAATCATGAAAAAACTATTTTCCTTATGTTTGATTTGCTTCATAGCGATGTCAGCAATGGCACAACAATCTCAGTATGTTGATTTAGGCCTTCCAAGTGGTACACTATGGAAATCATGTAATGATGGTAAATACTTTTCCTATCAAGAAGCGATTCAATTATTTGGGGATAATTTGCCAACTCTAGAGCAATATCAAGAATTAAAGGCTTTTTGTGATTGGCAATGGACTGGTAACGGTTGTGAAGTGATAGGTCCTAATGGGAACTCTATTTATTTTCCTGCTGATGGCTATCGTCTGTGTACTGGAACGTTGCGAGTTGAAGGTGTTTATGGTCATTATTGGTCTCGCACTGCTAGTCGTTCAGACATCGCATACGCTCTTTCTTTTGGTTCTATCTCGGTAGAGCTAGATAGTTCATTAAGTTGCTTTGAAAAATCGGTACGTCTAGTGAAGTGAGAAAATACTAAAAATAACGTTAAATAACAAACAAATGAAAACCCCATTCCTTTTTACCCTAACTCTAGTCTTGGTACTAGGATTATTCTCTTGCGGTGCCAAGGAGACTAAGAACGAGTCTGGTAGCGAGGCTCAGGAGGAAATAGCAGAGGATACCACTCCTCAAGGATCTATAGAAATAGATCCTACTTGTGCTAATTATGAAGTAGAATTTGACTACGAAGGATTGCATTATGTGATCATCAATCACAATAGTGTCTATTTGGAGAATCACGAATCCCACCAATCCATTAGCGGCGATCTTGTTATTCCCTCAACGGTTACATATCAAGGTGTGAAATACTATGTTGTTGCGATAGGAGATTATGCCTTCGAAGGTTGCGTGGGTTTGACTTCTGTCACTATCCCAGAGGGCGTAACGCATATTGGAGGTTCTGCGTTCTCTAGCTGCTCTAGTTTGACTTCCATCATAATCCCTAATAGCGTGACCAAGATAGGTTCG
This sequence comes from Paludibacteraceae bacterium, assembly GCA_017391525.1. GTDB lineage: Bacteria > Bacteroidota > Bacteroidia > Bacteroidales > Paludibacteraceae > Colicola. Next base: position 4,723 of record JAFOYE010000013.1, on the reverse strand, counting down.
TTTGCCTTCTCTGGTTGTATTGATTTACCTAATCTGACTATCCCTAGTAGTGTAACAAGCATTGGTGATTATGCTTTCTTTGGGATGAGTTTATATGAGGATCACTCTCATTGGGAAAATGGTTGTTTATATATAGATGATTGTCTAATAGCAGTTGATAAAGATGCTATGATAGGCGATTATGCTATCAAAGAGCATACTCGTTTGATCGCGGATTATGCCTTCAAAGGTTGTGAGGAATTGACTTCTGTCACTATCCCAGAGGGCGTAACGCATATTGGAGATTATGCGTTTGATGCTTGTGCCTCTTTGACTTCTGTTACCATTCCCAATAGTGTGATGATTATTGGAATGGGGGCTTTCAATGAGTGCATTGGTTTGACTTCTGTGACTATTCCTAATAGTGTAACGACTATTGGAAAGTATGCATTTGATTACTGCCTTAAATTAACTACAATCCTCGTTTCGAACTACACGCAGATTGGCGAGTACGCTTTCCCAGAGCATACTGAGGTGATTCGTTATTAATTCTAGAACATTTTTTTGGGATTTTTCGTAAGTATAATTATTAAGAAACTATAACTGATAAATAATAACATTATGAATAACAAAGGTCTTAGAAGAACTGCATTAATCCTAGGTATTATAGCATTAATAATGGTTATCATCATTAATACGGATAATAGTCTTTCACGTCGAGTTAAAGCTAATCAGGAACTTAAAGCATATGAACTAGCATTAAATAATTCAGACGATATTTTCGTTTTAACAGACTATCTGGAACAATATCCAGATGCTCCGGCGGAACACATAGCGAAAATTCAACACATATATGAGAAAACGAGTTTTGACCAAATTGAAAAAGATCCTAATCAGGAAAAATGGGAAGAATATATAAAACAATTCCCCAATGGTCATTTGACAGAACAAGCAATATTGAACTTGAAAGTTTATACTGAAGAGAGGGACTATAATGCAGCTGTGAGTGCTAATACTGAGGAGCAATATGAGGAATTTATTCGTGAATATCCAAACGGTATTTATTTCTCTGAAGTGTCAGAACTTTTAGCTGAATTAAGAAAACAAAAAGAATATTTATATAATTCTCTTTCCAATGGATCGCAACCCTATGCTAAATATTATGGTAGGAATAGGTCAGAGTATTATGGTTGCTCAACAATTAGAGTAAATGCTTCTAAGAATACAGATGTAGTAGTGATTGTTCACTACGATGATAGTGACGGACCAGTAGCTGGACATACATATGTAAAGAAAGGAAACACAGCAGAAGTCTACTTACCTGCAAATAGATCTTATCAAGTAGGTTTTTACAGTGGAAACGGTTGGTATCCAGACAAAGAGGTGAAGGATAAAAAGGGTGGTTTCTTAAGGGATGAAAATATTCAGAGGGCTGATATAGTGCATCTAGAATCATATAGTGGTATGGAATACACCTTGACCCCAGTAATACACGGAAACCTGGATTTGGAAGAATGCAGTCTCGAAGATATATTGTAAAACTACAATAATCTTTCTGTTGACATTACTTTTAATCATTAAATCTTCGAACCCTTATGAAACGATTTATATTCATCCTAACTGCTTTATTGCTAGCGACCACCACGATGATGGCGGAGGAGTTTACGCTGGGTAAACTAACATTTGAAACAATTTCAGACACAAAGGTTGAACTTACTAAAGCAGACAAAAGTGTCACGCAGCTTTATCTCAATCCTACTGTTACCTACAATGGTCGAACCTATAATTTAGTGCAGATTGGTTCGGGTGCATTTATTGATTGTAAGGATTTAAGCGCTATCACTATCCCTAGTAGTGTTCGGAGTATTGGAGTTAGTGCGTTCGATGGGACGGCATTGTGCAACAACCCTGCTAATTGGACCAATGGAGTTTTGTATATAAACAACTGTTTAATAAAGGCAGATACAAATATAGTAGGGGATTACCGAATCAAGCCAAACACCCGATTGATAGCCGATAATGCCTTTCAATCCTGTTCTTACTTGTCCTCAGTCACTATTCCCGTAGGTGTAAAGGTGATTCCCAATGGTATGTTCTACGATTGCACTTCCTTAACTTCTGTTGATATCCCTAATGGTGTAACCCGTATTGGTGAATTCAACTCGCTCGAAATTCTAGACCATTCTAATGGTGTATTCGATGGTTGTACTTCGTTGAGATACATTTCTATCCCAAATGATGTTAGGATCATTGGAGATGCGGCGTTCAAGTCTTGTCATTCGTTGAGATCTATCACTATCCCCAATAGCGTGACGAGCATTGGAGTAGGGGCATTTGTGGGTTGCACTTCTTTGACTTCCGTGACGATTCCTAATAGTGTAACGAAGATTGGATATGGTGCCTTCTGGGAATGCTCTGCTTTGACATCTCCTGTTTATAATGCTCACTGTTTTGCATATATGCCGACTTCGTATAGAGGTGCTTATCGTATTCCTGACGGCATCAAGCAAATCGTTGGTGCAGCGTTCTGGTCTTGCTCTGGTTTGACTTCAGTTACTATTCCTAATAGCGTGAAGGAGATTGGATATGGTGCGTTCCATGAGTGCTCTAGTTTGACTTCCGTTACCATCCCTAATAGTGTAACGAAGATTGGAAATAATGCGTTCGAGGATTGCTCTAGTTTAACTTCCGTTTCTCTCCCTAATAGCGTAACGAAGATTGGATGGGGGCCGTTCCATGAGTGCTCTAGTTTGACTTATCCTGTTTATAATGCGCATGTTTTTGCATATTTGCCACCTTCGTATAGAGGTGCTTATCGTATTCCTGACGGCATCAAGCAAATTGCTGGTGGAGCGTTCTGGTCTTGCTCTTCTTTGACTTCCGTTACCATCCCTAATAGTGTAACGGAGATTGGAAGCTATACGTTCTGTGGTTGCTCTAGATTGACTTCCATTACCATCCCTAATAGTGTAACTGAGATTGGATATAATGCCTTCGCATGGTGCTCAAGTTTGACTTCTGTCACTATCTCCAATAGGGTGAATATTCTTGATTCTGATGTCTTCTCTAATTGTTCTTCTTTGACGGAGGTGATTATTCCTGAGGGAGTAAAAGAGATCAGAGGATGGGATATGGATATAGATGGGGCATTCTTTGGTTGCACTTCGTTGAGGTACGTTTCTATTCCTAGAAGCATGAAGGTGATTGGAATGGGAGCGTTCGACGGTTGCGATAATTTGACTTCTGTGAGTGTCCCTAGCCACACGAAAATTGACGAGTACGCTTTCCCAGAGCATACTGAGGTGATTCGTAGATAACAATGTAATTACCTTATGAACACTAGGCACTCCGTGCCGTCCACTAAACAGTAGCATCTAATAATAATAAAACAAACAATAACATGAAAAGAATATTTATAGCACTTGTACTTTGCCTAGTATGTGCATCTAGCTTTGGACAAAAAACATTTAGTAGTGAAAATTTTGTTGTAGAAACGGAGGATGAATGGGGTGACAAAACTGGCGAATTTAAAGTGGGTATTCAGGCAAAGGGATATTTTTCAAATTCCGCTACTACTAATTCATGCGCTGAGTTGATCATTCATATTATGAAAGATCATAGTTGGTTTGATCTTTATGAATATTGTGGGAATCATGCGAGCCACGATAGTTTTAGCATTACTTTTATAGGACTAAAAACCAAAAAGGAAGTATCCACAACTGATGATATACCAACTGAATTTATTAAACTTTGTTCAGAAAACGATACTATCAACGTTAAATTGGATGAAATAAGTTCATATGGTTCCACTACAGCGGTATTTAGGCTGTTTAATTGTAAAGATTTTTATAGGAAATATGTTGAACAATTTGGTGAAATACCAGAAGAAGTAGAAGAACCTGAAATAATAGCCCCACCTGCACCACCTGCACCAGAAGTTGTAGAAGTAGTTGTAGAGGAAGAGGAGGAAGAAGTGTTCATAATTGTGGAGACCATGCCAGAGTTTCCTGGTGGTCAAGGAGCCATGATGAGATACATTGCTGAGAATATCCAATATCCTATAATTGCAATGGAAAACGGTATCCAAGGTCGTGTGATATGTCAATTCGTGGTTGAGAAAGACGGTAGAGTTAGCAATATTCAAGTCGTTCGTACTTCAGGTGATCCTTCTTTGGATAAAGAGGGCGTTCGTGTGATTAGTACTATGCCTAAGTGGAAACCAGGTACACAACGTGGCAAACCAGTACGTGTGACCTATACGATTCCTGTAAATTTCAGACTAGTAGAGCCAGAGCCAGTTAAAAAGCAATAGATTTTTCATAACAATAAAAAAAGAAAATGCGCACTAAAATGCGCATTTTTCTTTATACTGAATGGTTCTATCGGGTTGTTAGAATTTGGTTAGCAAGTATATAACAATGGCTAATGCAATCACTAGACCTATTCCCAAGCCAGCAATCGATTTTGCTTTTCCAGCACGTTTGTCTGCGACAGAATCGTTGCAGTCTTCTTTGAGTTCTACAATACTTCCTAAGATATATGCCACAATGTTAATTCCTACGCATACAGACATTGGGATTATTTGCAACGAGAAGATACCATCTAAAATGAAAATAAAAACTAGATAAACTAACATTGCAGTTCCTATGATACTTGCAATGAGAGCGATGGTTGCTAAGATAATGCTAGTGTTTGTAGATGTTGGTGTGTCGTTCAATTCTTTCATGGTAGTGTTGTTTTTGAT
>JAFOYE010000012.1 GCA_017391525.1 Paludibacteraceae bacterium | reverse complement strand
CATGATGATAGAATCCGTGCAATGGGTTTCAGGGTTAGCATAGAGAAAATGTACATCACCTATAGTGCTAAAGAATTTGTTGTATTTGCGTTGATATTGCATGATGGTATCATGCACGATATCAGGTGTTGTAGCAAAATAGAGATGAAGTTTATTGATGAGCAGAGTATCTAGGTTGTACCAAGATGTTTCTTCGAATGTGGTATTACGGGTGTATTTGTTGCCTTTGTATTCGAATATACCACCGTAGCACATGAGTGTATCCGTCTCGTGGACGATAGTATCCACATCTAGGTATACATGCAACAGATATCGTTCATCACATTGTCCTAAAGTATGGATAGTTAGATCATAGTTTCCAGGCTCGGTGATAGTATGCTGAGAGCGATAAAGATATGGTAGTTGTGTTGATTTGAGTCCTAGAGTATCTGGTTGAGGTTCTGGCTCATAGAAAGACAAATCATAGAAATTGATGGTATATACATTGGCATAAGTATGGACAGTATCTACTGCATAGACTGTTGGTTCAGTGAGCAGAGTGTCATTGAGTTGGAGTCCCATACCTTGGCAAACAAGTGTATCCATATAGTTTTCCTCATACTCTGGTGCAAGACAGTGGAACTTACCTGCGGTATTGGCAGCATGATTGAGATGGAAATATAGTTGTTGGTTATTATCCTTAGCTTGCTTGATCTGCTGCGCTGGTAGGATATAGATATCATCGGTGTGGAGGGTTGTCTGCGCTATGGTAGGACCATCGCAAGAGGCTTGCATTATCTGCAAATCACATGGGGTATTGGTTTCTGGTTCCCATTGTAGAATGATATCTGTGAGGTCGTATAGCTGGTTTGGATCAACTACATACACATCGTTGGGGCGTGTAGTGTAGAGTGACATGCCAGGGAATATGTATAGTGGATCATCGCATGTAGAAGGCATACCATCGTTTTGCTTGCGCATGATGAGTCGTCCGCCATTGCCAGCAACAGGAGAGATACGGATATAGAATGCCATATCAATATCGCCTACATTATTCTCTTGCAGTTTGCGTTTGATAGCTTCGCCATCGATGGAGTTGGCTTGGTTCTGAGCAAAGAGGGCTGAATATTTAGGTGTTTGAGCAGAACAACTGGTATAGACTTCAAATTTGAAATCGCAGTCGGAGTGCATGTAAGCAGAGACGCCGTCATAGAGGTCGCTTATCCAACCTTTGTACCAAATAGGTTCGCCATCCACAATGGTGTCAATAGGCAGAATGAAGTCGGTATATCCTTCCTTGCAATCGCAGTAGTAAGATGGGTAGCCCTTGTCGGCTTGCAGTTTGGCACAATCATCCGATGTTTGAGCCATGAGTGTAGTGGCAAATACAAACAGACTAATTGCCACACTAAATCGCTGTAGATTCATATAATATGTTATATTTATTGGGAACTATATACGAGTTGAAAGTGATTTTATTTTTAACGACAATTAGCATCAATTAGGTTGACAATTAATGACAATTCGAGGATGTCTTTTGTTTGGGTTGGATGAGCGACTCGTCGCTAGCAACCCAAACAAATGAAGGTGTCAACAGGTATATAAATCCCTATTTATTTGTTTTATACATAACAATCGCAGAAAAGTAACTTTCTACGATTGTTATTGTATATGGTTTGATATCAATTTAGAAGAAAATCTTCTGTGCTTCGTTTTCGCCTTTGACTACGTAGATGCCGTTCATTGGTAGAAGTACATCCACATTATCAGCCACATAACCGCTGTAGATGATATGACCAGTAGCATTAACCACACATACCATTTGTGGCGCAGCTACTGCCACATTGACACCACCTGCTATGGCAGTGATGAACATATCATTGCCACCACCTACGGTAGGAGTATGAGTGCCCGTGGTAGTACCATCGCCTGGGTTGCCAACATATGTAGCTTCACCTTCCATTGATACAGCCACAAGTTTCATACCTATTGGTTCTACAGGATTTGCTACCAAGAATGATTCAGTAGGTTTAACACCTGGCGTATCATCCGTTGCATAGAATGTTGAATGTTGTAAATCGCCACTATAATATAAAACTGGATATGTAGAAGATAATGTAACTTCAGCGAAAGAACTATTACCTAGTAACTTGGCACTTCCATCAGTAACTGAACTTAATCCAGAAAGCAAAGTACCAACATGATTAGATCCATATATCTTATGTGGTTTCTCTAGTGTTCCATCAACACTCTCAAAGATGATAAACTTGCCAGACCAATAATCCCAGTAATCACGAGAATCAGGATCACATCCTGTACAGAATGGAAGAAGCATTGCATATGTTTGACCTTGATGCATGAGGATACCATCTGTAGCATCAGGGAATTGCCATGCGGTAGTAAAATTACCATCATCTAAGTTATCAATAGTCCAATCGGCTGTATTCTCGTTGAGATAGAAATCAGCCGTAGCCCAGTTGGTTCCATTATATGGAATCAATTTGCGTTTACCACCGACAGGATATGCGTAGCCTTGAGCATTAGCCCACTCCATATATTCTTGGTAGATACGATCAAAGTTCTTATCTTGACCCAATGCAATTGTCACACCAAAGAATCCAGCGAAATAGGCGTTCTGCTCTGCTTGGAATTCAAGAATTTCTCCTCGGTCCTTACCCGCTTTCCACTCCATTTCCTCTAGCAACTCTTCTGGGTATGTTTCCATAACATAGACATTAGCCACATCAAATGGTGCAGTAAAGGCATTCCAAACATCCGCAGTAGCTGTTGTGATATAGTAAACCTTGTTCTCAACTTGATATGTACCTTCGTTGGTAATAAAGTTTTCCATCTCAGCATTTTCCGGATTAGGGTCAGTACCTACTTTGGTTGGATGAATAGGTATGAATCCATCGCCTTCTGGTGCAGGGTTCTTAACTGGAGCCATAAAGTCATCACGAATAATCACATTTAGAATGTTCTCGTCAATCTTACAGTAGAGAAGATTCTTAACTATCTCCATTTGCTCTGTACCATCAAACTCAATAGATGTTTCACCACCTACAAAACGTTCACCATAGTTGGCATACTCAGCAGAAATTCTAGTCATACTAGTCTTCCAGAATGAAATCTTCCTATCCTTCTCAGGTTGTGCTGCAGGTTCAAAATCAGGATTAAACCAGAAGTTTAGGTAGTCATCTTCAGCGTTATCCGTACCATTGTTATTAGGTGTTACACTCTCTACCTTGTATCCATTTGGCACATTGCCTGCAGTAGGGGTAACAAGCCCATTGGTACCATTGGCAGTCCATCCACCTTTCTTTCCTGTTTCTGGGTTCTTAGGGAACTTGTACAAACCGAGGAGTTTACCATCGTTACCAGCTTTATCCTTAGGTGCACCACCTTGTCTTTGTGGCTCTGCACAAGCACGCATCATACAATGCGAACCACCAGAAACATAGGTATTAGCAGGAGTACGCAAGCAAGTTGTTAGATACTCCCCTTTGGTATTCTTGATATAATTACCATCTGCGTCTTTCTCACAAAGGTAACTCTCAAAATAATTAGGAGAAACCCACATTGGGAGAACGGTAGTTGTACCATCTTTAAAGTTAACAGTACCACCCACATCATCCGTACCAAGACCGTATGCTAAGAATATACCTGCAAACTTACCAGAACGTGGACAGATTGCTAATGAACTAGCATAGTTAGTAGAAACGATCTGCGCATTTTGCAACTCCACTTGACCACCATTGAAGTTAACAACGGTATTGCTATTACCCATATCAATAGATGGTGCATTATTCACTTGCTTTTGAAGACTAAGGAAACCATTGGTACGAACATCTGCACCAGTCTTAGCATGTTGAGATGCTGGCCATTCATCAGTAAAGTTAAGCGTGGTAGTAGAAGCTGTCACATAAGTATCGTCTATCAAACGTATTTGGATAGGTGACGAAGCTTGGAAAGCACGTCCTGCAATAGATTGGAGGAAGCAACCATAGTTACTCTTAAGTAGGTTATTATCCAATGTATGAATAGTTACATTCATTGGCGTGGTAAGCTTATCATTGCATGCAAACACAAGTACCGCACCTGTACCACGAGAATAATGATCTACGAAGCTTTGACCATCTGAACGATCTGCAAAAGTATGACCATCGATAGTCTTAGCGCGGCTATAGATATAGCAGTCTTGTAGATACACATCGATACTTTGTCCGGCATTCGCGCGGAAATACCACACGCCTTCTTCATCCTTGGTATAACCTGTGGTAGCATAAGGACAGAAGCCTGTGATATACATGCTGACAGCATTACCTGAGGTAATAGTTACAGCATCATCACCATTTTGCAACCATGCTTTGGTGCTGCTATTGGCATTTTCTACCAACTGAACTAGTACGTATGAGTTGCCATCATCACTCTTCTTGTAAATATAATAAGGTGTCTTAGCGTTAGAACCAGCCGTTGAATTTGGAGTAGTAATAGTTTTATTGCCATCATTAGTTGTAGTTTCGCCATATACTACCACATAATCAAAGAGCGGTTTTGGAGTAGCATCAGCAGAGAACGCAGCAGAAATATCAACCTTGCGATGTGATGAACCTTCAAAGGTACCTTTGAGTGTATATTCTGGAGAAGGCACACCTGTATAGATATTAATATCGCCATCTGTAATACTATTTTTTATACCTGTCAGTTCTACTGTAGCTAGTACTGCATCGCCATCATTAGGATTAGTAATCACGATTGTTCCATACTCTACCATTTGATCACCAGTCCATTTAACATCGAACACAATATCACCCATTTTGTTTTCACCTAATTGATCTGGATGAGTTGTAGAAGTAAGCGAAAGGTTAGGTTCATAATTGGTAGTCGAGGTAGGTGCAATTTTGAAATTAGCACTGCTAGTAGCAATATTAACCGCTGTAAGGTTGATAGCTGTCAACGTGAGTTGTTTTGCATCATCGTAATCTAATTCAAGCTTAGTAGGATTCACTACTACACTTGCATCACCTACGATGGTAATATTACTCAAATCCACCTTCTCTGCGTATGCACTTTCATAGATAACCTTAATATACTTAGAAGTAGTACTTACTGTGCGTTTGAATTTGCCATCTGCCATAACATCACCTGTTGCTGGTGTGACATTTGAGAAGTTCTTGCCATCTGTACTCTCCTCGATATTCCATACGCCCTTGGCTGCACTAGTATAATCAAAACTGATAAAGGTAGGCGCACCTTCAAAGGCAAAGGTCACATATGGAGCCGCATCAGAAACTGCATTGTTCATTGTCAAAGTACGAACACCATCCGTGCCATCCCACTCCGCGTTGTGTGAGTGAGTAGTTACGAAATAGTATCGGTCACCGCCAGCTGGTTGATCTGTAGCCAACTTGATAGGTAACTCTTGTGGGAAGAGGTATGCATTAATAGGTATTTGCAAAACAAGTTGTGAGCCATTAAACACCAGTAGTTCTGCTCTAGTTTCTACAGTAGCTTTGCATACAACGTCAACGCCCTTGATTCCAAATGGATTTTCGTCAGAAGTAGCAGGGATAGACAAAACTTCAGTTGGTGTTGCGTCCGAGTCTGAGAACTTCAGTTGGAAATTTGTAGGATCGGTAGTACGGATGGATAATAGCCCGGTATTAGCATAGGTCAAAACGACTTCTTTAATAGCATTATTTACCCCATCAATAGGCATATATAGTTTCTTGACATCTGCTTTGACTTCAGTAAGTTCTGTAATATAAACTTCTTTTAGATAAGCTGCATCTGTATTACCTGCACCATAACTAACGCGCACATAACGAGTAGAAGGGAGTAGTGACATCTCAAAGTGCTCATTGGTTGTCAAATATTTCCAAGGCATAGAAGTAGTCCAGTTGACACCATTGGTACTCTCCTCTATTTGCCACGTATTTTCGCCAGTTGGTGTAAAATAAATCTTATCAGGTACACCAAGGAAGGTCATCTTCCATTGTGAAATAGTTTGTGATGTAGAAGAGAATACGACTGCTTTGCTATCATCTTCGTACGAAACTTGATTATTAGCAGAGAGTGTTACCGCACGATAAACCGTATCATTGTTAACATCCACACGAAGATAACGAGGGTTGGTGTAAACTGTACTTATGAAGTCTTTGGTTACACCCTTATCATCGGAGTATGTAAAGGTCACCTCGTATTTACCTGCAATTTGATCAGCAATAGACGCGGTATAGTTAGGAGATGAACCTTGGAAATTAATAATATTCTTTTTGTCTTCTTTCTCCACCAATGTCCAAGAGGTTGCGCCATTGAGGATAGTCACAGGGTTTGCATTAACAGTACCAAAATAGAGATCTCCCCAATTCCACACAACTGGCTCTGTTATCGTGATGGTTTTAGTAATGGTTGTACCAGCGATATTCTTGTCATGGTCTGGATCTTGAGTAACTTGTATGATAATCGAACCCACCTTGGTTGGAGTGATTGTCGCCGCTTCAGTTATTCCTTCGGTAGTAGCAGCTCCTCTTTCCTCTTCATCTACGTTAGGATTTGGAGTAATCGTAATACTAATAGATTCGCCATTATTTTTGGAACCAGATTGGAACAGATTAATAGCTCCTTGTCCCTCATAGAGTGTACTCAAATCAGCAAATGCGAGGGTGTTTGCAGCGAGATAAGAAGCATTACCTGTGAGGTAGATATTTTTAGAATAAGAGTATGTTAATGTTTGATCAAAAACGGTATGATCATACTTGGCTGTTATCGTAAGGGTTGCCGTTTTTATTCCTTCAGAGGTTGGAGTGAAAACAACATTAGCATTTGGTAATGTACCTGTCAACTTGAATTGATCAGCATTGCTTCCTGTGAGCGCGTATGACCAATTGACATCACCCCATGTCACATTGTTATTATTTGTTGTAATGTCTACAGCTTTAGTGTCGTCTTTACCTACAAACGCAGTCAAGGTCATATTATCCGCATTAAAGGTTGGTATGTGATTTACAACCTCAGCAGGAGTTGGAGTCACTGCCACATCCTCTTTTCTCCATTGACCTTGACGATAGGTAAAGGTTCCCACTTCTGCTGGCACATAAGTATTATCCAAATTGTGCATATTTGCAGGTTCTACAGGAATAGGAATAAATCCTGCTGCCATAGTGCGTTGGTATGTATTCTTTGTTCCCGTATCAATCTTTGCATACTTCATTTTACCACCACCATTAGAGGTAATATCTGCACCACTTGCAGTAGTATATAGATAGCCATATTGACCTGTCTCAATCACACCATCTACAATGAAAGAAGCATCCTTCAAGTCTTCTGGTTTGCGCTCAAATGCCATACCTCCTGGGCGAGCACCTACTGGTACAAATTCGGAATTACTAAGACTGAAATATGGTCCATTCTCGCTGCGGTCATACAAGAACACTCTTGCAGTTTGTGAACTTGTTCCATTGATAATCACATGCGATGTTTTGTCCACACTTACTTTGGAACCCGCTAAGAACGCCATATCGTACATAATATTAACTTTTGTATTCTTAATACGAATATCCATATTGTGTGGCATTGGCAATACGAACTGTGCAGAATTTAGTGTAGCATTAAGTATTGACACATTAACATCCAATGTCAAGTTTCCAAATTTAGCCTCTGAAGTACCATTGCCTGTAATGGTATATACTTGCGAATCGGTATATTTATCGTAATATTTGGTAATAGATATACCATTTGCCATACGGAACACACCATCATTTACATCAATAAATGGCGCATCAATGACAGTTAGGTCACCCATAGCAACACCCGCACTCAAACGCTCTTTTGAACCGTACTCCAATGTCATTGGTACTTCCACATTTTGAATGTAGAATTGACTACAAGGGAAGACCTTTTCTGATTTTGCATAATTTCCGCTTAGCGCACCTAAAAGATTCAAATACTCTAATGTCTCAGTACCACCGTGCCAGTCAAGGATTTGGAAAGCCTCTTTAACCTGAGAACCAGATTGCATGGTTATAGTAGAGGAGAGAGGACCAGTAATATATCCAAAGGCATAGAGATTTGCACCCGATTCGAAAATCATCTTGCAATTCTCACCCAATTCAATCCAACCATATTGCCATGGACGACCTACCCATGTTTGTCCATTGGCATTGAGTCGAGAGTAGATACTCAAATTTCCTCTCACAGTAAAGTTGGTACCGTCTTCTACGATCCATTTCATATAAGGCTTATCAGTCTTTTTTCCACTATCATAATCAGCTGGTTCCAACTCGTCTTTTGAAGTGTGCGCTGCATCACCAGGAATAAGCAGCGTAATACCTTTGTGAATCGTATATGTTCCTTTAGGTAAGGTAGCTTCGGTTACTCTGGTTGCTCCTTGGTAATCCTTCAAAACTACTGTCTGCGCTACTTGGTTTTTGTTATATAAAACATTTGCATCATCTAACGCCTTTTGCAAATCGTGGTAGAGCGTATTGGTAGGATCATTCTTAATATAGTATGTAGCGCGATCTTTCGGAATAAACTCGGCACGCACCTTGACTGGCTTCGTGAATTGATAGGTACATAATTGCTCGTATGACATATAAGTCATATCATTGCCGTCTATTAGTTGCCATCCAAAGAAATAGTAGTTATCCGAAGACACATCGTTGGTAAGTGCCATTTCTATATTCGACATACTCTCGTGTGTAATAGGCACTTTGATATTCTCTTGCGTATTAGCATTCATGGTATAATTGATACCAGAGCCATTGGTCATCTTGATGGTATATGCACCCTTACCATCCGTAGGAAGGAATGTAATGATTGGTGCTTCTTCTACAGTGATGGTTACAGGACGCTTGATAGTCTGTCCTCCATAGGTAGCAGACAAGGTAATATTAGCCACCTTACCTACAGCCGTTGCCAAATCGCCCTTGTATGTAACCACCAACTCTATCAAGCCTTGAGTAGCATCAAAAGTGATGGTGCTTCCTGATTTTGAACCCGAACGATTGGACAAAGCGAAGAGAGAAGCACTTTCATCACTCAATGTAGCCGTCAAGGTATTTGCTTTTTGGAAGTCAATGAGTACCTTAGAGTCGTTGATATTACCATTACCTTCTTCATCGATATACACAATCATGCGGTCTTGCTGACGAATATCAATATCCGAACGGAATACAGCATACAACGGAGCTGCCACATGAGGGTAATCACGATTCTTTGCTTGCGATGCATATTCGGTTTGATAATGCGCATTTTGATTGACGATATTCAATCCGTCAGCCGTAGTGGACCATCCCACAAACACATTACCCGGGATTGGGGTAGCGTAGTAATGCACAGTATAATTATGTTGTACACCATTCGCTGCTACTTGATTGAGCGCGCCCGCGGTTACTTCTGTACCCGTATAGCCAGTAGGCATACCAGTGCCCGTAAGATCCACATACACATAACCCGCACCCTGAGAAGCCGTAGCCAAAGCGGCTGGCGGAGCTTTGTAATAGAAAGATTCGAATACAGCAAATAGAGGAGGAGTAATATATCTATTCTCGGGTTTAGTATTCTCTGCGCTCATCGTTTGAGCATAATCGTACATCGGTTTAATTGGATCCGTACCATATGTAGGGTCGCTAAATTGCGAAGTTGCCCAACCTTTGAAAGCATATTTAGTTGGGTCGCTTGGTTTTGCGTAATAAGTATAGGAATACGTAGGATTATCCTTTTGTGTATAAGTGTTTGCATTATCATCGTGCGATTTTTTCCAATTCGCAGCAGCCACTGCATCTACAGATGCAGGTTTGTCTGCCGCACTGGTACTATGTACATATACAACACCACCTTCAGGTTCGTTGTCAGAAACATAGACAGTTGGACCTGAGTAATGATAGGTCAATGAAGGACGGAAGACTGCGTACATCGTTGGTGCTACAGGGATGTCTGTAGAGGTTGCATCTGTGCAATTAGATGTAAACGATTTGGTATACTCCGCATCAGTCGATTGATCTAACAGAAGTTTGCCATGCTGTTGCAATTGTTGTTGCATAGTAGGTTCATCGTACCAACTTGCAAAAGCATAGTTCTCAGCAGGTGTTGCGTAGTAGGTATAGTTCCATGAGTGCTCACTTGCATCACGATATGCTAAGGTATTGTAATCACCATATTCTACTTCTGTTTGGTTGGTGGCTGCTGCGCCTATATTCACATAACCACCACCTTGCTCCAGCACAATAGTGGAATGGTCGCTTCCATCCCAGGTAAAGACAGGCACACCTGCTTCATTCACATAAATAGCCACCACTTTGGCATAATCGCGGTGAATAGATTGCTTTTTGAAGTTTGCCGTCATCAATGGAATTGCATGAGGATATGTTGTGTAACTGTAATAGCTATCATTATGAACACAGAACATCCTATACTTCACTTCCCACTCATTATCATGACCATTGGTGGAAGCATTGGTCTTGATTGTTGTATAAGATAAATCCGTGTTGGTCAATGTCCAACTATCAAAATAATATCCTGTAGATGGCACGGCATAGTAATAGTACGACTGGTCAGCATAGTTGTAATATTTAGGATTAAAAATACCAGAAGCCCAACCTGATGTCTCATAATCATAGTGATATGCTACATTTGCCGTATTAGTCCATTTTCCATTCGATAAATTGGTAACCGTGTTGGCATCTAACTTTTCATGCCATACACCAGCACGACCACCTTGACCTATTACGCCCTCTCCTGCAATCTGAACTCCCACGACAACACCATACTCCTTTTTGGACACATTATTTGCTTCCGAAGGTGCTTTATCAGCCCACAAAGTTGTCACTCCTAAAAGTACACCAATTAAAATTGATAATAATTTTTTCATAAGCTTTTTTTGTTCGCAAGCAAACGTTTCAAGCGGCAAAGCTGCGTTTCAAAGTTTCACGCACTATAGCGCTTGTTTCAATGTGAAATGTTGCTGCGTTATATTTAAGTTGTTAATAAATTCTTGTTGCTATCAGACTACATATCAAGCACTTACTATCTTCTACTGCGTTTTTTTTGTTTTGCACAAAAATGCGCAATAGAATATGTTATTTCATTAAAAATCAATAATTTGCGAATTAGACAAAAACTGTTTTAACCCAACTATCAACACTCCTTTTTTGGTCGCTTCGCTCTCCTATAGGTCTATTGATTTTATCCAACAATTGTTGGAGTTTTATAATCAAATTTATTATTCTTCTAAAGTTTCCTCTATTATCGGGCGAATATAGTCACTTGCTTTGATAGAGGTTACTACACTTTCGCCAATAGTTGTTTCAAGTTGCAATCGTGCTGCCTTCGCAACATTTCCACCTTCTTGAGCAATCAGCATATTTTGCTTCAGATTCTTGGGATTTCTGCGTTTCGAAATCTCGGTTGTAGATGCTTCAGCCAAAGTATTAAGCGCCAACTCAATCGTTGACATATTGTCACGTAAATTCTCCTTGGTCAATCCCTTGAATTGCTTATATTCCTTTGTTGTCTTACCACTCCAAGTCTTCGTAATCAAATCGGTTAATATCGCAAAATCACGCCCTTCAGTCATTCCCGAACGTTTCCACTCGTTGGTTAGTTCATTTCGAGCATCAATAGATTTCACTCGGTTGGCAATCCATTTATCTGAATACCCCAGTTTCTTATAATCCGCTACAGCCTGTTGTATCGAACGCTCAGGATCAATCATTTGATGGATACGTTCGCTACCGACCTGTGCCAACCACTGTTTTATCGGCTCTGCTTTCTTACTTGGAACAGATTGGACAATACGCAAAATCCCCTCTAAATCAGCGACATCGGTCAAGCGCATTTTGCCATCAGAAGCAGGTAATTTCAACTGGTTACAATTTGTAACCGTTTCATTTCCCTCCTTCAAGAGTCTGTTTTTCAGCACCTTCCAATAAGTGCGTCCATCAGTACTCTCTGTTAAAACTCCGATAACATCCACCACAGAGAAGAAATATTTTTCCTTCACATCATCCCAAGCAACGCGTATTTTAGCATTGTCGAAGAGTTGTATTTGCGTTTCTATTCCCATATTTTTTTTGCGGCGGAGCCGCTTGTTAGGTTAAAGGTTAGAGGCGAAAGGTTAAAGGCAGGAAGCTCTTATCGCTTCGCTCTAAAACTTATTTTGGTGTATAGTGTAGAGTGTTGCTTTGGCTATAGGCAATTGGCGATTGGCTATAGACCTATGCCGTAAGGAAAACTCCACGGACTTTTTGCCGGATGATTACCACGTGTCCGTAGAAATCAACAGCAAGCTCATAAGTCACTTATTATCAATGGTCGCTTATAAAATAATCAAATGCGGTTTTTGAGGTTTTTGAGGTTTTGAGGATCTTTAAAACCTCAAAAACCGCAATTTTCTCACCTACTTTTTTTCAAAAATATGTTAGATCATTCAGCACTGCGTCCTCTCTACACTAGGCAGATTACGCCGTCCATCCTTAACTCAAACACCGTTATCACTAGCAGGGGATAAGAGAGGATAAGCAAGGGATAGGAATCACATAGTTATCACATACTAATCGCATAGTTATCACATAGTGAAGGATGCTTATGAACCCGTCATGAACCCGTAGCAACCTTTGCGCTACCCTTAGGCTAGGAATAGCGTAAGGCGTAGAGTGTAGGGTGTAGAGGCAAGGGTTACTTCACTTCCAAAACACCCTCTTTCTCGGTGAGGAAGCGGATATAGAGATAACCATCTTCGTCTACATAAGCAGCCATCTCAGCCAACTTAGCAGCATCCAATACAGCTGCACCTTCAGCAGGTACGCTCACGTACGCGTGTACGTACTTGTTATAAGGTGCCACTGCAAACTCGCAAGTCTCAGCTACGAAAGTATGCAATGGTTCTAGACCTGTCCATATCAATGTAGCACCAGTAGCCAGCCATTGGCTATAGTTGATGCGATATACGGTGAACGCGCTATCAAGGTTGAGAGTAATCTGATCACCCGCCTTAAGCTCGATGCTGTTGACAACACATGGAGAGGTAGGGATAACAGGAGCTACCTCCTCTGGCTTCTCGGTTACAAAAGTGACATTACCCTTATTGCTTGGATTAAAACGAACAAAGAAGAAACCATCTTCTGGGATACGTGGTTCCCAAGCATCAACCGTAGCAGCATCTATCACTTTAGTACCTTTACGAGAGATAGAGAAACCTTTGATCAACAATGCTGCATTATTATTACTTAGTGAAAAATCACAAGTCTCGGCAATATATGTAGGAAGTGTGCTATTACCTGTCCACTTGATGGTCAAATCATAGTTTGTAAAGTCATCATAACGCACACGATAAATTCTATTGCTTGATTTAGCAGCTACAGCAAACTCTGTGTTAGGAGTAATCAAGTAAGACTTATCCAAACATGCAGATGTCACCCATTCCGTTGGAGTAATCTGCACAGGTGCATCAGACAAGAAACTCACATAGAGATAATCTCCTGTTGCAGAAGCCACAATATCATTCATTTCAGATTTTGATAACTGCAAAACACGTTGACCTTCTACCATCGCAAAATCATGAGTAGCCAACACATTTGCATCCGTAGTTGAAGGCGTAAAATCTGCAGTAGTAGAAACGAGCATTTGAATTTTATTTCCCTGTGGAGCCACGAATTGAGTTGCCTTCCAAGTGCGTGGGAAACAATAGAGTTGATTACTTGATTTTACTTGAACAGACTTATCATAAACCAGTACCTCTGCTCCACCCTCAGCAGCAGCCATAGGAATATTCTCTACCACCAACTTACCAGCAGAAGAGGCAACTACTTTAGCATAAAATACACCTTCACCTGTATGGTTGCTGATAAAGTTCTTCATTTGCTCAGAATAGAGTTTATGCGGAGCATCTTTAGTAACAGCAAAAGTACTAAACACATATGGATCAGAAGCATCAGCTACAAATGAACACTCTTGCTCTGCTACATACACATTAGCTTGACCGTCACCTTCCCACACAAAACGAATACTATCGTTCTTCCATGCTGTATATGGGAAGACATAAACTGCTTCTTCATCATTTGCAGACACATTAATTGTATCATTCAACGACACAATGTGAGCGGAATTCATACATGTTTTGTACGCAGAATCAGGTGAAAGAGTTATCGTTCCTGCTTCATAATAGGTTACCTTAACATATGCACGAACAGAGTACAATATTCCAAAACCAGCTAACTGATCACGATAGGTTTTGGACATCGACAAGTCCCACTCATTTTTACTACTACCAAGAACTAACTCACTCTCAAGTTTCACAGGTAATTCAATAAAGTCAGAAACAAGATTTACCAATGAATCAATCTGTGGATCATCATACACACCAGGAGTACATGTAAAGTCTAACTCCACACTTGGTCCCTTGGCACTATTATCACTGAATGGAGTAAAACGCACATGGATTGGCAAATCATAAGTAGTTGCAGTATACCACACCTCACAAGGTCCAGTGATAGTAGCTTGATAGTCTTGCGTCAAGACAATAGCATCCTCACAAGTTCGACCAGACTGCGCCACCGATACAGTAGCCACCAATAGAGCACAAAGTGCAAAAAATAGTTTTTTCATTGTAGTATTTTTTAAATATTATTCTCAGAAATTTTGCTTTTACGACGACGGATCGCAACATACCCAATATACAAAATGGCAAGAATCAACAATGGATAGTAATCGCCGATTGGAACCCAATTATATGTATTGCCTCTATAATCATGTGAACCGCCATTGCCTTGGAACCACGTCAACCATTGATCAAAAGTAGGTGGAGTACCCCACGTATCATCCCAATAATTAGTCACATAATCTTGGTACGCATCGTCCAACTGGTAAAAATCGAAAGAATAAGTCCATCCATTTTCTTCATCCCCAGATTTAGTTCCAAAATTCCAACCATATCTAGCTAGCCATTGCAACCACGAATCCTCCACTGCTCCATCCTTTCTTCCACTTATTCCGCGAGACGCGCCACCAGTAGTATTGCCTATACCCGCATAAGTTGCAACAGGATTAGCCACAACTTCACCTGAAATATTTGGTAGAATTTGATTATTGGTGTTGCGGTTGTTATTTACCGCCAAGATTGGAGCACTTGGAGTAGACACACCCAAACTCACAGAAGATCCTGCACCAGAACCAGAGGATTTAGCCACACCACCTGACATTGACACAGAACCACCGCCATTACCACCACCTCCAAAAGAGCGAACTTCTGCATTAGAAGTAGCATAAACAGGATTGCCACCAGCTACGGCTGATTGACCATAAGAAGAGGTAGATCCCATCGAAACAGCAGGAGAAGCAGGCGCATGCGCGTATGAAAAAGCAGCATTATGGCCTGACATAGAACGAGCGCCCAAAGACAAAACTGGAGCATCTGATGACGCACCATTGCCGTAAGAAACACTGGAATAGGTTCTGCTGCGCATACCCTTCAGACCAGTATACATATCTGACGGCTGCCAACTATCATGAACTTCACGCAATTGCTTATAAACCGAAACGCCACTAATAACACAAAGCAATGCAATAAGTCCAAACAATACACTTGATTTTACTCTCATTTCTACAATAAATTTTATCCTTAAAAATCAATAATTCAACATTAACTCCCCAGCATCAATCAACCCTCAGTGCCCCTATACCCAACAAAGGCATATTTCGCACAATACAAATTTCGTGCAAAATTACTAATAATTTTTGAATCAAACAAAAAATCAGGCTTATTTTTTTGTAAAAAAAAAAAAATGCTACATGCAGGTAGCAAAATCAACCTTAAAAAAGAGACTAAAACGCAAAAGGGAATAATTAGTTGAGCAACAAAGATGATGAAGTCGACTGAGCAGCCTCTACACCCGAATATTCAGCCCCATTATTAGGCACAGACATGTATGGATAGAAGAACGGAGTTGAAGTAGAAGAGCGACCATCAACTCTACGTTTAAGATACTGAGGTATAGGCACATACATCAAACCTTCTGCACCAAACGAACGAAATTCAGCATCTGAAACCAAATGCAATCCACCGCCCACTGGAGTAACAGAAAATTTATACAAAATTGATTTGCCTTGACCCAAAGAGGACTTAGCCACTGGCATCGTACTACGACGCTTACGAAAACTTCTCTTGGAAGAAGAGACAGACTTGATTGGTGCATCCAATTTGGCTTCAAATACAGCATCCGCTTTAGGTGCCGGAGAGTGACCACTAGCCACAGGGCAATCGCCCACCTGATTATAGATATCAGACGGACGCCAATTATTCTTCATTCCAGGTTGAAGCACAAAAAAGAACCAACCCAAAAAGATCAAATAAAGGATAGAACCAACTAATAAAAATCGTCTCAACTGTATATTCATTTTTATCTATCGCTACCCGCAAAACACATTCAGCGCTGCAAAGGTAGTAAAAATAATCGAAAAAGACAAACAAAAAGGATATTTTAATCAAAAAAGTTTCAAAAAAGGTATCGCCTACTCACAAAACACAACAAAGTCATCCAATACAAGCGTTTTATTTGCATATATCAAAAAAAAATAGTACTTTTGCAGCGCATTTTATGCGCATTGCGCAATTAGACTTAAGTTATTATGGCATTTTTTGGACTATTCGGTAAAGAGAAAAAAGAAACCCTAGACAAGGGATTAGAGAAAAGCAAAGAGTCAGTACTAAGCAAAATTAGCCGCGCCATCGCCGGCAAATCAACCGTAGACGAAGACGTACTTGACAACCTAGAGGAAGCACTCATCACCTCTGACGTGGGTGTAGAGACTACCCTACGCATCATCGAACGCATACAAGAACGCGTTAAGCGCGACAAATACCTAGGTACAGCCGAACTCAACACGATCCTCGTAGAAGAAGTAGCATCGCTACTAGCTGAAAACAATAGCACACAAGTGCTTGACTTCAGCGAGGAGTTGCCATGTAAACCATACGTAATCATGGTAGTAGGTGTAAACGGCGTGGGCAAAACCACCACCATCGGTAAGCTTGCTCATCAATATAAGATGGCGGGCAAGAAAGTTTACCTCGGCGCAGCCGATACCTTCCGTGCTGCAGCCGTAGAGCAACTCTGTATTTGGGGTGAACGTGTAGGCGTACCTGTGATAAAACAACAACAAGGTTCTGACCCTGCTAGCGTGGCTTTTGACACCCTCTCTAGCGCAAAAGCTAATGATGCAGATGTGGTACTCATCGATACAGCTGGTCGTCTACACAACAAGATCAACCTCATGAACGAGCTCACCAAGATCAAGAACGTTATGCAAAAAGTAGTGCCAGATGCACCTCATGACGTGATGCTCGTACTAGATGGTAGCACCGGTCAAAACGCCTTCGAGCAAGCTAAGCAGTTCACCAAAGCCACACAAGTTAGTTCACTAGCTATCACCAAGTTAGATGGTACAGCCAAAGGTGGCGTAGTGATTGGTATCAGCGATCAGTTCAAGATACCTGTCCGTTATATCGGACTCGGAGAGCAAATGACTGATTTGCAAGTATTCAATCGAGAAGAGTTTGTAAAATCGTTGCTCAAGATATAAGGGAATATAAGAACGTCAATTAAAGTCAATTTTAGGGACAATTGATGACAATTAGAAGAAACTTTTTGTTATTGCTCATAAGAATGCAGCAT
This sequence comes from Paludibacteraceae bacterium, assembly GCA_017391525.1. Classification (GTDB taxonomy): domain Bacteria; phylum Bacteroidota; class Bacteroidia; order Bacteroidales; family Paludibacteraceae; genus Colicola. The sequence continues at coordinate 109,371 of JAFOYE010000012.1, read as the reverse complement.
ACTGCATTGGTGAGCAAAACAAAAGTTGACTACTGAAAGGGACAACAATCGTTATAAGGGAATATAGAACGTCATGACAGACACTAATATCGAAAAGTTCAAGCAATTTATGTACCCTATTGTAGGTGCCATATACGAGGTACATAAAGAGTTAGGACCTGGATTGAATGAATATGTATACCAAGAAGGATTGGCAATGCAATTGGAGGAAGACCATATATCTTTCGAGAAAGAAAGAGAGTTTACTCCCCAATATCATGAGCGTACAATGACTGCAAAATATCGTTTAGATTTTGTTTGCTTAGATAGTATTATCATCGAATGCAAAGCAGTAGAACAATTAACCATTACTCATAGGGCTCAACTATTTAATTACATGCGCCTTACAAAGTTGCCTATCGGATTATTGGTAAATTTCTCACAAAAAAGCGCAACTATCGAACGATACATTTACAACCAAACCACCAACGAAATTTTGAGTATGGATGGCACCATATTAACACGATTCACAAAATAGATATTGCTTTGGATGGCTAGCGACGTGTCGCTCTTCCCAACCAAAACAATATACAACCCAAGAATTGACAAAAATTGACAACATAAATTAACAATAATTGTCTTTAAATACTGACCATAGCAGATGAAGATACGGTTTGTGACATTAGGATGCAAATTGAATTTTGCGGAGAGTAGCGCAACAGGAAAAGCACTACTTGAGCAAGGTCATACCCGTGCTAAACAAGGCGAAGAAGCCGATATCTGCGTGATCAACACCTGCTCCGTGACCGACAACGCTGATCACAAAGATAGACAAGCCATACATCGCATACATAGACAAAACCCCAACGCAATCATCATTGTAACAGGTTGTTACGCACAACTACAACCCGAACAGATAGCACAAATAGAGGGTGTGGATTATGTGCTGGGGCAGAATGAGAAATATGAGATTCCTGCGCTAGTGGAGCGCTTGGAATCGGACGCCGCCAGGGCGGCTATAGGACGCTCGCAAGGCGAGCTATTGGCTATAGGCTATAGGCGAGAGGCGAAAGGCGAGAGAATATGTGTGGGAGCGATACGAGAAGTGGAGGAGTTTCATGGGGCATATAGCAAAGACGACCGCACACGCTGCTTCCTCAAAGTGCAAGACGGATGCAACTACTTCTGCACCTATTGTACTATCCCGTACGCGCGAGGCAAATCACGCAATCCAAAAATAGCCGACGTAGTCATAGCAGCTCAACAAGCACTAGCAGAAGGAGCTAAAGAACTTGTACTAACAGGCGTAAATATAGGCGACTTCGGTAGAAGTACCGGAGAGACATTTCTAGAGCTACTACGTGCTCTAGATAGGTTAGAGGACGGCGTACCGCCTATAGGACGCTCACAGAGCGAGCTACAGGTTAAAGGCGAGAGGTTAGAGGCGAAAGGTATGGATTACCGCATACGTATTTCGTCCTGCGAGCCTAACCTACTTACGAACGAAATCATCGACTTTGTAGCCCACTCCAAGCACTTTGCTCCACACTTCCACATCCCTCTGCAATCCGGTAGTAACGAAGTACTTAAGATCATGAAACGTCGCTACACTCGCGAGCTATTCGAGGAGCGCGTCAAACATATCAAACAAGTCATGCCACATGCCTTCATCGGCGTAGATTGTATGGTAGGCGTCAGAGGCGAGACAGAGGAGTGCTTCAACGACTATGTAGAGTTTATCAAACGACTGGATGTGAGCCAGTTGCACGTATTCACCTACTCCGAACGTGCCAACACACGCATGCTGGAATTGGACTTATGCATTGTACCAAAAACAGAACGTCAACGCCGCAGCAAAATCCTGCACGAGATATCCGAAGAAAAGACTAAAACCTTCTATGCTCAACAAATAGGCCGTGAGGCTGTCGTACTATGGGAATCCAAGAAAGAAGGCGACCAAATGGCCGGCTTCACAGAGAACTATGTCAAAATTCATCGCCCATACGACAAGGCAAAAGTAAACACTTTTGAGGTTGTTAGGTTATAGGCGATGAGGTACCACGAATTTCATGAATTTACACTGATTTTATTAAAACGACAATTTAAGTCAATTTTGATATCAATTAATGTCAATTCGAGATGATTTTTTGTTTTTGCTCTAATGAAATGCAGCTATGCCACATTTGGAGTGCAAAACAAATTATTTAATATCATAAAGAAGGGTATAGAAGTGGCATAGAAATTTCAAAAAATGATTTTTTTTGACAGAAATCTTGCATATATGCAATATTTGTTGTACCTTTGCAGCATAAAACGTAAAACTGACGTTTTTAATTCTTATATTTTTTTCAACTAGATTTTTTACACACATTTTTAGTATATGCAATACGATATGCAGAAACTCGGGCGAATGACGTTCGAACAATTAACTGAGATTGCAAAAACATTTAACCTCAAAGTGCGCAAAGACGCATCTTTGCAATCTATCATCTATGATATCCTCGACGCTCAAGCGGATCGCCGCGGCGCAGAAGTGCAAGCTAAAGAGGATGCCAAACAAGCTAAAAACGAAGAGAAAAAACGTGGCAAACGTCAACGTATACAATCTGGTCCAACCAAAGTCAATACCGATAACCTAAAGAGCAATCGCGTGATGGCTACCGTAGGTAACGAGCAAGAGACATTGGGACTAATGAAAGAGGAACAAGCTAAACAACCTGTTCCAAAGCCTGTGGTTTCAGCACAACAACCTAATATATTTGATGCGCCATTAGGCTCATTAGATCGCTCCGATGAAGATCAGGCTAAAGCCTTTGTAGATCGTCCTGCGGACTTGAAGATGGAAGTAAAAAGCGAAGAGGCGAAAGACGTAGTCAGCGAACAAGGCGAAAAGGTGAGAGGAGAAAGGCGAGAGGCGAAAGGCGAAGAGGTTAAAGGCAAGAAGAAACGCGGACGAACAAAGAATAGTGGTGAAGCAACTAGCGACAATGAGGTAATCATTAGTAGCGAGACAACCAGTAGTGACGAGGCTGTAAAAAAAGGAAAAAAGAAAAGCAAAAAAAGTGAAGCCCCTAAACTATCTAACGAGGAAGCAATAAAGGATGATAAAACCTCAAATGGCAGTGAAGTTGTAAAGGAAAATCCTAACACACCTAAGAAAACCGAAACTCCAGAAGAGAAGAAAGCACGTCTTGATGCTCGTATCGCACAAATAACCAAACAGATTGCCATACGTGAAGAGCAACTAGCTAACGGCGAGGACGTGACACCTATACAAACACAATCTGAACAAAAACCAGAAGACGAAATTATTGAAAAAGGTATAGATGCTTTTGGCGACACTATCGTAGCTGTTGGAACACTAGAATGTGCTCCTGATGGATATGGATTCTTGCGCAGCGCAGATTACAACTATATTTCTTCGCCAGACGACATCTACGTATCACAACAACAGATTCGTCAATATAGTCTCAAGACTGGCGATACTGTAGAATGTACAATTCGTCCTCCTAGAGATACAGACAAGTACTTCCCAATGAAAGAGGTACTACGCATCAACGGCATCTCGCCAGCACAAGCCAAAGAGCGCATCGCATTCGAGAACCTTACTCCACTCTTCCCTGATGAGAAGTTCACCCTATGCAAAGGCGACAAGTCAGACCCCATTTCCATGCGAATTATCGACCTGTTCTCACCTATAGGTAAAGGACAACGCGGATTGATTGTAGCTCAACCTAAAACAGGTAAAACAGTGCTACTCAAACAAATAGCCAACGCTATCGCAGCCAACCATCCTGAGGTATATATGATCATCTTGCTCATTGACGAGCGCCCAGAAGAGGTGACTGACATGGCTCGTTCGGTAAACGCAGAGGTGATTGCATCAACCTTTGACGAACCTGCAGAAAACCACGTTAAGGTGGCTAATATCGTACACGAGAAAGCTAAACGATTGGTAGAATGCGGCCACGATGTAGTCATCCTACTAGATAGCATCACACGTCTCGCACGCGCATATAATACGGTGGCACCTGCTAGTGGCAAAGTGTTGTCAGGCGGTGTGGAAGCACAAGCATTGCACAAACCAAAACGCTTCTTTGGTGCAGCACGTAACATAGAGAACGGAGGTAGCCTCACAATCATCGCTACAGCTCTGACAGAGACAGGTAGTAAGATGGACGATGTGATCTTTGAAGAGTTCAAGGGTACAGGTAACATGGAGTTGCAACTGGACCGCAAGCTCAGCAACAAACGTGTCTTCCCTGCCGTGGATATACCTGCATCATCTACCCGTCGCGACGACCTACTCTTGCCAAACGAAGTACTCAGTCGCATGTGGATGATCCGTAAGATGCTCAGCGACATGAACAGCGTGGAGGCAATGGAGAAACTAAAAACATACATGGAGCGCACCGAGGACAACGATGAGTTCTTGGCAGCAGTCAATGGATTGAGATAAAGGAGTTTTAGGAGTTTTAGGAGTTTTAAAGGTTTTAAGGGGTGGTATGAAAATAGTAATTATCAATGGGCCAAACTTGAATCTGCTAGGCAAGAGAGAGCCTAGCATCTACGGCACACGCTCTATGGAACAAGTGCTTGTAGATATTCAGCGTGTCCATATGGATGTACATTTCCACTATCTTCAGTCTAATCACGAAGGAGATCTCATAGATTGGATACAAAACTATGGGATTGAGGCGATGAGGCGAGAAGGCGATGAGGCGACAGGCATCGTACTAAATGCTGGAGGATATACCCATACTAGCGTGGCACTGAGAGATGCAGTGGCATGCACCGAGATACCCGTGGTAGAAGTACACATATCTGACATTAGTCAACGTGAGGGTTTTAGACGCGTAAGCCTACTCACAGACGTATGTGCTCATAGCATCATCGGACACGGCACGGATGGATATAAAGAAGCTGTAGAGTGGATAATGGAGAGGGTTGAGAGTTGAATGTTGAAAGTTGAGAGTTGAGAGTTGAAAGTTGAATGTTGAAAGTTGAATGTTAAAAGTCAAAGTATATAACATGAAAAACAAGTTAATCAAATGCGTAGTATGTTGCATATTATTGCTAGCCATAGGCAAGACTTATGCACAAAACAATCCATATGTAGATAACAAACTGATACACTTCGGTTTCTTCTTGGGAGTAGATATGTTGTCTTACAACATACAAGAGAATGACAGTGCAACACAAGCCGCTATGCCACACCCCGACGGACATGTATATCACCCTAGAACTATGTCGGTAGGCCCTGGTGTGTCAGTAGGTTTTATTACAGACTTGCGACTTACAGAACATTTAAACTTACGCTTTACACCATCATTGAGTTTCGGTGAGCGCAGTGTGACATACAAGAGTTACACACTGGCAGATTCGTTGATTGGAGAAGTAAACACTGGTGTTCTTAATAAACCTAGTATACTGACCATACCTGTTAGCATTCCTATCTATCTGAAATGGTCAGCCGAGCGTCAAGCGAATTATCGTCCCTATGTAGTAGTGGGTGGTGGAGTGCAATTCGAATGCTTCAGAGACAAAGAGAAAGTGATATTGCACAAACCATTTGATGCATTTATATCAGCAGGTTTTGGATGCGATTTCTATTTCAGATGGTTCAAACTATGCCCTGAGATTAAGTACCAAATAGGTTTCTTAGATGCTCATACCCCAACTAGCGCGATGGATGAAGAGGGATGGCAATTGAACGAATATAAATATTTCTACAGCAATGCCATCAAGAAAATGACACATCAAAAACTATCTATCATTTTCAACTTCGAGTAAACGGTGAATGGGTGAAGGGTGAATGGGTGAAACGATTAAACGGAAATGAAAAAAATAATTATATATAGTCTCTTACTTATAGCGTGCGTGTTTGGAGCATGTCAACAGGACAGAGTGTCATCTGATCCTAGTTTACAATTATCTTTCTCACACGACACAGTGTGCTTTGACACCGTGTTCACTGAAATGGGTTCATCCACTCGCAAAATCATGGTATACAATCCAAACAAAAATGCGCTCAACATTGAGCAAGTGAGCATGCAGAATGGAGTCTATTTTCACATCAATCTAGATGGCGAAAACAACCGCGACATGCTTCGCGACATCACGGTGCGTGGTGGAGATAGCTTATTCCTATTTGTGCGAGCATACATCGACCCTCAAAGCGAAGATTCACCGGTCTTCATAGAAGACAAAATAGCGTTCAAAGTAAACGGAAACATCCAAGAGGTCACCTTGCAAGCCTATGGACAAAACGTAGAGAGAATACAGGGGAAGAATGGACTCAAAATATACCAAGACCTTAAATTAAGCAACAAAAAGCCATATGTGATATACGACACCGTAGCAGTTGCAGGAGACCTCACCATCGAAGCAGGAACAACCATCTATATGCACGAAAGAGCACTCATTCATGTCTATGGAAATATGACTGCACTAGGCACCAGAGAACAGCCTATCATCTTCCGAGGAGATAGAACAGATATGCTCTACGATTCGGTACCATATCGTATGGCATCTGGACAATGGGATGGGCTATATCTACTACACGACGGAGAAAGCGCACCACCCACATATACAATGAATTACGTAGACATATTATCTGGCAGCGTAGGTCTATATGCCTACTCCGAGAGCAAAGATAAATGTCCACAACTTTCGCTAACCAACAGCCGAATTCACAATCACTCGATCTACGGACTGATACTACAGAATATAGATGCTCATGTGTCTAACTGCGAGATAAGCAACTGTGCATCATACTGCGTGTACCTGTCAGGTGGTAAACATGAGTTTGTACACAACACAATAGCCGCGTATTATGGATTCCCATACACAACACTCAACATCCACAACAATATCATTCCAGAGGATGTGGCTGCCGTGTACATCAATAATTTGAGCAAAAATATGGCTAAGACCATCAGCTCGTTTAAGAACTGCATCATCACTGGCGGAAGAGCAAACAACGTGGTAGTTGCCACTCCATTGCCAGATAACTATGAAGGAAAGTTTGTGGGCAATTATCTGCGAGCAGATTCGCTGGCAGGCGCATTTGCTCACAACAACGTATACGCATGCGATTCCGACACTATGGTATTCAAGAATATCTACTACTTGTACAAAAAATACCAATACTACGATTTTCGTCTAGACTCACTATCCCCTGCACGTGGCATAGCCGATAGCATCTCTGCGATACCCTACCCTATAGACAGATCAGGCTATGGGCGCAAGCAACGACCAGATGCAGGATGCTATGAGTATAGAGAAGAGTAAAATAGTCTATCATCAAAGCATATTCAGCCTAAAGTAAGGTGTACAAAACTAAAAACGAGCGAAAATGCTCGTTTTTTTTGCATATATCAGAAAAAAGTTGTATCTTTGCACGGTAATATTTAAAATTTTATTTTAAAACAATAAGAATTATGCTAGCTATCGGTGATCAAATACCCGCTTTCAATGCGGTAGACCAAAACGGAAACAAAGTGACGGACCAACAGCTATTAGGTCATAAGACCGTTGTCTATTTCTATCCTAAAGATAGCACACCTGGCTGTACAGCAGAAGCATGCAACCTGCGCGACAACCACGAGCGTTTTCTAGCAGCAGGATACCGTGTCTTAGGTGTAAGCAAAGATAGCCAAAAGTCACATCAAAACTTCATAGCAAAAAACAACTTGCCATTCACTCTCCTGTCAGATCCTAGTACCGAGATGATGCAAGCCTTTGGAGCTTGGGGCGAGAAGAAGATGTGTGGCAAAGTGAGTATTGGTACCCTACGTAAAACCTTTGTGTTTGACGAGCAAGGCAAACTGACACAAGTGATTGAGAAAGTGGACACCAAAAATCATGCAGAGCAGATTTTGGTTTAAGGTTGAAGGTGGGAGTTGAGAGTTGAATGTTGAGAGTTGAATGTTGAAAGTTGAGAGTTGAAAGTTGAGAGTTGAAAGTTAAAGTAAAAGATTATATGGATACACAAGAATTGAAAAAACTCATTGCAGTTTGGTTTGAAGAAGATATACGCGATGGCGATCATACATCACTCAGTTGCATCCCAGAAACAGAAATGGGATGCCAACAGCTCATTGTTAAAGAAGAAGGTATCATTGCTGGTATTGAAGTAGCTAAACAAATCATTGCATACTTTGATCCAGAGTGCCGCGTAGAACAATTATTGGAAGACGGCGCACACGTCAAACCAGGTGATATAGCTTTCCGCGTATACGGCAAAGAGCTCAGTTTACTACAAATAGAGCGCACCATGCTCAATATCATGCAACGTATGTCAGGTGTAGCAACCACAGCTCATCGTTACCAAAGTCTGATAGCAGACACCAATTGCCACGTGTTGGACACCCGTAAGACCACTCCTGGTTTGCGTTATCTGGAGAAAGAGGCTGTGCTCATCGGTGGTGGTATGAATCACCGCATTGGTCTGTTTGACATGATTCTTTTGAAAGACAATCACGTGGATTTTGCAGGAGGTATCACAGCAGCGTTGACACGCGCTAAGAACTACTGCGAGGAAAAAGGTAAAGACTTGCGCATTGAGATAGAGACTCGTAGCGAAGATGAGATTCGTGAAGCATTGGCTACCAACATCCCAGACCGCATCATGTTGGATAACTTCAATCCAGAGCGCACTAAGAGTGCCGTGGAGATTATTCGTGCTTGGGAAAAAGAGAATGGCAAGCATATCGAGATTGAGTCTAGCGGTGGTATCACCATTGACACCTTGCATGACTATGCAGTAACTGGTGTAGACTTTGTCAGCGTAGGTGCATTGACCCACTCCGTTAAGAGTCTAGATATGTCTTTCAAGGCTTTGAAATAGTTTAGTGTTTAAAGTTTAAAGTTTAAAGTTTAGAGAAATGATTAAAGAGAGATTGGCAGCGCTACGCGCGCTCATGCAACAACACAATATCACAGTTTGCATCGTACCGGGTACAGATCCACATGCAAGCGAGTATATGGCTCCTCACTGGACAGAGATGTCATGGATAACAGGTTTCTCGGGAGAAACAGGAACTGCAGTAATCACATTGGATAAAGCACTGCTTTGGACAGATAGTCGCTACTATCTGCAAGCTGAAGCAGAATTGCAAGGCACCACTGTGGAGTTGATGCGCGAGAGCGATATAGATTGCCCTACTATCACAGAGTGGCTAAACAATAATGCTAGTGGTAAAGTAGCTGTCAATCCAGAGATGTATAGTGTAAATGGATATCGTGCATTAAAATCCGAACTAGAAGAAGGAGGATTGGAGTTAGTATCTATTGATTTGATCTCTCCATTATGGACAGAAGGTCGCCCTGAAATGCCTACCTCATTACTATACGAATATAGCGAGAAATATGCAGGTGAGAGCGTAAAGAGCAAACTACAACGCGTGCGCCAAGCATTGGTGGAGAAACACTGCCAAGCATTGGTGGTATCTGCATTGGACGAAATAGGATGGCTCCTAAACATTCGTGGTAAAGATGTGGATTACACACCATGCGTGATTAGTTACGTCGTAGTAGAACTAGATAAGTGCACTATATTTGTATCACCAAGCAAGTTAGATCAAGCCGCTCGTACTTATCTACAAAGTATTGAGGTGAGCATCATGGACTACACCCAAGTATTTGAGTATTTGCAAGGACTTAATGTAAATAGTATCATGTACGACGGTGGCAAAGTGAATGAAGCACTCTATGAGGCTATCAATAGCAATGTAAAGCGTGTAAACGTAAATCCTAGCCCTGTATTGAAAATGCAAAGTGTGAAGAACAGCACTGAACTAGAGGGTGAGCGCATTGCTATGCGAAAGGATGCTGTAGCTTTGTCCAAATTCTTATATTGGCTTGAAACAGAAGCACTCCAAACGCCACAAACAGAAATCACCGTGGCAGAGAAACTAACAGAGTTTCGTGCAATGGGTGAAAATTATATGGATAATAGTTTCTGTACAATCGCAGGTTGGAAAGGCAATGGTGCTATTGTCCACTATTACTCAGAACCAAAAACGTGTGCTAATGCTAAAATAGAAGGCGATGGCGTATTGCTTCTAGATTCCGGAGGTCAATATCTAGATGGTACTACCGATATCACCCGAACAGTATGGGTAGGAGATGAGTCATTGATACCAGATGCCGTGAAACGCGATTATACCGTTGTATTGAAAGGACATATTGCATTGGCCAATGCTAGATTCCCTAAAGGAACACGCGGTAATCAACTAGACGTATTAGCACGTCAGTTCTTGTGGGCAGAAGGTATGACATATGGTCACGGAACAGGACACGGTGTAGGTCACTTTATGGGTTGTCACGAAGGACCACAAAATATTCGTACAGACAACAACACCAACCCTTTGCAATTAGGCAATATCTGCTCTGACGAACCAGGTATTTACCGTGCTAACGAATATGGTATTCGAATTGAGAACCTGATTGCAGTGCGCCAAGCTGAGAACCTAGGTGCTCACGCAACGGGTGAGACATTCTATGAATTTGAAACCCTCACGCTCTGCTACTATGATACTCGTATGATAGATATGAGTCGCATGACAGAGCAAGAGATAGCATGGATCAATGCTTACCATGAGTGGGTATATGCAGAAACAGCACCTATGTTAACTGAAGCAGAAGCTGCATGGCTGAAAGAGAAGTGTAAACCAATATGAATGACAACAAATAGGAACACAGATTATCTAGAAAATATGACAGATATGCAAAAAGATAATAAAACAGTAGAGAAGAAGGTTGCAGAAAACAAAGCTGATTCAAATCAACCAAAGACCAAGAAAGCCAAGAAAAAGAAATCTAGAGGCTTTATGTGGTTTATGATAATATTCCACGTTCTCTTTTGGGGAGTATTTATCGCATCCGTTTTGTTTATAGGAACAACCTTCAACAAGATTGCTCATGGTGAAATAATTGATTTTATCAAGGATTATCATATACTAAATGATTCTAATATACTAGATGATTATCATATACCAGATTTGGCAGAACTGCAAAATCCTAAAAACCTATTAGCATCAGAGGTCATATCTGCAGACATGGAATCAATGGGTCGCTATTACAATGCCGCCAACCGTTTGTCCGTACAATTTGATGAAATATCTCCTAATGTGATCAACGCACTCATTGCCACAGAGGATGTACGTTATTATGAGCACACAGGTATAGACTTCAGATCGTTGTTGCGTGCTGTCGTGAAAATGGGTAAAGCCGGAGGTGGTAGTACCATTACTCAGCAATTGGCTAAACAATTGTGGTCACCAACGGCCAATTCATTCGAAGAGCGAGCGCTACAAAAACCTATTGAATGGGTTATTGCCACTAAACTAGAGCGACTATATTCCAAAGAAGAGATATTGACAATGTATTTGAATCAATTTGACTTCTTATATAATGCTGTAGGAATCAAGTCTGCTGCTCATGTCTATTTTGGCACCACCCCAGACAAATTGAAAATAGAGGAAGCTGCTATGCTTATAGGTATGTGCAAGAACCCTGCTTTATATAACCCTCTCCGCAAGCCAGAAGATGCTTTCTATCGTCGTAATACGGTATTGGATCAAATGTGCAAATATGGATATTTATCCCAAAAAGAATGTGACTCTATTCAGGCCTTGCCAGTAAACATTAAGTTTATGCCTATAGATCACAAAGAAGGTATTGCTCCATATTTCCGCGAGCATTTGCGCAAAATCATGACAGCAAAAGAACCTATTGAGAGCAATTATCCATCTTGGAACAAGAGCCAATATGATATAGATAAATATCAATGGGATAATAATCCATTATACGGATGGTGCAACAAAAACTTCAAAAAAGACGGCACACCATACAATTTGTATCAAGACGGTCTTCGTATTTATACCACTATTGACTCCAAAATGCAAACCTATGCAGAAGAAGCAGTGAAAGAACACATGATGGAGTTGCAAGCAGATTTCTTCAAAGAGAAAAAGAATAAGAGTTATGCTCCGTTCTCTAAGAAAATGAGCAACAAAGAGGTTGACGATATTCTAGTGCGTGCTATGCGTCAAACCGATCGTTACTATGGGTTAAAGGCTCAAGGAAAAGACGAAACAGAAATTCGTGAAGTGTTTGATACTCCTACCAACATGCATGTCTTCTCATACGATGGTTTGATAGATACCGTTATGACCCCTATGGACTCCATTCGCTGGACAAAACACTTCTTACGTTGTGGTTTCGTCTCTATGGATGCACGTACAGGAGCTGTGAAAGCATATGTAGGAGGTCCTAATTTTAAGTATTTCCAATACGACATGGTTAATTCCGGTCGTCGTCAAGTAGGATCAACCATCAAACCATTCCTATACACATTGGCCATGAACGAAGGTCAGTGGCCATGTGACTCTGTGGTAAATGAGCCAGTTACGTTAACCGACAAGAATGGTAGGAGTTGGACTCCACGTGATAGCCACACAAGCAATAGAGGACAAAAAGTAACTCTTAAATGGGGATTAGCAAAATCCAGTAACTGGATTACAGCCTACTTGATGTCGTTGTACACTCCAGAACAGATGAAGAGCACTATGCGTTCGTTGGGTATAACTAGTCCTATTGATGCTGTGGTTAGTCTATGTCTTGGTCCATGCGAAATCAGTGTTCAAGAAATGGCTAATGCATACACCACCTATGCGAATAGAGGTGTGCGCGTAGATCCACAATATGTAACGCGCATTGAAGATATAAATGGTAACGTATTGGCAACCTTTGGTGCGAAGAAACACGAAGTAATTAGCGAAGAGAACGCTTACAAGATGTTGCACATGCTACGTGCCGTAATGGATGAAGGAACAGGTATTCGTGCTCGTAACAAATACAAGCTCAAAGGACCTATGGGCGGTAAAACAGGTACTTCACAAAACCACTCTGATGGTTGGTTCATAGGATTCACTCCAAGTCTTGTGAATGCAGTTTGGGTTGGTGGTGAAGATCGTTCTATCCACTTTGACAACATGAGTAAAGGCCAGGGTGCTAATACATCACTGCCAATATATGCTCTATATATGCAGAAGGTCTATGAAGATGAAACCTTATGTTACGATAAGAATGAGAGTTTCGATGTTCCTAAGTGGTTTAAGCCAAACAAAGGATGTCAATAAAACCAACTGACATTGAATGAAACGACTGATATACATAATTATCTTCAGTTGTATTTCAAGCGTAAGTATTGCACAACTTAATACTGATCGTATCATCTCCATAGGTCGCAATGCATTGTACTTTGATGATTACGTATTGAGTATTCAGTATTTTAATCAGGTTATTAAACTCAAGCCATATTTGAGTGAACCTTATTTATTGCGTGCTATAGCTAAAATACAATTGGGTGATTATACAGGAGCTGAACAAGATTGCAACGAAGCAATCGAACGCAATCCTTTTCAACCAGGAGCATACTATACTCGTGGTTATGTATATCGATTGACCAATCAAATAGAAAAAGCAAATCAGGACTTCAACGAAGCCCTGATTTTTGCTCCAGAAAATCGAACGTATATAGCGATGCGAGCTGATATACGTGCAGAGTTGCAACAATATGATTTGGCATTATCGGACATTGAACATCTGCTCAATCGTGAACCTCAATCTGCAAACCTACACTATGAAAAAGGTTCGATATGTTTGCGGAAAACAGATACAATAAGCGCATTTGATTCCTTCAAAAGAGCCACCGAATTAGATTCACAAAATCCATCTAACTGGTCTGCGTTGGGGTTGGTACAATTGATGCTTAACCAACAAGATGAAGCCCTAGAGTCACTGACTAAATCCATTGACCAAGGAAGCAAATGGGCAGGAGACTATATGAATCGTGGAGTCATATACTACCAACGACACAATTATAGGGGTGCTCTCTCTGATTTGGACAAAGCAGTCAGTTTGTCTCCCAAAGACGTACAATGTTACTACAATCGAGGTATTTTGCGTTCAGAAGTAGGTGACTACAACCGTGCGATAGAAGATTTTTCTCAAGCCATTGACTTAGCACCAGATAAAATGGAAATATATTACAACAGAGGATTGGTGCAACTGCAACTACGTCAATGGAATGCTGCGTTGAGCGATTTCCAAACTATCATTCAAACCCACCCTTATTTTATACCCGCATACTACCTAGCTGCTCAAGCAGAAACATCATTGGGTCACGATAAGAAAGCGTATACACTTCGTCAAAAAGCATACGAACTAGAGCAAGAAAAAAACAACACTCAGTCGTTGCAAACAGATATGCAGTTGGCAGAAGCACAACCACAGCAACGTGATAGGCGTAAAGATTTCTCTGCTCGAGCGGCACAAAATCAAGAATCTGACGCAAATGAAAATAAATATGATAGTGAAACTCGCGGTAATGTACAAGAGAATTACGCCGATGTTATCAATGAACCGAACATTTTCCTATCCTACTACGCTATAACGAGTGGTGCTAACTCACTGAGACGCACCAATTATTCACATGCGGCTATTGACTCATACAATAGTAGGAACATCTTGCCAGCAGACTTGCGCTTTACGACACAAGAATTAGCGCTAACTGCAGAAATGGTAGAGCAACATTTTACCCAGATCAGTAATATCTCACAACAAATAGATATGCTAGAGTCTATGGCGACAGCCACATCAACTTATAGGGAGCAATTGAGTGCAGCATACATGGCTCGTGCGATGGAGTTTGCGTTGGTCCAAGATTATTCATCTGCCATAGACGATGTAACGAAAGCTGTACTGATAGATGAGCAACTATATTTTGGCTATTTCTGTCGTGCCTATTGGCGATACAAGCTGTTCGAATATAAACGAGCAATGGGCGAAAGTTTTGATATAGCAGAAATAGAACTTATGCTTCGTGACTATGACTACATCATCACAAATGAACCAGACTTCTCATTTGCCTATTACAACAAGGCGAATATGATTTGCCTACAACGTGATTTTAGAAGTGCCATTTCCTACTATACGAAGGCTATAGAAATAGATAATGATTTTGCAGAAGCATACTTCAATAGAGGTTTGACATACATATATATCAATGAGATAGACAAAGGTCTAGCTGATTTGAGTAAAGCAGGAGAATTGGGCATTTACCAAGCCTACAATTTGATTTCTAGATTTCAATAAGAATGAAGTTAACTATAAAAATACGCATTAGTGTAATCGTAGTGCTCATGGTGCTAAGTACACAGTCATTGATTGCTCAAGTATTATACAAGATATCAAGCAATTCGTCTGCTGCACCTTCGTACATCTTGGCCACCAATAAGTTGAAGGATATGACATTCATTGACACGATTCCTAACGTGTTTAAATGTTTCAATTCCTGCAACAAAGTAATCACAGAATTTGCCATACAAGATTATGAGGCTATAGCAACATTACGTCAAGCTGCATTATTGCCAGATTCCATCTTGTTGAGCAACTTCTTTACAGATGAGCAGTACCAAGCTATAGATGATGCTCTGCGAATTAATATCGGAATGGGATTGGACAAATTATGCCGAATGAAACCATCCTATTTGACAGAGATGTTTCGTGATGAGCTTATGAAGCGATGGCTCAGCTACAACGAAGAACGCAGTATGGAGACATTCTTTGAATCTGTAGCAATTCAACGTAATATTCCAATATATGGGTTGGATAATATCGGTGAAACGATGTATATGCTCTTTGATAGAGAGCCATTCCATTGGCAATGCCAAGAACTGAATAAAATAATAGAATATCCTGAGAGGGAGATACAACTTGAGCGCACTTTGCACGATATGTATAACTACGGACGTCTAACGGATATGGCGTACACAATAAAGGGACCTGACAACACCTCTACTCTCTCTTTTTCAGATTATAAGGTATTTGCCAAAAGAAACAAAGAATGGGTGAAACGTCTTCGTCCCTATTTATTAGAAGGAAAAGCCTTCATCACATTAGATGCAATCTATTTGGGTGGTGAAGAAGGATTGTTAGCTCAATTGAAAGCAGCTGGTTATCGTGTAAAAGCTGTGAATAGGTGATGAGGGTTCGTGTTTAGGGTTTAGTGTTTAGTGTAAGAAACATATTATCATTTTTGGAACGCAATGCACTAGCATTGGCGATGTTGGTTGGTGTAGCGGGATTCCCCCTCTTCAGACATATGACGGGATTGCTACCCCCACTGATATTCCTCATGCTCTTTTTTACATTTTGCAAAATCAATCCCGCGGATTTGCGATTAAGAAAGTGGCATTGGATCGTACTATTCGTACAATTAGCATTAGGAATTGGCATATATTATTGTATTGAATATTTTCTCCACCATTATAGCAATTTAACCAATGGAGATATCGCAATTATATCTCAAGGTTTGATGCTATGTGTATTGATGCCTACTGCTTCCGCAGCCGCCATTATAGCTGGAAAATTAGGTGGTAGTATTCAGAACCTGACATCTTTCACATTGCTGAGCAATGTTGCTACCGCCGTGATTGTACCTGTATTCTTCCCTATTGTCAATCCAGACGCAGGCATCGAATTTTGGGAGGCATTTTGGATGATACTTCGCAAGATCACTCCGCTACTGATTTGCCCATTTTTTGCAGCGTGGGCATTGCGATTAATATACAATGTATATCAGTACAAAAAAGGACAGCAAAAGCAATTTACACTATCCTCTACCTGGGCCGGTATGCCATTTTACATATGGGTTTTCACATTGGTGATACTAATGGGAGATTTGACCTACTCACTTATTCATCAGCAATACAGTCTATGGACCATCGCTATTTTATGCGTAGGTTCGCTCATCACCTGCTTGATGCAATTTGGATTGGGAAAATGGATTGGTTATTGTTTTCCTGCGGGAACCAAAGGAGGCGACTACAAAGATGTTCTCATCAATCCTGCCGCAGCGAATTATTCTATGCAGAAAGTTAGTCAAATCACAGCAGGGCAAGCATTTGGTCAAAAGAACACTACCCTAGCCATATGGATGGCACAGGCATATCTAGTACCGATTGCCTCAATGGCACCTGCTGCATACATCATCTGGCAGAACTTGTTTAACTCTATCCAGTTAACAATAGCAGGACGAGCTGCTGAGAAAAACAAGAAGGGAGCGTGATGCTCCCTTCTTGTGGTATGTTAAAAAAATTTTAAAAGTTCTAAAGGTTCTAGATCTTATGCGAGTTTAGCGAGTGCTTCTTTCATGCGGCGCATTGCCTCAATAATGAGATCTTCGCTTGTTGCGTATGAGAAGCGGATGCAATTATCCTCGCCAAATGCACTACCTGACACACATGCCACATGTGCCTCTTGAAGAAGAAAGGTCACTAGTTCATCTGCATTGTTAATGGTTTGTCCATTATATTGTTTGCCAAAGAAAGCAGACACATCTGGAAAGAGATAGAAAGCCCCTTGTGGCTCCAGAACCTTCATGCCAGGAATCTCCTTTGCTAGCCCCACAATGAGATTGCGACGACGCTCAAACGCTTGGCGCATTTCCTCTACGCACTCTTGTGGACCGCTATACGCAGCCTCTGCGGCTTTTTGAGCAATGGTAGTTGCACAACTGATTGTTTGTCCTTGAAGACGCTTCACAGCAGTAATGAAATCTTTGTCGTGACAAGCGAGCCATCCAATACGGTAACCTGTCATAGCATACGCTTTGCTCACACCGTTGATAATAATAAGACGATCTTGTAACTCAGGGAATTGAGCGAGAGTCTCATGTTTGCCAGTATAGAGGATATGTTGGTAAATCTCGTCAGCAAGAACGATTATTTGTGGGTGCTTGTTAAGTACCTCTACAATAGCTTTTAGATTCTCGTAGGTATAAACCGAACCTGTTGGGTTATTAGGAGTGCAAAGCATGAGGAGCTTGGTATTAGGAGTGATCACCTCTTCAAGTTGCTCAGCAGTAAGACAGAAGTTGTTCTCCATAGTAGTTTTAACAAGAACACTTTTTCCTTGAGCAATCTTGACCATTTCCACATAGCTTACCCAGCATGGTGTAGGGATGATGACTTCATCACTAGGACCAATAATGGCTTCAATGGCATTGCAAAGTGCTTGCTTAGCACCAACAGACACAACGATCTCGTTAGCATTGTATGTACGTACTGGATAATCCTTGATATCCTTATTGAGTGATGCAGCTATTGCTTCACGCAAAGCAGGGAAACCTGGGGTTGGACCATAGTGAGAAATGTCATTATTAACAGCATCAATAGCGGCTTGTTTAACATGTGCAGGAGCTGGGAAATCAGGTTCTCCTAAAGAAAGACCAATAACATCTACTCCCTCAGCACGGAGTTGCTGACAAAGTGCTGCGACTTGCAAAGTAGCTGACTCTTCGAGTGCAGCGATACGATTAGAAATGATCATAAAAATTAATTATGAATTTTGAATGATGAATTTTACAGGGTGCAAAGGTACTATTTTTTTTCGGAATACACAAGAATTGGTTTCTCTATGAATTATTTTTTATTGAAAATTTATAGTAAAATTTTGAAAGTTGAAAAATAAATCGTATCTTTGCAAGCTGAAAGGACAAAAAGATTGATAAAAAAGAATTTACAAACAATAATTAATTATTCACTAACTAAAAATTTAGCTTTTATGAAGAAATTATTATTCGTTGCCGTTTTGGCAGTTATGGGCGTTGCTGCTGCAGTAGCTCAACCACGCGCAATTGGTGTGAACATCGGTTATGGTATTGATGTATCTTACCAACACTCTATTGGTGAATCAAATATGATTGATTTGGCAGTGAACGTTCCTGAATTTAATGGTATCGGTGCAACTTGTACATATGATTGGGTTAACCCATTCGGTACACAAATTCCTTGGAACAACAAAGGTGAGTGGAAATGGAACCTTGGTGTAGGTGCTGGTGCTGGTATCTATGGTTTCAAACAACCATTCTGGTATGCAGGTGTTGTAGGTCACGTAGGTGTAGAATATAATTTCTGGTTCCCATTGCAACTTTCTGTTGACTGGCGTCCAAACATCGGTGTTACCGGTATCGACGATGCATTCGGTTTCAACACTGGCGGTCTCTACAGAACAGGTTTCAGCCTTGGTGTTCGCTACTTGTTCTAATTCAAGTAAGACATAAAACAAAAAAGATGCTCCCGCAAGAGAGCATCTTTTTTTTTGCAGATGGTATCCTTTTTCAATTATCCCTTAACTATCTCTTCGAAGAAGACCGGTAGAAGATAAAGAATTTATAGTAGGTTGGAGGTAGCGCAAAGGTAGCGCAAGGGTAGCGGAAAACTATAGTGAAGACACGGCATAATTTCGTTGAGATTCCGATGAGATCACGATCAGGTCACGATGATGTCACGATAGAGACTGATGGCAAGTAGAGGGAGAGTTGAGAGTTAAAGAGAGAGGCGAAAGGCGAAAGACGAGAGGCATAAATAAAGCTGCGCTTTTAACGCAGCTTTATTTATATATGTATAAGAATAATTAGCGGATAACCTTTTGAGTGGTAGTCTTACCTTCTTTCTCGTATTGGATCAAATAGATACCATTGGTCAACACACCCATATTAACTTGCTCCACATTATTTTGAACGGATACAACTTGACCATTGATATTATAGATAGTCACGTTGTATGGAGGGAAGACATCTCCTGTATAACCTGGGAATACGATATCCTCTAGATCTGTGGTAATAGCAGGCAATTTGCACTCTTTGCCAGTAAGGATAACAAACTCACCAGGAGCAAGAGTTATGGTTGTAGCAGTTTGTTTCTTTTGCTCAAAGTAGTTGTACCAAGTACCTGAAGGAACATTAACCGTTTGGTTAGCAGTTACATCAAAGTTACCAGCTACAAACACATTGCTACCCCATTGGATGGTTCGTAGTTTAGCACCGCCTCCGATATTAGTTGAAGTAGGGTTACCCTCAAATACCTCTGGCATAAGACGTGTACGAAGTTGGATGGTTTGTCCTACTTTCTTGAATGCAGCGTGACGGCAGTGAGGAGCTTTCATCCAAGCCTCTGGACGATATTTAGCTTGCATCTTGCAGTCATAGTCAGTTCCAAGTTGGCTGGTGATTCCGTAGTCGTTCTTACCCCATTTGCCTTGTGCGTTTTGATATTTAGAATAATCGAAGCCAAGTTCAGCGAAATGATAGAACATCTTAGGACCATTGAGCATAGTCAAGAACGCCATATTCAAAGGTACGCGCGCTGCGCGAGCCTCTTCGTTAGTTTTGAGATCACCATTACCCCATTGTTTCGCCTTGAAGAATGCACGTTCTTCGTCATGGCTCTCACAATAGCTTACATAGTTATCTTTGTTAGCATTGGAGAATGAGTCACCATCTTTGAGCCAACCCATTGCTGTTTGGAAGTATGCATTGGTAGTATTCTCCCAGCACATCATACCTGCATTAACGAGTTGTGGACGTTCAGAACCCATATTAGCACCCCAGTGCTCAAGGATCATGTATGCATCAGGAGAAACGGCTTTAACACCATTCTCATAGTAATGCTTGATATTAGCAACAGATGTGTTGGCCTTTGTACCACAGAGACCATGGCTAAGGTCCATACGGAAACCGTCTACTTTGTACTCTGTGAGCCAATAAGCAAGTGAGCGTGTGAACATGGTCTTAGTAGGACCGAAATCATGGTTCCAGTCCTCGTATACGTTATCTGAGTGAGGAGCGGTAGCGTTGAACCATGGGTTTTTGCTAAGTTCTGTACCGTAAGGATAAAGTTTGTTCATTGGGTTAAGACCCGTAGCGTGATTGAACACCATATCAAGGATGACAGCGATACCACGTTTGTGGCACTCGTCAATAAACTTCTTAAGTTCGTCAGATGTTCCGTATTGTTTATCCAGAGCAAAGAAGTGGTTAGGAGAGTAACCCCAGCTATCGTTGCCATCAAACTCTGTGATAGGCATCAACTCTACGGCATTCACACCAAGATCCTCGATATAGTCAAGACGATCGATGAGACCTTTAATATTGCGAGATGGCGTGTGATCGTAAATCCAAAGCTCGTAAATTACGAGATTGTTCTTGTTAGGACGCTTGAAGTTGAGTGTAGCCTCTGACCATTGGTAAGCAGGTTTGCCAGGTTGGATAACAGTTACATAGCCATCACCTTGTGTTGGGTAGTTGCTCTTGTAGCCAGAGATCCATTGGTCATCTTTGTGAAGTACTTTCTCTGAATAAAGGTCAGAGATACGAACTACCTTTCCATCAGCACGAACTACCACATATTGCATAGCATACTCTTGTCTTGGATTTAAGCCCGTGAGTTCGATCCAGAAGTATGCACTATCGTTCGCTTGTTTGAGTTGGTATTCGTTGCTGATTTGCCATTTATTGAAATCACCCACAACAAAGACGTTTTTAGCAGGCTCAGTTTTGCTAGCAGCATAGGTACAAAGGGTCACTTTGGTTGGGTTAACTTTATCATAGTAGATACCGTTTACGATACCAGCAGGACGATTAGCTTTAGTTGGAGCATTTGGCACGCAAGTGAAAGCAGTGGCCTTAGCGGTTTGTGAACCGGATGTAGCAGTAAACTCAATATTGTAGTTACCTTGTTTTGCAAAGGTGTATTCATGTGTAAGTTGTGTACCAGTAGCAGTCTTTACGGTCTCACCATTAATCTTAAGAGTAAGATTTGCAGAAGCAGTAGCATTACCAGTGAATGTTACCTTGGTATTTTGTGTAGTAATCTCAGCAAGGTCGTTGATAGATACGGCAAGACCCTTGTCTGCTAACTCAACGAAGATATCTGTACCTTCAGCTGTTTTACCCTCTTTTGAACCACTAGGACCATCGTGGAATACGAAAGCAATCTTTTTAATTTCTGTAGTAGTTGGACAGTTGTAGTACTCGTAGATATTAGGAATAACGAGTTTCCAGTTGGTACCATCCTTAGTTAGTTGAGTTTTAGCAGTATTGCTACGCCAACCCTCTACTACGTTTTTCCAATCACCATCACTTGATGAAGCACTAGTAATAAGACCTGTGTGCGCGTAGCACTTGGTAGCACCTGCCATACCTTTGTTACCCTCGTTTGGATTGAAGATAATGGTAATCTCTCCATCATATCCTTTTTGAATGATGGCAGGTTCTGTTGTTACCTGTGCATATGCTGATAATGCAA
The DNA here is from genome assembly GCA_017391525.1 of Paludibacteraceae bacterium. Lineage (GTDB taxonomy): Bacteria > Bacteroidota > Bacteroidia > Bacteroidales > Paludibacteraceae > Colicola. The sequence goes on along the minus strand of JAFOYE010000012.1, from coordinate 87,232 downwards.
ACACAGATAAAAGCAAAAGTGTAAGTTTTTTCATATGGTTATAATTTTTTAATTAATAATGCTTTATAATCGGCGACAAAGTTAGTAAAATATTTTGAAATATGCAAATAACTTAATAATTATAAGATTATTCCGCCTCCCACAAGTAGTTCATCCTTATAAATTACCAGCGATTGACCCGGTGTTACTCCCCACACCGGTTGTTCGAAGTTCAATGTTAGTTCATTCGACGAAAAATTGATTGAAGCAGGTACAGCTGGTGATTTATAACGAATGCGAGCAGTTACTTGTGGAGACTCCGTAAGCCATTCCACATCTCGAATACGAATTTTATGTGCAGTAACTTGTTGTGTGAGCAAATCATCATGATCACCTAAAGTCACAGTATTGGTTAGTGGGTCTATGCGAGTGACATGCTTAGGTGCCCCTAAAGCAATCCCCAAGCCTTTACGTTGACCTATTGTGTAGTGACAGAATCCACAATGTTGTCCAAGTATATTGCCTGAAGCATCGATATAATTTCCTGGCGAGGAATTGATACCTTGCTGAGCAAGAAATGTACGATAATCATTATTAGGAATAAAACATATGTCTTGCGATTCGGCTTTCTTACTCAGTTCAACAAACCCATGTTCAAATGCTATTTGACGAACTTGCGTTTTAGTCAGTCCACCTAGAGGAAAGATGGTGCGTTTGAGATTATCTTCAGTGAGCATCCACAGGAAATAAGTTTGGTCTTTAATCGTATCCACTGCATTACGTAGATACATATGACCACGATGCTCTGCAATTTGGGCATAGTGCCCTGTAGCCACAAAATCGCAATTAAATTGGTCTGCAGCCTCTAACAATTTGCCCCACTTGATATGCGAATTACACATCACACATGGATTGGGTGTACGTCCTGCTGCATATTCCCGTACAAAATTGTCAATGACGTACTTTTGAAAAGTAGGTCTAAAATCAAGGATATGATGCTCAATTCCCAATGTCCGAGCTAATCGTTGAGCCTCTAGGATACTATCTTCAAAGCAACACCCCTTGGTATTGGCCAGATCCGCATCAAGACATACGTCAAAAGTACGGAAAGTGGCACCAACCAGTTCATAGCCTTGCTGCAAAAGTAGTAAAGCTGCAACGGTGGAGTCTATACCACCAGACATTCCTATGAGTACGCGCTTTGACATATGAATTTGAGTATTATTGAGCAGATACAATTTCTTGGGCACGTTCAAGCGCACCATTAATGTGATTGCGAATGTTCTCGCGTCCTATCATCTCTACTAATCCCGCTTTCTCGAGTGTATGGTAGACATTATCGTTGACACCTGATAGGACTAGAGTTAATCCACAACGTTGTGAACGTTGGAAAAGTTGTTCAAGATTGTGAATACCCGTTGAATCAATAAAGGATACTTTACGCATACGTAAGATACGAACTTTTTGTCCTTCGGAACCAATACGTTGACTTATCTCATCAAACTTATTAGCAATACCAAAGAAGTAAGGACCATCGATCTCATATACCTCAGTGAATGGTGGGATATGCAACATTTCCAAATCATTACCGTGTAATTGGATATCGGTTTGTTGGGTTGGATCAATCTCATCAGAGAAAGCACGTATCACAGTTGCTTCATTTGTTCGTTTGAGGAATAGAATGACCGCCAAGAGCAATCCTACTTCAATTGCTATGGTAAGGTCAAATATCACAGTAAGTACGAATGTAACAATCATTACTACGAAATCAGATTTAGGTGCTTTAGACAATTCTATTAAGGATCTATATCCAAGCATATTGAAACTTACCACAATGAGTACTCCCGCAAGACATGCCATTGGGATCATACCCACTAAAGGACCAAAACAAAGCAAAACAAGCAACAACATAAGTGCATGTACAATACCTGAAACAGGCGTTTTACCACCATTATTGATGTTGGTCATGGTTCTCGCAATAGCTCCTGTAGCAGGTATACCACCAAAGAATGGCGTAACAACATTTGCTATACCTTGGGCAATAAGTTCAGTATTCGAATTGTGTTTATCTCCAGTAACACCATCTGCCACCATTGCCGACAAGAGAGACTCTATTGCACCTAGCATAGCAATAGTGAATGCAGCAGGGAAGAGTTGCTGCACCATTGCGAAGGAGAAGTTCATTTCTGGCAATTGAGGTGTAGGAACACCCTCTGGTAATGTGTATAAATCTGCAATAGTAGCTACTGCAGGCAAATTTGTATACTCTCGCAAAATCCATACAATAAATGTCAATATAACAATGGCTACCAATGAACCAGGAATCTTCTTGTTTATTTTTGCAGAAAAAACGATAATCAATACAGAAAGCACACCAATAACTAATGCTAACCAATTGACATGGCTAAAGTTTTGGAAATAATAGATCCATTTATGAATAAAGTCTGCAGGTACATTTTCTAATCCCATTCCAAATAGATCATTAATCTGCGAGCTGAAGATAGTAACTGCAATACCCGCCGTGAAACCGATGATAACTGGATAGGGAACAAACTTGATGATATTACCAAGTTTAAAGGCGCCCATAAGGATGAGCAAAACACCAGCCATAATAGTTGCAACTAGTAGTCCTGATAGTCCATATTGTTGTATAATTCCATAAATAATAACAATGAATGCACCTGTTGGTCCACCAATTTGAACGGAACTACCACCAAAAGCAGAAATGATGAAACCAGCAACAATGGCAGTAATAAGTCCCTCTGTTGGTCCAACACCAGACGAAATACCAAAAGCTATAGCCAGTGGAATGGCGACTATACCAACAATCATACCTGCAACAGAATCTTGCAGGAGTTTTTGCTTTGTATATCCTCTAAATGTAGAGAATAGTTTCGGACGAAAAACGTCCTTAAAAGAGAATAATTTTTGCATATACCTTAAAAATCAAACTAATTTCTATTTATATTTACATCTCAAATCATCAAAATAATCCATTACTCATGATGGTATGGTTCAGAGCGTAGTATCGTCATTGCTCGGTAGATTTGCTCCACGAAGAAAAGCCGTACCATCTGATGAGAGAATGTCATTTTGCTGAGCGAGATTTTAGCATTGGCTCGTTGATAAACACTCTCCGAGAAACCATATGGGCCTCCAACTACGAAGACAACATCTCGACCTGACGACATTTTTTTTTGGATATAATCTGCAAACTCTATTGAGCGAAACTCGGTACCTCTCTCATCTAGTAATATCATATCAGTAGATGGGGTTATATATTTAAGTATTAATTCACCTTCTACTTGTTTTTGTTGTTGAGAGGTGAGAGATTTGGTATTCTTAAGTTCGGGTATAACAGTCAGAGCAAACGGAACGTAATGTACCAATCTCTTTTGATATTCTTGTATGAGTTTCTCTATGTGTGTATCAGTCGTTTTACCGACTACTAAAAGAGTTATTTTCATATACCACGCTGTTGCTTGATATGTTCATAAGCCTCATTGATAGCACGGAACTTATCTGTTGCTTGTTGTCGAATCTCCTCACCAGCATTAGCCACTTTATCAGGATGGTATTTCATTGCCATTCTTCTGTATGCTTTTTTGAGTTCCTCATCCGTAGCAGCTGGCTCTATTTCTAGTGCTTTATATGCCCAGTTCTCATCTTCATGTCTATTATAAAGCGCAAGCATAGATTGGAAGTCAGCTTGCTGAATATTCATATTATCAGCAATAGTTTGAATAACTTGTAACTCTAATTGATGAATATGTCCATCTGCATTACCCAAATCTAGTAATAGATGCACAAGTTCTAATCTGGTAGAGTAATTAACGTGCTGTGCAATTTGCTTAGAAACAGCAACAACATCAATATCTTGCTTTAGAAGTTCCTTGAGCAATGCAAGAGCTTGCTTGGCTCCTTCTTCTCCAAAATTACGAACGAGGAATGGTTTAACATAATTTATCTCAGACTTCAGTACTTTGCCATCGGCCTTGATGACACAAGCAAACAGTACAATAATAGACACACGCAAGTCACCTTGTGTGGTTCTTTGAGTTGAATTGGCCTGCACGTACTGACTACCATTCTCATATAACGAACCGATAAGTAAAGCAACAATACCGCCAATAGGTCCTGCCACAACAAAACCTAGTGCTCCGAAAATCCATTTGCCTAATGCCATTAGTATTCAGTATTTAGTGAGTTAAGGTATTGTAAGGCTGCTTCTAAATCTGCAGGGGTATCAATACCGATAGATGTATGATTAGATTCTGCTACTTGAATAGTCAATCCGTTTTCAAGCCATCTCAATTGTTCGAGTGATTCGGTCTTTTCTAGCAAAGACTGAGGTAATTGTGTGATACGTTGTAACACATCCGCACGGTAAGCATACATACCTATATGGCGATAGTATTTACCGTGTTGCAACCACATGGCCGAGTCTATTCCGCGCATGTATGGAACGACGCTGCGTGAGAAGTACAAGGCTTTACCTATCACCATAGGATGGTCATAATTACATTGATGTGCTATGGCAACCTTCACATAGTTGGGATTGGATAAATCATCCCATGTATTCTCCTTTGTAAAGGGATGCACTAAGGTTGCTATTTCTGTTGGGAAGCAATGCATCAATGCCTGTATCTGGTCAGGTTGAATAAATGGTTCGTCACCTTGTATGTTAACCACAACTACTTCTGAATCAGGAAGTGTACATTGGGTTTGCTCACGATAGAGGGTATATGCTTCATAAACGCGATCCGTACCACATTGATGGTCTGGCGAAGTCATAAAGACATTACCACCAAAAGCTTTGACACAATCATAGATTCGCTGATCATCGGTAGCTACTATAACTGTATCAAGCACGTTATTAGCTTGTTCGTACACACGTTGGATCATCGTTTTTCCGCCAAGGTCAACAAGTGGTTTTCCTGGGAATCGTGAACTAGCATATCGCGCAGGTATAATACCTATAAATTGCATAATATTGCTTCTAGATTAGAATAGGTATGCCATCTACAGTCAGATGGCATAACCTTGATTGATAATATTAATCCTCGTCGTCCTCAATGTATTGATATGGTGATTCAACAGGTTTTTTAGACAAACGTGTTCTAATATAATCAAATCCATATCGTCTCTTTTTGTTTTTGCTACCGTAACCATAACCGTAACCATAGCCAGAACCGTAGCCATAACCATAGCCATATTTAGATCCATAGCCATAACCATAGCCATAGCCTGATCTTCGAGCAGCTCGATTCGTTGGAATATCAGACAGTACGAGGTTTAGCTTATCTTTATGATATTGGGATATATTCTCAAGTGTTTGTTTAGCAAAACGCTTGTCAGTCGCCATACAACGCAACACATAGAGAGTAAGATCTGTTTGTTCAATTAACGCCATGGCATCAGGTACAATACCGACAGGAGAAGAGTCAATAATAATATAAGTATAACGCTCTTTCAGAAGGGTCAGTAACTCTGCCAACTTATCGCAACGAATAAGTTCACCTGGGTTCGGAGGAATAGTACCCGCTGCAATAACGTCATATCCAACATTCTCATTTCTAATAATGATATCTTCCAAATCACAATCACCAATCAAGTAGTTGGTAACGCCAAGTGGCGCTTCCAATCCAAGTTTCTCGTGTACGTCTGGTTTTCGAATATCCATATCCACGAGTAGTGTTGGATGGCCAGTCATAGAGTACAATGATGCGAGGTTAGTACATATATACGTTTTACCATCACCAGATTGAGTAGAGGTTACTGCAATGGAAATATTCGTTTTGCGCATCACCTTAAACTCAATTCTCATACGAATATTACGCAACATCTCGGCATAACTAGAACGAGGTTTCTTGCGAGCATAAGTTGGATCTTGTGACTTAACGTGTCTTAAGATACCTAGCAAATCAAGAGAAGTGAGTTTATCTGCCTCTTTAATGTTACGAATCCTATTATTAAGATATTCGGATAGGATGAGAAGCAATAGAGGAACAAGAAGACCAATAGAAAGATAGAAAATGGTGTTTTTTTGTTTCTCATTGCTATTCATTGATTGGGTAGTACGTGCACGATCCATGATTTCACTATCAGGAGTGTTACCCGCTTTTTGAATTTCTGCTTCAGCTCGTTTTTGTAAGAAGAATGTATAGTAATTATCATCAATACGATAGTTACGTTCGATAGCTACCATCTCGAGTTCTTTCTCAGGCAACGAACAAATTTCTTCTTCGACTTCGTTCATACGCAGAGTTAAATCTCTATTCTCAATTGCAAGTGATGCACTCATCGACTGAACAATCTCAGAAATAGCAGATTTAACATTCTCTATATCAGTAGTATATTTCGCATAGAACACATTCTTCTCACTAAGTTCTCCTCGTTGTATTTGGAGGTCATTGAGTTGTTGAACCAATTGCATGAGCATTGGTTCGTTTAATCCCATTGTTGATGGAGCAATAACTGCACCTTGCTCTATCTTTTGATCTAAGTAATCAGAAAGATAATCTAGGTAGGTTTGTTTAAGACGAAGCGCCATTTGTTGTTGATCATATTGGCTTGCTTTAGTCATCAATCCACCAGCATAAGAGTTTACATCAACAAACTTGTTCTCCTGACGGAAATTAGTCATAGCTCCCTCGCTATTTGTCAAACTTCCTTGCAACATTTCAAGTTGTTTATTGATAAACTCAATAGACTTGTCAGCAACAAGATTCTTGCGTTCTACGTTCTGTAAGAGGTATATCTCGCTCAGTTTATCAATGAAATCTTGATCACGTTCAGGTGTTTCGCTAATAAGTTGTATGCCTAACACTGTACTATTCTCTGTAACGAAATTAAGTTGCAATCGCATAGAGAATTCATCGGTCAAACTTTCACGAGAACGGAATTGGAAATAAATATGTTGCCCTGGACTCATCATCATTTCAGTAGGATGGATGCGTGCTGAGAAAAGAGATGTATTGAGTTCCTCACCATAATTGGTAACATAACTAAATGGGAAGTCTTCGGTCGTTGAGGTTATACGCAACGAACCATCCTCTTGTACGGTACAACAGAACAAATGTTGATATGCACCTGGATCAAGGTGTGTATACTCTACAAGAATTGGAGTATTGTTGTAAATATTGCGCGTTTTAAAACGTCCTTTCGTAATGTACTCCACATTCATGAAAGGTAAAGAATCAACGGTACGACCAATAAGGTCATAACTACCCAGCATGATAAGTTGGTTATTGACATTGGTATAGCCAGCGCCCACACCAAAACCTTGCATAATGGATGAAGCACCATAACCTCCGCTTCCGGATTCTTTGATAATCATAGTACCTGTCGTTAAGTAAGAATCCATCACGGTCTTATTCTTCAAGAACACTAAACCCAAAGCAATGGTCGCTCCTATCAAAAACAGATACCAATGGTGGATAATTCGTTGTATCCACTCCATTAAGTCAAAATTAGAACTCTCTTCTTCTACTGGCATGCCGCCATTTTGTAGAACATCTTCTTGTGCCATATATTTGTTATATTTTTATTCGTTATTATTCTTACCAAACTCCAGGTATATAATTCAACACCGTAACGAGCAATGATACAGAACTAGTAATCAGTGACAAGAATCCGCTATAACTAGTTTGCTTATAAAAACTACCTGCATCACGACTCACATAAATCAAGTCATTAGGATATACATAGTAGTACTCGGAGTCAATGATCGAATTGGTGCGTATATCAAATTCCAGCACCTCTGGTTCTGCATTACCTCTTGGTCTGATAATACGCACATGTCGGCGATCACCAGAATTCATCAGGTCACCTGTCATAGCCAAAGCCTGAAATATGGTCATACGCTCCTTGTAGATAGCATATGTTCCAGAATTAGCATCTCCAAGCACAGTAAATTTCTTATTATACAAAGCCAACTTCACATCTGCATCGGGGATTATCTCACGGAAAGCTGCACGCAAAGTATCTTGCGCTTCTAACTCTGTTAATCCTTCTAACTTGATTGGTGGCAAGAATGGTATATCTACCGTTCCATCTGAATAGATACGATATGAATTGGCATATTGGCCAGATCCATTGGAATTAGCAGACAATGTCTTAGCAATCGTCTCATCCATAGTGACTACTCGATAAATGATCTCATCATTCACTTGGAGTCGATACGGTTTGTATGCAGCAGAATCATATTGAGGCAAATCTTCGCGATCTTGCAATAGTCCAACCTGACGATATCCGTAGCAACTGCTCATAGTTACTGCTACGAAGACTATAAATAATTTGTATATACGTTTCATACTCATACTGTTAGACTATTTACCATTTTTTTCAACTGAATTAACAATTCTAGCTACAAGTCCATACACAAAACCGCCAAAGGCCAATGTTGTCGCAGCTACACTAATGGATGTAGTAACAGAATTCACACCAAAACTCTGTCCTTTGATACGTTGAATATAAATCACATCATTAGGTTCAATGTAGTAGTATTCCGAATTGATAATATCTTTCGAGCGAACATCAAACACCTTCACAAAAGTCTCACCTTCTACCTCACGAACGATACGCACTTTGCTTCTATCACCAAAATCACCAATATCACCAGCCATTGCTAAAGCTTCGTAGATAGTGACCTTTTCTTTCGGAATAGTAAAAGTACCACTACCTTTGTCACTTATCACACTAAACGAACGACGTACGATATTAACCTCTACAGATAGCATTTGATAATCTCCATATCCTGAAACATAAGTAGACAACTCAGCCTCCAAAGCATGCTTGATCTCACGAGTAGTCATACCACGAACCGGAAGATGACCTACCATTGGATAATCGATCGTTCCATCTTCTAACACAAGATACGTGTACAAATCATAGGAACCACCCACAGATGAGCTCTGACGAATCTGCGAACTATTAATACCTGTACCCGATGGATTAAACATCTTGCTCACTCGTTCATCAATAGAATAAACGTAAACATACAAACGATCGCCCACACGTACTTGGTAATCCTCATAGGTTATGGTATCTGCATAGGCTGGTATACCATGCTGACCAGGCTCTTGCAAAAGGTTCACCTTCTTGCTCGTAACGCACGACACAAGCAAAACTGGGAAAAGTAGTATAAATATTTTCTTCATAATCAAACCCAATTATTATCTCTTTTCATCCCATCCAAAAGGATGTGTTGCCAAAGGTAATTTAGCCAACGGATGATAGTCGCCCACCAAACCTATTGGCTCCGCACAACGGATTGCACTCACAATTTCAGTACAAGCTCTCGCTTCGGAAATACGGAAACCATTTCCTGCCAATATCTGCTTGTAACTTTCAGTATGCAACTCTGTAAAACCCTCACTAAACTCAAATTCCTCGCCATCAATAGAAAGGGTTCGATAAGTCTTCTTCTCACCTTGCACAGCATTAACAGGAAGACACTCAGCATTAATGCTCAAAAAATATCGAACACGCGCATGCTCCAATTCCAAATAACCTGCCACACGATCAAAAGACATCACATGCACAATATTCTGCTTCACAGCACCAAAAATCCACTGCAGCATATCGTAGAAATGGACACCAATATTAGTCGCAATGCCACCTGACTTATGCACATTCCCCTTCCAAGAACTATAATACCACTTTCCACGACTAGTGATATAGGTTAGGTCCACATCGTAAATCTTATCTTTTGGACCATTCTTCACTTTCTCACGCAAAGCAGCTATCTTATCATGCAAACGCAACTGAAGAATAGTATATGCCTGACGACCGCTCTCCTGTTCCAATTCCACGAGATTATCAATGTTATATGGATTTAGAACTAAAGGTTTCTCGCAAATCACATTACATCCAAGACGCAAACCATAACGAATAAACGCATCATGAGTATAGTTTGGAGTACAAATACTCACCCACGATAAGGGATTATCAGTACGCATCTGCTTACTGCAAAAACGATCAAACTGCTCATTTTCAGTAAAAAAGGAACAATCTGGAAAACTAGCATCCAAACGTCCCACCGAATCAAATTTATCATACGCCACCATCAGATTATTACCTGTATCTGCAATTGCTTTTATGTGACGTGGCGCTATATAACCCGCAGCACCAATAAGGGCAAAATTCTGCATAAAAATATTCTATTTTTCAATTAGCGTGCAAAGGTACAACAAAAAAAGCACATTTGCAAATTATTTCCACAAAAAGTTTACTTTAAGTAAAAAGAGCAAAATAAAAAAACTTATATTTTCCCACACAACTCCGTCATCACTCCGTTATCACTTCGAGTAGATACCGAATAGATACCAAGTAGATAAACAAAAATAAACTACCCTATCAATTGATAAAGTAGTTTAATAAACGAGAATAAAATCACGCTTTATTGCTCCTTTTCCCAAAGATATTTCATCCAATCAGCCATCTTCTGTTCTTGAGGACTTCCTTGCGCATGCCACAAAGTCGTACCCTGTAATTCTTCAGGCATAAATTGCTGTTTAACAAAGTGATTTGGAAAGTCATGAGAATAGAGATAATCCTGCCCATAACCGAGTTCATTCATAAGCTTCGTCGGAGCATTTCTCAAGTGCAAAGGAACCGGTTGATTACCTGTCTTCTCGACCAACTCAAGTGCGTGATTTATAGCCAAATACGCAGAATTTGATTTTTGTGAAGTTGCCAGATAAACAGTCGCCATCGCAAGCGGTATTCTTCCCTCAGGCCAACCTATCTTTTGCAGTGTATCGAAGCATGCATTTGCCACCAACATCGCATTGGGATTAGCGAGTCCAACATCTTCACTAGCTGATATCACCAAACGTCTAGCAATAAACTTAGGATCCTCTCCCGCAGCGATCATTCTGGCCAACCAATATAATGCCGCATCAGGGTCACTTCCTCGAATAGATTTGATAAATGCAGACACTATATCATAGTGTAATTCGCCATCTTTATCATATGCCACAGGATTCTGCTGCAATTGTTTTGTAATAGTGTCGTTATCAATAACTTTAACACCAGAATTAGTAACCAATTCAATGATATTTAGCAGTTTGCGAGCATCACCTCCAGAGTAACGAAGAATGCTATCCGTTTCCTTGATTTCCACATTCAAACTACGAATGTACTCATCTTCCTTCATTACTCTATCTAACAACCGCAACAAATCATCCTTAGTCAACGATTTCAGCACATACACTTGGCAACGACTCAAAAGAGGTGTTATCACCTCAAAAGACGGGTTCTCAGTCGTAGCACCAATCAAGGTTATCGTACCATCCTCAACCGCTCCTAACAAACTATCCTGCTGAGACTTAGAGAATCGATGAATCTCATCAATAAACAGTACTGCTCGCCTATCTCTTGGTCCTTCATTATCTAGCGAAGAACCAAACAAACCGCTATTTGAGACTGCGTGACGTTTAGCTTTGTCTATCACATCACGAACATCCTTTACGCCACTAGTAACGGCCGATAGTGTATAGAACGGACGATCTAATTGACGTGCAATGATACGAGCTAACGTAGTCTTTCCCACCCCAGGAGGTCCCCATAAAATAAAAGACGACAATGTCCCTCTATCCAGCATTTGACGAAGGATAGCACCCTCACCAACCAAGTGTTGCTGACCTATATATTCATTCAGCGTCTTTGGACGCAATCGTTCTGCTAATGGTAACATATTACTTTGACTTAACTCTACACACTCCGCATCTTCTCCACCTCCGCTCTATGTTCGTCTGCGGTTAATATACGAATATGTGTTTCAGTACGCAAATCGGTATCTTCCTTGTATACTAAATAATGATGCTCACCTTTTATTGCCACTTGTGGCAAGTGCGTGATACTAATCACCTGACGTGATGCTGCGACCTGACGCATAATATCACCCATCTGACTAGCCACTGCACCACTCACACCTGTATCTATTTCATCAAAAACAATTGTTGGCAAACCATTTACAGAAGCTATCAAAGCCTTGATACACAACATCAAACGACTAATCTCACCACCAGATGCCACATCTGCCACACGACGGAGTGATTGATTAAGATTGGCTGCAAACATAAATTGCACATCGTCTTTTCCCTGCGGAGTAAAATCATCCAATGGCATAATTTGCACTGCCACATTGGCATGCTTCACTCCTAATCGTTGCATATCAACAATCAGTTGAGATGAGATGGTTTCCTTTACTGCTTGACGAGTTAAAGTCAGAGAATCAGCAGCTCGAATTAATTGCTCATATGCTCTATCAACTTCTTCTTTCAAACGAGTTATATCTTCATCATAATTAGCTAGTTGCTGCATCTGCGCACCCAATTCCTCATGCAAAGAAATAAGTTCCTCTATCGTCTGAACCCGATGTTTCTTCATCAAGGTTTGCAACAAACTTATTCGTTCCTGTACCTCCTCTAAACGTTGCGGATCACGCTCTGTACGATCATATAGACGTTGGATATCAGAAAGAATATCCTTCAGTTCAATTTCCACACTATCTATGCGTTCAGAGAGAACAGCATCAGCCTCATCCAAACGTACCAAATGGATCATTGACAACGCACCATGATCACCATCTAACTGCTGCAAAGCAGCAGCAAGCGAGGCCTGTATTTCTTCTGCATGCGAGAGACGATACTCTTCTTCCTCTAGATTCTCTATCTCACCCACTTGCAATCGAGCATCTTCCAATTGTTGCCATTGAAAGGCCACATAATCCGCATCAGACTGAGCTCTAGCCGCACGTTCTTGATACTTTCGCAGTTCCTGTACCTTATCGTTATATTGCTCATAAGCAACAGCATAAGCATCCCGTTCGACTTGATTATTAGCAATAGTATCTACAATTTGTATTTGGAAAAGGTCATCCCCAATCAACAAACTCTCATGTTGAGAATGAATATCAATCAGTTGGTGCGCCAACGTCCTTAATTCGGTTTGCGTCACCACTTCGTCATTAACAAACGACCTAGAACGACCATTTACATTTAATTCACGACGAACAATCACCTCTTCGTCCTGCAAAAATGTCGCCTCGATGATACACTTATCTTCTCCCTCTGTGATCGTTTTTGTATCCGCCCTAGCACCCATAACAAGATTAAGAGCACCAAGAATGATACTCTTACCCGCACCCGTCTCTCCAGTCATCACAGAGAATCCCTCATGAAAATCAATATCCAAATGAGTGATAAGGGCGTAGTTACGTATATGTAAATGCTTCAGCATAATCTTACAAAATCATTTCAGCCTGCAAAGGTATAAAAAATTTCGCAATTATGCAAATAGTATAAAAAAAAGCGACTATTTCTCTATATTCGAAATAGCCGCGCTAAACTGTCATTTACTCTTCTTCGTAATACCCCTGCTCTATACCATACTGCAATTCGCCATCCATGATAAGTTGAATTTGCTCAGAAGTAATGCATAAGCCTTGTTCTTTTGCTTTGGCTAACAGATACTCTAATTGTTCTGTTTCGTCAATCTCACCTTCGTGATAAACCACCTCCTCGGAAGACTCCTCTAACAAACCATTTTCTAATAGAAAATCATCCATCAAATCCAACACATGCAATACGTCAGATTGAGTTAAACCGTTACGATCTTGTTCTGGAATTAAATTCCAAATATAATCGAGAAGTTGCTTCTCTTCAGCCTCTAAGAGGCTAAGTTCGATATTAGAATTCATAAAAAAAAATATTTTTTTTCGTTTTTGTTTGCAAAATTACAAAAAAAATCCTACCTTTGCAAATTATTTGCGAAAAAACTGATAAAAATGAATAATTTTATACAAAGAACTCTATCTGCCATCGTTTATGCGGGCATAGTGATTGCCACCATTTTGGCAGATAATCCATTCTATTTTGGAGCTGTTTTTATGATCATTACGCTTCTCGCCATTCGAGAACATCATAAACTACTTGGTGCATCTATCAAATCCACCTCATATGCTATGGCTGCTGGTGTATTGTTATTTACTTGCACATTCTTCTATTTTGCAGGATTCCCACAGGCCAAATGGCTTTTCTTTGGGTATTTAGGTACACTCATAGTTGCCATCATACAAGAACTATTTGATGCACAAAAAGATCCTATTCGTAGTTGGGGCAATCTCTGCAATAGTCAAATCATGGTTGCACTTCCATTTGCTTTGATGAATGGACTCTTCTTTCTTGACAACAAGTTTCTACTGCTAGCACTTTTTGCTATCATTTGGATCAACGATAGTGGGGCTTATATTGTAGGTTCGCTCATGTCTAAGCGCAAAGGAGGCAATCACAAGATGTTTCCACGCGTTAGTCCTGCTAAATCTTGGGAGGGGCTCATCGGTGGTTTGATCTTCGACCTTGCAGCAGGTTATCTTTTCTATCACCTAAGTTGGACCGCAGGACTATCACTTACTGCATATCCACTACTTGACAGTATGCTCTTTGCATTAACAATAGGCATCTTCGGCACACTAGGCGACCTCATCGAGAGCCTTTTCAAGCGCACTTTAGGAGTCAAGGATTCGGGTAAATTCCTTCCTGGACATGGTGGTATCCTTGATCGTTTTGATAGTCTCCTACTTGCCGTTCCTGTGACATATTTACTATTCGTTTACCTCTAAACATTAAACACTAAACGCTAAACATGTTCTGGATTCGATTCTTCAGTCTTTTTCCCTTATCTTTCCTCTATTGGGTTGCTGACTACTTGATTTACCCATTAGCACGCTATATAGTGCGCTATCGGTTAAAACTCGTTCGTAAAAATATACAGCGATCATTTCCAGAGAAGTCACCTCAAGAGAGAGAAACCATCGTCAATGCTTTTTATCGCCATCTCTCCGACCTTCTCGTAGAGATTGCTTATGCATATCGTATTTCTGACGAAGAAATGCTTCAACGCGTTGAATTCGAAAATTTCGATTTAGTGGAGGATTTATCTCATAAGACAAAAGGTACCATCATCTATCTAGGACATATGTGCAATTGGGAGTGGATGGCGGATATTGGACACCGTTTCAAGGATTCATCCACACTTGCTCTTTGCGTTTATAGAAAATTATCTAACCCACGCAGTGATAAAGACATGAACACCATACGTACTAGACGAGGTGGTATATGCGTAGAAAAGCACCAACTGCTTCGCAAACTTGTTGCACTACGCAACGAACCCAATTCATTCATCGTTGCTCTGCTCGCAGATCAAAAACCTACACCTAACAACGCCAAAGTTTGGACCACATTTCTCAACCAAGAAACAGCATTCCTAGATGGAGGAGAAACACTCGCACATAAGTTTGGTTATAGCGCAGTTTTTGCACGCATCACATGTCCTAAGCGTGGACATTACCATGTTCGTTTCGAACTCGTAACTGAAGATCCAACTTCTATGTCCGAGCAGCAAATCACACTTAAATACGTACAACTGCTCGAGCAAAACATCAAACAACAACCACACATGTGGCTGTGGACACACAATAGATGGAAATGGAATAAAAGTGAAAGTGAAAGACTCAAACACGTAAAACAACACAATTAATCATAGAAATCATGGAATTTAAGTATGCACCAATGTTTCAACTTGGTAAGGATGAAACAGAGTATTATTTGTTAACCAAAGACCATGTGTCTGTTGGCGAATTCGAAGGAAAGCCTATGCTCAAAATCGAAGCAGAAGGCCTAACCAAAATGGCTAATGCAGCATTCTCTGACGTAAGTTTCATGTTACGTCGTAGCCACAACGAACAAGTAGCAAAAATCCTCCGTGACCCAGAGGCTAGTGCTAATGATAAATATGTTGCGCTCACTTTCCTGCGCAACGCAGAGGTTTCATGCAAAGGTCAATTACCTCTTTGCCAAGATACTGGAACTGCTATTATACACGGAGAAAAAGGTCAACAAGTTTGGACAGGATATTGCGATGAAGAAGCACTCAGCAAAGGCGTTTACCTCACCTACACCGAGCGTAACCTACGCTACTCTCAAAATGCTCCACTGAACATGTACGACGAGGTAAATACCAAATGCAACCTTCCTGCTCAAATCGACCTTGAAGCTTGCGAGGGTATGGAATATCACTTCCTCTGCGTTACCAAGGGTGGTGGTTCTGCTAACAAGACTTACCTCTATCAAGAGACCAAAGCTCGTATTCAAAACCCTGGTACACTCATCCCATTCCTCGTAGAGAAGATGAAGAGCCTCGGTACTGCAGCTTGCCCTCCATACCACATTGCATTTGTTATCGGTGGAACTAGCGCTGAGAAGAACTTGCTTACCGTTAAGCTCGCTTCTACCCACTATTACGACACTCTTCCTACTACAGGTGACGAAACAGGTCGTGCTTTCCGCGATATTGAACTTGAGGAACAACTCCTACAAGAGGCATATAAGATTGGTTTAGGTGCACAATTTGGTGGCAAGTATATGGCGCACGATATCCGCGTTATCCGTCTTCCACGCCATGGTGCTAGTTGCCCTATCGGACTCGGAGTGAGCTGCTCTGCAGACCGTAATATCAAGTGTAAAATCAACAAAGATGGTATTTGGATTGAGAAGATGGACAACAATCCAGCTTCACTCATCCCAGAGGAATTGCGTCAAGCAGGCGAAGGCGATGCAGTACGTATTGACCTCAACCAACCAATGGCAGATGTTTGCAAGATTCTCAGCCAATACCCTATCGGCACACGTCTCTCGCTCAATGGTACCATTATCGTAGGTCGTGACATCGCTCATGCTAAGATCAAAGCTCGCCTTGATGCAGGTGAAGGTATGCCGGAATACCTCAAGAACCACCCTATTTACTATGCTGGACCAGCCAAGACTCCTGCAGGTATGCCATGTGGCTCTATGGGCCCAACTACCGCTGGACGTATGGATCCTTACGTAGATGAGTTCCAAGATCATGGTGGTAGCCTCATCATGCTCGCTAAGGGCAATCGTACTATTGACGTGACCAACGCATGCCAAAAACATGGTGGTTTTTATCTTGGTTCTATCGGTGGTCCTGCAGCTATCCTTGCACAAGAGAACATCAAATCTATCGAGTGCGTAGAGTACCCTGAACTGGGTATGGAAGCTATATGGAAAATTGATGTAGAGAATTTCCCTGCTTTCATCCTTGTAGATGATAAAGGCAACGACTTCTTCAAGCAACTCAAACCTTGCGAGGGTTGCACCATCATCAAATAAGCACATTATTACCATTGTCAATCTGTAGACCGTTTTGTTGAACGGTCTACAGATACTGACATACACTCAAGTCGAACAAATCGACATTCACATAAAACAATGAAAGGCGACAAAAAGAAACCATCTATTTGGAGACGCATGCTAGTGTCATACCGCATTAGTATTATCGATGCCAAAACGCTAGCCGAACGCAAACATATAAGAATCAACATTCTAGGAATCATATTTCTAGTGATCCTCTTTATGTTTGCATCGTGGGTACTAATTTCTATGGCGTTACCTGATATGCAGGAGTATATACCTGGACGCCAAGTTGAAAACCTTAGACCTGAACTAATGAGTGCTTCCGTCAAAGTGGATTCATTAGAGCACGAACTCGAGATACAACGTCAGTACGTTGACATCATCCGTCAGGTTGTTGCAGGAGAAGTCTCCTCTGATACAATCCAAAGCCTTGACTCTATACAACTTGTCGCCAAAGAAGAACTTATAACAGCAAAAAACCAAGCCACCGAAGAGTTTTTAGCGGAATACGAAGAACAAGAAAAAGACAACCTACAACTCTTTGAGACAATACAATCAACCAACACTTCACATTTATCTAATTTCATAGCACCTACACATGGTACTATCAGTAAACATTTTGCACCAGAGAATCGTCAATTTGCTATCACAATCAGCAGTTTTGACAACAAGAACGTTTCTGCCGTATTAGATGGAACGATCATACAACAAACATACGACTTTAATTTGCACTACATCATCACTATCCAACACGCACAGTTCACATCTATTTACAAAGGCATTGACCAACCACTTAAGAACGTGGGTGATAAAGTGAGTGTAGGAGAAGCTATTGGTATTTTTAACAACCAAGAGATGCAATTCGAACTATGGAAAAATGGTCAAGCTGTCAATCCCGAAGAATATATAGTTTTTTAACAAAGATCTTATACATTGCTCATGCACTCTAAACATATCATCATATTCATTGTTCTCATACTTGCTACAATTGTCCAATCTTGTAGTATTGCCTCACGCATTAAACGAGCAGATAAAAAGTATAATATTGGAGAATACTATACCGCTGCCGAAATGTACAGACAGACTTACAAACAAATCAATAACAAAGACAAGGATTTGCGTGCACATGTTGCCTTCCAACAAGGAGAATGCTATCGTATTCTCAATAGTTCAAAAGCCAATACTGCATACAAAAATGCAATTCGATACAACTACCCAGACTCCATAGTCTATATCCACTATGCACAAACCTTGCAGTATCAAGGCAAATACAAGGAAGCTATCAAACAGTACGAGATTTACCTAGAGCAACATCCTAACGATTATATTGCACAAGCTGGCAAGTATGCTTGTCTAAAGGCTGACGAGTGGAAAAAAACACACTCACGCTACAAGGTTACCCCAGCCAAAGAATTCAATGCAAAACGCTCTTCTAACTTAGCCCCTGCTTTCATCACTTCTTCGGCGGACGCCATCGTCTTCACATCCAATCGCCAAGAGCAATCATCTTCCAATAAAAAGAAAGTACGCAACTCTGGTGTAACCGGTTCACCCACCTTCAATCTCTATTCTGCACGCAAGAACGCTGCTGGTCAATGGGAAGAAATCATGCTATGCGAAGGTTTGTATGACACAGAAACCGAAGAATCAGAAGAATCTACTGTTCAAAAACAAACCTCTAGCGTTGAACTTGGCGTGTGCTCTTTCTCTGCAGACGGAAAAACCATGTATCTTACCTACTCCAAACCTATCAGTGGACAAGACGTGGGTGCAAAAATATACACTTCACAACGTGCTAGTGGCGAGTGGAGCGAAGCACAGGAATTACGATTATTCAATGATAGTAGCATCACCGTTGCACACCCTAGTATCAATATGACTGGTGACACTCTCTTTTTTGTCAGTGATGCACCAGGAGGATATGGAGGCAAAGATATATATATGGCCATCAATAACGGTGGTAATTGGGATGAAATTATCAACCTAGGACCTACCATCAACACTTCAGACGACGAGATGTTCCCATATATACGTCCTGACGGCAGACTCTATTTCTCTTCTAAAGGACATCCTGGATTAGGAGGACTTGATTTATTCTATGCTATTCGCCAAGATACCGTTTGGAATGTCTTTAACATGGGAGTACCATTCAATTCATCCGGTGACGACTTTGGCATTACTTTCGCTGGTGAGCAAGAAGAAGGATTCTTCTCATCCAATCGTGGACAAAAGAAAGGTTATGATCTCATCTACTCATTCCACTTGCCTCAAATGGAACTCATCATTGAAGGAACCATCTCTGATAGCGAAGGTCAAAATCTAACAGAAGCATCACTACGACTCATTGGAAACGATGGTACCAACGTCAAGACACAAATCCGCCGTGATGGTACATATCGTCTTAAACTCAACAAGGATGTACACTATGCAATGCTCATTAACGCTCGTGGATTCCTCAACGAGAAACACCTATTTACTACAGAAGGACTAACAGATAGTTATACCTACCAACAAGACTTCTCTCTGGCACCTATTTCCAAACCTGTGAAGATGGAAAATATCTTCTTCAAGTTTGGTAGTTGGGAACTGACTCCTGATTCGGAGAAAGGTCTCAATGCGCTTGTCAAACTGCTCAACGACAATCCAAATATCACGATTGAATTAGCTGCTCATACGGATATGGTAGGTAACAATCAAGCCAATCAACAATTAGCTTTGCGCCGTGCCCAATCCGTGGTTAATTACCTAATCAAACATGGCATAGAAAACAAACGCTTAACGCCTGTAGGATATGGAGAAG
This sequence comes from Paludibacteraceae bacterium, assembly GCA_017391525.1. GTDB lineage: Bacteria > Bacteroidota > Bacteroidia > Bacteroidales > Paludibacteraceae > Colicola. Next base: position 67,231 of record JAFOYE010000012.1, on the reverse strand, counting down.
AAAAACCTGTTGTTGTAACCGATGCTCTACACAAGCAATATCCATTCTTGCCAAAAAATCAAGTCTTGGATGAAGCATTTATTCTAACATTACCGGAAACTCAACAAGAGATATGTAACTCGCTTAATCGTCGTACTGAGTTCCGTGTTCTAAAAACAACGTATAATTTGTATTAATATGAAACAATATCTTGAACTCTGCCAACGTGTCCTCACGGAAGGTACACTCAAGCAAGACCGTACCGGTACAGGTACTAAATCTGTCTTCGGTCATCAAATGCGTTTTAACTTAGAGGAAGGATTTCCTCTTTTAACCACCAAGAAACTCCATCTCAAATCCATCATATATGAGCTACTGTGGTTTCTCAAAGGTGATACCAATGTCAAGTATCTCCAAGATCATGGTGTACGCATTTGGAATGAATGGGCAGACGAAAATGGCGAACTAGGTCCTGTGTATGGACACCAATGGCGTTCTTGGCCAGATTACCAAGGTGGACATATTGACCAAATCAAATTGCTCATAGAGCAGATAAAAAACAACCCTGACTCACGCCGTCATATTGTCAGCGCTTGGAACGTAGCAGAGGTCAACAATATGGCTTTGCCCCCATGTCATACTCTATTCCAATTCTATGTAGCGGATGGTCGATTAAGTTTACAGTTGTATCAACGTTCTGCAGACATTTTCCTTGGTGTGCCATTTAACATTGCTTCATATGCATTACTTCTCATGATGATGGCACAAGTAACAGGATTGAAGGCGGGTGATTTTGTTCACACGTTTGGCGATGCACATATCTATACCAATCACTTTGAACAAGTAGAATTACAACTCACGCGCGACACGCGTGCGTTACCTAAAATGATTATTAATCCTGAGGTAAAAGACTTGTTTGATTTCAAGTTCGAAGACTTTACTCTTGTGGACTACAATCCTCACCCTCATATCCCTGGTATAGTGGCAGTCTAATTTTAAATTAAGATTATGTTATCCATCATTGTTGCTATATCCGAGAACTATGCCATAGGTAAGTCTGATGATTTGCTATGCTATTTGCCTGATGATCTCAAGCATTTCAAAGCACTTACTACAGGTGCTACAGTCGTTATGGGAAAAAAGACGTTCTTCTCCCTACCTCGTCGCCCATTACCAAACCGCCGCAATATCGTACTGACACGCGACACAACTTTCACATACGAGAACACGGAGGTGGCTCACTCCATTGAGGAATTACTAAACATAGTAGATGCCAACGAGCAGGTTTTTATCATCGGTGGTGGTGAAGTATATCGTCAGTTTATACCATTAGTCAACGAACTACATATCACACATATCCACCATTGTTGGGAGGATGCAGACACCTTCTTCCCTGAGATTGATCCAACGATTTGGCAATGTATAGAAAAAGAACGTCACGAAGCAGACGAAAAACACGACTATGCTTTTACTTTTGCGACGTATTATAGGAGGAAATAAAGGTTAAGTTACATAGACAATAAAAAAACAGCAGGAATTCCTGCTGTTTTTTTAATGATTTCTTGTTTATTAATAAACATTAATCCATAGCACCGCCAAATGCTGCTGCTAAAGTTGCAGCTGCTACTTCTGCTACTTGCTCATCTGTCAATTCATCCTCAACTTCTTCAAGTTCTTTTGCCAACTCTTCCATTTTCTCAGTGTCACCTTCTTTGCAAGCTGCTACATAATCTTTTACCAAAGAATCAGTAGATGTACAAGCTGACATAATTGCTACCAAAGCAATAACTAGGATTGATTTTAGTTTCATAATCTTAAAATTTAAAAGTTAATATTAAGGGTTGTTGTAATAATTTCATCATTACTCTTGTTTATTTCTTTAATCAAGAACAAGAATATATCTTTAATCTTCTGCAAAGGTAAACAAACTTTTTTAATTACACAAGTTTTTTTTCACTTTTTTTATCTTTTGTCTATACTTTTTTATTATTTCTCTTTAATTTTACCCCAAAAAGAACAAAAATACTTACAAAATTCAATACTTTTGCATGATTCTCCTAACATTTAGCCACTCCCTTATATTCATATAATCAAATCATATATCACCACATTATTTATGCACAAAATCACAACACATTCACAATGGTTCAACGAACTTACAATAAAAGTTCAAAGAATACAAATGGCACTTTTATTAAAATTATGGCATTTTGTTTGTGTATGTATGTTTTTTTTAGTACCTTTGCAGGGATTTTGATATACTATATACAATATATACAACTTTATGCGTAATTTTATATTAATGGCAACACTAGCCCTTATCACTAGCACAGGAATGGCTGCGGACAATAAAAAAGCTCCTATTAACAAACCAGAAATAACTATAGAAGGAGGACGTCTCACCCCCGAAGCACTTTGGGCAATGGGACGTATCAATAGCGTACATCCAGATCAAACATCCGGACTCATAGCATATACCATTAGTTATTATAGTATCGAAGAGAATAGATCTACCTCTTGGATACGCGTTTGTCGCGACCGAAGCGTAAAAGGCGAAAAATTAGAAGTGATCAATGAATTCATTGGACATAGTCCAGCTTGGCACAATGGACAATTATGCTATATCAATGCAGATGGACAAGTGGTGATTGGCGAGAAAGTCCTCACTGGTTTTGACAAGGAAATTGAAGGTTTCCTCGTTTCTCCACGAGGAAATAAAATCATACTCATAGCACAAGTCAATACCATCCCATCTACTGCTGACATTTACCCAGATCTACCTTTAGCATCTGGACGAGTAGTAAACGATTTAATGTACAAGCATTGGGACGAGTGGACAGAGACTGCACCACACCCATTCCTCTGCGAACTATCAACCATCGACTCTCAACTCTCAACCATAAACTGTGTTGATCTATTGGAAGGCACACCATACGAATCGCCAATGAAGCCTTTTGGTGGTGTAGAACAGTTAGCATGGAACCCAAATGGTAAGCAGATAGCCTATACGTGCCGTAAGAAGACTGGACTAGACTACGCTATATCAACCAATTCCGACATCTATCTCTACGATATTGAGACGGGTACGCATACTAACCTCACCGAAGACAATGGTGGATATGACACCAACCCAACTTTTTCTGCTAACGGACAATGGATAGCATGGCAATCTATGGAGCGAGACGGTTACGAAAGTGATGAAAATCGTCTAATGATTCAAAACTTGCAAACAGGCGAAAAACGTTTCCTCACACAAGGCTTAGAAACCAATGTTGATTCCTACTATTGGAAAAACAACAACTCGCTCGTATTCAGCGCAGTATGGCACGGCACTTCCATGTTATACGAAATCAATATTCAAGGTAAATGCACTTGTTTAACCACTGGACAATATGACTATGTTCCAGGTGGCAATATCGGTAGTACATACTACTGCTTGAGACATTCTATGAGAGAAGCAAACGAAATATATAGTTTCTCTTCAACAGGCAAGAAAAGCAAAACATGCCAGACTGTAGGTCAAATAAAAACTCCATTGGCACAAACATCAAAAATTCAGCAACTCACAGACGAGAATAATAACATCTACTCTCAAATCGAAATGGGAACCGTAGTACCACGTTGGCAAACAACCAGCGATGGAAAACAAATGCTCACATGGATTATCTATCCACCTCACTTCGATCCTAACAAGAAGTACCCTACCTTGCTCTACTGCGAAGGTGGTCCACAATCTCCTGTAAGCCAATTCTGGAGTTTTAGATGGAACTTCATGATGATGTCAGCCAATGACTACATTATAGTAGCTCCTAACCGTCGAGGATTACCTGGTTTCGGCAACGAATGGAATGAACAAATCAGCGGTGACTACGGAGGTCAATGTATGAAAGATTACCTAGCCGCTATTGACGAGTTTGTAGCTAGCGAGTCTTATGTGGATAAAGATCGATTAGGTTGTGTGGGAGCATCTTTCGGAGGTTTCAGCGTATATTGGTTAGCAGGACACCACGACAAACGTTTCAAAGCATTCATTGCGCACGATGGTATTTTCAATATGGAGATGCAATACCTTGAGACCGAAGAAAAATGGTTCGCTAATTGGGATATGGGAGGCGCGTATTGGGACAAAGATAACACCATTGCGCAAAATACTTTCGCGAACTCTCCACATCTCTTTGTAGACCAATGGGATACACCTATACTTTGTATACATGGAGAAAAAGATTACCGCATTCTTGCCAACCAAAGTATGGCAGCTTTTGATGCGGCTAAAATGCGAGGAGTAGAAGCACAACTTCTCATCTTCCCTGACGAAAACCATTGGGTACTTAAACCACAAAATGGTATCCTATGGCAAAGAACTTTCGCTGCATGGTTGAATAAATACCTTAAATAATCTTTCACGATACAACTTATGACTAATTTAGAAGGCAAAATAGCTCTTATCACAGGAGCATCACGAGGTATTGGTCGTGCTATTGCACTACTATTTGCAGAAAACGGATGCAATATTGCATATACATATATTAATGAGGAAAAGGAAGCTCAAGACCTTGCAAAACTCATTGAAAGCAAAAATGTCAAAGCATTATCCATCAAGAGTGATGCTTCCAACTTTGACGCAGCCCACGAGGTCGTTCAACATGTCATCAACCAATTTGGCAAACTAGATATCCTCGTATGTAATGCTGGTATCACCCGCGACACATTGCTCATGCGTATGAGCGAGCAACAATGGGATGATGTATTGAGCACCAACCTCAAATCTGTATTCAATTATTGCCACGCGGCAGCTAGACAAATGATGCAACAACGTAGTGGAAGCATCATAGCTATGTCATCCATCGTTGGCGTGGCAGGTAATGCTGGACAGGCTAACTACGCCGCATCTAAAGCAGGCATAATCGGATTCATCAAATCATTGAGCAAAGAATTAGGTGCTCGCAACATACGTGCCAATGCTATTGCACCTGGTTTCATCAATACAGATATGACAATGGCACTCCCTGAAGTTGCCCGTGCAGAGATGATAAAAACCATCCCTATGCGACGCTGTGGTGAAGCACAGGAAGTGGCACAAGTAGCGCTATTCTTAGCTTCAGAAATGTCTAGCTATGTATCAGGACAAGTGATACCTGTCAACGGAGCAATGGGATAATGAGACCACATCGGGAAATGTTATTTTTCAAAAATATTTGGTAGTTTCGTAAAAAAGCAGTACCTTTGCAGTCGGTTTTACAAGAGACTAGCATAATTGATTGCCAAATGGTGTAATGGTAGCACTACAGATTCTGGTTCTGTCTGTCTGGGTTCGAGTCCTAGTTTGGCAACTGAGCGAATTCCTTATGGAGTTCGCTTTTTGTATATATTTGTAAAAATATTTTACAAAACTTGCATATTTACATTATTTTTTGTACTTTTGCAGCCTAAATTGAGTTAGTATGGCTTATCGTATAGCATTAATCGGTTATGGAAATATTGGTCGCGCCGTAGAGCAGGCCATTATCGCTGCTCCAGATATGGAGTTGGTGGGTATTTATCACCACAATGATTCTTTAGAAGCGATCCAAGCAGACGCGGTATTATTGTGTACCCCAACTCGTGAGGTAGAGAAATTTGCCCTTCAACTTCTAGAAAAGGGTATTTGTACCGTGGATTCATTTGATATACACAATCAAATTTTAGCTTTACGCGATTCCCTTGGTATAGCTGCTCAAACCCACAAAGCGGTCAGCGTGATAGCTGCAGGTTGGGATCCAGGTAGCGACTCTGTAGTACGTGCTTTGCTCTTAGCTATGGCTCCTCAAGGCATTACTTATACCAATTTTGGTCCTGGTCGTTCAATGGGGCATACGGTAGCAGCTAAAGCTATCGATGGTATCAAGAACGCATTATCAATGACCATTCCATTGGGAACTGGTGTGCATCGTCGTATGGTATACGTAGAGCTTGAAGAAGGTGCTGATGCTGCTGTAGTAGGGCAAAAGCTATTAGCTGACGATTATTTTGCACACGACGAGACACATATGATTGTAGTGGATGACGTAGAAGCACTCAACAATGTAGCACACGGCGTGAACCTAGTACGTAGTGGTGTTTCTGGTAGTACACACAATCAACGATTTGAATTTAATATGACTATTAACAACCCTGCACTTACCGCTCAAATCATGGTATCATGTGCAAGGGCAGCAATACGAATGAAACAGGCAGAACGCTATGGTGCATACACCATGATAGAGTTAGCACCAATAGACTTATTGCCAGGAAATAAAGAAAACCTAATCAAAACATTAGTATAAACACAACCATCATGAAACGTATGACTATTATCGACTTTGTCGAAAAGTACACACGCGAATTTAATGACTTAACTTTTCTTCGCGAGAAAATAGGAAATGTGTGGACCGAAACCAGTTTTGGACAAACACGCGAAGAAGCATACAAAATAGCTGCGGGTTTACATGTGTTAGGATTAAAAAAAGGCGATAAAGTGTCACTCCTATCACAAGGACGTAACTTATGGATTACTAGTGAGCTTGGCATTCTATATGCTGGTGGTGTCAACGTACCACTCAGCATCAAGTTAACGGAAGCTACGGATTTGCTCTTCCGTATCCAACATTCGGAGTCTCGTTATGTGATTGTAAGCGAACAACAATTGCCTAAGATCCATAATATTATTGACCAATGCCCATTAGTGGAAAAAGTAATAGTTTTAGATTCAATAGCAGAATATAGAGAAAACGAAATTCCTATCTCTAAAGTTATTGCTATGGGTGAGACATATTTGCAAGAACATGCAGATGAGTTTAAAGCTCTTTATGAATCCATTGGTCCAGATGATTATGCGAACATCAGTTATACATCTGGAACAACAGCCGATCCTAAGGGTATCCTACTCACCCACCGCAACTACACGGCCAACGTGGAGCAAGGTAGCAGTGTCATACAATGTAAAAAGCACGACGTTATGCTGATTATTTTACCTCTTGATCACTGTTTCGCACACGTAGCTGGATTCTACACCATGATGTTCTACGGAGGTAGTATAGCCACTGTACCTATCGGCAAAACTGCCATAGCTACCCTCAAGAACATACCAATAGCTATCAAAGAGGTTAAACCTATGCTATTGTTGTCTGTACCTGCTCTAGCGCGTAACTTCCGCAAAAGCATCGAAACCAATATCAAAGCCAAAGGTAAGACCGTTGAGAAATTATATAACTTTGCCCTCAACAACGCCATCAAGTACTACAAAGAGTATTGGAATCGCGGTGGTTGGCAATCATGGCGCTGGCCACTAGTCAAACTATTTGACAAGATTATTTTCAAAGCAGTACGAGAAGGTTTCGGAGGAAGAATGCGCTTCTTCGTGGGTGGTGGAGCATTGCTAGATATTGAACTACAACGATACTTCTGCGCAGTAGGTATGCCTATGTTTCAAGGCTATGGTCTAAGCGAGGCAACTCCTATCATTTGTGCAAATTCAATGGGACATGCCGTATTCGGTTCTAGTGGACGAATCGTTTCTCCATTAGAGTTGAAGATCTGCGACGGCGATGGTAATGAGGTTCCTAATGGAGAAAAAGGTGAAATCGTCATCAAAGGTGAGAACGTGATGGCTGGTTATTGGAAGAATCCTGAATCCACAGCCAAGACCGTAGTAGATGGATGGCTACACACCGGTGATATGGGATATGTGACCGACAAACACCCTGGATACTTGTGGGTGGTTGGTCGTTTCAAATCATTGCTCATCAGTGCAGATGGAGAGAAATACAGCCCAGAGGGCTATGAAGATAGTTTGACCGACAGCAGTAAGTATATCGAACAGGTTATTCTGCACAACAATCAAGACCCTTATACGATTGTGCTCATTGTGTCTAACAAAGATGCATTGAAGGAGCACGTCATGTCTCAAGGTATTGACCCTGCCACTGAAGAAGGTAAAAAGGCCATGCTGCAAAAGATACAAGACGAAGTGAACGAGTATAAGAATGGCAAGTATGCAGGTATGTTCCCTGAACAATGGTTACCTAAAGCTATTGCCGTATTGCCAGAAGCATTTACCGAGCAAAACCACATGGTCAACTCTACCATGAAAATCGTTCGTGGCAAAGTGGAGGAATACTATGCTGACCGTATTGAGTACGCCTATACCCTAGAAGGCAAAGAACTCTTCAACGAAAAGAATATCGCTTCTCTCTAAACTACTAAACTGATAAACAGCTAAACTACCAAAATGCTTGTCATTTTCATCGCCATATCAATCATTGCTATCCTATTAACAAGAGGATTAAAACTATCGGACCGCATCACGGAATTTTCCAAAGGAGCTGGCCATAAAGATATGCTCTTGATGGTATGGATATTTATTCTAGCAGGAGCTTTTGCTTCCTCTGCCAAAGCTATGGGAGCAGTTGATGCGACAGTAAACCTGACGCTTAAACTACTTCCTACGCAGTTTTTGTTGGCCGGCTTATTCACATCATCCTGCATCGTATCGCTATGTATGGGTACAAGCGTAGGAACTATCGTTGCACTCGTCCCTATAGCAGCCACACTAGCCGACAAAACGGATATGTCCGTAGCTCTAATGACGGCAAGCATCGTTAGTGGTGCTTTCTTTGGCGACAATTTGAGTTTTATATCCGACACCACTATTGTAGCGACACAATCACAAGGCTGTAAACCTAAAGACAAGTTCAAGTTTAACTTCTTTATGGTTCTACCGGCAGCTATAATAGTAGCAATAACATACCTAGTGATGGGTAGCAGCACTAGCGAAGTAGTTATCGGTCAAGTAATGTGGTGGAAAATCATACCATATGCTGCCGTACTCATACTAGCTACCTGCGGTATGAATGTAATGATCGTAATACTCATAGGCATCTTGCTAACAGGTGTAGTGGGTATAGCTGACGGTAGTTATAATTTTATAGTGTGGGTTGAAAGCCTGACAGCAGGTGTAACTGGCATGGGTGAATTGATATTAATATCTATGATGGCAGGTGGTATCTTTGCCCTCATCACCTACCAAGGTGTTATGCAACGCATTGTAGACTTTATCAAAAGCAAAGTGCGTACACGCAAAGGGGCCGAACTCAGTATCTGCGCTACTGTCGCCTTAGCTAATATGGCTACAGCCAACAACACCGTGGCCATCCTTAGTGTAGGCGATATAGCCAAAAATATTGCTAAGCGTTTTAATATCGATGCGCGGCGTACTGCTTCATTACTAGACACCACATCTTGTACCGTGCAAGGACTGATACCTTATGGTGCACAACTGCTGATGGCAAGCGGTATAGCTAGCATATCAGCACTCGATATCGTACCTTTCTTGTTTTATCCGATGCTGTTGGGAGTAACGGTACTTATCACTATTTTCTTTCCAACTAGTATCAAGCATATTAATAAAACTCTAAAATAATTAAACTATGAACACAACACCTACTCCCCACATTGGGGCTAAATTTGGCGAAATCGCCGAGACAGTCATCATGGCAGGTGATCCACTACGTGCAAAGATGATGGCAGAGAAATATCTGGAAAACCCAGTACAGTTCAATAATGTTCGCGGTATGCTAGGTTTTACTGGCACACACAATGGCAAACCAGTCAGCGTGATGGGTCATGGTATGGGTATTCCTTCTATTGGTATTTACACCTATGAGTTATACAACTTCTACGGGGTGAAAAACATCATCCGCGTAGGTAGTTGCGGTAGCATCAATCATGATCTTAAGGTAGGCGATCTAGTGATTGCTATGGGTGCTTGCACCAATAGTAATTATGCGATGCAATATGAGTTACCAGGCACCTATGCTCCTATCGCTGACTTCGATCTCTGCCGCCGTGCAGCAGAAGCTGCTGAAAAGTTTGGCTATAACTACAAAGTGGGCAACGTATTCTCATCCGACACTTTCTATACCGAGAACGCCCACAATGACAAATGGATGAACATGGGTGTCCTTGCCGTAGAGATGGAGGCTCCTGCACTATATATGAACGCTGCACGCTCTGGTAATAAAGCATTAGTGATATGCACCGTTTCTGATCATATCCTTACAGGAGAATCTACCACAGCAGAACAACGTCAGAACAGTTTCACCCACATGATGGACGTTGCTTTTAGCTTGCTATAATTCCTATGCAACTTGATTCCCTACATAGACTGAGTGTGCGACATTACATCATATGTCGTACACTTTTCCTATCGCTAGCAATATGGTGTACTACTGACTCTATCGTAGCAAAAGAGCGTGTAGAACCTATCGCATTTGGTAATATGAACCAATGGATAGTACGCCATATAAAAGAATCCAAACTCCTAGGAGGTAAGACCAAAGTGCTATACACCCTTGGTGCCAACGATACTATTCGTACCAACGGTGCATACGTTGCTGCACCAGATAACCCATGGGGAAGTAGCGACACCTATGCTCGATTCATGGGCATTGAGACTGCTACTGCTGGTTCTGTCTGTCCAGAAAAAAGAGGCAAAGGTTACTGCTGTAAATTGACCAATGTCATCTCACATATTGATCTAGTGAAAATTGATGCAATGGTATCGGGTACCATTTATATGGGACACGCTGTTGAACCACTTGGTTTGCTAGCCAAAACACGCCCATATACTGCTATTGATTTTGGCGTGCCATTTGACAAACATCCTATTGCGTTGATGTTGGACTACAAGGCTAAAATATCAGAATCTAATGTCATTACCACTACTGTCAACAACAAGATTGAGGAGGTAGAGGGTCATGATTGTGCTGTCATATACGTCTATCTACAATATCGTTGGGAAGACAAGAAGACTGGCAAGATATACGCACGCCGTGTAGGTACCGCATACGAGATTATCAGTCAATCAATACCCGAATGGATCAACAATCATCAAATTCCTATTCGTTGGGGTAATATCACCGACTCACCTGATTTCCATGAATATGAGGACCTCAATCAAACGAGAATGATGTCCCGCAATTCTCAAGGTGATATGGTAGAAGTAGAGGAAGTAGGATGGAGTCTAGACGAACCCACACACGTTGTTATGTATATCTCATCCAGCAATTCCGGTCCTTTCCGAGCACACGAAGGTAACACACTCTGGGTAGACAACCTACGATGGGTATATAAAGAGAAATAGGATATATCAATATGGCGATTGGTAATGGGCCATGGGTAATATACAAAAAGAGTTGCGAATGATTCGCAACTCTTTTTGTATATTACCTATAACCTATAGGCACTTTTGCCGTCCCATAGCCGCATCGCGGCGTCCTATAGCAAAGCGTCCTATAGGGCTATAAGGGCGCCGCATTAGCGGCGTCCACCCATAACATCATACACACGTCCATCCTCTAGCACGATATACAATGCGCCATTGATGAGAACTTTGCGAGCGGTCGATTTATCTACCACGATCTGATCTACATCATTAGCAATATCATCACATAAGGTAGATACCACACTGGTACATGCGGTACCCTTGATATCAGAATTGGTCGTGTACAAACCGCGCATAGTGAACTTGAGGTCGGCTGTTTGTAAGCCCTGACCATTATTGTTCCAAATGATCATCCATTGGCTCTCATCGCCTTGCATATTAGCAGGAAGTTCAAACTTGAATACGCCGTCACCCAAGTGAGTAGCTGCGCTACCTGGCCAACTGCCCACGAGATGGGTATTGGTTCCATTGATCCACATATATACAGAAGCAGAAGTACCGAAACCACTAGGAGCCTTGAAGAATACCACTTGCTCATCAGCAGAAGCCAAGCATGCTGTGCCTGTTTGAGGTTGAGGATCTGGATCTGGGTTAGGATTTGGATTAGGATCTTCACCTGTGCTTCCACCCTCGCAGAGAGCTGTTACCTTGTTTTGATAACCATTCATTGTATACAATCCACGCATGGTGAAGCTCAAGTCTGCTGTTTGTTTGCCACCGTTATTGTTGTTCCAGATGATCATCCATTGGCTCTCGTCACCAGTCACATTATCAGGAAGCACGAACTTGAATGTACCACCACCAAGGTGAGTCGCTCGTTGTCCTGGCCATGCACCAAGCAAGTTGGTTTCAGTACCTTTGATCCACATATATACTGCAGCAGAAGTACCGAAGTCTTGTGTAGCTTGGAAGAACACTGCACGCTCATCAGCAGACTCTACACATGGTTCTACAACCTCACCCCAATCGGTTGAGCCACCGTTGCCACCATTGCCACCTGCACCAAAACGCTCGTCGAGTTCCTCTTGGGTACCATCCCAACTTGGGTTGCTACCTGCCACAGAAGATGATTGATAGAGATACTTTCCATCTGTACCAATCTTACCAGGTGCTTTGGTGAGTTCGGTATTTAATACATATACGCGCATATTACCTTTGCCTGAGCAAGAAACAGATAATGTGCCGTTGGTCACTGTCTTGGTGTCGCCAGTGATACAATCGACATACGTACCATTAGGGATACTAGAGAAAGTAGCACCGCCAGAGATAGTTACGAGCACATATGAGTCGGTAGTAGCATCGGTGTAGCGACGTTTGAATGCAAACTGACCGTTGCAACCAGAGGTGCTATATTGACCCTTACGCAAAGCAGGAACTGCCATACGGATCTTAGCCAAACGTTGGATATGCAATGAAAGTGGGTGCTTCAATGTTTGTGCGATATTGCCTGTAGCATTGCTGTACTCACCGAAGTCGGTTACCTTGATATCACCTTTGATATAACCGCCGAAGTACGCGCGACCGGTCTCTTTGAGTGCGATGTTTGGACCTTTGTCAATCACACAACCTTTCTTGAACTCGATCTCTGAACCGTAATACAAACAAGGTATACCACGGAAAGTAAACATCAACGAGAGGTTCTCTGCCCAGGTCGATTGGTCTTGGTCAAAGCGTGTACCCTCTGGTGCACCGTCTGGCGCATAGTCGTGTGAGTCTACATACACTACGTTCCATGTAGCATCGTTGTAGCGGTTATCGTTGCCCTTCACGCCCCAAGCTTCAGAGGCTGAACGGAAGTTCCAGTGCATGGGGAAGTCAATGACACTCAAACCTGAGTATTGGCTATAGTCAGGAGTGTGGTAGTTATTGCCTGAAAGCAAAGCATTTTGTGAGGTACGACCGTCGCTGTATTGACCTACATAATCTTTGGCGTGTTGATCTACAGCAGTCACATTGGTATGGCTACCTTTAGCACCTTCCATCACCACTACATTGTTCCATGATGTCTCGCTGTCGTCCCATGTGTAGTTTTTCTTCTCGGTCCATGTGTAGAAGTATGGGCTGAGACGATCTTGTCCACGGTAGGTCACATTGCGGTCACGTGAGCAGACTTCAGCAAACATAAAGAAGTCGCCGCCATTGCGTGCAGCTTTGTGTTGCTCGGCTAGAGCACGGAACTGAGGAATAAAATTCTTATTGAAGCTCAAACGAGAGATGTGTCCACCAGTGTCGATACGAAAACCATCCACACCCATCTTAATGAACTCGCCATAGCATTTCACAAGGTAGTTAGCCACGTATGCGTTCTCGGTGTTGAGATCCACGCAGTCACCGGCGATCTGTGCCCACCAACGGGTATCATCGTCCCAGTTGAAGTTACCATAGTGGTGCCAATAGTTGTTCTTATCGTGATTTTGACCATCGGTGTTCTTCATCATCGCAAGACGCTTGCTGTATTGCTCGCCACCTGGTAGATTAGCATAGTTATCAGGCAATTTGCCACCATCCTTCTGAGTATATGGCACCATGCAGGTATTGATATCACTTTGGTCAGCTGACCAGTCGCGTGTAAAGAGTTTGCATAAGTTCTCTTCGCCAAAGTTACCGGTGTGGTTGAGCACGATATCAAGGATGATCTTCATGCCTTTAGCGTGTGCCGCTGTAATGAGGTCTTGGAACTTGACATCTTCTGACTCATAGCGTTGATCTACTTTAGAGAAGTTACGTGCGTGATAGCCGTGGTAGTCATAACCAGAAGCGTTCTCTACTACAGGAGTTATCCAGATAGCAGTAAAACCAAGTGCTTTGATGTAGTCTAGTTTCTCAATGAGTCCTTTAAAGTCACCACGCCACGCAGGATCACCCACGTTGTAGTTTTGTGCGTCCCAGCATTGGGTGTCGTTGTTTGGATCACCATTGTAGAAACGTGTGGTCATCACAAAATAGATTTGCTCGTCACGGAAGTCAGTACGAGAAGGGAATAAGGTCGTAGCTTGTGCTGCGATCGAACAAATCATCAAAAGAATAAGTAATAGATTTTTTTTCATGATTATAGCGTTATTTTTCAAATCGAGCACAAAGGTACGACATATATCTAGAATAACCAAGCATTACTCTGATTTTATTGGTATAATATCTATGCTAACGTTTGCAGGGATTCATTGGTATCGGTTAATGGCGGTAAATGACGATGAAGCGAAAGTTTGAGCTCCTTGCTTCGCAGAAATCTTATTCAGTTGAGAGTTGAGTGTTGAGTGTTGAGGGCAGCGATAAGTTATAAGTTGAGAGTATTCTGGACTCTAAACACTAAACTCTAAACTAACTACTACACTAAACTCTAAACCCTTTAACCGCTTAACCGCGAAGCCTTCACCGAGGCGTAGCCTCCTTCACCGCGGTAAAACCGCCTTCACCGCATCTCCGATGCCTCATCCCTTTATCCAAGGGCGATCAGCAGGATGGAAATCATGTAGCTCTAACACGCCATCTTCTAGCAGCGTCTTGAGATGCTTGATGACTGTTCTTTGCGTCATCTTGCGATGCTTGGCTATGTCTTTTATTCGATAGCCTTGGTGTAGCAACGTCATCGTCTGGAAGGTTGTAGCATTGACTCTAGACTTGCGTTGAGTGGTATAGATAGTCAAGGAAGGCTCTTTGTACTTGTATGTCTTACGTGCCTCAAAGTAGGCCTCTACGCTGACCTGCTGTGCCATCTGCGCTTGCAAGTAGGCTTTGCGCGAGAGCGCAGCATAGATATCCAAAAGGTTTTGTTTAAGTTGTGCAGCGTCCGACTGGTTGTTGCTACGCAATGGACAATCCGTCATAGCCTTCAGCAACTCATATATCTTAGGCGCATAGTACTGACTAGCTGCCAGCAAGCGTTCTTGAAGTTTATCCAACTGGTCGTTATACATCAGTTGGCGTATCTGTTGTTGAAAGCGTTCCCCTACTCCATGCCAATCCAGCAAAGGCGTTATTAAGTCGGAGAAATATTCATTTGGAGGTATCTGCAACGAGGTCATATTGTTGGCCATGCGTTGCAAGGCATAGAGCTGCTCGGTGTGCTCACGGAAGTCAAACAACGCACAGAGCAACATGGTCAAATACTCTTTTTGCGCCGGTTGAAGGTTCTCTTCTATCGTTTGTATTGAGTCCTGCTGATCGGTAAACAGCAACACCTCTCGTGCATTACTCAGTGCTCGTGTGGGTATAGGAGTGAGCAGCGTCAATCCCTCTAGACTACGACAACGAGAGAGAGCCACATACACTTGTCCTGCGGCAAAAGCATCTTCGGCATCAATGACCAGTTGGTCGAAGGTCAATCCTTGTGCTTTGTGAATAGTGATAGCCCATGCTAGACGCAAGGGGTAATGACTAAACGTGCCTATAATCTCGGTCTGTACTTGGTCGCTGCCCGAGTCGGCATTGTAGCGTATGTTCTCCCACACCTCATTATGCACATTGACCTCTGTACCGTCATCGCATAGCACATTGATCGCCTGCTTAGAGAGCGATGTGACCACGCCTAGCTTGCCGTTGTAGTAGAGTTTATCGGTCGAAGAATCGTTCTTGATAAACATCACCCGTGCACCCACTTTGAGTGTCAATTGTTCATCAATGGGATACATCGATTCGGGGAAAGTATCGGTGATGGTCGCCTTGTAGGTATGTTCTTTTCCTGTCAACGCATCCATCTCTCGCTGATTGATAGCATCCACTTTGCTATTGTGAGTAGAGAGCGTTATCGCCTCTTTTGCCCCCCTAAACTCCTGAACCCTACTATTCAGCACTTGCAACGACTCTGACGTAAGCTCATTATTGCGCACCTGATTGAGGATTGTGACAAAGTCTTGATTCGTTTGTCGATAGACATGCTCGAACTCTATATAGACAGGTCTGAGTTCACGGAATACGCGTGCTTGGAAGAAGTATGGTCCGTCGTAGAAGGGCTGTAGCAGTCGCCATTCCTCTTCGCGCACAACGGGTGAGAGTTGAAACAGGTCGCCGATAACCAGCAGTTGCACGCCACCGAAGGGGATAGTAGGACGATGCTTAAAGTGCCGCAAGACCGCATCGATCGTGTCCAATAGGTCGGCTCGCACCATACTGACCTCATCTATGACTAGCAGTTCGAGGTTGCGTAGCACCCGCTGTTTGTTGGCACGCATCTGCATCTCGGCAAAGAGTTGTCGTCGTGCTTCCTCGGTTGGTAGGAATAACTGCGGTGGCAGTTGAAAGAGCGAATGAATGGTCACTCCTTCGGCATTGATAGCAGCCACGCCAGTAGGTGCCACCACAGCCATTTGCTTGGGGCACTCTTCTTTTAGACGTCGCAGAAAGGTTGTTTTGCCGGTACCTGCTTTACCCGTCAGAAAGATACAACGATTGGTATGCTGTACGTAGTGATATGCTAGTTCTTGTGAGGTCATAAATGTACTTCTCTCCCGATAGTGTAATAGACATGTGTACTATCAGCATGTTCTTGTCAAATTGGTTACAAAAGTACTTATTTTTGCTGATATTGGCAAGAAAATAACAAAATTTTTCTATTTTAAGATTTCCATGGTTTGTACTTAGTCTTTTTCGCGACCACTATAAGACATCCATGGGACATCGTCGGCACATCATCGGCTCTCATCATCCCATACCCTTGCAATACCCTTGCAATACGTATCCCTATCCTATGCTTATCCATTCGGTATCCTTTCGGAGTGCTAATGGAAAAACAGAGTATGAACTACGAGTGAACAAAAGAAAGGTGACAAATCCTAAAATTTATCACCTTTCGTATAGAGTTTTTCAATATTATCAATCCTCGCCTACATGGAGTTGGCGGATGGATTTAGCCACGTTCAAGAAGTGGTCAGCGATATTATCTCACAAATTTATTACCGTTTTGAATAATAATACCACGATAGGTTTTATCTACTTGACGACCCAAGAGATCATACATTGGCTCGTTAATATTCAATACAGGTAGAACTACCTCGTCTATAGAGGTGCTCATGGATTTCCAGATAGCATATACAGTACCATCATAACCTATAGGTAATACAGTCAATTTCTCACCAGTGCCTTTATTATTGTTATACCAACCAACAAATGTATCACCATCTTTCACAGGAGTTGGGATAGTATAAGGTGCACCCTCGATCTTGCTTGGTAATTGAATTTCTTGGGTCTCCGTACTTGAACTGCCACCATGTACCTCTTGGTACTTAGGTCCCCATTTCTCTGGTTTTCCTGCCTCGGTAAAGTCGGCAGAAACTGGGTATTCGGTGTGTTGCTTGCAATTGAAGAATGCCCACAAATTCCAGCGCCACAATGCCTCGGTACCCATCTCCTTGCCTTGTCCGATGACTACAGCATAGATGTAGTGACCTAGCCATGCAAACTCTGATTCTTGATCGAGCAAGATTTTCACCTCAGGATCGAAATCGGTTGGCCAGAAAGAGGTGAGATTCTCCATCGGTTGATCATAACGCTCTACATTATAATACTCATTGAAGTATGCTTTGAAGTCCTCCCAGAGTTCTTCGTTGGTAGGCACATCAATGATGGTTACCTCTTGCAGCACCTTACCGCCGTTCAACACCCATGTTACTTTGGCTTCGCGCCAGATAGCATATACAGTACCCTTGTAGCCAACAGGCAGGGTGGTTAGTTTATTACCGCTGGTGTTATTGGTATCATACCATCCAAGGAAGACATATCCTGTGCGAGTAGGAGTTGGGATGGTGTATGGTGCACCCGTGATCTCCTTAGGCAATGTACCTGCCACGCTACCGCCATTGAGTACCCATTTAACATCAGCATTCGCCTCTACCCAAATAGCATAAAGTGTGCCTTTCCATCCAGCAGGAATAGAAGTGATAGCTGTGCCTGTACCATTAGGATTGTCAAACCATCCTACGAAGTCGTATCCTTCTTTAACCGGTATTGGCAGGGTGTAGGTAGATGTTACTACACCTGGCAACTCTGCGCTAGAGCCGGTAGCGATTTGGTAAGCAGGTCCCCATGCTTCTGGCTTACCCGCAGTGGTAAAGTCGGTACCAGCTGCTCCATGTTGACCCGCCGCCGCATTGAAGAAAGCATGTACTGCCCAACGCCAAGCACCTTCGTTGGCATTCGCCATATCGGTAGGCAATGCTACACCTTGAGATGAAGCTACAGACAAGATATAATCGCCTAACCACTTGTAGGTAGATGAAGCATCGGTCATGATCTTTTGCATGAGAGCAGGAGCAAAAGTAGAAACTTTGTCAATCGTTTGCTCAGCACGGTTGAGACCATAGAAGCTATTGTAGTAAGGCATGAATTCTGCCCAGAGTTGCTCGTTGGTAGGTACATAGCCACCAGGAACGATACCGCCATTGAGTTCCCACTTGATATCTGGTTCTACGCCACCGATAGGAGGCTCAGTACCTTGACCAGGTGTAAGGAAGATCTCAGGATAGACGGTTCTATCAGCATAGACAGTGACGGTGCCTTTGTAGTTTTGGTAGCCCTTAGCATATACAGAGATAGTGTAGGTACCAGGTTTAAGGTTCTCAAACATGAAGACACCATTGTAATTGCCGTCGGTAGTGTAGTAGTCTTGGTTCTTGAGCATGCGGTCCACGTATGGATAGCAGTTGCACTTGATGACTTGACCTTGTGCATTTGTCAACACAACTTTCGCGCCATTGATAGGTTTGAACTCATCGTAGCGACCTGGCATAGGGATGTAGTATGCGTGTGAGAACATCTCGGTCATACTACGAACATAACCCAGGATGTATCCTACTGATTCACCCGCATAACCATAATAATCCATGATACCACGGAAATAGCGTACACCCTCCTGACGGCACCAGTCTGGGTTCAAAGCACGGTGGCGTGCAGGACTATAAGTATGGAAGTAACCTTCGGTAAGGTAGCCGTGCACGCTGTGGTTCAAGGCGCCTAAGGTGTAACCATAGAAACTACTAGATCCACGCAAGTTAGGATTGCTTGGTGAATAGTAGGTGGTTGGCTCTGGACCATCCTCGTCGTCGAAGATCTCGTAAAGACGCATGATGGAGCTATATGCCATATCCTCGCTTGCCCAGTTGGATGGTTCGCCATCGTAACCCTTGTAGATATAGAGTGGATAGTTAGCAAAACTGCCATCCTCGCCAGTAGGACCCGCATTAGAGTGAATAGAGATATAGTGCGTTGCACCCCACCACTCAGCTTCCTCGCCAAGATCAAGCAATGGTTTGTCAATAGACTCATCGCCCCACACATAAGGGTAAGGACCATTCTCAGTACGAGACATGAGTGTTTGTAATCCAGCTGCTTGTAGTTTCTCGTTGAGGGCGAAGGCTTTCCAGAGGTTGGTATTTGACTCCCAGAAACCAGTGGTGTCGCCTACGGCATGGGTAACAGTAGCCATATTGCGGCTCTCTGATCCCCAGTCGCCGTGACCAGGGTTGATATATACACGTTGCGCTTGGGCAGTGAAGATCATACCCAAAGCACATATTGCTAGTAAAATGCGTTTCATATTTGATGGAATTTTAGACCGTTTCACTGTTAGATGTTAGATCACTTCGTTGTTAGATGTTAGATCTTTGAGTCCAACATCCGCTGAGCGGCGATCTAACAGGCGAAGCCGGTCTGACTTCTAACAGCCGTAGGCGGTCTTTATTTAGTTTTATTTTACAGTCATCAAGAATAATTCACCCTTGGTATTGGTGTAAGCAATTTTTCCGTTTGCTACATGTGGATAGATAGCCATTTGGCTTTTCTCAACGAGCACTTGGCTCTTTCCGTCCAACGTATAAGCCACGATACCAGAAGCGGTCACTTGCTCGCCATTGTCATCGTAGTCCATAGCCACTACGGTATTGTTGTCATACCATTGTGGTGCATGGCAGTTGCTAGTTAGGAAACGCACATTCTTGCCCTCCATGTCGCAGATATAGCATCCCTTACCAGATACACGGTAAATGATGTGCTTGTTATCAGGAGATACTTTAGCATCAATATAACGCTCATTAGCGCCGCTTGGAGTGAGCACAATGTTTTTGCCGTTGCGCACCAATACAATATGTAGATCGGTGTTGATAGTGATGTCCACTTTAGCTGACTTATCCACCAATTCGGTCATACCGACTTGTGCTTTGGCTTGCAACGAGCGTTGATTAGAAACTAGACTATGTTGGTAGATATTGCTACGTGTGATTTTGTTAGCATCCATCGTTTTCTCACGATATACGACATTTTTGCCATCTTTGCTAATCTTCACTGCCCATCCTGCACCTACACCTTCGCTGATCACTTTTTTGGTTTGAGTAGCCAAATCATAGCGTACCAACCCTTTGTCGTAACTGTCGGTCAATAGAATATAATCCCCCATAGGGCTGAATCCTGCTACCTTCCACATAGTACCTTGTTCGGCAGGTAATTTTTGCGTAGAAACCACTTCAAGTATCTGCGCATTAGCCAACATGGATAATGCACATGCTGCTAAGAATAAGAATGTTTTTTTCATAAGATTAATATATGTTTTCGTTATTTTATACGTGTTCCCATTAGGTCATACATCACTCCATCGCGGACAATGACAATCATGCCGTTATATAACATCTTATATGCTTCTGTTTGATAGGTGTTGTATATCTCTTCAAAACCAGCAGGAGTGGACTTCACAATCGAGATGATAGAACGCTTAGGTAAATTCTGTGCATTGTCCAATTCGAAATAGGCACGATTAGCTAGCATCTCTCCTATACTAGATGCAGTAGCCAAACGATTGTTAGCCACCAAGAATAATATATCAGGGTCCTTTTCTATAGTTGTTGGACTTGTTATTCCATGGAAAGTAGCTGCGCTATTAGCAGGTTTGATACTCTTACCCGCAATATCCTCAGCATTGACACAAGTTGACACATTAGATACTCTTACTGGCACTTTGATCTCCTGTAGAGGTTTTATCAAATATGGCTCACCCGCTACCATAATATCTCCATCTTGGAATGTGAGTTCTTGGAAGTTAAGTTTGAGCATATCCTCGCCACCTACTGTCTGAATCTCTGTTCCCACGAACTTGACCACACTAGCGCCTTCGTAGAGTGTTCCTTCTAAACTATTGATACCAAATGGCAAGCAGATGGTATTGTACATACCTGCTTGCAAATTGCGGTAAATATCAACGGTCTCGTATGTCGTATTCTCCTCTGCTATAGAATTACATTGGTCGTCCTCTACCAGACTTGGTACGCGTTGGCTAAAGCGAGAAGGCACATTGATCTCATTTGGAGTTTTTGGCAAAGTGAAGATAACAACCTGATGTTTGTCTCCGCTATCATTGTAGGTCTCTCCGAGAGTAGCGACAAGGTTGCCCGCATAGTCGAAGTTGAGAGTAGTGATAGTAGGAAGATCCCATGTACCACTTGTAAGTGGATCATTTTCCACAATAGGATAGTCGCGCTTGTTGGTCAAAGTTGGGGTGGTTTCAGTACTCCACTCTATGTCAAATAGCATGATATTACCCGTACCGCCCACCATTGCCAATAGTTTCTCATCTTTACTTACCGCAATAGCAGAACCGAACGAACCATGTATCAATTCGCCTTCAAATGTTCCACCTACTGATGAATCAAGTGCTTTGGTAAATATAGTAGGTTCACCCTCAGTAGGATAGAAGGTCAATGATGGATCGGAGATGAAGTTACCTTTGTCATTACGCAATTGACACACCCATGCACCGCGGCTAGTTCCGACAATAGCATAATCTGTAATATCCGTATTGTTATACTCCACCATACCGTCCGTTTGGTTTGGATAATGTTTTAATTTCGTATGAGTAGGTGATTGGTAGTTGTTCAAATCATACACAAAGAATCCTCTTGTCTCTCCGTTCGAATCACCATTAGAATGGGCATTATGCATCAAAAATAGTTTTGATGTCATAGGAGAGAAGCCATTCCTGTTATTGCCATCTTCGGTCCAATAGATATGCGCGCCTGTCGAGCCACTACCTACCACCGTTCCGTTGTTGTCTTTCCACTCTCCATTTTCGTAGGTACAACCGTCGAAGAAGTTGGTGATTTGTTTGGTATGTGGGTCCATGATGAACACACCGCCATAGGATGGTCCGTTGTCGGTAAGATAAACTGTACCATCAGGTGCTACGGTAGGGCGGAAGATTACTTCAAAGCCACCTTGTGGATTCTCTGCAGGTGTATGACCAGGTTGTCCGCCACGAGGTGGTTCTTGTTTGCCACCTTGAGGTGGTTGTTGACCGCTACCATTAGGCTGTCCGCCATTAGGTTGTCCACCTCCACCTTGAGGTTGACCACCGCCACCTTGAGGAGGTTGTTGTCCGCCATTTGGTTGGCCGCCACCTTGAGGAGGTTGTCCGCCACCACCTTGAGGAGGTTTCCAACCATTGGGGTTAGGTTTGTCGCCTGGACGAGGACGATGAGGACGATGACCATCTTTATACGCATCTTTGTCACGCGCATAACCTTGTTCAGGTACTAGTCGCCAAATTCCGCCGTCGGCAGTGGAGTTATAGCCGTGTGTCTGCTGATTTGCCACCCAGATGCTGCCAAAGAAATCCGATTCTGGACTGTTGTCGATGGTAGCATATGCAGTATGAAAAGGTTCGGAGCGGAAGATTTCAGCAAACAAAGTGCTTGGGCGTGCTTCCAAATGTACTTCCCACAAGATATCTTTTCCAGGGACGTATCCAGGAATATTTTCTGCTGGCATGAAAACTGTATTCTTGCCTTGACGTAGGTTGTTGAGTATATATTCCTCCTCAGTTTCTCCGTTTTTATTATAGAATATCAGTTTGCCAGAAGCAGGTTGGGTATTGGCATAGAAAGAGAAGTCAAATGCCATTGCACCAACTTTGTATTTGCAATTAAGGTCGTATGCCACAATACAAGGCACTGGACCTACCCAGATAGCATATACAGTACCCTCGTAGCCAGCCTCCAAAACGGTGATAGGGTCACCCACGCCATGAGGATTATCGTACCAACCTTGGAAGGTGGCGCCTTCTTTTTCTGGCGTTGGGATAGTGTATGCGCTAGTGATTTGGTTAGGAAGGGTCACCTTTTGACGAATCTCTTCAGTTGCCCAACCTTTCCAACTATCATATTTACCTGCTTGGGTGAAGTCTAGGGAAACATTTGCAGAACAATGATGACAATAATAATTATAAGTTGTACACTTAAGGAATGCATTTAGCAAATTTCCCCACCATACATATTCGTTTCCTGATCCAGGATTTGTATGTGGATTTGCTTTATTCCACAGATAATCTCCGAGCCATTTGTAATCGTCAGTTGTTAGCCATGTATGGAAGTTAACTTTTTGGGTCTCATCATAAATATATTCTTCTATTACACTCCATGCATTTTCTATAGGTACCAATGTACTTCTGCCTAATTTAGTCTTTTGGAAATTTTCCCATAGTAATTTGTTTTCAGAGATATGTCCGCCATTGAGTTCCCATTTGACGGAAGTGCTTTTCCATATCGCATAGAGCGTGCCTTTGTAACCTACAGGCAGAGTTGTGAGTGCGGTACCTGTACCTTCGGCATTGTCATACCATCCTAGGAAGGTATAGCCAGGTTTTACAGGGGTTGGCAAGGTATATGCTTCGCCTGTAATTGTTTGTGGCAAGGTGCCATCTACTGTGCCGCCATTGAGCACCCATTTGACATCTACATTGATTTGAGGTTCGGTACCTTGACCCTTCTCCAAGAATATCTCTGGATAAACGGTTGCGTTATCTACGACATTGACTGTCATAGATTTATCTTGATATCCAGTAGCGTGTACCGTTAGGGTATATGTACCGGGTTGGAGGTTTTCGAAGACGAAGATACCATTGTAGTTGTGGTCAGTGGTATAGTAGTATTGGTCAGTAATGTGGCGAGCCACATGGCGGTAACATTCGGTACGGATGATATTGCCTGATGCATCGCGTAGCACTACCTTCGCACCATTGATAGGTAGGAATTCATCGTATGAAGTGCTCATACTATTGAAAAGATGATGAGACATCTCCGTCAAACTACGCACGCAGCCCATGATATAACCTACTTTTTCGCCTGATTTGCGGTAGTAGTCCTGTATGCCTCGGAAATAACGGATACCCTCTTGGCGGCACCATTCGGGATTCAATGCACGATGGCGGGCTGGCTGGTAGGTGTGGAAATAACCCTCTACCAAATATCCAGGGCAACGATGATTTAGCGCTCCTAATCCGTCATTAGCATAGAAACTTTCGTCTCCTCGTATATTGCGGTTGTCTAATGCATAGTAACTATTAGGCTCAAATCCGTGATCTATATTCTGCCAGTCCTTATCGTTACCAAACGCCTCAAAATGTCTTGGCCACGCTGTGTTTGCCATATCGATAGAATGGGCATTATTTTCTCCGCCACCATCTGTGCCTGCGTAGAGGAACAGTGGGTAGTTGACATTGTCGCCATCCACATTTGCATTGGAGTGAATGGAGATAAAGTAGTCGGCTCCGAATAATTCTGCTTCATCACCAATATCCAACAGCGGTTTGTCAATACTCTCGTCTCCATAGACATAAGGATATGGACCATTCTCGCTGCGAGACATCTTGACTTCATAACCAGCTGCTACCAGTTTCTCTTGAAGGGCAAAGGCCTTCCACAGGTTGGTGTTGGACTCAAAGAAACCCAAAGTGTCATACGCTGCATAGTTGACAGTCGCCATCGGACGACTATTAGGCCCCCAGTCGCCATGACCAGGGTTAATATAGACACGTTGCGCACTTGCCGACAACCATAAACAGCATACGAAAAATGATAAAAATAGGTGTTTCATGACAGATTTATCTTAACTATACGTATTTTATTTATCAATACAAAAGTCTAAATTTACAATAAGTTCAAATTAATTTGCAAAATTACACTTTTTTTTTGAATTAAACAAATTATTTTTACATTTGTTCGGTAGAAATTATCAAAAGGTACACTTTGATGCTTTTTCTATTAAAAATGGAAGAACCTAACCCTAGCGCAAAGGTAGCGCAAGGGTAGCTAAAGTCATCCTCAAAAAAGTGGAGATGTGCAAATTTTAAGTAGAAAAAGTTTTAAAAGTTTTAAAGGTAAGTTTTGTTCGGTGAAAAGAAAAAGATAGGAAAAATCGCCACTTGTGTTTTGCACACAAATGGCGATTGACAAACAATATATAAGGTATATATCGAAAAAATTAATCTTCGCCTACATGAAGTTGGCGGATGGATTTGGCCACGTTGAGGAAGTGGTCTGCAATACGCTCTACGTCAGAAGCGAACTCTTGGTAGACTTGACCCACACTAGCAGGATAAACACCATCCATCAAGCGTTGGAGGTGCACCTTCTCGATACGAGCAACCATCTCATCCACTTGATCCTCGTACTTGTTCACATCTTCAAGCGCAGTGAAATCTTGATCCATATACGCCTTCATCGTAGCTTGGTAGAGCGAACCGATGGTCTCGCGCAACTGGTCCACCTCGAAGATAAGATCCTTAGAGAACTTCTCGTTGAAGTTCTTCAAGAGCTCCGCATACTCCGTGATATTGGTAGCATAGTCACCCACACGCTCAAGGTCACCAATAGTACGGATGGCTGTCGCCAAGTATCGATTATCCTCCTCACTTATAGGGAGATTATTTAGTTGCACAATATAAGGAATGAGATTGCGGTTGATGTAGTTGAGTTGCATCTCGTTCTGCTCAAACTCCTCCATCTTATCGAAATCAACCTTGGAGATCACATCCATAGATAGGTTGAAATTGTGGATAGCCACACCTGCCATATTCTCGATCTCAAGCTTAACCTGGTTAACCGCAATAATAGGTGTACGGAGCATCTTCTCGTCCACGAAGTGGAAATGAGGAGCAGAGGCATCCTCCACTTGAGCGGTTTTCTTCTCTGGAATAAGACGGCATACGAGTTTCACCAAATAGTCCGTCAATGGCAGAATAATACATACGGTACAGCAGTTGAAGATGGTATGGAACATAGCCAATTGCAACTCTGGTTTGCCAGGAAACATTCTCTCGAAGATTATTCCATAATCCAACGAACCCGTAGTGACAAGATACATAACCCATGCTGCTATCAAGAAGACGATAACACCGAAACAGTTGAACAGCAAGTGTATCAAAGCAGTACGTTTAGCATTGAGACCAGAGGTAAGACCGGCGATGATAGCCACCACGCACGAACCGATATTAGAACCCATGGTGAGGTAGATACCTTGGTTGAGTGTTATCAAACCAGTAACCGCCATGGTCAACGCAATGGAGGTCACCACGGAAGATGACTGTACGATAGCCGTTAATATAGCACCAAAAAGCACCAGTAGAAGAGGATGTTTGACACTTGCCAAGAAGTTCTTGACAGCATCCAATTGGGCTAGATCGTCCATGGACTTGCTCATTAAACTCAAAGCGACGAAGAGCATACCAAAACCGGTGATGATACCACCCCAGGTTTTCCAGGTATTGCTTTTACAGAAGAGTTCGATGAAAGCTCCAAGGCCGGCAAAAGCGGCAAAAATAACGGAAGTAGAGATGCCACCACCTCCACCTAAACCGAGCGCAACGATCTGCGCGGTAACGGTGGTACCGATGTTAGCACCATAGATGATAGTAGCCGCCTGTGCGAGTGACATAATTCCGACATTCACGAAACCGATGACCATCACTGTGGTTGCACCCGACGACTGGATAGCAGCCGTAGCCGCTGTACCTATTCCCACGCCTAACATGCGAGAGTTAGACATGCGCGAGAAAAGGGCTTTGAGTCGTGCACTACTGGCTGACTCAAGATTGGATGACATCATTTGACATGCCACCAAGAAAATACCAATACCTGCAACTAATTGCAGAATAGCTTGAACTAGTAGAGTTATGTCCATACTTTAAATAGTGTTCAATGGCACAAACGCGCCGTTTAGAATGGTTCAGAATTGTTCAGAATCGTTCTTAAATCTAAAAGGACTTATGCACCGAAGTGCATAAGTCCTTGATTATTTAGAAGTTGTTTTGTTGCAATTGGAAGTATGCTTGTGGGTGTTTGCAAACAGGGCAAACCACAGGAGCATCTTGACCAATATAGAGGTGACCACAATTGCGGCATTGCCAGATAGCATCACCATCGCGGCTGAACACAAGCTTATCCTCGATATTCTTGAGGAGCTTGAGGTAGCGCTCTTCGTGTGCTTTCTCTACAGCAGCCACACCTTCCATCATGATAGCGATCTCCTCGAAACCTTCTTCGCGAGCCTCAGCTGCCATGCGAGGATACATGTCTGTCCACTCGTCGTTCTCGCCTTTAGCACCATCGGTGAGGTTCTCCATAGTAGAACCAATGCCGTGGATGAGCTTGAACCAGAGTTTAGCGTGCTCTTTCTCTTGAGCTGCAGTCTCCTCAAAGAGAGCTGCTATTTGCTCGTAACCATCTTTCTTAGCTTTGCTAGCATAGTAGGTGTACTTGTTGCGAGCCATAGACTCACCTGCGAATGCCTCCCAAAGGTTGGCTTCGGTCTTTGTGCCTTTAAGATCTTTCATAATTTATCAAGTTAAAAAGTTTTAATTGTTTTAAAAGTTTTAAGGGTTATTGTAGCGTATTGCTATTGTATAGACCCGTTATGAACCCGTAAAAGGCGGGCAATTATAGGGTCTTCGCCACCTCGATTTGCTCGAAGGTCTCGATGAGGTCGCCTTCTACGATGTCATTGTAGCTCTTGATGCTCAAACCGCACTCCATGTTGAGACCTGCTTCCTTGATATCGTCTTTACCATGCTTGAGCGAAGAGAGTTCGCCAGTGTGGATCACGATACCGTCACGGATCACACGGCACTTGTTAGCACGTTTAGCTTTACCCTCACGCACGATACAACCCGCGATAGTACCCACCTTGGAGATGCGGAAGGTTTGCAATACCTCGAGAGTAGCAGTAACCTCCTCTTTGATCTCTGGCGAGAGCATACCTGCCATAGCAGACTTGATCTCGTTGATGGTATCGTAGATAATAGAGTAGATACGGATATCCACCTCCTCGTTCTCTGCCATCTTACGCGCTGTGCTGGTAGGACGCACGTTGAAGCCGACGATGATCGCATCAGAAGCCGCAGCGAGAAGGACATCGGAGTCAGAGATCGCACCCACAGCACCGTGGATAACATTGACTTGGATATTCTCGGTAGAGAGCTTGATGAGCGAGTCTTTGAGTGCCTCCACAGAGCCGTCCACGTCACCCTTGACGATGATGTTAAGCTCTTTGAAGTCGCCAATCGCCAAACGACGACCGATCTCGTCCAAACCAAGGTGTTTCTTGGTACGGAGTGACATCTCGCGTTGCAATTGCTCACGTTTGTTAGCAATCTCGCGTGCTTCTTGCTCGGTTGCCATCACATTGAACTCATCACCCGCTTGAGGTGCGCCGTTGAGACCGAGGATAAGACATGGCTC
This sequence comes from Paludibacteraceae bacterium, assembly GCA_017391525.1. Classification (GTDB taxonomy): domain Bacteria; phylum Bacteroidota; class Bacteroidia; order Bacteroidales; family Paludibacteraceae; genus Colicola. Next base: position 38,527 of record JAFOYE010000012.1, on the reverse strand, counting down.
GCCAGGAAGGGCTTGTTGGATGCGTTGTCCACGCTCGTTGAACATCGCTTTGATCTTACCATGGTTGACACCTGCCAACACAATATCTCCGTGATGAAGTGTACCATCATGCACGAGCACGGTAGCCACATAACCACGACCCTTGTCGAGCGAAGACTCAATAATAGAACCTTTGGCACGACGTTTAGGGTTGGCCTTGAGCTCGAGCAATTCTGCCTCAAGGAGAACTTTCTCCAAGAGTTCGAACACACCCTCACCCTTCTTAGCTGAGATATGTTGGCATTGGTAAGAGCCACCCCAATCCTCTACGAGGATGTTCATGTTAGCGAGTTGCTCTTTGATCTTATCTGGGTTAGCAGTAGGTTTATCGCACTTGTTGATGGCGAAGATCATAGGTACGCCCGCCGCTTGTGCGTGGTTGATAGCCTCAATGGTTTGTGGCATGACAGCATCATCCGCAGCCACGATGATGATAGCGATATCGGTTACCTTAGCACCACGAGCACGCATGGCGGTGAAGGCCTCGTGACCAGGGGTGTCAAGGAAAGTGATATGCTGACCATTCTTGAGTTTTACGTTGTATGCACCGATGTGCTGGGTAATACCACCGGCCTCACCAGCAATCACGTTGGCGTTACGGATATGGTCAAGGAGCGATGTTTTACCGTGGTCAACGTGACCCATGACGGTCACGATTGGGCAGCGCTCGGTGATATCCTCATCGTTGATCACCTCATCTGCATTGATTTCCTCAACCACCTCGGCAGAAACGAACTCGGTTGAGAAGCCAAACTCCTCGGCTACGAGGTTGATGGTCTCGGCATCAAGACGCTGATTGATACTTACCATCACACCAAGCATCATACATGTACCGATGACCTTAGTAACAGGCACGTTCATCATCACAGCAAGGTCATTAGCAGTCACAAACTCGGTGAGTTTCAACACCTTGCTTTGTGCTTGCTCTTCAGCACGCTCTTGTGCCATTTTCTCGCGCTCTAACTCGCGGCGCTCACGTTTGTGCTTGCTAGTAGTGCTCTTACCCTTGTTGCCTTGTAGGCGTTGGATAGTCTCTTTGATTTGGCGCTGTACAGCCTCTTCATCAACTTCCACTTTGAAGCCCTTAGGCTTGTTGGTGGTATTATTGTTACCTTTGTTGTTCTTAGGCTTTTGGTTGCGTGCATCATTGATGTCCACTTTGTTTTGTTTGATGCGTTCGCGTTTACGTTTTTCGCCATCCTTAGCAGCGTTATCTCCGTTAGCGTTGGCGTTTGGTTTGTTAGCCTTTCGTTGTTGCTCACGTGCTTCGCGCTCTTTGCGTTTCTCCTCTTTGGTTTTTTGTTTAGGATGAGTAGCAGGATTGATGCTACTGAGATCAATCTTACCCACTACTTTAGGAGCGTTTTTGAGCACAGGTTTATTGAGGCGGAAGACCTCTTCTTCCTCCTCTTTAGCTTCTACAGCAGCTTGTGCAGCTTTTTGTGCTTCTTCGGCAGCTTTCTGAGCAGCCTCTTCTGCAGCTTTGGCAGCAGCTTGTTCTGCAGCTTTCTTAGCAGCTTCTTCTGCTGCTTGTTTAGCTGCCAATTCTGCAGCTTGCGCAGCAGCTGCTCGCGCAGCTTCTTCTGCTAAACGAGCCTCTTCTGCCTTTTTCTTATCGGCATCGAGGTCGATCTTGCCTACTACTTTAGGTTTAGCGACCTCAGTAGGTATGTGCTCAGGCTTTTTTGGTTCGTCGATAGCTACTGATTTTGGTACTTCACGCTCTTGACGTTCTTGTGCTTGACGTTCTGCTTCAAGTTTAAGGGCCATGTCCTTGTTAAATTCTTTGGCAAGCAGTAGGTACAAGTCGTCATCGATACGCGTATTAGGATCGGTAGCGATTTCCTTACCCTGCTTTTTACAGAATTCTACGGCAGTGGACATACCGATATTCAATTCTTTACAAGCTTTGATAAGTTTTATTGCCATATCGTGTTCGGCAATCTCGCGCATTGACCGACGACCACGTCGTCGTTAGGGCGCTTGATGCCTCCACTCTATCCTCGAAGCCACGAGCTTCTCGGATGTTTTCGAGGGAGACTCCTCCTTGCCGTCGGAGGGGGTTTATTATTTATACTTAATTAGTCTTCAAATTCTGCTGCGAGGATAGCGAGAACCTCGTCTACGGTCTCTTCTTCAAGGTCTACACGCTTCATGATCTCGTCTTTAGAAACAGCCAAGACTGCCTTAGCAGTATCCCATCCGATAGCCTTGAATGCATCGATCACCCATTGATCGATCTCGTCGTTGAACTCGTCCAAATAGATATCCTCGTTATCAGCCTCATCCATCTCACGATATACATCGATTTGGTAGCCAGTCAACATGCTAGCCAACTTGATGTTGTAACCACCTTTACCGATAGCCAATGACACCTCATCTGGTTGCAAGTATACATCTACCTTCTTCTCCTCCTCGTTAACGGTCATAGAAGAAATCTTAGCTGGTGCCAAAGCACGTTGTACGTAGAGGTTGATGTTAGAAGTGTAGTGGATAACGTCGATGTTCTCGTTGCGCAACTCACGCACGATACCATGGATACGAGCACCCTTGATACCCACGCAAGCACCTACTGGATCAATGCGATCGTCAAAAGACTCAACAGCCACTTTAGCACGCTCACCTGGGATACGTGCAATATTCTTGATAGCAATCAAACCATCGTGTACCTCAGGTACCTCTTGTTCGAAGAGACGTTGGAGGAACAATGGTGAAGTACGAGAAAGGATGATCTTAGGATTTTGGTTCTTGTTATCCACTTGTACCACGACCGCGCGTACGGTGTCACCTTTGCGGTAGAAGTCGCTAGGGATTTGGTTTTGCTTAGGCAAGTAGAGCTCGTTGCCATCCTCATCGAGGAGCAACATCTCACGTTTCCATACTTGGTAAAGCTCGCCGCTAACTACTTGGCCGAGCATCTCGCTATAACGCAAGTAGAGGCTCTCCTTTTGGAGATCGAGGATACGGCTAGCCAATGTTTGGCGAAGGTTCAAGATCATACGACGACCGAAAGTAGAGAGGTCTACTTTGTCGGTTACTTCCTCGCCGATCTCAGCTTCGTCGTCGAGAGCCAAAGCGTCAGTAAGACCGATTTGGGTATTCTCATTAGCCACATCATCATCCTCCATCACGAGGCGGTTACGATAGATCTCCAAATCACCTTTATCAGGGTTGATGATCACATCGTAGTTGGCTGCTGTACCATACATTTTGGTAATCACATTACGAAAAGAATCCTCCACAACATTGATGAATGTTTGGCGGTCAATGTTTTTGAGTTCTTTGAACTCTGAGAAATTGTCAATCAAGTTGATTGACTCTTGTTTTTTTGTTGCCATATCTATTTAAAGTTCTATAAGTTTCAAAAGTTTTAAAGTTCTAGGGTTCTAAAGGTTAGAATTTCAGATCGTACTTGGTGTACTTGACTGCGTCGTAGGCGAAGGTCAGTGTTTGGATTTCTTTTTGTTTGCGTTTCTTACCTTCTACTTGCACCATCACTTCGGTATCAATAGCAAAAGTTGTTTCATCCACGCTAACAAGTACTCCTCTATATTTCTTGCCATCTCCCGCCAAGACCTCCACATCGTGGTTCAAATGCTTCTCATACTGCATTTTGGTTTTGAAAGGATCGGTGAGGCTCACACTACCTACCTCTAGCGAATAGTCCAAATCACCATTGGCGTCAAGTTGCTCAACCAAATAATGGTTCAATGCGCCGCAAAACTCCACATCTACGCCATCCATCTTGTCTACCTCAATGAGGATATCGTCTTGGGCACTAATCTTCAAGGTGATTAACTCATAACCTGTTCCTTGCAATTTCTCTTCTACGAGAGTCTGAATATACTGTTTTTCTATCATAATCGCTATCAATTATCTATCGTCGTTGATGGACGTTACACGCCATTTTCCAACAAACGAGGGAACCTATTCAGGCCCCCTCATTCATTTCCGGTGCAAAATTAGCACTTTTTTGCGACATATGCAAATATTTTTATAAAAAAATATAAAAAAATCTACTCTTCCAACCAAGGATACTGTTTTTTCAAGCTCTGCAAGCGGTTTTCAGTGCGCTGAGCAAAAGCCATGGCCTCCTCTATATCGGGATGCAAAAAGCGATGATGACGGTCACGCCAGAGTTGGTGCAATATACGCATTTCATTTTGGGTATCATCGGTCATATAAGTATCCACAAAACGTTGCCAGATATACTCCACTGCCATTGCAGAAGGATGCAACATATCTTCCGCATAGAAGCGATAATCGCGCAACTCATCCAACATGATCTCATAGGAAGGGAAATAGGAGACCGTTGTGTTCTTAGAGACTAGACCATCGACGGCTTGCAGGAGGATAGCTTTGCTAATCTGATTTTCGTGTAGTCCATCTTTGATATGGCGTATAGGGCTAACGGTGAAGATCCAATATTTATCAGGCATCTGCTCAATGAGAGGTTGCCATGTTTGTAGTATCTCCTCTACGGTCATTCGTCTACGGACAAACTCCTTAGCAGGTAGTTTATGGCAGTTAGCTACAACCATTCCTTCCTTCTCATATACCCACGAGGTACCCAAAGTGACGATGATAGTAGATGCCTCTTGTAGGGCATTGCGCATTGTGGTCATACTCTCCTCACAGCGATGCACTAGTTTATTCTTATCTGGATGCGAGCAACTACCATGATGCATCATCGAATGCCATAGTCCGTTGTGGAAGATGATAGGCCACTGTTGAGGGGCTACTGGCGATAGGCTATTGAGGATAGAAGCTGGATTATACAGGGTACCAAACGGATTGATAGTCGTTTGGAAATAATATTCGCTAAACTTCTCGCCTATATTATCCGCAAAGCATGAACCAAGTAGCAAGATTTTATCTTGGTACCCGATCTTCTTTGGCGAAGGTTTGATATTTACTTTGGTCAACAAGTCCATCTCTTACTCAAACTGCATCACTTTGGCAGGACTAATCTTCGTAACGATAGCCGAAGGAGCTAGCAAGATTAGCCAAGAAACCAACAAAGTGCCTATGTTCAACAAAATCCACCATCCTATAGAAAAGTCAATAGGTACATAGTTCACATAGTAAGTAGCTGCATCCAGTGGTATAGCATGTGTGAAATACTGTATCACGCATAGTCCAATGCCTAGAATATTTCCCCAGATTATACCTTTGCCAATCAACATCAATGATTGATAGATAAAAATTCTACGTACAAAAGCATTGTTCGCACCGAGTGCCTTGAGTGTTCCAATCAACCGAACACTATCCATAATCAGTATGACCAGTCCCGTGATGATACTAAATCCAGACACACATAACATCAATAGGATGATAATGATTACGTTCATATCCAACAAGTCTAACCAGCCGAATATCTGCGGATTGAGTTGGCGCAGATTTTGGGTATACCATAGATTGCCATCAGCATCTTGCTTATTGGCTGTAGCAAAATAAACAGTTTCGGTGGTCTCATCCAAATATTCTAAATCATCTACTAGCACTTCTATACCAGAGACTTGTCCCTCTTCCCACTTGTTCAACTGGCGCACCAATTCCACGTTGCTCAGGACATACAATTTGTCCATCTCTAGCATGCAAGTATTGTACAAGCCAGTTATTTTCAGTTTGCGCACACGCAAATTTTCATCCACGAAATAACACAACAAATCATCTCCAACCTTCAAGGACAACAATCGAGCCAATTCGGTAGACAATAGCACATCATTGGCTTCTTTGGGCAATTCACCTTCGACGATGTTCTGCACAAAATAATCCCAATAATCCGTACCTTTAACCACCACCCCTTGGAAAGTGCTATCGGTTTTAATGATACCCGGTTTAGTGGCAAAAGTAGACACATGTGTCACATATTCGATTTCCTTCAAGGATGCCAAGACGGAATCATTCACTCGGATAGGATGCAGTTCATAGGTGGAGTTATTTTCAAAGTTCACCACCTGAATATGACTACCAAACCCTGCCACCTTCTGCGATATTTCCTGTTTGAAACCAATTACAACGCCAATAGCCAATATCATCACCATCACACCGATGATGATTCCACCCAAAGCCACACGTACAGCAGGACGTGAAGAGCGTCGGTTATTTTCCTCCGAAAAATACAACCTTTTGGCGATTTTCCATTCAGAGTAATGTTTACTATTAGTTTTTGGCATAATTTTTGTAGTTAAATTTGCATGAGGCGTATATCACTTTTCATATTAGTTGTGGCTTTCACCGGCACCCTGTTTGCTCATCATCCGCAGCGAACCCCAGAAGATATTGCTCGCAAACAAACCGAAATGCTTATGCGGGAACTCAATATCACGGATGATGATATGCGCGAAACTCTCTTCATAATTCATCTCAAGTATGCTGAATTAAGGAAATCCAGTAACACGCGTGCCGAGATCCTCGAGTGCATGAAACTAGCGATAGAAGAGCTCAAAAAAGTCCTCACTCCCGAGCAGTTTAACCTATTTATGAATCGATGCATAGAGGATCGTCATCCTCGTCACCACCAACCTAACTCTTGCATTTGGATTAATCAGCAGAACGATAAGGATTAGCCAATCCCAATGCTCGCAATCCTCGATAAGCTCCATACGCAACCAATCCGCCCACGAGCAATCCACCCAATATATCTAACGGATAATGTACACCTAGATACATTCGACTATAACAATTAGCTGCCACCCAAAGCATCAAGCCAATGGTGGCTATTTTATTGCGCCATATCAACGAGAAGAGCAATGCACACGCCATGGTTGTAGCAGCATGGCTGCTCACAAATCCGAACTGACCACTCCTATAATCATTCACCAAATGCAGCACTCCCTCTAGTTCAGGAACCCTGGTAGGGCGTGGACGAGCCACCAAGTCCTTCAGTATGCCCGAAGCGATGAAATCCGCAGCACCGATAGCGAGGCTTATCACCACAACGATCACCACATACTGAGGTATACGTTGCATCCAAGACCATTTAGGATTCAGCGCAGGTTGACGATAACGCCATACTAAAAGACCGATGAGCAACAAATAGAGAGGAATCCATGTCGTCTTTTCCGACACGATCCACATCAGACTATCCGCCCATGGAGCATTCCATCCATTGATTGCCAATAGAATATCCGTATCAGTATGCAATAGTTTCTCCAACATCTCTCAACACTATTCCTCATTCAACAATACAGCCGTGTGGCATGCAACGACTCCAGCTGTTTCTGTGCGCAAACGCGAACGACCTAATCCAACGGGAACAAATCCTTTTGCGATGGCTAGTTCAACCTCTTGCTCAGAGAAATCACCTTCTGGTCCAATCAATATCAGCACATCCCTACTCTTCGTCAGCGCATCTTTCAACTCGCGTTTCTCGTCCTTATAACAATGTGCTATATACTTGTCTATCTCCTCGTTTCCGCCATATTGCTGCATCAAGGTAGCGAAGTCGGTCAACTCATTCAGTTTAGGCAGATAGGGCGTCAATGATTGTTTAGCAGCCGATAGGATAATCTTTTCCAATCGGTCATTGCGCAGGTTCTTACGCTCGGAGAATCGGCACAACAATGGTGTGATCTCATCTACACCTATCTCTGTGCATTTCTCCACCATCCACTCTAATCGATCGATATTTTTCGTTGGAGCAATAGCCACATGTAGATAGATATTGTGTGTTTTCACCTGCTTCTCTTGTGAAATAATCTCAAACTCACAATGACGAGGATGTGGATTAGTGATACGCGCTTGGTACGTACTACCACGACCATCGGTCAGCAGTATCTCATCCCCTTTCTCATAGCGCAGCACTCGTACACAATGAGCAGACTCTTCCTCACTGAGAAAACAACTAGTGTCAATATCTGGAGTATAAAATAAATACATATTTGGTGTATGGTGTAGAGTGTATAGTGTAAAGGCGATGAATATGCGACTTCGTCGCTTCTCCTATCCTTTAAACTTTAAACCTTCAACTTTCAACTAAATTATAACTCGCTTTCCTTCATTCTTTCAGCGTTCTCAGCCACTTGGAGCGCATCGATAACGCCTTGAATATCGCCATCCATGAATGCAGGCAAATTGTATATCGTATATCCAATACGGTGATCCGTGATACGTCCTTGAGGATAATTGTATGTACGAATCTTAGCAGAACGGTCACCCGTACTGACCATGGTCTTACGACGCGCAGCTATATCGTCAATATATTTCTGATGCTCCTTATCATATATTTGCGTGCGCAGGCGCGAGAGAGCACGCTCTTTGTTCTTAGGTTGGTCACGTGTTTCAGTACACTCAATGAGTATCTCTTGTATCTCACCAGTATTAGGGTTCTTCCAATTGTAGCGTAAACGAACACCGGACTCCACCTTGTTCACGTTCTGTCCTCCAGCACCTCCAGAACGGAAAGTTTCCCATTTGATTTCACCTTCGTTGATATGCACCTCAAACTCATCCGCCTCTGGCAGCACAGCCACTGTAGCAGCCGAAGTGTGAACACGTCCTTGGGTTTCGGTCACTGGTACGCGTTGAACACGGTGTACACCAGACTCATACTTCAAGGTACCGTAAACATTCTGTCCAGACACATTGAAAATAATCTCCTTGAATCCACCCACAGCACCTTCCGAGAAACTACTAACCGTATGTTTCATACCATGTGTTTCGAAGTACTTGGTGTACATACGGAACAAGTCACCAGCAAAGATAGACGCCTCATCGCCACCGGTTCCTGCACGGATCTCCATCACCACGTTCTTACCATCCTCTGGATCTTGGGGCAAAAGCATCAATTTGACTTCTTCCTCCAGACCAGGTATCTGTGGCTCTAGTTCATCAATCACTTCACGAGCCATCTCACGCAAGTCGCTATCAGACTCATTATGAAATAAGTATTTTGCTTCCTCGAGGTCTGTGACTGCTTTCTTGTACTTCTCAGCAGACACCAACACACGCTCCAAATCGCGATACTCACGATTGAGTCGCACATAACGAGCCTGATCTGCTATCACAGCAGGGTCAGTAATCAGCAAACTCACCTCATGAAATTTCGCTTCTAGTCCTTCTATACGTTCTAATATATCCATAAGTGATACAACTACTTCTTATTCTTTTCTTTATCAATCTGCTGCCAATAAGCATCAGTTGGTTGTTTACCTTCCGCCATCAATTTCAAGTTCGTCACAAATCGTTCTAGACGCCAATCAATTGTATTTCGATAAATTCGTTGCGATATAAAGATGCGAAAGAACCATCCAAACTTCACATGCACATCCATCGATAGTTTTACTGTTTTATTGCCTAGCGGTTCTACATGAAACGTACCATATGCTTCTTGCAACAAGTGCCCTGCATATTGAATATCTACTCGAATATCCCGCCGTTGCCCCACCATAGAGTCGACCACCATACTTTCGATCACCACATCCCGTAAGTAGGGTTTTTCATCCACCAGAACATCCATTACAATTTTGCTATACCGTTTCTCGGGGATATAACTCGACTCCTTCCATACTAGATAAAAAGCATTCTTATTCTTATCTCCTTGTTTACCCAAACCGGCAAAGAATTGCTCAGACAACATTTCAGGGCTATTCTGCAAGCAAAAAATCAAAGAGTCCACCACTTGATTGCAAGACTTAACGTTCGCATCCACCGACGTCTCATAGGTCGTATGAAACGTTCCGTCCGAGAACGTAGTCAATACCGTCATTAATATCGCACACAAGGTATTCATCTTTATTCTTTGTTATCTAAAATACGCTCCATATTTTGCTCACGGTGGATGAGTTGTACCTCTACACCGAACTTTTCATTGATATGCTGAGCCATATGCTCCGCTGCATACACCGAACGGTGTTGACCACCTGTACAACCGAAAGACACCATCAGGTTCTGGAAGCCGCGATCCATATAGCGCTTCACGGAGAAATCCACCATTTGGTATGCTTCCTCTAAGAATGGCAAAATCTCACCATCTTCTTCCAGAAAATCAATCACCGGTTTATCCATACCTGTAAAGAACTTGTAACGCTCGTATTTACCTGGGTTATTGATCGCACGACAGTCAAACACAAATCCGCCACCATTACCCGATCCATCCGCAGGAATACCCTTCTTATACGAGAAACTGTACACACGCACCACCAATGGTTTGCGCATACCCACCTCCTTAAACTGCTTCATCGCAGTCATTTCCTTGAGCACTTCAATCAAGTATGGATAATCCTCGCTCGCATACTTGAGCAGATGACGCAGGTTGTCTATGGCAAACGGAATAGATTGCAAGAAGTGTGGTTTCTTCTCAAAGTAACCTCTGAAACCATATGCGCCCAACACTTGCATCGTTCGGAAAAGCACAAAATGCTTCAAGGTCTCGTAGAACTCATCCTTGTCTACTGGCATGTATTTTTGCAACTCATCCAAATACTCCCCTATCAACTCCTCACGCAAATCAGGATGGAAGTTCGCCTTTGCTTGCCACAAGAAGGATGCCACATCATAGTACACCGGCCCCTTTCTTCCACCTTGAAAATCGATGAAGTATGGCACCAACTCCCGAACTTCTGAACCTCCTGAACCTTCTGAACCCTCTGAACTCTCCACCACTTTCTCCACCACCATCACATTGCGCGACTGAAAATCACGGTACATAAATGCAGTCATCTTACTTTGAAGCAAAATATATGCCAAGCGCTCAAACTCATTCTCCAGCTTATCTTCTTGAAACTCCAAGCCAGTAGCCTTCAAGAAGCAGTACTTGAAGTAGTTGAGATCCCACAGGATAGAGCGCAGATTGAATTCTGGTTGAGGATAACATTGGTTGAAGTCAAACTGCTCTGCCGCCAAAACTTGCAACTTAGCCAAACCACGCATCGTCTTACGCAACATCTCCTTCTCTGGAGCTGAGAACACGCCGGTTTTACGACCTTCCGCTATGTAATCAAATAGCAGCACATTGCCCAAATCTTGCTGTACATAATTCATCTCATCATCGCTTACAGCAAGCACTTTAGGCACATCAAGTCCTTTCTCTAGGAATTGCTCTGCCATATACAAGAACGCATGATTTTCATCATGCGATGTGCCCTGCACGCCAATCAAGGATGTCTCACCATCCTCGCTAAATATACGATAATATCTACGATTGCTACCTGATGCTGTTAACGCCACCTGCTCCCCCGCTTTCTTGCCGGTAGCCTCATAAAATAATTGACTTAATGATTGTGCCATAGTTATCCATTATAAATATTCGTGCAAAGGTAATCTTTTTTTTTGAGATATGCAAATTTCGCTCAAATTTACCGATACATTTTATTATTTTCATTCTAAACAAGAACAAATATCATCTATAAAAACCGATAAAACTTAATTTTGAGCCCCTTAAAAACACACATTCAGCGACACATAATACATCACTTTGTTGCTATCGAAAAAGTAGACACTACAACAAACAATAGTAGAGGCCCAAAATACAGTGTATTTCCCATCCCATTGTATTCTTAATATCATAAATATAAAAAAGAGGAGCTAGTTTAAACTAGCTCCTCTTTTTGGTAATTCATATGACATTTAATTCATACTTTTGTAAACAGAGTAAGTTGATAATAACCAAATTAACAACAAAAATCCATTGACACAAATATATACTGGATTAGCAAAACTTGATAAACAGCAGAAAATAATATTGCTTACTAAGAACAAGAATGCAAACACACCTGAAAGAATCTTTATATTTGCAGAGGTACGCTCTCTCTGGAAAACGCAACCCAATGCCGTAGATAATGTACAACACATGGAGATACCTCCAAATATAGCAACTAGTATATTTTCAGGTTCAGCACACCAATTATAAAAAGCATATGCACATAGTCCAGATATCGCTACAGCGATTACAGTTGGTACTAAATTGAATTTCATAATATCTACTTTATTTAAATTAAACTACCGGAGGAGTTGGTGGCATACCTGGCGCTGCAGGTGCAAAGAGTGATGCAAGATCAGGACGATTGCCTGCTGCTTCCCAAGCTACCATACCTTGGCACCAAACAAGTGTTTGAGCTGTCAATTGTCCAGTTGGAATCATTTGTTGCAATTGGAGCATATTGTAAGGACCATATTGTTGGCCATTCACAGCTAGCATATAACTAACATTACCTGGCATTGGTGGAGGTGCCATTTGTGGAGCTTGTTGCGCCATTTGTGGTTGCATTGTTTGTTGTTGCATCGCGTTCATACCACCTGACATCATACCTGCCATTTGTTGACCCATACCAGCAGCAACACCCATACCCATCATCATACCTACTGGGTTCATGCCACCGCCGCCCATATCCATTTGGCCCATTTGACCAAGGTTATTAGCAGCTGCAGAAAGTACTTCAGCTTGTTTGTTGATAGCATGTGCTTGGATAAATTGTGATTGAACACCTAGGTGAGCACCCTCAGCATATACATCGGTATCGATTTGAGCACGACGACCTATTTGCTCTGCTTGGATCATTTGTTGCTCCTTTGTTGCATGAACAAATTGTGCATAATCAGTGCTCTCCTTATCAATCTCTATAGCAGATACATCCAAACGCTTGAGATTAACACCGAAATCATCTGCCAATTGTGGAGCTAGGCGAGCTTGCATTGCATCACTAATCTCCTCGATCTTTCTCTCGATTTGCAATACAGAAAGACCCTTTTCAGAAGGATAATTTGACACAAAACTCTTAGCGTACTTCTTCACCATACCACTGATTTGCTCTCTAAATTGATCCAAAGAAAAATCGATAATACGGTTAAGCTTGATGAATTGTTTAACATCTGTAAGATTGAATGTGAGTGTACCACGCACTGCTACTGGTACAGTGAAATCAAGGAAACGTGGATCTGCTACATCAAAATATGGTACAGCAAAACGAATTTGATTGTTACCTTGGAGGTTGAAATAATAAATCTCAGCTTGGAATGGGCTGGAACCACCAAATGCTAAACCTACAATGCTTGTAAGAACAGGAAAGTTATCTGTCTTGATTGTACCATCATACGGACCCTCGATAAAGTCCATCATTTGACCACCATCCTGTTTATACACGAATACAGCCATCTCGCCATCCTTTACACGTAGTGAACTGCCATAACGGATAGCATTCTCTTTCTTGGTAGAATTAACCTCCTGTCCTGCAGGTCTCCATTTCCATACGAGGTAATTTTCCTCATCACAGCGGATAACATCCATCAAACCGCCTTCTTTTTTATTGCCGAAAAGTCCCATTACAATATAGCTTTATAAAATTTGTTACTTGATACCTATTTCTTTACCATATGCATTAATCTCTGCCAAAGTCTCTGGATCATTCTTCATAGAGAATCTTGCCTTCATTATGATTTGCTCACACTTAGCTTTCCAAACAGGATACATTTCTTCTCTATCTGGGTCAGGACTAAAGAAACCAGGTTTTTTGGCAAGGGGTAGAGCCAAGGTCAAAAACTCAATGATATCCTCCTTTGTATTTGGTACAGGAAAATTCTGAATAATTGTTTTTTTCTTACTAAGAACCCTATCATCATCCCATGCAGCAGTAAACATACCACGTAATGATGTTGGTTCCTCTTTTGACTCTTCAACTTGATTCAACATTTCAAACAATCGTTGAATACTATTGTTAGCCTCAACATTTCTAAACTCATGACCGCAATATAGACAATTCGTATTGAAAGCTTCTATCACCGCGCCACAAGCGGGACATTTTTTCACATCACCCGCCTTGTTAGATGTTGGTGCTGGAGCCTGTACAGGAGCAACAGCTGGCATAGGTGAAACAGGTACTACAGGGGGTGCTTGAGTATTATGTTTTTGTTTTTCATATAAACGTGCTTCAAGAACCATCTCGAATTCGTCTAAATCAATACCCTTGGCTTCTGCTTTCTTGAAAAGAATCTGCTTTTCTTTTTCTGTCAATTCGCCATCAGCTATTGCCAAATCTATCAATTTCTCCAATTGTGAATCGTACAATTGGTCATTATCTGATTGTTGAACTGGAGCTGGAGTTGGAGCTGGAGCAGGAGTTGGAGTTGGAGCAGGAGTTGGAGCAGCCTTTGGAGTTGGTGCCGGAGCAGAAGTTTTTTTTAAAAAACTTTTGCTAGCGTTAAGAAGACTCTCTGGCACTTCATCTTCTAATAAATCCTTAATTTTGTCAAATAATCCCATACTATTCCAAATTTTAAATGGTTAATGATATAAAATAAAAGTACAAAGTTGATTGCTTATATAAAAACATCGCAAAGTTACAACAATTTTATGACATTTGCAAGAAAATAGCTTGAAAATCGTTCGTTTTATCACGTAATTACCATAAATACAAAAAAGGACATCCAATTGGATGTCCTTTGTGTCCTCCCAGGGACTCGAACCCTGGACCCACTGATTAAGAGTCAGTTGCTCTACCAACTGAGCTAGGAAGACATTAGTAGTTTTTCAAAACCGACTGCAAAGGTACTGCTTTTTTTTGGACTGACCAAATATTTAACAAAAAAAATTGTTATTTTCTATATTTTTTCCATATATTATACCTTCTTTTTACTAGAATCAAACTTTCCAACAGAAGAAAAGCATTTCGTAGGTAAAGTTTCGTCACTATTTCTTGGTAATTTGTATTTTTTGTTGTACCTTTGCACGAAATTACAACAAACATTCATCCATTCATTATGCAAGAACCTCGTTATTATCGCCTCCAAGCTCGTTACTTCTTACAAAATCAGTGGGGCAATGCTATAGGACTTACAATCGCTTATATATTCATCACCCTATTATGCACCATACCCGTCATAGTAGAGAACTGGAATGAGATCCTAACAACCTACGCGAGTAACAATCCAGAACAACAACTACTATTGAGCGAACATATCAACTCCGGCAATGCAATCATTCTATATAGCATACTAACATTGCTGTTAACACCATTGCAATATGGTTTTTGGATTGCTCTACTAGGCCTCGCACGTCAGGAGACTGACTCGCTTGGCAAATCAACCATCATCAACACTTCTGTCAACTATATACGCTTACTCATTGCTGCAGCCGTTTACTCAGTTATGAGCATGCTAATCAATACATTCACCTTTGGCATCGGTGGAATATTCCTGTCATATATCTATCGGATGACCCCACTACTCCTACACGATTATCCAGAACTGACTATACGTGAGGCATTCAAAATCAGTAGACAAATGATGAGTGGATACAAACGACAATTATTCCACCTAGACATCACCTTCCTTCCATGGATATTACTAACGATACTAGTAGCTATCTTTGCTCCAGCTATCATACTTCATTTTATACCAACAAGTTCTACACTATTCGTGCAATCAGTGGCTGTTGGTATCATGCTCATAGGCATCGTTGCAATCATACCATACATCATGACTGCTAACGCATGTTTCTACGAAGAGTTACGCGCTAAACGGGTTGTACAAGAATCTGATAATGCCCCCCAAACAACCGACTATACCACCGATAATACGGTAGAAGAGGTTGAATCCGAAGAGGTGAAAGAGGACGAAGACAAACAGGAAGAAAGCAAATAACACTTATGAAAGCCATGATCTTCGCAGCGGGACTTGGTACCCGCTTAAAACCACTAACCGACACCCTGCCTAAAGCACTCGTTCCATTGGCCGGCAAAACCCTTTTGCAATGGCAAATAGAACAACTCAAAGCGGCAGGTATCACTGACATCGTGGTTAATGTACATCACTTCCCTGACATGATCATCAACTACCTAAAAGAGAACGATAACTTTGGTTGCACGATTCAGGTTAGCGATGAGCGAGATAGGCTCCTTGAGACAGGTGGTGGTTTGCGCAAAGCACAAGAGAAGTTCAGAAGTTTAGGAGTTCAGGAGTTTAGAAGTTCAGGCGAAGGTATACTCATCTGTAATGTTGATATTTTATCTAATATTGATATCCCAACTCTACTCAAAGCATATAATCCTGAGGAGATGGGCGTAGTAGTAGTCAGCAAGCGAGACACCCAACGCTATCTATTGTTTGACGAGGAGAATCGACTCTGCGGCTGGACTAATATCGCCACTGGCGAAGTCCGCCCTGCCTCCTTCGCCTCATCGCCAAATAGCCTCATCGCCTCTCGATTGGCATTCTCTGGTATGCAAGTGCTTAACCCTCGTATCTTTGATTGCATGAGTGATATAGTTGAGCAGAAAGGCGAGAAATTCTCACTCATTGATTTATATCTCAATATCGCACAAAAAGAAATTCTCAGAGCGTATATCCCTGAGAATTACCGTATGATGGATGTTGGAAAAATCAACCAACTCTCCGAAGCCGAATCCTTCGCCTCTTCCCTCTAACCTTTCGCCTTTAACCTTTCGCCTATAACCTATAGCGCCATCGGCGCGTCCTATAGCGAAGCGTCCTATAGCCTCAAAGAGGCGTCCTGCGCTTTAGCGCCTAAGGTACTATCATTTGCAAAGCATGTTTCATACAAGTCACTTGGCATGGTCCAGTGACATCCATCACTATACCATCTGCCTCAAAAGACTGATGTTGCTTGGTGTGCATCAATAGGTTATCCGCTACAACAGGATGCACAAAAGGCAATTCATAAAAACGTCCATCAAACAAACGAGGCACAGCTTGCAGAACTTGCTTAAACGTAGGAGGTGTTAAGAACATAGAATGAAGTACTCCATCACAAGGATCTGCATTTGGATTCAATTTCATACCTCCACCCACATAAGAACCATTGGCAATACTGGTCACAAACATCTTACTTTCCACCACTGTCTTACCATCCACATCTAAACGAAGATGCGGATTTTTATATTTGACCAAAGACCACAGGAGCGCAAAAAAGTAATTGATGCGATGACTACCAATATAATACTTTAACTTCTCGGCATATCTACAGCACATTGGTTCAATACCAAAGCCCAAGGAATTGATGAAATAACGATGATGAGGAATATTGTTTCTCATATAGGTTACGCACCCCACATCGATAGGTTTCGTATTTCCTTGGAAGAAAATATCTAATGAACGCTTAAAATCTTTGTTAAGCCCCCAATGGCGAGCAAAATCATTACCGGTACCACGAGGCATAAGCCCAAACTTGATCTGAGCACGTTGTTCTGGAGTAAGATCAGCTCGCATGATACCATTAATAGCCTCACTAAGTGTTCCATCACCGCCTAAAACTAGGATTATAGTACAAGCTTTCTCCTCAACAAGTTCTCGTGCTAGTTCGATAGCGTGGTTTTCGTATTTAGTAACGCGATACACAAATGGTTCACGTCTTGCTTTGAGCAGTTTCCATAAATATAATCGTTGTGCTCTAAAAGCCTTCTTTCCCGACTTTGGATTAATAATAATACCCAGCATACTCGTTAATCATTAAATATTCATTATTCCCCAAACTATATCATCTGATATTTTAGTCTAAAGTTGAAAGTTGAAAGTTGAAAGTAATTGAAACCAGCGAAGCTGTATCCCTTAACTATAGACATTCAACATTAAACATTCACCGACATAAATCCGAACTCGTCTGCAAAGGTAACAAAAAAAAAGCATACTACAAAATTTAGTATGCTTTTTTTTTAAGATTTCTATTGCGATTCTTACTTGAAGTAAGCAGCAACTTTGTCGTTCTCAACAATTTCTTCTTGGAAGATGTAAGCACCCGTTTTAGGGCTCTTAACCATCTTGATACACTTTGTATGGTTACGACCTGCGTTACCAGTGTGAAGTGTAGCGACCGCTTTCTTTGCCATAGTTCTAAGCCTTTCTTAATTAGGGGTTAATTACTTAATTTCTTTGTGGATAGTGTACTTCTTGAGGATTGGGTTGTACTTTTTCAATTCCAAACGCTCAGGAGTGTTCTTGCGGTTTTTGGTAGTGATGTAACGTGATGTACCTGGCATACCGCTGGCCTTGTGCTCAGTGCACTCCAAGATTACTTGGACACGTGCTTCTTTTGATTTCTTTGCCATAACGAATCCTCCTTTGTTTAAATGTAACCCTTCTCAGAAGCGCGCTTTAGCGCTGCATCCAATCCGATCTTGTTAATAGTTCTCAGACCAGCTGCACTCACGTTCAGCATGATCCATGTGTCTTGTTCTACCCAGTAGAACTTCTTGTGGAACAAGTTCACATCAAAAGTACGCTTTGTGTGGCGCTTTGAGTGTGACACGTTGCATCCCACCATGGCTTTCTTGCCTGTAATTTGACAAATCTTTGACATTGTATTTTTGTATTTAGTTTATTTCTAAGTAGTTAGCCCAATTTATCCCCATTTTTTCGTTGTTCTCATATGCCCACTTCACTCTACTATACACGAAAAATCGTGCAAAGTTACTACTTTTTTTTGATATGACCAAACTTTTTTGCGATTTTTTTGAATATTTATACAAAATCGCCACTTGCAGCAGCAAATGGCGATTAAACAGGAATAACAAATAGATCCTTATTCTTTGATAAATCTAGCAGTTCTATTTCCCGATTGTAATAGATACATACCAGAAGGTAATTCACGAACCGAAAGCACGGTTAACGCTCCTTGTACTGGAGTCACCACCACCTCTCGTCCATTGATATCATAGATACGAATCACATCTTCGCATTCGGAGTGATTCATGAAGATATTCAACTCATCCACTGTTGGATTAGGATACGCCATGATAGATAATGTAGTTACTGGCACATTCTCCACACCAACCATATTCTTGTCTATAAAACTTATCGGCTGTGTACAAGTCTCGCCATACACATTAGTTATATACGCGCGCACGTAAGAGCCTTGATAGCCCTTGTAGCAGAAACTCTTGCCTATTCCCACCACTGTGCTTCTTGCAGACGAAGCAGCCGAGGAAGTCTTGTCGGTCGCGTAGATCCAATGCACTAGTCCATTAGTTTCTATGGTAATCGTCTGTGCTTGCTCATTCACCTCTATGCTTGTGATACGTGGAGCTTTCGCCTCGCCACTACCCTTTGGTTCGTAGCAGAAGTAGCTAGCACCTGTGCGCATAGCCTGCTTCAAATCCTCAGTAGTGAGATCTGTCATGAGCATCATATTGTAGTTGCGGAAGAGTTGCTCGTTGTTGTGGGTATCATCGCCTGAATAGCCATAGACATTGCGCAGTGGCATGGTGCGTTGCAGGATCTGATCCCATAGCACGCGGTCGTTGGCACGGCGGTCGCCTTGGTTATACACCTCCAGTCCTACCAATGATGGATAAGTCTTGAAGTTGGTAGCATGCCAACCCGGACCATTCTTCTGTGTTTCGCTATAGGTAGTACCGATATTCCAATATTGTCCTGGGTGGTTGATGATTTGCATACCACCTAGTGCATAGGTGTAGGCGTATGACTCTTGCAGCGAGGCAAACTCTTGTCCTTGACGACCGGTAAAGAAGTCATTGTGGTGGTTAAATTCGCCACCGGTACGCTCGCTCCATGAATTGGTATTGTCCTTACTGAGCTCATTCCCTGGGATAGCTAACATACCCAATGCCTCTGGATCGCGTGCGGGTACACCGCTCATATATTGTGGGAACAACTGCCATGGATAAGGATTGTAGTCATGGTCAGTCAGCGCCAATATCATATATCCTGCAGCATGGTATTTATCCACCACATTAGCGGTTGTGAACTCGTCTATTGCATCGTTGGATTGGGTCGTATGCGTATGCAGATTGCTCTTATACTGATTGATGCTTGACCAATCAATACCCTCATATGGGTTATCGTGAATCTGAGGTTCATAGTCCGTACCCTCTACGACCTTCACGTATACCGCACGATGGGCTTTAGTGGTAGTGCCATTGAGTTCGATATCGAGATAGAAACCATAGATACCCAATTCTGGATTATTGATCACATAATACTCCTCGCCATTGCTACCCTTGTTGAGCGTAATAGCCGACGACGACTGATTATTATGGTTCATACGGAAGTTGACATTATAACCATTCTTATTGGCTATCTTAACGATCATCTTCACAGGAGTACCAGGATGAACAACTGCCGGTTCCACCTTAAAGTACTCCAAGTCAATATCCGAACTACCCCATGCTGTTTCAGTCACGGTCAACTTATTGGTCAAATACGAATACACCACTTTCGCTTTCAAGCAGTTATCCGACGCAGTAGCACTCACCAATTCACCCATATCGCTACCCGAGTTCACACTACCATAGTGTACCGAGATGGTTTTGCTATCCGTTAGGCTCACCTCTGCGCTCAGTTCGTAGTTGCTACCCACGGTCATCGTCACGCCGTTGACCTTGAAATTAGTCGCCGAAGCCGCTGATTGTTCGTATGTACCATCGGCAAAGACAGCCACACGTTGCCACGAAGTGGTAGAGCGGGTGTTCTTAAACCCAATATCCTTAGGCGAAGCCATCAGCAAGTCGCCATCGCACTGGCTGCCACTATTCAGGTTCCAGTAGTAAGAGTATTTCTTGCCGTCCACCGGAATCTCCTTGACCAGCAGTTGTGCCGCAACGGGTGTCTTACCATCCTTGTAGAACGAGCCCTTTTGTGTAGGCGTACCCTCGCAAGTTAAAGTGGTAGTGCCTTCACCTTTCATAAAGTACCAAGTGATATCAGCAGAGTTGAGAGTCTGCGCGGCAGAGTGTTCAGGCGCACCAAAGGTGCTGTTTAGGAGTTCAGGAGTATCGCTAACTGTTACAGGTTGTTCTCCTAGTGCATCCTTAAAGGCCTTTCCCCAAGTGCAGTCATCGTGGGCACCATCGATTTCCCAATTCGCTACAAGATTATTTTTCTTATACAACCACGAACCATAATACTCCACCTCATCGGTTGTCCAATCGGTGTCGGCCGAAGTCTCAACAAAACCAAAGTGATTGCCGGTGATATTTACGGAGTTGACATAGTCGCGTAACTCTGCGCTGTTATACCAGAATGCAGGTGAGAACATTAGACACTTGCCAAACTTATCTGGATGGGTTATTGCTGCATAGAAGGCAAATAATCCTGCCACATCAGCACCCATGATAGTGCAAGCCTCTTTGCCCGATCGTACGGCATATTTCTTTTCAAAGGCAGGCTTAAAGTCATTCATAAAACCCCTGAGGAACTCGTCCGCCTTACCTGTACCCGCAAACTCTTCATTCTCCCAAGGAGTAAACTCAGGCAGTTGGGCATAGATGACAACCACCACACCTACTTCTACTCCCTCGGCTTCCAGCTCTTTGACAGACTCTGCCACGCCCCAAGAGTCGGAGTAGAGAATACGATCGCCCATCTCGGTGTCCGAGCCCGCATCGCGATAGCGTTGATGACGACCAAACATGTAGATGACTGGGTATTGCTTTGTTTTATCGTAATCACTTGGCAAGAGGATTTGCACAGGGTATTGCTTGCCTGCGATGGTCCAGTTTTCGGTGATACCCACATTCTCATACACGGCCGCCCATGAGGCTACTACATCGGGGTTACCTACGGTTGTGCGGTTGGTTACCTCACCGCCGGAGGCAGTCTTCTCCACATATTTCCAATCAGGACCACAGATATATTTATAACCTTCCGACGCACTCACATCGGCAGCTGTGATACCGGTAATGGTTACGGTAAACTGATCTTTCTCCCCTACTCTATTCATAGGTACTGCAGCACCTGCAGACCAAGAGCTCAGTTGTGGCAATCCACCTACCACATAACATTGTTTGGTACCCGTTGGTACATTCACAGTAAAAGTCACATTAGCCAGCAGGCCGTTTAAACAGCTAAATAATCCGACCAATAGAACAAGTAAACCCTTTTTCATATGCATTTCTTTTTATGTGTTGCAAAGTTACAACAATTTTCTTGTTTACACAAAAAAATCGCACCCGAAAGTGCGATTTTTTTCATATATAAATTGATTTTGTTATTTATATTGAGGAGATTGCTGTGCGATTGAAGGGAGTTATGCGGGCATAATGACCGACAATCAATCAGCAAGATTCCAATAGAAATACGAAATCACAATTTTACATCATTCCTCCCATACCTCCAGCACCAGGCATAGCCGGCATTGGGTTCTCCTCTTTGATATCGGTGATCACACACTCGGTGGTAAGGAACATACCTGCGATGCTAGCAGCATTCTCCAATGCTACGCGGGTTACCTTAGCAGGATCAACTACACCAGCCTCTTTGAGGTTCTCATATACATCCTTGCGAGCATTATAGCCGAAGTCAGCTTTACCTTGGCGCACTTTGTCCACTACCACAGCGCCTTCCTTGCCTGCGTTGGCCACGATCTGGCGAAGTGGCTCCTCTACTGCACGACGGATGATCTCGATACCTGTTTGCTCATCCTCGTTCTCGCCTTTGAGGCCCTCAAGAGCTGCTTGTGCGCGGATATATGCCACGCCTCCACCTGCTACGATACCTTCTTCGATCGCAGCGCGGGTTGCGCTGAGCGCATCGTCCACACGGTCTTTCTTTTCTTTCATCTCTACCTCAGAGGCAGCACCCACATTGAGTTGAGCTACGCCGCCTGCAAGCTTAGCGAGACGTTCTTGCAGTTTCTCTTTGTCATAGGTAGATTTAGTGGCAACGATTTGTGCTTTGATTTGTCCCACGCGAGCAGCGATAGCCTCTTTGTCGCCTGCGCCGTTCACGATGGTAGTGTTATCTTTGTTCACAGTGATTGTTTCTGCTGTACCAAGCATATCAATAGTAGCGGTCTCCAGTTTGATACCCTTCTCTTCGCTGATCACGGTACCGCCAGTGAGGATAGCTATATCCTCGAGCATCTCTTTGCGGCGATCGCCAAAGCCAGGAGCCTTCACAGCGCAGATCTTGAGTTGAGCGCGGAGACGGTTGACTACCAAGGTGGTGAGTGCCTCGCTATCTACATCTTCTGCAATAATGAGCAATGGACGACCACTTTGTACGGCTGGTTCGAGGACAGGAAGGAGCTCCTTGAGGTTGCTGATCTTCTTGTCATAGAGCAAGATGTATGGACGATCCATCTCTACCTCCATAGTCTCGGTGTTGGTCACGAAGTAAGGGCTGATATAGCCACGGTCGAACTGCATACCTTGTACTACGTCGATGGTAGTGTCCATACCTTTGGCTTCGCCGATGGTGATTACACCATCTTTGCTCACCATGCGCATCGCGTCAGCGATAAGTTTACCGATAGTAGCATCGTTGTTGGCTGAGATGGTAGCCACTTGCTCGATCTTATCGAAGTCGTTGCCTACCTCTTCGCTTTGCTCTTTGATGTGAGCTACGATCGCGCTCACGGCTTTGTCCATACCGCGTTTGAGGTCCATAGGATTAGCGCCTGCGGTTACGTTCTTGAGACCCACACCTACGATAGCTTGTGTGAGGACAGTAGCAGTGGTGGTACCGTCACCTGCTTGATCGCCAGTCTTAGAGGCCACTTCTTTTACGAGTTGTGCACCGAGGTTCTCAGCTGCGTCTGCTAGTTCGATCTCTTTAGCTACACTGACGCCATCTTTGGTGATATGTGGAGCACCAAACTTCTTGTCGATAATCACGTTACGACCTTTAGGGCCGAGGGTTACTTTCACGGCGTTTGCTAGTTGGTCAACGCCACGTTTGAGGGCATCACGCGCCTCGATATTGTATGAAATATTCTTTGCCATAGTTTCTTTTTATTTAGATCGTTTCACTTTTCTTTCAGAACGTTACACTGTTAGAAGTTAGACCGTTCACTTTGTTCACTGTTAGACCGCGACTGATAGTCGCTGTTAGATGTTAGTATCTAATTTATTCTTGAACGATACAGCCATTCGCTGGAGATTATCTAATGTATCTTGTATTTCACAGCTTTGCGTATGATTTATAAATCCTAATCTTTCGCTTAGAATTAATTGTGTATGTAATTCGTACATAGAACCAATACTCATACTGATAAAATGAGAGAAATCCTTATCAGAATTGCGACCTGCTCCTTCTGCTATATTAGAAGGAATAGAAATAGCAGCTCTATTCATCTGAGATACTAATCCGTACTTCTCTTCTGCAGGAAAAGAGTTTGTCAGTTTGTATATATCTACAACAAGCTCCATTGCTTGTTGCCATATTTGTAAATTATTGTAATTATGCATCTGCGAATATCTCTCAGCCCTTTTAGGGCGGTCTCTCAACGTAGTGGTCTAACAATGTAATGGTCTAACAGGGCCTTAGCCCGGTCTCATTTTAGCACCGCTAAAATGTCGCTTTGTCTCATGATGAGGTATTTCTCGCCTTCGAATTCGAGTTCGGTGCCAGCGTACTTGCCGTAGAGCACGGTATCGCCCTCAGAGAGGAGCATTTTCTCGTCTTTAGTTCCCTCGCCTACGGCGATTACCTCGCCACGAAGTGGTTTCTCTTTTGCGCTATCAGGGATGATGATACCGCCGATTGTTTTCTCTTCTGCCGCCATTGGTTTCACCAACACGCGGTCAGCTAATGGTTGAATCTTACTCATGATATGTTTTTTTGTTCGTTAATACTCACGTTATCTGTCGCAGAGCGATGTTTTATGCGACTTTGTCGCGTTACATGCGGCGCGTTACATGCGGCCTTGCCGCGTTATTTATGTTAACCTAACAACGTCGAAGACTTGTAACGTCCGAAGGATATGTAACGTCAAATACATGTAACGTCCCGACGGGACTCACAACGCAGCTCTGCTGCACAAAGAACAAACTCCGTGCCAAAGAGCAGACGTGACAACACAACTGCCATTTTGGCAGACCTCTTCTACACTCTTCCTCCCATCGCTACATCAAATTGGAGTTTCTCATATATATGTTCACTAGTGTCCACTAAAAAATTATAAATAGTTCTTTGACTTATTGAAAATTAGTTAGTTACAAGAAAAATTTGTGTCAACGGATTTGATTTTACTACTTTAACGGCTAATTACGCTAATTATGCTAATTTATGTATCGTTGTAATTTGTTTAATTCGCCTCATTCGCCGTTCGTATAATGTCTTTTTAACGGCTAATTACGCTAATTTCTTGGAAAATTCGTATAATTTGTTCCATTCGCCGTTTAACCATATTCATCGGTAATATTCTTTATTTTTTAGCGGACAATAGTAACAAAAAATAACTCCTACTATTGCTCATATCAAATTATTTGTGTAACTTTGCGTCCTAAACCAAAAATCTTTACCATTATGAACAACAAGTATGTCGTAGGATTCGGAGAAGTCATTTGGGATTTTCTCATGAAAGAAAAAAAGTACATCATCGGCGGTGCGCCATTGAACTTTGCGTACCACACCCGACAGTTCGGTCTGAACAGTCTCGTTATTTCAGGCATTGGAGATGATGAACTAGGTCGCGAGTTAGAAAAAGATCTTCAAAAGAAAGGCCTCCCCTCTCTTTTGGTGCATTTGCCACAAGAGACGGGAGTGGTTATAGTCAACAACCTGGAAAAGACTCATCACTACGAGATTCTAGAGAACAAGGCCTGGGATTATATACCGCTCACCGAGGAGATGTTGCAAATTGCTGCTCAAACGCAAGTGATATGTTTTGGTTCGTTGGCGCAACGCAGTCCTGTCACTCGTGCTACTCTCCATGCTTTTTTGGATGCTATGCCTGCGGATGCACTACGCATTTTTGACATCAATCTACGGCAGAATTGGTATTCAAAAGAGGTTATCGTCACCTCACTGCAAAAAGCCAATGTGCTCAAGATCAGCAATGAAGAGCTGCCTGTCTTGAATCAGATGTTAGACTATACGGCTAGTAACGATGAAACCAATTGCCGCCAGATCATGCAAGATTATCAATTAGATATGCTCATTTTCACTTGTGGTGGTCAAGGTAGTCATGTTTTCACTCAGGATGAGGTGTCCCATATGTCTCCCAAGCAGGTTAAAGTAAAAGACACGGTAGGTGCGGGTGATAGTTTTACGGCTTCATTTATTGCGTCTATCCTTCTTGGTAAGAGTTTGCAGGATGCGCATCGTATAGCGACGAATGTGTCGGCCTATGTTTGTACCCAAGATGGCGCAACACCAGTTATTCCAGAGGATATACGCTAAATATCACTCCGCATCATCGGGTCATAACATTGAACAAAACAGCCACCTCGTCTTATGACGGAGTGGCTGCTTGGTTTACCATTGCGAATAATGTATAGTGCGCTATTAATACCCCTTTGACTTAAGGTAATTATATCCTTCTATCGCAGGTTTTAACCCTTGATCGGCTGCTTGTCTATACCATCTTATAGCTTGGGTATAGTCCTTAGCAACACCACGGCCAAATTCATACATTAAGCCTAATTTTTTTTGCCCATAGGCATTCCCTTGCTCGGCTGCTAAACGATACCATTTAACCGCTTCGTAGTAGTCTTGAGCAACGCCAAGGCCATATTCATACATGAGGCCTAAATTGACTTGTGCAGTTGCATCCCCCTGCTCGGCCTTTGCAAGAGTGGCAGAGAAATCATCTGCAAAAGACTCTTGCTGCTCGACAGAATCTTCTGCTGACGTCTCTTTCTGTTCCTCAGAATTCTTGCCATTACAAGCCACCAAGCACATGGCCCATACAAGCAATAAACTAAAATACTTTTTCATATATGTGTTTTTTATAGATTATGCAAATTATCAGCTTGCAAAATTAGCAAAAAATATTGCACATGTGCAAGTAGCCTTGATTATTTAACACAAAGTATTACACTACGTTGCCTATCCAGACTACGAGTACGGTCTATCTTAACTTGAGTCGAGTAGAACAATAAGCCAAATACTCCATCAGAACCATCGCTAGTTTTGGACCAATATGCTCCCACAGAATCATCACCTCGTTTCATATAAGCAGTTAGGTATATGCTATTTCCGTTTTTACCTATTATCTTATAGCCACTTCCCGTCCATCTCCACTGACAATAATCAATCAGTTCTTGTAATTGTCCAGATGTTGGCAAAAAGCCATCGAAATATCGTACGGCATAATCATAGGTATAGGCTTGAGATTCGCATTGTGACTTCCATTTTGTACCACTAGGTAATCCTAAGTCTACGAACTGAGCGCAAATAGTATTTGTAACAAATACCAACAAAATAGCTAATAATGTCTTTTTCATATATGTATTAAATCTTTATTAATTACGTTACTCTTTATCCTCAGAAACAACACCGGTCAACTAGTAAGCCACATAACCTGTTTCTTGACATATTTTCTGTAGGTCATAGTTTAGTAGTTCCTCGCCTTGCGGCGTTGAATATTTAAATCATTGAATCAATTTGTAATTCAAAAATTCAAATGTTCTAGAAATTGAAACAAGCGACTCTGTCGCCTGAAACTTTGAAACTTCTGAAGAATCGCTTGCGATTAATCGTTCGAGCGAATCTTCTATGTTTCAAAAATACTCCTTCACAGCAAACTCATATTGACTGATGAATATCTGTTTGAAAGCGTGCAAGTTGTTTTGCTCGTAGAAGATCAACATTGCTTTTTTATAGTCGATCGAATCTACCGTACGGAAGGATAATGGACAATATCCATGGGCAATCAACAATGCATTACTAGTGATACGAGCTGAACGCTTGTTTCCATCCATAAATGGTTGAATATAACTCAGCAATACTAATGCTAGCAATGCTTTCTCAAACACATTATTCTTGCTATTAATCAAGTCGCAAGTTGCTTGCATAGCTTCGCGAATCTGAAACTCATTATCTAGTGGACGATAGTTCGTGCCTGTGATACCTACACGACGATGGCGCAGACCTTTGTCCACCGATAATTCTTTGGTTAATAGCGAGTGAATATCCTCAATATGGCCAATAGTCAAACTTTGTAGATAATCAGGGTTATCCAATACAAATCGCAGCGCATCTTTATGATTTAGAAGCATTACTGCTTCCTCTTTGGTTTTGCCATCTGCCGTTTTGCTTTCGCGCAAAAGTCGCTCAGTTTCTAATAGCGAATAGGTATTACCTTCTATCTGCGATGATTTCCAACTCAAATCAATACCCAGTCGTTCCATTTCTCTGCGATACTCGTTCTCCGTCATCGCATCAATATGTGAACGATATTCTGCTTGCAGAGCAGTTAGCTGCTGCAGTTCTTCATCCGTAAAGAGAGGAACCTTAGGCAGTTGCTCTTGGATCAGTGCAAAATTAAAACTTGTCTGCACTTGTCTCTCGTCCACATCTTTTGCAAAATATGTATCTAGTGATAGAGGCATAAGCAGATGGGCGCGATTAGACAAACGATAACGTGTAGCGCGTGCTTTGCCTTCTACAGTAATATCTCCTGCTTCAACGCCTGATGCGATGGCACGTTTGAGGGTAGCATCGCTTTCTTGAAAATCGATACCCACACGAATATCCTCCCTGGAAGAAAGGGGGTGATAATGTAAATATTGAAGTATTTTACGAGCTGTTTCCATAGTACTTTTGTAAAATCGGCGCAAAATTACAAAAAATATTTGGATTATCGGTTCATTTTGAGCCAAAAAATGCACAAAAAAACAACTTTTTTGAACCGATTCTCCAAAACCCTACTCTCTCCCCTTATATATTCCCGCTGGTGTAAGGTGTAGAGTGTAGAAACAAAAACGCCCCGCGTCGCCTAAGGGGAATTCAAACATTCAAAAATTTAATAATTCAAATGTTCTAGAAATTGAAACAGCGTCAGCGTGAAACTTCTGAAGAATCGCTTGCGATTAATCGTTCGAGCGAAGCGAGATAAGAAACAGCCCGAAGGGCGATGTATTATTTTGTTTACGAAGGCAAAAGTACTTTTTATTTCTCATAAATGCAAGGAAAATTTGCATATATCAATTAATTTGTATAACTTTGTCGACAAAATACCAACATCTTACATATTTCGCACTATGAAACACACATATTTCATCGTTTTTTTATGGTTGATGACCTTGTCTTTTTTTTCTTGTGTAGGCGAGGGTGGCAATAATACCCCCTATCCATCCATCTATCGTCCCAATCTAAATATTACAGTCCCTATTACTACCACGCCAAAGCGTTCGATAGACTCTTTATTGACTATTCTCTCTGTACCGTTGATCAATCCATTGGATTCTATATGCGATATTCGATCTCTTCAATTGTCTGTTAATAAGAATGTGACTGACAATATGCCACACTATCAATTGTTGGATTCTATATGCGATATTCTATCTCATCAATTGTCTGTTAATAAGAATGTGACTGACAATATGCCACACTATCAATTGTTGGATTCATTCCCAGAAGATCTTAGAACTCTTTTGCTTCGTTTACTCAAGACCTATCCTATTCAAGAGCATGATTCTATTATCATGCGTCACTATCGCTTTCTTAATGCTGCGAAGCACACTTCGTTTCGCTTGCCTGAGTTTGATTTACAGTTGTCTAGCGATTTGCAAACTCCCGATACTAGTCAATTAACCGAGTTAGAGCAACAATCGCGAGCTCGTTATGTAGGTGAACCACACAGCGAGAAAGATGAATCATATACACGTACACAATTGGATGAAGCCTTTGCTAATCCAGAAGAGGATGTTAATTTTTTAATCGATGAGTGGCCTTCTATCTCTGAGTATCCATCTATGAGTACCGATTCTATCATTACAGAGATCAAGAAGGATTTATCCCATGTATCAGCACCTGAACTTAACTAGGTTCTAGGAAATTGACAATAATTGTCGATAATAATTCTTATCTCGCTGCGCTCAAACGAACGCTTC
Source organism: Paludibacteraceae bacterium (assembly GCA_017391525.1). Classification (GTDB taxonomy): domain Bacteria; phylum Bacteroidota; class Bacteroidia; order Bacteroidales; family Paludibacteraceae; genus Colicola. The sequence continues at coordinate 8,798 of JAFOYE010000012.1, read as the reverse complement.
GCAGTACGACGCCAATTGTCTTAACAAAAAAAACGCCCCTCGTCTACGACGAAGAGCGTTTGATGAGAATCCGTTTGCGGATCTTGAGCGTGATGATCACTGCTAGTACTGCCAGTCCCATGAATAACAATCCAACACACCACTTATAGAACTTCGGGACATACTTCTCAGGTGGATGTTCTATTACGCGGTCACGATACTCCACTATGTGGAGCGTGTCCGCTAGAGTTGAGAGTTGAGTGTTGAGAGTTGAAAGGCGAGGAGAAAACAAAACGAGCCACCTTAGCGGGTGACTCGTTTGTGTTATAGATGATTATCGCAAATTATTGTAAACGGAAACTAACTGGTAGAGTATAAGTCACACGTACTGGCTTTCCCCGTTGTATTCCTGGCTTCCATTTAGGCATGGTGCCAATCACACGAACGCCCTCTTTATCCAAGGAAGCTGTACGTGTGATTGGCACCATGCCTAAATGGAAGCCAGGAATACAACGGGGAAAGCCAGTACGTGTAACCTATACGATTCCTGTAAATTTCAGACTAGTAGAGCCAGAGCCAGTTAAAAAGCAATAGATTTTTCATAACAATAAAAAAAAGAAAATGCGCACTAAAATGCGCATTTTTCTTTATACTGAATGGTTCTATCGGGTTGTTAGAATTTGGTTAGCAAGTATATAACAATGGCTAATGCAATCACTAGACCTATTCCCAAGCCAGCAATCGATTTTGCTTTTCCAGCACGTTTGTCTGCGACAGAATCGTTGCAGTCTTCTTTGAGTTCTACAATACTTCCTAAGATATATGCCACAATGTTAATTCCTACGCATACAGACATTGGGATTATTTGCAACGAGAAGATACCATCTAAAATGAAAATAAAAACTAGATAAACTAACATTGCAGTTCCTATGATACTTGCAATGAGAGCGATGGTTGCTAAGATAATGCTAGTGTTTGTAGATGTTGGTGTGTCGTTCAATTCTTTCATGGTAGTGTTGTTTTTGATTGTTGTTTTATATAAATAGGGTATAGTTTGTTGTGTTTTATTGGTTCATACCCTTCCACGGCGCAAAATTACAACTTTTTTTTTATTCTGGCAAGAGGGTGGGGAAAATTTTCAAAAGTTTCAGAGGTTTGGGGAGTTTAGAGGTTTTAAGATTTTTAGCAATAAAATGCGCCGTGTGGAGCATTTTTTTGCTTTATTGAAAAAAAAGTTGTAACTTTGCGGAAAATTTAATCTTTCGACTTATGAAAAAAATAATCTTTTTTAGCTTGATGCTAGTATTGGCATTGGGGCTGTTCTCTTGCTCTGATGTAGAATTTGAATACAATGGGTTGCATTATAAGATAATCAATGACAATAGTGTCGTTTTGGTTTATCACGAATCCCACCGATCCATTAACGGCGATCTTGTTATCCCGTCAAAGGTTAGATATAATGATGCCACATACTATGTTGTAGTAATCGATGATGATGCGTTCCGTGAATGCAGAAATTTGACTTCCATCACTATCCCTAATAGCGTAACGGAGATTGGAAGTTGGGCGTTCGCTGGTTGCTCTAGTTTGACTTCTATCACTATCCCTAATAGCGTAACGGAGATAGGAAGTTCTGCGTTCCATGATTGCAAAAGTTTGACTTCTGTCACTATCCCTAGCAGCGTAACGAGTATTGAAGAGTGTGCGTTCGCTTGGTGCGAAGGTTTGACTTCTGTCACTATCCCTAATAGCGTAACGAGTATTGGATGGGGTGCGTTCAGAGGTTGCAAAAGTTTGACTTCTATCACTATCCCTAATAGCGTAAAGAGTATTGCAGAACATGCGTTCCAGTATTGCAATGGTTTGACTTCGGTCACTATCCCTAATAGTGTAACCAGTATTGGAGATTTTGCGTTCGATTATTGCTCTGGTTTGACTTCTGTTTCGATCCCTAATAGCGTAAAGAGTATTGGAGAGAGTGCGTTCCTTGTTTGCACTGGTTTGACTTCTATCACTATCCCTAATAGCGTAACGAGTATAGGAAGGAGTGCGTTCTCTGGTTGCTCTAGTTTGACTTCGGTTTCCGTACCGGCACACACGGAGATTGGAGATTGGGCTTTCCCATATCGCACAAAAATCATCCGTAAGTAATCAACATTTATCCTATAAACACAAAACGAGTCACCCGCTAAGGTGGCTCGTTTTGTTTTCTCCTCGCCTCTCAATTCTCAACTTTCACAAGTCAGACCACTGCGTTGTTAGATCGGCTGCGCCTGTTAGACCACTGCGTTGTTAGACCGCCCTGCGGGCTGTTAGATTTCTAGAGTATAACTTCTAACAATGAGCGAAGCGAATTGTCTAACTTCTCAACTTTCGTACACGAGCTCTGCGAGTGATCGTTCGAGCAAAGGCGAGATAAGAACTCTCAACTCTCGCCTCCTCGCCCAAGTACAGAATGTAGTGCGGAAGATGTTTTTTTTGTCAATCTCTTGCGTATATCAAATAAAAGTAGTACCTTTGTGCGCTGAAACTACAAATTATTTTCATATACAGCTCACAAATGGATGTTTTAAGTGTAATATTGTCTAATCCACGAACGGTCTTTACACCTCAGTGGTTGGCACTCCAAGATAACATACGCGACCGAGAGTCATTATCTCGTTCGTTGATGTATTATGCCAAGAAAGGAGTGCTTCTTAACCCTCGCAAGGGTATCTATACCAAGCTTAAATATGAAGAGCAAGAGATGGCATGTACGATATTGAGTCCTTCGTACATTTCGTTGGAATATGTTCTTGCTCGTGCAGGTGTAACCTTTCAATATAGTTCAGAGATTACCTGCATTAGTTACCAAAATCGCACCATTGATGTAGATGGTCGCTCGTATGTATTCCGCAAGATTAACCCTATGATTTGGGCAAATATGTTGGGCATAGAACAACGTGACAATATTGCCATAGCCACTCCTGAACGTGCGTTTTTGGATATGGTGTATCTCAGTGCGGGGCAATGCTATTTTGATAATTTACATCCGCTCAATAGAGATTTAATCCAAGAAATCTTACCAACTTATAATTCAAAAGTACTAACCAAACGCGTAGAAGCGTTACTCAAAGAATAACACTATGGACGTTAATAAACATCGTTATTATATGATGCAAGTGTTACTTGCTATTTTTCGTCATCCTCAACTCAGCACATTGCTGGCATTTAAAGGTGGAACTTCACTTATGATGTTTCACAATCTTACACGTTTTTCTACAGATTTGGACTTCAACTTGTTGGATGCCTCAAAGACAGAATATGTGTATAATGAGCTACATAATATTTTGTTAAAATTTGGTACGATAGATGATGAAGCCTTGAAGTTTTATGGTCCACTTTTGGTACTTAACTATGGCAAGGGTGAACGAATGTTGAAGGTGGAAGTAAGTAATCGTGAATATCCCAATCATTATGAGATACGTTCTCTACTTGGAACGGATATTCGTGTGATGACACTTGCTGATATGTTTGCCCACAAATTATGTGCATTGGGTGAGCGTATCACTCCTCGTGATATTTACGATGTGTGGTTCTTTTTGCAAAATCGTACAGAGATTAACGCTGAGATAGTGCAACTTCGCACTGGTATGTCGGTTAGTGATTACGCTTTGCAATGTGCCGAGAAAGTTCGTTCGTATAGTTCGCGCGTATTGATGCAAGGATTAGGCGAAGTGTTGTTGGATAACCAATCTAAAAACTTTGCACGAGAACAACTGATTCCAGAAACTGCTTCTGCGCTAGAACTATTTGCACTTTGTCCGTTGGTTGCAGAGTTGGAGTAACACGGATTATGTGATAATACCACAAGCGGGAAGTGATGTGTCAATCGCTTCCCGCTTGTGGTGGTTTTTAGAAAAAAAGTTTACTCGTGCCGAAGAAATTGCTTGTATTTTAATATTTAATTGTGTTTATTGGCAAACTGGGCGCACTGAGTATCCGAGGTGACGGTAAAAATGATAAACGTTTAAAACGTAGTTTTCTATAGATACCCCATACGCATGGCAGGGCGGCGCAGCGACTAAAACCCTTAGAACAGCGCAGCGCTTAGAACAGCTGTAGGCGGCCTCAATAGCCTCATCGCCTTTCAACTTTCACAAGTCAGACCACTGCGTTGTTAGATCGGCTGCGCCTGTTAGACCACTGCGTTGTTAGACCGCCCTGCGGGCTGTTAGATTTCTAGAGTCTAATTTCTAACAATGAGCGAAGCGAATGGTCTAACTTCTCAACTTTCAACCCTCAACTCTCGCCTTTCGCCTCTCGCCTTTACACCCTACACTCTACACCCTACACCAAACGAGACGAGCCCTTACTCGTCTCTTCTATTCCCCGCCTTATCGCCTTTCGCCTCTCGCCTCTCAACTCTCAACTTTCAACTCTAGGCTCTCGCTTATTGAGATAGCACAACAAGAGCACGCTCACGGCGTGCTCCTGTGCTTTAGATATGGAGTCGGGATTATTGACGAATAATTTGAGTACGCTCAGGAAATGCCTCCTCTCCAATCTCTTTTACGCTATTAGGGATAGTGACGGAACTCAATGAGGAGCAACCATAGAACGCTTCCTCTCCTATACTCGTTACGCTATTAGGAATAGTGATGGAGGTCAAAGATTTGCAACCCTCGAACGTACTACCTTCTATACTCGTTACGCTATTAGGAATAGTCACGGAAGTGAGCGAGGAGCAACCCCTGAACGCACCCCATCCAATACTCGTTACGCCATCAGGGATAGTCAAGGAAGTTAGCGAGGAGCAACCCGAGAACGCACCCTCTCCAATACTTGTTACGCTATTAGGGATAGTAATAGACGTCAATGAGAAGCAACGAGAGAACGCCCGAGTTCCAATACTCGTTACGCTATTAGGGATCGTCACAGAGGTCAATGCGCGGCAATCCTCGAACGCATCGACTCCAATCTCTGTTACGCTATTAGGGATAGTCACCGAAGTCAATGAGGAGCAACCCTCGAACGCATTCCATCCAATACTTGTTACGCTATTGGGGATAGTAACAGACCTCAAAGATGAGCAACCCGAGAACGCATTCTCTCCAATCTCTGTTACGCTATTAGGAATCCTCACGGAAGTCAATGCGGAGCAACCCCAGAACGCAAACCTGGCAATACTCGTTACACTATTAGGAATAGTCACGGAAGTCAGCGATGAGCAACCCCTGAACGCTTCCCCTCCTATACTCGTTACGCTATTAGGGATAGCAACCGAAGTCAATGAGGAGCAACCCTTGAACGCTCCACCTCCAATCAAGCGCGTGTTGTCTTTAATCTTGTAATGACCTACGAAATTGGTATCAACCGCTATTAAACAATCATTGATATACAATGCTCCATTCTCCCAATTAGACCGATTATTATAGAGTGCAGTACCCTCGAACGCCCCCCATCCAATACTCGTTACGCTATTAGGGATAGTCACCGAATTCAATGAGGAGCATTCATAGAACGCACCCTCTCCAAAACTCGTTACGCTATTAGGGATAGTCACCGAATTCAATGAGGAGCATTCATGGAACGCACCCACTCCAATACTCGTTACGCTATTAGGTATACTGACGGAAGTCAATGAGGAGCAACCATAGAACGCATTCCATCCAATCTCTGTTACGCTATTAGGAATAGTCACGGAAGTTAATGCGGAGCAACCACAGAACGCCCAATCTCCAATACTCGTTACGCTATTAGGGATAGTGACGGAACTCAATGAGGAGCATTCATAGAACGCCCCCCGCCCAATACTCGTTACGTTATTAGGGATAGTAATAGAAGTCAAAGAGGAGCAATAAGCGAACGCATCGCCTCCAATCAAGCGTGTGTTGTCTTTAATCTTGTAATGACCTACGGAATTGGTATCAACCGCTATTAAACAATCATTGATATACAATGCTCCATTCTCCCAATTAGACCGATTATTATAGAGTGCAGTACCCGAGAACGCCCGAGTTCCAATACTCGTTACGCTATTAGGGATAGCAATAGAAGTCAATGAGGAGCAACCATCGAACGCATACCATTCAATCTCTGTTACGCCATTAGGAATAGTCACAGAAGTCAATGAGGAGCAATCCTTGAACGCCCCCTCTTCAATACTCGTTACGCTATTAGGGATAGCAATAGAAGTCAATGAGGAGCAACCTTCGAACGCATACAATTCAATACTCGTTACCGTATACATTTTGCCTTGATAATCGATGGTCTCGCCAAGATATACTGTTGTGATATCATCAGCAGCATTCCGCAGACGAACCTCAGTTGGCGATGTAATTTCAAATGTCAGTTTGCCGATCTTAAACTCTTCTGCCATCATCGTCATGACGTTCATCGCTAATACCAATATCAGGAATACTTTTTTCATAATCATTATGTATTTTATAGTTACTTATTTCTTTTAAGATGCTTTAATGTATATTGACAATTTTGACCATTACCAAATGTTTTTAGCCTTCTGCATAAATATCATTTTTGAAATTTCAACCGCAAAAGTACAACTTTTTTATCAATAAACCAAAAAATCGGTAATAATTCTGCTACTTTCTGCTCCCACTCGATTTTTGCGATCCATAGATATTCACAAATTCCTCTCGCCTTTCGCCTCTCAACTCTCAACTTTCAACTCTCAACATTCAACATTCTTCACAACTTATTTAAAATTTGTTGGTACAGACGGTTTCTATTGGTCGTCCAATCCCTGTGGAGAATTCTATGTATGGATCTTATGCTTTGGTTCAAGGGATATAGACATTTCTAATTTTGGCATTTTTAGCGGATTATCAGTACGTTTGGTTAAAAAATTATAATTCAAGGTTCTAGTAAAGTAGTTTCTCCTGTAAGAATAAAATAAATAGTAACTTTGTGGCTTTACCTTTAGCTTAATTATTCTTTTTTTGCCGTAGTTTTGCGGTAATGACGCCATAAATAATATATGATAATCGCAATAATGATGATTGCAATGACCTCTATGATAATCACCGATGTATTTACTTGTTTTGGTTGTGAAGGCTGATCTTTCTCAAGGTCTATATAGACTGGTTCGGTATAACTTGCAACCAATTGGTCTTCAATTTTATTTGGCGCAGTAGTATAATCTAGATTTGATTTCGATGTGTCATGTTTTGTGGTTAACTCATTGCTTGATTCGTTGTTCTCAATAGATGAGTTACCTTTTGTAGAGTTGTTGTTGAGTTGGGCTGGTATGGTTTTTGCTTTTCTAGTTTTTAAATGATTTGGTATATCTTTGCTGCTTATAAGTAAATTATTTAAACGATTAATCTTTTGTGTAGCAATAGATGTGGGTACAGATTGGATGTTTGTCTTTGGTACTAATTGAGAAGGATTATCAGAAAGAGCGATTGATATTAGTTCAACTGTTTTAATCACACCAGCGTTAATAGGGGCAAGTATCAATGCAAGCAAGCATAATGTCACAAGTTTTTTCATAAGATAATGTTTTAATGGTTATTACTAAGATGTCTGCAAAGGTACGACAAAAAATGCACATACGCAAGAAAAATACAAAGAAAGTTGTATATTTCAAAAATAACCACTAACTTTGCTGCCAATAAACTTTAACAAGCTCGCAGCGCATGAATAGCGAAGCATGAAATTCTGAAACCTTAAAAATAAAAATGTTATGAAAAAAGTCATCCTATCTGTCCTTATTGTTCTTCTTGCATAGCCAGGAATGGCAAATGTCAGAAAATATCTCAAAGCTGCCGAGAAAGGTAATGTTAATGCGCAATATAATGTAGCTATTTGCTTCGATTATGGATTAAGCGTAGATCAAGACCATGCTCAAGCGGTGTATTGGTGGCGCAAAGCTGAAGCCAAAGAGCGCATCAAGGATGCGCGTGAGAAATAAGGCGAGAGGCGAGATAACAAAAAAAGCAACCCGAATGGATTGCTTTTTTTGCATTATATAGATAAGGCATTACTCCTTGTCCCACTTGGTGCTGAGCAGGTGGTACGAAGTTACGCATCGAAGTGTATACATTTCGCCCATAATCCGAGGAAAAAGTATTCCCTCATTCTTATTATCATGAAAATACAAAAAAGTTCGGAGTAAAAGCGTAAAAATGTCCGGAATTTCTTGCGATGAGTAAGCAAAAACTTTATCGAGCAGGCTATCGTTGCCTTTTGGATTATTACATTCTGGTATCGTAAACGAAGAACCGCCGTATGCGGAACCGCATGTACGGTGGTGTGAGAGGTCGGAAAACGAAAGTAGGAGAAAAACTACATCGTTTTCCTCCTACTCGATTATGTTTGTGCATGGTCTAGGAGATTTTTTATAGCCATTGTCATTTGTTGATAAATCGTCAACCGCTATGTCAAATAAAAGCAGTAATTTTGCGACATGAATGATTTGACCATATCTGATAATGTTCGAGAGAATATCAAACGTATTCTTAGCGAAAATCGAAGTCTCAGGCAACAAGATTTCGCAGATGCTATCAATATGGACAAATCGCAATTTCACCGAATGATAAACACACCAACAGCTATAGCCATTGATTATGTAGTGATCTGGAAGAAATGGCTGAATATCAGTTGGCAAGAACTAATAGAGCAACCTATAATACAAAAGAAAAAACATGACCAAACAAGAAGCCGTCATCAAGTATATTGAAGACAACTACCTACAATTCAGGCGTTTGAGGCATGACATTGTGAGCGACAAACTCCAAATTCGCATGGAAGCGGATTTGGAGGGTTCAACGACGCTGGGAGCGTCTGTTCAGCGCAGCAAAGCTGCTGTTCAGAAT
>JAFOYE010000011.1 GCA_017391525.1 Paludibacteraceae bacterium | reverse complement strand
GCTGTTAGGAATGGTGATGGAAGTCAAACTAGAGCAACCATAGAACGCAAAATCTCCAATACTCGTCACGCTCTCTGGGATAGTGATGGAAGTCAAACTAGAGCAATTATGGAACGCCCCCCATCCAATACTCGTCACGCTGTATGATTTGCCTTGATCAGTGATGGGTGAGTTAAGATCGATGTTTGTAATACCTTTATCAGCACCTACAAGCTCAACCTCTGTATCAGATAAGGTCTTGAACGTTAGCTTACCAATTGTAAACTCCTCTGCCATCATAGTGGTTATTGACAACAATAAAACAAAGAGAAATACTGTGCGTTTCATGGTGGATGTATCTAAAATTCAATAATTTAATAATTCAAGGTTTAAACCTTTGCGGTGCAAAGGTAATATTTTTTTTTGTTAATTCCAAATTTTACGACATTTTTGAATCTTTAAATTCTTAAATTTTTGAATCTTAAACGCACCTGGCGGTGCATGAATACCGTATAAATAGATTAAAATCTATCATTTTCTTATAAAATTGCTCTCTTGCTTGCGTATGTGCATTATTTGTTGTAAATTTGCAGCGCAAAAATTGTAGCCGAAAGTTTCATCACTAATAACTCATCACTCATAGTTCATCACCTATGACCGCACAGGAGGCACTGAAGACATATTGGGGATATGACGATTTTCGTCCTCTACAGGCGGAGATCGTAGAATCGGTGCTAGCAGGTCGTGACACCCTGGCACTCATGCCTACGGGCGGCGGCAAGAGTCTGTGTTTTCAAGTGCCAACGATGGTGATGGGAGGGCTATGTCTTGTGATAAGTCCGCTGATTGCGTTGATGAAAGATCAAGTGGAGAACCTGCGCCGCCGCAATATCCTCGCTGCCGCCATCTACACGGGCATGAGCTACGAACAGCAGAAAACCGCACTGGACAACTGCATGTGGGGGCCTTATCATTTTCTTTACGTATCGCCTGAAAGACTCGAATCTGAGGAGTTTCGCGAGCGACTAGCCCACCTGCCCATCTGCATGATAGCCGTGGATGAAGCACACTGCATCTCACAATGGGGATATGATTTTCGTCCTAGTTATCTGAAAATAGCGGAAATACGGGATGTTGTTCAGGAGTTTAGAAGTTCAGGAGTTCAGGAGTTTAGAAGTTCAGGAGTTCAGGAGTTCAGGAGTGAAGGAGTACCTTCTGAACATCTGAACAGCAGCTCTGCTGCGTCTGAACCTCTAAACAGCAGAGTAGCTGCATTTAACTCCCATATCCCTATCCTGGCACTGACGGCTACGGCGACACCAGATGTAGTGGATGATATCCAAGAGCGATTGGCATTTCGCGAAAAGAACGTACTGCGCAAGAGTTTTGCCCGACCCAACATCAGTTATGTAGTGCGCGAGACGAACAAGAAAGCCGATGAGATCGTGCATATCCTCAGTCGTGTACCTGGCTCGGCCATCGTGTATGTTCGCAATCGTCAACGCTCACAAGAAATAGCTGCCTACCTACAAGAGAAAGGTATCAGCGCCGACTACTACCACGCAGGGCTTAGCTCCAAAGAACGGAGCCAAAAGCAAGAAGCGTGGAAGAAGTTTAGGAGTTCAGAAGTTCAGGAGTTCAGGAGTGAAGGAGTACCTTCTGAACATCTGAACAGCAGCTCTGCTGCGTCTGCACCCCTGAACAGAGGCAAAGCCTCATCTGCCATCCGCGTCATCGTGGCGACGAACGCGTTTGGCATGGGAATTGATAAGCCTGATGTACGGGTGGTGATTCATCATGATCTACCGGACACCATAGAAGCATACTTCCAAGAAGCCGGGCGAGCTGGACGTGACGAACAAAAAGCCTTCGCCGTACTACTATACGACCCAAGCGACAAAAGCAAAGCACGCAAGCGCGTGGCGGACAACTACCCGGACGAAGAGACCCTACATAACGTGTATCACAAGACCTGCAACTACCTTGGCGTAGGTGCCGACAGCGGACAAGGTGCCACCTTCTTCATCGACGTGTTTGACCTATGCAAGAAAATGCATCTGCCCGTGTTCCCCACCTACTCTGCCCTACACTTGCTGAGTCAAATGGGTTACTTTGGTTTTGACGAAGAACAAGAAATACATCCTCGCGTACGTCTTCGCGTATCAAGACGGGAACTGGAAGAATATAGACTGAACGAAGAGGAGAACAGTCTGCTGGAACATCTGATGCGAGAGTACACGGGGATCTTCACGGATTTGCAGTACGTACATAATTTGGATGAAAAGCATCAGGAACTAGTGGCATTGGCCCAAAAACGAATCATCGACTACGTGCCACGAACCAAAGCCAATGTGCTTAGACTCACCGTAAACAGACAAGCCGAGATACGCATACCACATGAGTTCTACAACGACCGCAAAAACCACTACGTAAGCAAACTGAAAGCCATGGTGGAGTACGCAGAGAACCAACACTACTGCCGCTCGCAAGTGATGCTAGGGTACTTCGGAGAAAATGATGCACCAGTGTGCGGAACATGCGACATCTGCCGTGCCAACAATAAACACTAAACAGTAGCGGCTCCGCCGCGTCCACTAAACACACAACAAGATATGGTAGAAATACTAACAGCCTTCTTACTAGGCTTGCTGATGATACTAGACCCATGCACGCTATTCACAAGTATAGCGGCTGTGGGGTATATAGACAAAGAAATACAAAATAAACGACGAATCATACGCACCGGAGCCATGTTCGTACTAGGCAAACTGGTGACCTATGTGCTACTGGCTATCCCATTCATCATGGGGGCACAAACAGACGGCATCAAACATTGGCTAGAGGAATGGAGCGAACCACTATTGGCCGCCTTTATGCTCATATGCGGCGTGGTACTGCTCTTCACCGGTAGACACCACCATGAACACGATCACGGCGTGAAAAAGTGGATACAAAGTTTAGACGGACGCAGCAGCGGACTATGGGCATTCATGCTAGGAATATTCTTCGCCATAGCCTTCTGCCCACATCGATTTATCTATTTCTTTAATATGATCAATATCTCTGTGGCGTTGCCAGCTAGCTGGAACTGGTTGCTTCCCATAGTCTTTGGCCTAGCTACCGGACTACCCATCATGCTCATCGCATGGCTCATATCATACAGCGCCATCTCCATCGATAAACTGACCGAACGTATGCACAACCTCCAAAAATGGATACGCTACGTGTCCGCAGCACTCTTTATCGGCTTCGGCATATACCTCTGCGTACATATATGGGGACACAGTCACGGACATGATTGCGATTGCGGTCATGAACATACAGAACATGTATGCCACGATGAACATTGCCATCACTAAAAAACATAAAAATGGGTTCTCCTAACTTCCGATTTAAACAGTTCACCGTATGGCACGACCGTTGCGCCATGAAAGTAGGCACCGATGGTGTCCTGCTAGGGGCGTGGTGTCCGCTTCCCAAAGCAGGAGTTCAGGAGTTCAGGGGTTCAGGGGTGACTACTGAACAAGCGCAAAGCGCGGCTGAACATCTGAACAGCAGCATAGCTGTGTCTGAATACCATTACAAAGCAAATGTGCTAGATGTGGGCACGGGAAGTGGATTGATCGCCTTGATGTTGGCACAGCGTTTTGAAGGGGCAGAGATAACTGCCATAGACATTGACCAAGGAGCCGTGGAACAAGCTACATACAACTTTGAACAATCGCCTTGGAAAGAGCGACTCAGTTGCCAACAAACAGCCCTACAAGACCTAGAAGGTCAGGCCCTATACGATCTCATCGTCAGCAACCCTCCCTACTTCCAAGACAGCCTTAAGAATCCCGATAGTCAGCGTGCCTTGGCACGTCATACAGACACCCTATCCTACCAAGAATTGATGGCTCATAGCGCTAGACTGCTCAAAGAAGGAGGAAGATTAGCACTCGTCTTACCCATCGAAGCAGAGCAACAAATCATCGCTCTAGCACAAGCACATAAGCTCTACCCTACGCACATCACACATGTGTTCCCTAAACCCGGAAAAGCCGCCAAGCGCCTCCTCATCGCCTTTAGCCAATCACCTATCGCCAATAGCCAAGCGCCAATAGCCAATAGTCTCACACTCGAATCTGAAACGGCACCTCGCAGCAAGGAATACCAAGAACTAACTAAGGATTTTTATCTCTGATTGGACCGTTCACTTCGTTCACTGAGTGACCGTTTCACTGAGTGACCGTTCGCTTTGTTCACTGAGTGACCGTTCGCTGCACTCACTGAGTGACCGTTTCACTGAGTGACCGTTTCACTGAGTGACCGTTCGCTGCACTCACTGAGGGATCAATGAGTCTCTCAGGGCTTTAGCCCGGTCTCTCAGCGTAGCGGTCTCTCAGGGCTTCAGCCCGGTCTCTCAGCACCAAAGGTGCGGTCCATCAACGCAGTGGTCTCTCAGCGTAGCGTGTCCATTGGACATAGCCATACACGCAATTGGCGCACCAGAAGAAATATTGTGCAGCCATACAGTAGTTACCAGCCCTAAGCCACATCACCAAAGCTAAGACATCAACCATCATCCAGATATACCATTGTTCACGGTAGGCTAAAATCATGAGAATCTGAGCCACCAAAGCAGGGACAGTTGTGAATGCATCCAAATACGGCTGAGGATCATCCGTATAAACCTGTAAGAACCATCCTACAAGCACAGAAAAAGCTGTCACAGATAGCAACAAGAGTGGCAAAGATTTGCCACGCAATTGGCGTGTTTGGATTTGCAAAGAGGAATCGGTTTGCAAGCGTTTCTTCCAGACATAGACCCCATAGATCATCGTAACAAAATAGTAGATATTGAGCGCTATCTCCGCATAGAACTGCTCACGCACACAAAGATACGTGTAGGTAGCGACTTGGCCAAAACCGAAAACGAAAGTTAAAATATTGCCTTGTGCACTGAGAACCACCGAACAGATACCTAATAAACCGCTGATGAGCGACCAGGGTGTATCAGGCATGAGCCAATATGTAACACATTGGACAACAAGACCTAAGATAAGGAAGATCCAAAAATATGTAGTGCTATTGGATGGTTGTTTCAAATGACAAAAATTGAGAGCGTTTACTTCTTTTTGATACCTATCAGTGCTTGTGGTTTGGACTCAATTTGCGGTATAGCCAAGTGATCAAAAGTCTCCTCAAAATCCCAGTTGGCACGCAGTTTGAGTTTAGCAGGGTAATAGTACACAGGTTCTGGTTGGCGTTTTTGTATCCAATCACCAGTAGTCCACTCTCCATCCTCATTGAGGTCGATATAGAGTCTGAGATAGAAGGTCGTAGGCGCTAGATATTGGAAGAGCGTACCTTCTTGCAGGGCGGGTTTCTCCATAAGGACTTGGTCTTTCTCATCGAGCAGTTGGATGCGTGCTCGAGGGTCAAAATGCGCCATCTTGACGATCAAGGATGAGTAGTCGTCGAGCGATTTGAGTTTGAGTTTGCCCTCATAGAGTTCGTTAGGCGCTCCGTAGATATCGCGGAAAGCAGCCGAATCGACCTTGAGATGGTAGGATTCGGTAGGTTTGAGTTTAGCAACTACTCCCATGACCATGCTTAGCGAATCGGCCTTGTACAGTTGGAAGGGGATAGGTACCCAGCTAGTGTCGACTTTATGAGTGAGATGAATCATCTCCTGGTGAATAGAATCCACCGGAAAATCGGCATAGACGAAGAGCGTGTCGTAGATCTCAAACTTGCTAGACGCGTTGGACTTGAGGTTGAGTTTGCGCAATCGTTTATTCTTCTCATAGGTCTCACGCGCTTTTTCGGACAATTTAGGATAGCGATAGATAGCAGTGAGTGTATCAGTTTTAGGTACGATATTATAGAGCGAATCGGAGTACTGGTAGGTCATACAGAATGGAATAGTATCCATCTTGATGGCCGCCGAATCCATGAGCCAATAGGTAATCGTATCCTTGGTCTGGTTGGCTCGTATGAGCGAATAATCTAAGAAATTGACCCATGCCGAATCCGAAGCTGTGGAATCGACTTGGCTATATTTCAAGGGTTGGATAAGCGGCAGAGAGTCCTGTGGTGCAGAAAAGATGAGGGTGAACGCGTGTTGATTCTCGCGCAAGAGACGCTGGAAATAGTGCTTTTGTTTGTTCTCCTCAAAATACCACATCACGATAGAATCAGGCAGGTACTCCGTATGGATATCAGTATGGATGCTGTCTACCAATCGGGTAAAGAGTGTATCTCCAGTAAGGATATCGACGCCGATGGTATCTCTCCAGAGTGTATCAGCATGTATATGGTTGATGGCATAAGGAGTGACAATAGAATCGTCGAAGGATAGTCCCTCGCCTGGTTGGTAGATATAGTCGCGACTGATGTCGTTGAGCGCGTACATACGATAGTCGCCTTTGCGGATGTTGTAGATAGTGAAATATCCCTCGCTGTTGCTGCGTGTCACTCTAGTGAAAGGCAGGGTGTTAAGCGCGGTATCGCTATGGTTGGAATGTATACCAACCAAGATAGAAGGGACAGGATTCAAGTTGGCGGCATTGTATACGCGACCGGCAATGGATAGTGAGTCGATGTGGTCGCCTGTGGAGAAGGAATAGACATAGCCCTCGAGTGGTGTCTTCTCATTGTAGTCACAAATAGCCGCACCAAAGTCAATGGTATAGGTGGTGGAATCTTGGAGTTCATCCATAAAATCGACCGATAGTTTTTTACCAATAGCCTTGATCTCTGGAGGCGTTTGTTGAGGTGGAGAGATCAACACATTGTTCTGAATATCATTCAGTTGAATATACTCATCAAAGGTGATCTCCAGTTTCTTGCTCTGCATATTCAGACTACCCGAAAGTGGTTCCTCTTTGACGATGGCAGGAGGTATCGTGTCACGAGGTCCACCTTGTGGTCCCATTCCTCGATTGGCGCACGATGCTAGCAGCAATACGCCAAGCAATAGTATGTAAATTCTATATGAGCTTCTCATTATAGTGTTGCAAACTCGTATCCTTGGTTTTTGAGATATTGAATTAGTTGTGGTAATAGGAGTAAGGTCCTATCTTTGGATTTGATGGAATCGTGGCATGTGATGATACTGCCGTTGCGCACGAAGCGCTGTATCACCTTCATCATATGTTCGACCGAATAGTTGGGATTGTAGTCGTGTGTGAGCACATCCCACAGGCAGATGGTGTATCCCTGCTCGCGCAGCGCTCTTTTTTGGCAAGAGGTCATTCTACCGTGTGGCGGTCTGAAAAGCGGTGTGTCCAACACCTGATTGGCCATTTCTACATCGTTGATGTAGTCCGCTAGCGAGTGTTTGCACCCCCGCATATGATGATAGGTATGATTGCCCACTGCGTGTCCCTCATTGCGTACTCGCTCCAATAAATGTGGATGGCGCACCGCATTCTCCGCTACCATAAAAAAGGTAGCTCGGACATCATGCTGCGCCAAGATATCCAATATCTGTGGCGTACATTCAGGAATAGGACCGTCGTCGAAAGTGAGGTATACCACTTTGGCTTCGGTATTCATACGCCACAAAACCCCTGGATACAGTCGTTGCAGCCAGGTTGGAAACTGATATAGCAATGATAGCATTGTTATTGGATCGTTCGCTTTGCTCACTGTTGGACCGTTCGTTTTACTCACTGAGGGACCGTTCGCTTTGCTCACTGAGGGACCGTTCACTTCGTTCTCTGAGGGATCAATGAGTCTCTCAGCCCGAGGGCAGTCTCTCAACGCAGTGGTCTCTCAGCGCAGCGGTCTCTCAGCGCAGCGGTCTAATTTCTACTCGCTCCAAGCCAAGGCAGAAGCACCTAAAACGGCAGCATCTGCCTCTTTCAAATCAGAGAATAATACTTTCACTTTGTTTCTCCACAATGGCAATACATTCTTGTTCATTGCCTCTTCGATAGGACGTTTGATCCAATCGCCAGACTTGGTCAATCCACCGAAAAGCACGATAGCTTCTGGTGCACTAAAAGCGATGAAATCAGCCAATTGTTGGCCAAGGATAGTGCCTGTAAAATCAAAGATCTCCTTAGCTACCTCGTCTCCTTGTTCAGCCGCATCGTATACATCCTTGGATGTGATGTTATCCACATCTAATTGGCGAAGGACGGTCTCCTTGGTGGTAGAAGTGAGTATCTCTTTCGCTGTACGAGCTACGCCGGTAGCAGAAGCATATGCCTCGAGGCAACCGATCTTGCCGCAGTTGCAAGGACGAGCGTTCTCACCGCGCACTGCGCAAGTGTGGCCGAGCTCTCCGGCGAATCCATCGTGTCCATAGACTACGTTGCCATCAATCACGATACCTGAACCTACACCTGTACCAAGTGTGATCATGATGAAGTTTTTCATACCTTTGGCTGCGCCATAGGTCATTTCTCCCATCGCAGCAGCATTCGCATCATTGGTGATGCGGCAAGGCAATCCAAAACGTTCGCTAACGAGTTTAGCGAATGGTACGGTTTGCCAAGGAAGGTTCATAGCCTCTTGGATGTAACCGGTATAGAAATTGCCGTTAGGAACACCCGCACCGATACCACGCACCATCTCCATGCCACCTAGTGGTTCGATGATCTTTTGCGCCTCCTCGTAGAGTGCATTGACATAATCGTTGATCTCTTTGTAAGCTTGAGTCTTAATGGATGTACGGCCCAAAACGTGACCGCGAGCATCTACTACGCCCAATACGGAGTTGGTTCCTCCCATATCAAGGCCTAATACATAAGGTTTGTTCATATTGGTAAAATTAAATGATTATTTTTTATGTTGGGATATTCTTATTTACATTTTTACTGCCATAGATTGCGTAGAAAAGTATGTATAGCGCACATCCTAGCACTACGATATAACTTAGGCGGAAACTACCCATCAAGTCCGCTACATAAGCTTGCAGAGGGATCAGAATACCGCCACCACAGACCATGGTCATAAACGCACCAGAGGCAACGGAAGTGTATTTGCCGAGTCCTTCGACCGCCATATTGAAGATGCCACCCCACATAACGGAAGTGCATAATCCGACAAGGATAAAGGCCACAATGGCTAGTGGTATCTTTGCTGTGATAACCGTCAGCGAAGCCCAATCAACACCTGGCATAGAGACCATAATGTTTTCAGGCAAGAAGATGCCGAGTAGTACGAGCAGAAGGGTAATGAGGGATACGGTGATGATCTGCGTTCTACTAGATACGCGATTGGCTACGAGTCCACCGACCAAACGGCCGATAAGCATCAAGAACCAATACACGGCCACGATCATACCCACCACATTAGTATCAATACCCAATCCTGGAGTAGCTTTGGATGGAGCGGTAGAGAGGTACTGCATCACATATGTAGGCACGCCCACCTCTATTCCGAGATACATAAAGATAGCAATCATTCCAAGTTTGAAGTGACGGAAGGAGAAAGCGGAATATTTGTCTTTGCTTCTTGTCTCTCGTATCTCGCCCTTCTCCTTCTCTGGTTCAGGAATCTTGACAAGCAGCAATACGATGAGCGCAAAAACGAAGACGCCTAAAGCAATCATCAATGCAGGAGTAGCATCGGCTATCTTAGCTTTGGTAGCATCGGCGATGAGGCTACCCATGAGGATGGTGACAAGCACCGCAGCAGTAGAGCTACATACGCCACCAAACTGAATGAGCAGGTTACCCTTGTTGCCACCATCACCGAGGGTGTTGAGCATAGGATTAACTACGGTATTGAGCATACACATACAAAAACCTGCGGTGAAAGCACCAGCTAGATAGACAGCAAAACTCTCTACTGAAGCCCAACCAGAAAGATACTGCAAGAACACACCCACTATACCCACTCCTATGGCTACGAGCGCCGTGTTACGATAGCCAATCTTGCGAAGCAACAATCCGGATGGTATACCCATCACGGCATAGGCAATGAAATTGGCAGCATTGCCCAATTGCGCAGCGAAATTGGAGACATCAAAATTACTCTTCAAGATAACAGCCATCGGATTGCACAGATTGGTCACGAAGGATATCATGACGAAGAGCAAGTACATCACGATGATGGGAAGGAGGTTCTTTTTCATTTTTTATCGGTTAAGCGGTTAGAGGTTGTTTTGGAGGAAGAGGAGCAGGCGGTTGTGGAGGTGCTCGTAGTTGCTACCATTGCGCAAGAAATGGTTGTCGTCAGGATAGAACTGCATCTCAAACTGTTTGCCCGCTTTGACTAGGGCATCTATATAGAGCCATGATTGTTGTGCATGTACATTATCGTCCGCCAATCCGTGTACGAGCAAGAGATTGCCTTTGAGTTGGTCAGCAAGCTTGATGGCATCCGCCTTCTCATAGCCAGAGTCATTCACTTGTGGACGACGCATATAGCGCTCGGTATACGCAGAATCGTAGAACTTCCAAGAGGTCACAGGGGCAATAGCCATACCACACTTCCATAGTGGTTTACCATCGATCATAGGTTGGACGCTCATGGACATAAGTGTCTGATAACCACCATAACTCCAACCACAGAGGGCTATACGATCTGCATCCACATAAGGCAAAGTGCGTAGGTACATGGCCACGCTGATTTGGTCTTCTGCCTCTTTGACACCTAGTTGCATGTAGGTAGCATTGCGCCACTCTCGACCTCTAGCGTCTGTTCCTCTTCCATCTGCACAAACAACTAAATAACCTTGCGCAGAGAGATAATGAGCAAAACGCTTACGCCAACTATCTGTAACTCTTTGACTAGAAGGGCCACTATACTGCATCATAACCACAGGATAACGTTTGGTTTCGTCGAAGCCAACAGGCAACACGCGCCAAGCATTGAGCACATCCCCACGTTCGGTGCGGATAGTGATGAATTCTTTGTCTTGTAGTCCAGAGGCTTTCCACGCCGCAGCCACTGAATCATTGTTCAGCAGCACTCGTGAGCTGCCTTTGGCATGCAAAGTATAGCGGTTAGGTGTTGAGATAGATTGATAGCAATCGATGTATTGCAACATATCCTTGGAGAAAGTCAAGGCGTGCATACCTTCACCTTTGGTGATTTGTGTGCTTGCATTCTTGCGAAGGCTGTAAGCATATGCGTGACGGGTGGTAGGGGTAGTAGCCGCTAGGTAGTAGAGCGTTTGGCTATTAGGCTCCCAGCCATAGACGCGCATCACGTCGCGTTTTTCAGGAGTCAAGAGTCGTTGCTCCACACCTTGTGCAGAGTACATATATGCTTGCACATAGCCACCCTTCTCGCTGACTACGACCACTCGTCCGTCGTTCAACCATTGCCACTCGTCAAAGAGTTGGAAATTCAGATAGCAATTCTTGCTACTCTCTTGGTAGAAAGGATGACTTAAGGTAGACTTGACATTCACCCTATGCACTTGCATTTCTGTTTGGTCCCTGTTCATCTGCATCACCATCAAGTCTGCCATAGGTTGTGGTTCAGCTTTGGTAGCTTGTGGTTGACGACCCCAACGCAAACGTGGGATATATCCATCTTTGAGATCAGGCAGTTGCATGGTACGAATAGATTTGTAATAGATATCATAGACGCACACACTGGCTTTGGCGTTAACTTCGCCCGCCTTAGGATAGCGCAAAGAGTGAGATTGAGGATAGTTGCCATCCAAGAAGGTTTGCCACTCAAAATTAGGCACCCCCGTTTCGTTTAGACGAACGAACGCCACCATCTTGTTGTCTGGTGACACTTCGAAGAGCGAAGTTACTCCAAACTCCTCTTCGTACAACCAATCAGAGATACCGTTGAAGATTTCACTATTAGTATCACTAGTGATAGCCACCTCGGTCTCAAAATCTACTTTGTAGATATACAAGTTATTGTCGGCCTTAGCGTATACCACGTACTTACCATTAGGTGAGAGTTTAGCATCACGAATAGGGCCATCGCTCACTCGTAGACGTTTGTTACGCTTGGTATCGATGACGTAATAATCCGCCATAAAGGAATGTCTGAAAAGCTGTTGCTTATTCTCGAACTCCAATTTATAACGCGCTTCATCCCCCGTATTCAAGATGCTATCCATCTCGTGTTGAGTAAGCACTTTGGCATCATATCCGCCAGATAGTAAATGCATCATTTCGGTCGCACTAGAAGATGCCACCACCAATGTCAAACCAACTAAAAATATTATCCTTTTCATATCGCTCATTTATCCTAGTTTAAATACGACTGCAAAAGTACAGTTTTTTTTGCATATATGCAAGAAAAAGTTTGTTTTTTTTCAAAAGGTTTTTGGTTGGATATTTTTTTTAATTTTATAGCTCATTTTATTTGCGTATGTCATTTTTTTTTATTACCTTTGCACACAAATTTGTGCAAGAGCCAAAATGCAAAATATAGCAGAATAATACAGAGTATTAATTTTTTAAACAAATAGACACTGATGAATCCAAGAAACATAGCATTTATCGTCAACCCGATGGCAGGTACCAAGACCAAGAACAAGGTGAATAAACTGATTCGCGATTTGTTGGATAAAGAGCAGTTTGCTCCTACGGTGGTGGTGACCGAGTATGCGGGTCACGCGACTCAGTTGGCTCAGCAGTTTGCGGCCGAGGGTTACTATGCGGTAGTAGCGGTAGGTGGTGACGGCACGGTGAATGAAGTGGCGAGTGGATTGCGCGACACGGACACAGCATTGGGTATCATCCCTAATGGCAGCGGAAATGGTTTTGCACGCCATATAGATATTTCCACACGTATGAATAGGGCGTTGGAGATGTTGAACTGTTCCGAGCCGGTGGAAGTGGATTATTGTTTGGTCAATGATAAGCCATTCTTCTCCACTTTTGGAGTAGGTTTTGATGCGGTGGTTGCTGAAGATTTTGGTGCCAATGGTAGAGGCTTGAAGGGGTATGTAGAGAGTATTTTCAAAGACTTCTTCAAATACAAAGCGGAGCAATATCAGTTGGTAGGCGACGGTATCGATATGACGACCAAGGCGTTTCTCGTCAATTTTGCTAATGCCGGACAATGGGGGTACGACGCATATATCGCACCTAAGGCAAGCATTCAAGACGGATGGATAGATATCATTATCGTTAGCGAGTTCCCAATGATCAAGGCTCCTACCTTTGCCCTGCAACTTTTCACCAAGAATATTGACGAGAATCTGCACGTGAACACTATTCGTGCGAAGGAAGTAACTCTTATTCGCGAAAACGAAGAGAGTCCAGTGCATATCGATGGTACACCCACAAAGATGGAAAAAGAGTTACACATCAAGATTGTGGAAGCAGGTTTGAAAGTTCTAGTAAAAAAGAGATATTAATAATTGAAGATTATGATAGTAAAAATCATCAACAAGAGCACAAACCCTCTGCCTCGTTACGAGAGTGAGCAGGCAGCAGGTATGGATATCCGCTGCAATATTTCAGAACCCATTACATTGCAGCCACTTGAGCGTAAATTGATTCCTACCGGATTGTTCATCGAGCTTCCTGTGGGTTACGAGGCACAGATCCGTCCTCGAAGTGGATTGGCGCTCAAGCGCGGATTGACCGTATTGAACACTCCAGGCACCATTGACGCAGATTACCGCGGTGAGATTGGTGTGATACTAATCAATATGAGCAATGAGGCTCAAACCATAGAGCCAGCAGAGCGCATCTGCCAAATGGTGATAGCTAAACACGAGCAACCAACATTGGTGGAGGTAGAAGTGTTGGGCGAAACAGAGCGAGGAGCCGGCGGATTTGGACATAGCGGTGTGAAATAAGATTAAGATCATCATAAGACAATGCGTAGACTATCGTATATTGTATTACTCATTGCTGGGGTTCTATGGGTGCCAACGAACGCACAAGAACCACAACAGGCTGTAACATCGACGACCATCACCCTGATGGATTCAATTACACCGGAACAAGAACAGCAATTCTTGTACTATTTCTATGAAGCAGAACGATGGATCAATCTATCTGAAATAGAAAAAGCTAGACCTTTGGTGGAGTTTTGCAATTATTTGAATCCAAAGGATGCTACGGTCAATAGTTTGATGGGAGACTATGCTCGCGTAGACAAGGATATGAACAAAATGCTGTATTACTACAAGAAAGCATTTGAATTGGAATCGAGCGAGTACTGGAAGGAATACAATACGTTATTGCTGAAATTGAATAATAAAAAAGCACATACTGCTGCGCTTAAAAACTTGAACCGAGTGGCTAAGGAAAATCCAAAAAACGATAACGTGCGAAAGGTGTTGTATGATGCGTATATGAATCAAAAAATGTACAAAGAAGCATTGGTGGTACTAAATCAATTGGATAGTATCATCGGTTACGGCGAAGAGAGTGCCTTTGAGCGCGTAAAGATTCATATGGTGCAAGACGATGAGAAACAAGCTATAGCAGAAATTGAGCGATACTTGGACACCGATCCTAATAATTTTGACTTCATCCGTTATTTACTAGAATTGTACAGTCATACGGATCAACCGGCAGAAAAACGTATTAAGATTTACGAGTTATACTTGCGTATAGACGGCCAGAACCTAGCAATATTGAATAATCTAGCATGGGAACTATGTCTGATGGGCAGGGATCTTGAGCGTGCAGAACAACTATCTAGAAAAACCATTCTAGCAGACCCAAGAAATCCTATATACCTTGATACATACGCGTGGATCATGTACAACCTAGGGGATTTGACTTCTGCGCAATTCTACATAGAGCGTGCTATGGATAACATGACACGAGAGACCAAAAATGATATTATAACCCATTACAAAGCTATTCGTCGCAAATGCAAAAAATAAACTATATACTGCTCGTTGGTATCATTGCGTTGGGTTTATCCTCTTGCGCCAGTAGCAAGCATAGTGTTTCGCTCAGACAAACCACTACTCAACGAGGACAAATCAGTTTAACACTAGATCAGCATCACTATGAAATGGGATGTGTGGTGAAAACTTGGAAAAACGAACTGATTGTATTGTCTGTTTTGCCTGTTATGGGCATAGAAATGGTGAGACTAGAGGCCTTGCCAGATAGTATCATTGTCATTGATAAACTCAACAAGCAATATGCTATCGTCTCATACGATGAAATCAATGAGTTGTCACCCCAAGAGATTACATTCAACATATTACAATCTATGGTGCAGCAAGCGAAAAAGGAAATTAATTTAGAGTTTTCGACCAACAAACATGTATTGAAACTCAAAGGAAAATTATCCAAGAAAGAACGCAATGCACAAAAAGAGCCGCAGATGTTGAATAAGAGCAAGTATAAACAAGTTACATTGAGAAATTTATTACCTATATGAGAATAAGAACCATAGTATTACTTCTATCGTGTTGCATGTTAGTTCCTGTGATTGCACAAACAGTCAAGGAGCTGCAGAATCAACAAAAAGCTTTACAGCAGCAATTGAAGCAAACAAACGAAATGCTGCAACAGACCAAAGATTCTGAAACGGCTACTGTAAACAAGTTGAATCTATTGCACGAAGATATCAATACTCGTAAAAAACTAATCGTGAACATCCAAAGTGAGATCAACACCTTGGATGGTGAACTTCAAACACTTAGTGACAAACGAGATGAGTTGCAACGTCAATTAGATGCAGCCAAGGATGATTATGCCAAACTGATTCGCGAAACACATTACGCTGATATTCAACAATCACCAATGTTGTTCCTGTTGTCATCTAAGAATTTCCAACAACTCATTCGACGTGTTCAGTATATGAGACAATTTACTAAATATCGTAAAGAACAAGTCGATGAGATACTCGCTCTTCAAGCGGAGATTGACGAACAAAACAATAAACTATCTGAACGTAGAACCAGTCAATCGCAAGCTCTTCAGAAAGAACAACAAGCCAAAGATATGTTGGCAGCAGATCAACGCAAACATGAGAATATGTTAGCTGCATTGAAAGTCACAGAAAAAGACCTAATTAAACAGCAACAGCAACAACAAAAGCGAGTAGAAGAACTCAACAAAAAAATAGACGATCTCATCGCTAAACAAGCGAAGAAAGATATCGCGCTAACCAAAGAGCAGAAGCTCATAGCAGGCGGATTTGAAGCAAACAAGAACCGACTACCATGGCCTGTAGAAAAAGGTTTCATCAGTGGTCATTTCGGCAAACATCAGCACCCAGTTCATGCGAATGTAACGGTGAACAACAAAGGTATTTATCTTCAAACACTCAAAGGTGCACAAGCAAGAGCTGTTTACGAAGGCGAAGTGACATGGTGCGCACAAATGAATGGTAGTTTTGCGGTCATCATCCAACATGGTAACTACCGTTCGGTATATTCGCAACTAAAAAGCATCTCCGTTAAACAAGGCGATAAGGTAAAAGCCAAACAATATATCGGTGAAATCTTGACTGATGAAAACGAAGATAACAAAACAGAATTGTACTTCCAAATATACAAAGATAGAAATATTTTGAATCCAAGCGAATGGCTCGCTAAATAAAAGCAGCTGACATCACAACAGATATGAAAACAAAACAAATTATACTATTATCTATCATCCTAGTTTCACTGCTCGGATGCAAACCCAACAACTGGTTAGATTGGAAAACTCAAAACGAAATTTGGTTACAAGAGAACGCCAAGAAAGAAGGGGTTAAAACTACTGCGAGTGGGTTGCAATACAAGTGCATCGTTCCAGGTATTAGTCACTCATCTAGTCACGTAGACGATGCGAAGATTGTGAAAATCAATTACACAGGTAAACTGATCAATGGTTGTGTTTTTGATGCCAGTGACAACTACAGCGAGTATGTTAGCGCATTCGTACCTGGTTTCAGTGAAGGTCTAAAACAAATGAAAGAGTTTGGCATATACGAATTTTATATACCATATGATCTCGCATACGGCCAAGAAGGAGCAGGAACCGAAGGTACAATCAGCCATATTCCACCCTACTCTACGCTCATTTTTAGAGTAGAACTACTGGATGTGTATTAATGAAACGCTGGTTGTTAATAGGGATACTACTATGTTCGTTGTTGGGGTGTGAAGACTTCAACAATCAGAACCCTGTGCCTTATGTACCAGTCAGTTACACGCTGAAAATAACAGAAGAACATCCACACTTTATGATAGACAATGGCTATCAAACCATGACTATCACGCGCACGAAATTCGAGCGTGAATACTTAGGCTACGCAGGACTTCTAATATGGATAGGCATGGATGGTAATTACCATGCTGCTGATATGTGCTGTCCAAACTGCGTAAACAAAACCAAGCCAGTCGAAGTAGATGGTTTGTACGCCGTTTGTCCTATATGTGGAGAAGCCTTTGACTTGAGTTATGGATATGCTTTTCCAACGAAAGGTATAACCAAATATCCACTGCGCCAATACCAAGCAATACTCAACAATAGCTATGCTGGGTATACATTGCGCATCACCAATTAAACCTACACCATATGTTATCAATCTACAAAGCATCAGCCGGTAGTGGCAAAACGTTTGCCTTGACCAGGGAGTATATCCGTATGCTACTGACCGACAGAATTCATTCAGATGCTCGTCTACCTCATAGTCGGATTTTGGCAGTAACCTTTACCAAAAAGTCCACTGCTGAAATGAAAGAACGAATACTCAAAGAACTTTTTATTTTAGCCAAAACACCCGATCAATCGGACTATATTGAGGAATTCACCAGCGATCCAAGCATAGGTTTGAGTAAAGATGCTATTCAACAACGTGCACAATTGCTGCTCGTGGGAATACTACAAGATTATAATCGTTTTTCTGTTTCTACTATTGACGGATTCTTCCAACAAGTCATACGTACTTTCGCTTTGGAACTGGGATTATCTACCACCTATGATCTTGCATTGGATCATAAAGAAATAGTCAACCAAGCGGTAGATGATATCTTCCGACGCATTCGAGCAATCAAACCTGAAGATGAAGACTTGGCTACATGGTTAATCGAATATGCACAAAGTAATGTAGACCAAAACAAACGATGGAATCCGATAGATAATATCAAAACCTTCTCTAGCGAATTATCCAAAGAGCAACTCATCCAACAGATGGAGGATCTGCAAAAAACGTTTGCTGACAAAGATCTGATGCGCAAGTATTTAGAGCAACTATCCTCTCTTCGTCAGCAAACACTCGATAGCATTGATGCTCTAAAGAACACCATTAGCAATACTATTTCTAGGCTTGGGGAAAACAATATCAACACCCATATCGTTAACTTCTTCCTAAAAAGAACACCTGAAATTATCATAAAAGACGGATTCAACACTACCCTCCTCAAAGCAATGAACGGAGAGGGTTCATTCTATAAAAAGACAGGAAAATCAAAACGCGAGCAAGAACTACTGCAAAGCACATGCGATAATGAACTTTTACCTCAGGTAAACGAACTATATAACATCATCTCTGGTTCTGCCGCATGTGAATATTTTACTGCGAACGCCATTCTAGATAAGTTACACTCATTGGGTATTCTACAAGATGTCTCCGCTCAAATCGATGAAACCAATCGAAAATTGGGGCGTCTACCTATCTCTGAAATCAATCGACTCATCAACCAGATTATAGATGGACAGGACTCACCTTTCATCTACGAGCGAATAGGTCAATACTACAATCATTATATGATTGACGAGTTTCAAGACACCAGTCAACTACAATGGAAGAACTTCAAACCATTGATTGTTGATGCCGAATCCAATGGTCATGACAATCTCATCGTGGGTGATGTGAAACAAAGTATATACAGATTTCGAAACTCAGACTGGCATCTTCTCAATCAAGTAGACGCGGACAAAGATATACTGGATAAACAACCTGGAAAAGGTATGGGAAACAATTGGCGAACAGCCAAAGTAATCGTAGATAACAACGAACGATTAATGCAAGCATATTGCAAGTGGGTGGTGGATGAATTTAAGAAGACATACGACAATCAATACCACGATAAAATCGATGAAATAGCACATATTTATGATTACAAGCAAATGCATCAAGAGGCCAAAAAATCATACGATGGCTATTTCCACATGCAATTCTTTGAGGGTAAGAACTATCGAGAAAGCGCCTTAGATACATTGCTACAACAAATCCAATCTCTTCAAGAGGAAAATATCAACCTCTCGCGAGTAACCATACTAACACGCTACTCCAAAGATGTTGAATCCATCGCACAATTCCTCATTCAGCATGGATACGAAGTGCAATCAGCTGGTGGACTGCGTATAGGAGCACACACAACGGTGCAAATACTGATTCATTTACTCAAACTATCCATTGAACGTGACGATTCCACCGTCTCTTTTCTGCAAAATGCAGTACCAGACTTTGAGCAATACGAAGCATGTATACTAGAAGCACAAACATTGCCTCTGTATGACCATATTCAAGCACTCATAGATGGATTGAAACTGAACACTTGGGAAGGTGCAACACCATATCTTACAGCGTTTCAAGACAAAGTGTTCCAATTTACTCAATCCAAAATAGCTGATACAGAACTCTTTTTGGAGTATTGGGAACTCAAAGGCAAAGATAGTACAATACCTGCTCCCAAAACAAGTAGCGCAATAAATATCATGACCATACACTCAAGCAAAGGACTTGAGTTTGATATTGTTATGATACCATTCTTCGATTGGAAACTAGCAGACTCCCACCCTAACAACATCATCTGGTGTAAACCTACTGTTGCTCCATTTGATACCTTGTCACTCGTTCCGGTTTATCCGTCGCAGATTCTGACTCGCTCCTATTTTGCTAAAGATTATATTTTGGAAGAGTTAGCATCCCACACGGATAATCTCAATATTACATATGTTGCCATCACACGGCCTAGATATAGGCTATATATCTACGGCCAAAAATTCGCGATAAACTCAAAAAATGAGGTAAAAATATCCAATATTGGACAACTTATTTCATACCTCTTTGACGAAGAAACGGATGAGCAAAACACCTACACTTCATTGAGTCCAGACAAAAGTGCTCCAGGACCACTACCTCCAAAAGAGGAAATAGAAACCCCAACAGAAGTGGCGCAATATGTCTCCACTCCGATCGCAAAACGTCTTGTACTTCGTATGCGTTCGGAAAATGACTTTGCTCAAGATACCCCACTAGCTATTGTAGACTTAGGTATCCTAATGCACTTATGGTTATCATATATTCATACGTGGGACGATGCACCAAATGCTTTAAAACGGTTAATGATCGGCGGTGAAATCACGCAAAAACAGGCGGATGAAATGCAAGAGCAACTCATCGCACTACAGGCATTAATCAAGCAGCATAACCACGATGATTGGTTCAGCAACCAATATCAAGTACTGACAGAGCAAGATATCATCACTCCATCAGGCAAAACTTACCGCCCTGACCGTGTCATGCTAAAAGACAAACATGCTATCGTTATCGACTATAAGTTCGGCGAAGAACAATTACCTTCATATGTAGAGCAAGTTCGCGAGTATATTCTGCTCCTCAGACAATTAGGATACTCTAGCGAAGGATATATCGTATACAACAAAGCGAAAATCATACAACCAATACAATAAAGACAATATATGATCACCAACGAACAAGTCATATCTATTGGTCGTCTCACCCGTACCCATGGTAAACGAGGCGAATTGCAATGCCTCATGAGTAATGAATATTGGGACAATGCAGATGCTACGTTTCTAATACTTAAACTGGACAATATTTTGGTTC
The DNA here is from genome assembly GCA_017391525.1 of Paludibacteraceae bacterium. Lineage (GTDB taxonomy): Bacteria > Bacteroidota > Bacteroidia > Bacteroidales > Paludibacteraceae > Colicola. Next base: position 186,146 of record JAFOYE010000011.1, on the reverse strand, counting down.
CATTCCGAGTCCTAGATTGGCGAGGCAAAGGCAGCGATAGTCTGATCTTCCAACTAGACAATATCACGGATGAACAAGAAGCACAAAGACTCATCGGCACCGAAGCATTTATGCTCCTGAGCGATATGAATCAAGAAGACGAAGTGATGCCTACATGGCAAAGTCTAGTAGGTTATCGAGTGATGGATACGGATCAAGGAGAATTGGGAACAGTTGATCAAGTGGACGAAACAACCATCAATACCCTCATCACTCTCAGCGATGGACGACTCATTCCAATACACGAGGATTTTATCATAGACATTAACGCCGAAGATAAACTACTAACCATCTGCCTACCATTTATCTTCAACGCTTAATCACCATAGGATTCAGCTACCCTTAGGCTACCTTTAAGCTAGGAACACAAATAGAACAATATGCAAAAAACGACGATACAAGAGATGAACCGCCTCACACCAGAGGCCTTTCACGAAGCACAAAAAGTACCTTTGATCGTGGTACTAGATAACGTGCGCAGCCAACATAATATTGGTGCAGTCTTCCGTACTGCTGATGCTTTTTGCCTTCAAGGCGTATGGCTCTGCGGTATTTGCTGCTGTCCACCTAACAACGAAATTCACAAAACAGCCCTAGGTGCTGAACTCACCGTTGATTGGCGCTATTTTGAGCACACATTAGACGCCATACGTGCCCTACAAGCAGATGGATATACCGTATATGCCATTGAACAAGCACATGGATCTACGCTACTCCATGATATGCAACTACCTAAAAATCAAAAGACTGCCATCATCATGGGACATGAGGTGTTTGGCGTACAACAAGAGGTAGTAGATGCTGCTGATGGTTGTATAGAGATTCCACAATATGGAACCAAACATTCGCTCAACGTCAGCGTCACCGCAGGAATAGTGATGTATGAACTGAGCAATATGCTCCGCTAACACTACCTTTAAAACGTCTAAAACCCATACAACTTTTAGAACCTTGAAACCCGCAACGCACATATCATTATTGACACCAGCCCGCGACCTTGAAGTAGGTAAAGCGGCTATTGATGCAGGAGCTGATGCTGTGTATATTGGAGCACCAGAGTTTGGTGCCCGCCAAGCAGCTAGCAATAGTATTGAAGACATAGCGGCATTGGTTCAATATGCGCATCGCTTTGGTGCTCAGGTACTTGTGACACTTAATACCCTACTCTATGATCACGAGTATCCACGCGCATGTGCGCTCGCGCACGATTTACATAAGGTAGGAGTGGATGCACTTATTATACAAGACCTCAATCTGCTCAACTATGACCTTCCACCTATCCGATTGCATGCATCAACCCAATGCGATAACCGCACACCGGAGCAAGTACTTCATCTGCAACAACTTGGATTTCGCCGAGTAGTCCTTGCCCGAGAACTCTCTCTCCAAGAAATACAAAACATCAATAACGCTATACAGTCTACACCGCATACTGCACAAACACCTATTGAATTAGAAGCGTTCGTACACGGCGCATTATGTGTAAGTTATAGTGGACGCTGCTACTTGTCTGAGGTTTTAATGGATAGAAGTGCCAACCGTGGTTGTTGTGCACAACTCTGTCGCCAACGATATGACCTCTTGGACAAGGATGGCAATGAGATATTAGATAATTATGGTCAACCTATCCACCAACGTTATCTACTTTCACTCCAAGATATGGATCGTAGTTTGCATCTTGCTCAGATGATAGAAGCAGGTGTCACTACCTTCAAAATAGAAGGTCGCCTCAAAGATCGTGACTACGTCACCAATATTGTGGCATACTATCGACAACTGCTTGATCAAATCATTACAGCTAACCCGAATTTGCAACAAGCATCTACCCCATCCGTTCAAACATACAACTTTACACCCAATCCTGCGAAAACATTCCACCGTGGACAAACGGAGTATTTTCTGCACAAGCGCACTCCACAAATGGCCAACTGGGATACCCCTAAATCAACAGGAGAGAAGATTGGACGAGTAGTAGCCCTACGCAAAGATGCTATCTGTGTGCAACTACAATCCAACATTATATTGCATAACGGCGATGGTATATGCTTTGGCGACAAAGGGTTTGCTATTAACCGTATAGATGGCGAATGGATATATCCAAACCAAATGCCAACTCTTCAAAGAGGTACAATATTATACCGTAATTTAGATACAGTCTTTCTACGCTCACTTCAAGCCAAACGCCAAATACCTGTAGATATTCGTTTTGAAGTGATACCAGAAGGTTATCGCCTCACTATTGGTGACAGCACTGCAGATTTTATCGCCGAGCACCAAGATGCCAATAATACAGAAAGAGCATTACAAACTATTATTCAGCAACTCAGCAAACTAGGAGATACAGATCTTGCGGTTAAGAATATTCAAGTTTTCAACAATAACCAAGTATGCTCTGAGCATTTCCCATATTTCATACCTATTAGCCAACTCAACCAATGGAGACGAGAATTAATGAACCTTTGATGACTTGTAAGTATTGTATACTCAACGAGTTAGGTCACTGTAGGAAAATCAATCCTATGGCTAATGAGCCACGCTATCTTCGACTGCAAAACGGCACTATACTCACATTAGAGTTCGACTGCAAGAACTGCGAAATGCTCATCCGCAAATAACCTAAAACTTTTAGAACTTTTTGAACAGCCCGTTAGGGCGATGAAACTTTTAAAACTTTAGAGCACATGGCTGCACATCAAGTTAACGTATATTTTTGGCTGATCGATGCTATCGCATCGGGTCATTTAACGCGTCAAGACATCAATAATCGCTGGTCCCGCTGCCGATACAACGACAACCACGAAGATGAAATTCCAGAGCGCCGCTTTCATCGATACAAACAGGAAATCGAAGAGATATTTGATGTAGAAATCAAGTGCGACCGAGCACGAGGATGTGTGTATTATATTGAAAATAAGAATGATATCAACGGAGGAGTAACGCGCAAATGGCTGCTCAACGCTATGTCCGTGCATTCTATGTTGGATCAAGCACAGGATATGAGCGAGGCGATCTTGTACGAAGATATTCCTCTTGGTACGCAGTACCTAACTTCTATTGTGGATGCCATTCGTACACGTACCCAACTAAAAGTAACCTACCATAATTTTGTTCGCAACGAAACATACGACTTTCTATTATCTCCATACTGCCTTAAGGCTTTCAAACAACGTTGGTATGTAGCAGGTTGTCCATCTACCCACCCAACAGAAACACGTGTGTATGCATTAGACCGAATTCAAAGAATTGAACTGACCAACAACGTGTTCACTTATCCGAAAAAATTCAATGCACATACTTTCTTCGCACCCTACTATGGTGTATTTCGAAATGTAGATCCAAAAAAGATTATTATTGAAGCAAACGAGAAATCAACTCAATTTCTCCGCCTTTTACCATTGCATACTTCACAAAAAGAAATACGTCAGCACCTTAACTACACCTACTTTGAATATTTTGTAGCACCAACATTTGACTTTATCCAAGAACTTCGCACACACGGAACAGATATTCGAATAGTAGAACCAGCATCACTCGTTAAAGTATTCAAAGACGAGGCCAAGAAGGCATACCAAATGTACTGCAAAAAGAAGAAAACCGATTAAGAAGGATAAAACAACAAAAAAAACGGTATATTTCACTAAAAAATGCACTTTCTACAAAAAAAGTGCATTTTTTTTGCATTTTTTTCTTCACACTGACAAGTTTTAGCAGTTTGACATAGTAATTTTGCAGCGTCAAACAAAAAATGAGACAATTCACTGATATTATTAACTATTAAAACGACTACATTATGCAACTAGAATTGAACTTTTCCCAAACTCCTGCCTTTGACATGCAAGCAACAATGAAAGATTTTTGTGAGAACTTTTATAGCCTACTTATTTCAATGCAAATAATAGCTGTGCCTGCTAAATAAGAAAATGAACAAAAAGAAATTTATATAACAATTTATTATTCACCTTTTCAATTTTATTATTATGACAACTACTACTAACCAGGTGGATCAAGTAACCGCCAACAAGATGAAAGATTATCGTGCACATCTCCGCACTATTACAAACGGTTTAGAGGAAATGGCAAAAGCTGCTGGAAGAACTAAATTCACAAAGAATCAGTTACTACGTGAGTGTTACAACTTACTCGATAAAGAATTATTGACATTTGAGCAATGGAAGGAGCAAGGTGCATATGTACGCCGTGGTGAACATGCCTATCTATTCTGGGGCAAACCAATAACCACGGAAGCGGGATATAAATATTCCCCTATTCAGTTCCTCTTTAGCCGCGAGCAAGTACGCTTCAAAACTGTAGATTAAATCTATTTATCAGTTATACATTTTTGTTTTCAATTACTTTTCCACAAAGAAAACGAGTTGCCTGGGGATGAGGCAACTCGTTTTTGAGTATATGTTAGTAAAGATTATTTTACTTGCACACCCGCTGCATTGTAAACATTCTCACCACGCATGATCATTACTTGACCATTTTGCATTACTTTTACAGGAACTACTACGGTTGTTACATCCTCAACACCAGTAGAAGTAGCAACCTTAACTACGATTTGAGAAGCACGAACTTGGTTAGTTGATGCCACAAACTCAACTGAAGTTGCGTTACCAGTCCATGTACCTACAGCGCCAGAGTAAAAATAATCGCCAGTAGACCATGTGAAGCAACCAGGACCATATTTCTCATCATTTTTTGCTGTACATGTAAACTCTACAGAAACGATATTACCTACAGTAGAAGTGATAGTAAGCGTTTCGCTCTTGTAAATACGATAGTGGTTCTCATTGTTATAAGTACCAATGATACCCTTTGTTACATCAAGAGTAACACCCTCTTTAGAAACAGAATAAGGAGTTTGGTTAGAAGCATCCAATGAAGCATTACCTTTATCTACGTCAGCGTCAAAAGTAATAGTACCTGTTGATGTACCTGGGTTATCGTTACCAGGATTGTCTGTGCCAGGGTTGTCAGTATTATTACCACCCTCTGACAATGTTATCTCCTCGTAATTATCAAAGTCAAAAGCCCATACACTAACTACATCATTAAAGCTATAAGTCTTACCATCTGTGCCCACGAATGAACCAGAAACTGAGTAGTTACCCTCGTTATCAGTATTCTTGATAGTTATTGTACCAGGAGTTGTTTCATTAATTTCTACAGAATCGTTTACGCTTTTCCAATAACCTGCATACCATACATCATATGTTCCATTGAGCGCAGTTTTGCTTTTTGCCTCTAATGATACATAAACTTCTGGATAAGTATATTCGTATGTATCCATATCAATATCCTTATACATATCGATATCGTAATATGCTACACCATCATACTCATAGTAATATGCATCTGCATAAACAAGACCTTTGATTTCAGTAGCACCTTCTGGAGTTACAGGATCATCGTTACCTCCTTGGTTTCCACCACCTTCGCCTTCAATAGTTACAACTACTTGAGTAGCACGTACTTGGTTAGAAGAAGCGGTAAACACGATTTCACTAGCAGAACCAGACCATGTACCCTTTGCACCAGAATAAGTGTAATTGCCAGTAGACCATGTGAAGCAACCTGGACCATACTTGGTATCATCGTTTGCAGTACATGTGAACTCTACTGAAGTGACATTACCTACTGTAGAAGTAACAGTCAAAGTTTGATTTTTGTAAATACGATAGTGCATCTCGTTGTTGTAAGTACCGAGAATACCACTAGATACTGTTACTGTTACACCATCTTTTGTAATGGTATACGCAGCAGCGTTGTTAGAATCGGTTCCTGCATTACCTTTATCAACGTCTGCATCAAAAGTAATAACAGTAGCAAAACTCATCACACTGAAGAGCATTGCGCTAAGTAAAAGAGTAAATTTTTTCATACGCTTTTGTTTTTAAGTTAATATTATAGTTTATTTTTCGTTCAGAGTTCTAACTTCGCCATTATCTACGTGAAATAATTTAGCATCAAATTGCTCTTGGCTTAGTATCTTGGTCAAGTGTTGACGGTCTGTATCCGTGATAAATATCTGTCCAAATCGCTCATCCCCAACCAGTTGTACTATTCTCTCCACTCGCTCACTATCCAATTTGTCAAAAATATCATCTAGCAACAAGATAGGTTGTGTATTAAGGATATGTTCTGCTTTCAAATAGAGTGCCTGTCCTAGTTTCATAGCCAATAGGTAGGACTTTTGTTGTCCTTGACTACCGACTCTCTTCAAAGGATACTCACCCAACATCATCTCCAATTCATCCTTGTGTATACCTTGTGAAGTCCACCCTAATATCAAATCACGTGAACGAGTACGTGCTAGCGATTCCAGTAAATCTCGTTCATGCAACTGCGACTTGTAGATCAGTGACACTTGCTCTTTATCATCCGAGATTGCACTATACACTTGTTGAAAGTATGGCACAAACTGCTCAATGAATTGCACACGCGCTTGATATATAGGCATTGCATGAGAAACCATCTGATGCTCAATCACTTCCATTAGTGTATCAGGCAATTGTTCTGGTTGCTCTGCATATTGTTTGAGTAGTGCATTACGTTGCTTGAGCAGAACATTATATTGAGTTAAGTGCTCCAAATAAGCCTTACTGTATTGCGAGATTACTCCATCCATGAACTTACGTCGCTCGTCACTACCCTCCACTACTAGTTCGCTATCTTGTGGACTTACCATCACGAGCGGTATCAAACCAATATGGTCTATCAATCGCTTATAATCTTTCTTGCCACGGCGAAATTGTTTTTTTACGCCACGCTTAATACCACAACTGATTAGTTCATCATCATTGATGTTTTGGTATATTCCTTGAATCATCGCCATATCCTCATCGTGATGAATATTTTGACTATCAATAGCATTATATGCGGATTTGGTAAAACTTAAATAATAGATGGCATCTAGTATATTCGTTTTACCTTGTCCGTTGAGACCCACAAAGGCATTAATCTTATCCGAGAAGTGCAAAGTGGCTTCACGGATATTCTTATAATTCAATATATGTAACTCCTTGAGTAACATCAATTACATTCCAAACATTTGTACGTCTTGATCGGTAATAACATCCCCACTCAAGATGATTAAACGCTCTACGACATTGCGTAATTCACGGATGTTTCCTGGCCATGAGCGTTGTTGCAAAGCTGTCATTGCTTCAGGAGAAAAACATTTGGTTTTCGTTCCTTGTTCATTACATATAAGTTCAGCAAAGTGATTGATCAATAATGGAATATCTTCTTTACGATCATCCAAAGCTGGTACATGGATTGGAATTACATTGAGACGGTGGTATAAATCCTCGCGGAAACGACCTTCAGCAATTTCCCTCTTAAGATCCTTATTGGTTGCTGCCAATACACGCACATTCACTTTGATCGGTTTATCACTTCCAACGCGGGTGATCTCGTTCTCTTGTAGTGCTCTCAAAACTTTAGCTTGCGCAGAAAGGCTCATATCACCTATCTCATCAAGGAAGAGTGTACCGCCATCAGCTTGCTCAAATTTACCAGCACGATCTTTGATGGCACTAGTAAAACTACCTTTGGTATGACCAAAGAGTTCGCTTTCTATTAGTTCGCTTGGTATGGCAGCGCAGTTTACTTCTACCATTACTTTCTTGGCACGTGAACTATTCTCGTGAATGAGGTGAGCAACCACTTCTTTACCCGTACCATTGGAACCGGTAATCATGACACGTGCTTCAGTAGGAGCAACTTTCTCGATGATGCTTCTTACTTTTTCTATTTCAGCACTCTCGCCCACCATTTGGTTGCGAGAATTGATTTTTTTACGAAGAACTTTAGTCTCTTGAACTAGAGACTTATGATCAATAGCATGTTTAGTAGTCAGGAGTAAACGATTGAGATCCAATGGTTTGACAATAAAGTCAAAAGCACCATTCTTTAGTGCATCTACAGCTGTTTCCACAGTGCCATGTCCAGAAATCATGACAACTGGTGCTTCTTCTGCACCATTTTCCTTAACTGCTTGGCGATATGCTTGCAACATCTCAAGACCATCCATCTCTGGCATCTTGATATCAGTATAAATCAAGTCATAGGTTGTAGATAGAGCCTTCTCCAATCCTACTTTGCCATTTTCAGCAAGATCAATGGTATATCCTTCAAATTCAAGGATTTCCTTAAGCGTATTGCGTATCGCACGCTCATCGTCTATTACTAATATTTTTGCCATAAATGATACTAGTTACCCTAGTTTATAATTCGTTGCAAAATTAGTAAAAAAAATAGAGATACGCAAGAAAAAAGAAAATTTTTAGCAATAAAATAGTTCAATGAATAAAATATGTATCAATAACTCATTTCAGACACTTCCATAAAGGAAATTCTATAAAAGAGCAATTGCCCCCAGAATGTTTAATTTGTACACATGACGGATTGATTGCGATATGATACATGCTCTTATCGGATGAATCTTTGGGATAATAATAGTCAATATCTTGCGTATCGATATGATGCTCGATTGTCGTACGAATACGTGCAATATAGGCACGAATATTAGGCACATCCTCTAGATAAGAACGCGTGTCCGTAATTGGTATCTCACGAAAAAGATTACAAATCGCATGAAATGTATGTCCGAGGCGATTGACCTCCTTCTCCGACAAAGGACGATGTTGTCCAGCCTTAATCAATCCTCCATAATGAGTACAAAGGGATTGGTGCAAAATAAATATATAAGTTGCCAAATGAGTCGCACTCATCTGCACTTCTACTCCACGCATCCAAATACGACGAGCAGAAATATCAATCAATATATTATTTTCCACACCATTCGTATGCTGACGAGCTAGAAAATCAAACAACTGTTTGTAGAATCCATAATAACGGAATAAACCTTTTCCTCGTTTAGGACGTTGATACTCAGGTTCTGTGATAAGCGTCTCGTATTGATCCAGAAAATGACGCACCTCATTGAGTACGCAATTAGGTTCATCCTCAAGGCGAATCGTTAGGAAATTGACCCAAGCAGTATCTTGTTGAGTAGTATTCAAAGCAAGTACATTAGATATACCAACATTGATAAATAAAGAAGGCTCAATATCATAGAAGATATTCTGGTGTGTGGAGTTAGCTAAATAATCACACGTAAAAGCCTCTGTGGTAAAATTGGTCAGACTCTCATAAAGATTGTTAAGCATTTCAGTAGAGAGTCTTGGATTCATATAACGGATAATATCGCAGAGATAAGAGCGATCCATTTCGCACAAGGATTGCGAAATTTTAGGTATGTATATAAACTCAAACTTCCAGAGATGCAATAGGTTAGCAATTGTATCGTATTGCTGCAAAATCTCTTCATTAATAGCTGGCATATAATCACTTTCGATATACACCACATACTTATCTAAGTTTTGCCACCCTTTGATGTTAGAAGAAAGAAGATGGTACTTATCCGTTGTATCATTGAGTGTTCGTGAAAGAGTAAGCAAGAGTAAAGCTTCACGCGCTACGCATGAATTATCCGAATAGGCCGCTTTGTGCAGAATAGAAAAAATCTTTTTCTGTTCACTTGGGACCATTTTTTTGATATATGATACTGCTTCTGCTTGTGAAAAAAACTGAGCTTCGTGCAGTTCGTCTTGAGAGATATCAAAACTGCACACGATATGATTATAGAGGGCTATCTCCTCCTTGCATATCACATCATCAGACTTGATGAGATCAGATATTAGTCGTGCTATCGCTATTTTTTGATGGTGTCGCATGGTATTATAGTAACTAAAGTGTACGACATCAATTTATCGGCGGCAAAAGTACAACATTTTTTTGATTCTACAAAATAAATTGATTATTTTGCAAAAAAAATAATGGAAGAGGTTTCCCACTTCCATTATTTTCTTGTTGGTCATAGACCAATCTTGGTTGAGTGATTATACCATCAACGCAGCTACAAGCGCAAGAATTGCGTAGAACTCTGGGAGCGCAGCGTAGATCATGGTGTTGGTTTGTACATCGTGACCAGCAGCGATACCTGCGATACCGTTAGCACAAACTTGACCTTGACGGATAGCTGAGAGCAAGCAAACCAAACCTACAGCCAAACCTACAGCAAAAAGCATTGGGCCTTGAGCTGCGAAATCTTTACCCATCCACATCAAGAAAGCTACGAAACCGTAAAGACCTTGAGTAGCAGGAAGAGCAGAGAGAATCATGTAAGAACTACCTTTCTCTTTGTTCTTTTTCAAAGCACCTTCTGCAGCATTACCAGCGATAGTGGTACCAAAAGCAGAACCTACACCAGCGAGGCCAAGCATCAAGCCCCAACCGAGATAACCTAAAATTTCATTCATAATTGTAAATTGTTTATTTTGTTAATTATTATTTATTCTATTATTTTTTAAATGGTTGATATAAAGTACCTTTACCTTCGTAACCAGCGTTCTTGAAATACTCTACGAAGCTCAAACGCAATGGGTGAACAAATGCACCAAGAGCAGACATTGCTAGGTTGAGTACGTGACCAAGCACTAAGATTAGTATGAATGGAATCCATTGCCATGTAGCACCTTCAATAGTTTCACCCATAACCATCAGACCCAAGTCATTGAATGCGGCACCCAACATACCACCTGCCAAACCAAGAGCATAGAGACGGATGTATGAGAGTACGTCACCTAGGATACCAGTGGCCATATTATAGGTTTCCCAAAGGCCTGCACCAATGTTAATCAATGGGTTACGACCTGGTGTATTGAAGATATAGATACCCAATGCTGACACTACTGCCACAGCAATCAATGTCCATTTGAACACTGCCTCTTGCAATACAGTCATACCTAAGATCGCCGCGATCAAACCACCTACAATGAGCAATGTCCAGCTCCAAGTAGCGATATTCTCCTTGAAACCAGTTTGCTTGGTGTAGCAAATTGCTTTGACTACCATAGCCAAACAGATGTGGAACACACCAATACAGATTGCTAATACCATTTGTACATCGTAGCCCATTATTTCGCCTTTGATCATTACATCCTTGAGCGCTTGAGGCACCCAATCTGCAGCATAAAGATCAATACCCATGAAGGTTCCTAGGAAGAAACCAACGACGGTAGTACCCACACCCAATACAGTAATGATAGGGCCAAGGCCTTCAAACATGGCGATATTGAGTTTCTTCTTTGCGATAAGCACACCGATGATCATCAGCAAGATACCATAACCACAGTCGCCCATACACATAGCGAAGAAAAGCAAGAAGAATGGAGCCAATATTGGAGTTGGATCAAACTCGCCATAGTTAGGCCAACCGTACATACCCGTCAATGACTCAAAGAGTTTGGTAAAACGGTTATTGCGCAACTTGATAGGCGTGTTGTCTTCTGCAGTAGGATCTTCCTCTTGGTAGTACACTTCTTGCTTGACAAGCATCTCTCGGAGCGCAGGCACTTGATCAATTGGACAGAAGCCTTCTAGTAGCTTCAATGCGCCATCGCACTCAGTTTCAGTATTGAGTGTAACTCGCTTCCAATCAATTTGTTGTTGCAAGTCTTTCAGTTCAGCCTCTAGAGCAGGGATATTCTCTTTTGCCCAGAGTTCGATACGTGCGTTTTGTGCTACGAGCAAACCATTGAGTCCCTCTACCTCCTTGAGCAGTTCTGCTGTTGATTTAGAGTTGAGTTGTTGCTCTTGGCACAACTCAAGTACAGTGTTCAAAAGTTCAGAAGGTTCAGAAGTTTTGCTAACATGTACGAAATATACAGTAGCACCATCCTCAGCCACTACTATACCCCACTCTTGTTGGAAGAGTTTCTTGGCGCAAGAGAAGTAGCGAAGTGTGTAACCAGCAGCTTTGAGTTGCTCGAGACGCTCTGCAGAGAAATCTCCCCAGATTGCCATACGATCAGCCTCTTTCTTGGTTAAAACGATACGACTTTCTATATTTGCTTTCTCTGTAAGCAATTGATCTGGAGCAGCTTGTGCAATGATCTTACGTGTTTGTTCTGCCTTAGCAAGGAGTTCTTGCAAGTGTGCATCATCCGCCATTCCTGCCGCTTTCTCTGTGATATGTACTACGCCAGCCTCACGCAATTGCTCAAGGAAAGCTTCATATTCACGATGGAAAACGAGGAAGGTATATTTCTTCATTTGCGTAATCATGCTTGTTCCTCCTTTCCGGCGTTTGCCTTTTTAGCCAATTCTTCAGCCATACGAGCTTCAGCCTCACGCTTAGATTTAACAATCTTTTGTGATGACTTGCTTAGGTTCTCCTCGTCTTCCATGAATCGTTTGATTTTACGGATAGCATCTTGGAAACCAGGTATTTGTACTTTCTCGAAGAGGTTCACCTTTTGGGTAGTTTTCTTACGAGCATAGTCTAGGAGTTCTACCTTGCGGCGCACGAACTCCTGACGAATACCTACATCAGCAATGGCCTTTAATTGGTTGAAACCGTCTGCAAACCATTTAGGAGAAGAGAAGATGCTGAACTCTTTGGTTGAGTACACCACCTCTTCCAATACTGGAACGCGTACACCTGCGATCTTCTTGATCGACATGCGTACATCGTCCACATGGATAAGAGAAGTGTCAAACTCTCCCCAAAGTGCTAACATCTGATCGTAGTCTTTGATACGACGATCCACCTCTTCGTCAAGCGCCTTGATCTCGTCCTTCGCACGCTTCACTTCGAGTCGGAGAGCCGACTCTTTGCTTTGCAGCGTAGGCAAAGTACGTTGGCGCATCTTGAGGTCTTTCTCCAAAGCCTGCAACGATGTTTTATTAAATTGATAATTTATAGCCATAATTTCTGTTCACTTTGTTCGTGAAATGTTATTCGCTGTGCGAATGAATGGTTGCTTCGTGAAGGGCTACTTCGTGAATTTCAGCCCGAAGGGCTAACTCTTCATTGCTAGCAATGGGTTTCAGCGAAGCTAACTATTCAGCGCGCAGCGCTAACACTCATTTAGTTTTTTGGCCAATATTTATTTACAAGTTCTTGTTTGATGTTTGCCTCTTCTGGTTTGAAGTATTTGCCGAACAAGGTCCAAGCTACATCCAACATTTGTGTAGTGTTGATGTTCACGTCGATAGCCAAGATTTGTGTAGAATAAGCCTTAGCAAACTCGAGGCAGCGCTCATCGTAGTCGGTGAGGTCGAAACCGTTCTCTTGTTTGGTTTTTGCGTTAGCAGCATCGGCGTAGAGACGAACAGCTGCGTTCATCACTTGTGGGTGATCTTCGCGTGTCTTCTTACCAGCCACCAATTGTTTCAAACGAGAGAGTGAACGGAATGGATCCACGATAACCTTACCGATATCGCTATCACGACGCAGATACAACTGACCCTCGGTGATATAACCGGTGTTATCTGGAATAGCGTGGGTAATATCACCACCTGACAAGGTTGTCACCGCAATAATGGTGATAGAACCACCACCTGCTTCCTCTGGGAATTGAACCGCTTTCTCGTAGATCTTAGCAAGGTCAGAATAGAGTGAACCTGGCATAGAGTCTTTAGAAGGAATTTGATCCATACGGTTAGACACGATAGCGAGCGCATCGGCGTAAAGTGTCATATCAGTTAGAAGTACAAGCACTTTCTCGTGTTTTTGTACAGCGAAGTACTCAGCTGCGCAGAGTGCCATATCTGGAATAAGAAGACGCTCTACTGGTGGGTTCTCAGTGGTGTTAACGAAAGACACGATGCGGTCCAATACACCTGCATTAGAGAACACGTTTTTGAAGTAGAGGTAGTCATCGTTGGTAAGACCCATACCACCAAGGATAATCTTGTCAGCCTCTGCACGGAGAGCCACGTTAGCCATCACTTGGTTGTAAGGTTGGTCAGGGTCAGCAAAGAATGGAATCTTTTGTCCTGACACGAGTGTATTGTTGAGGTCGATACCTGCGATACCAGTAGCGATGAGCTCAGATGGTTGTTTACGGCGAACAGGGTTCACACTAGGACCACCGATCTCTACTTCAGTACCCTCGATAGCTGGTCCGCCATCGATTGGATCACCGTATGCGTTGAAGAAGCGACCAGCCAATTGCTCGCTTACCTTCAATGATGGAGCTTTGCCTAGGAATACTACCTCAGCGTTGGTAGGGATACCCTCGGTACCCTCGAACACTTGGAGAGTCACATCATCGCCCATGATCTTAACGACCTGTGCGAGTTTGCCATTCACGGTAGCGAGCTCGTCGTTACCTACACCTTCAGCTTTCAAAGAGCAAGTAGCCTTGGTGATAGCTGTGATTTGTGTATAAATCTTTTGAAATGCTTTTGCCATAGTCGTTATGCTTTGATTTGTTTCTCAGCGAGAAGGTCGTTGAGTTGTTGTTGATATTGATTAAATGCCTCGCTCTTGAACTCAGCGTAGTTCATTTGCTTGCAGAGGTTGATCACGCGTTTGAAGTAAGTACTTACATCGTTGAAGTCAGCGAAATCGTAGTCATGCTTGCAGATATCCATCACAAGGTTGAGGATATATTGTTGACGTTCCATAGGGCAGACAGCATCGATCTTATCGAATGCATCTTGTTGGAGAACCACGAAATCGATAACCTCCGCTTTCCAGAACTCCTCGTGATAATCTACAGGTACACCGTCGTCACCAAGGATGTTGATTTGCTCTTGGATCTCTTTACCACGTTGGAGGTAAGTCTTCATATCGTTCACCTTGCCAAGCCACTCGCCATCGATGAGGTTAGTTATATACTCCTCAAACTCAGGATATTCGATATATTTAGAGTAAGAATCGATTGGGTTAACAGCAGGGTAACGTTTGCGGTCAGCACGAGCTTGCTCCAAAGCGTAGAAGCAGCGAGCCACTTTCTTTGTACCCTCGGTCACAGGCTCTTTAAGGTTACCACCTGCAGGAGATACAGTACCCAAGAAAGTTACTGAACCAGTAGCACCATTATTAAGGTACACGTAACCTGCGCGCGCATAGAACGCACCGATGATAGCAGAAAGGTCCATTGGGAAGGCATCTTGACCTGGCAACTCCTCCAAACGGTTAGACATCTCACGAAGAGCTTGTGCCCAACGAGAAGTAGAGTCCGCCATCAAGAGTACACGAAGACCCATTGAACGGTAGTACTCAGCGATAGCCATTGAGGTATATACAGAAGCCTCACGAGAAGCAACTGGCATGTTAGATGTATTGGCGATGATGATGGTACGCTCCATCAATTTACGACCTGTGTGTGGATCTTCGAGCTCTGGGAACTCGGTAAAGGTCTCCACAACCTCGTTTGCACGCTCACCGCAGGCAGCGATGATCACGATGTCAGCCTCAGCTTGCTTAGAGATAGCGTGTTGGAGCACAGTTTTACCAGTACCGAAAGGACCAGGGATAAATCCAGTACCACCCTCGCAGATTGGGTTAGCGGTATCGATAGTACGTACACCTGTCTCGAGGAGTTTGAATGGACGTGGTTTGCTCTTGTAAGCAAGCACTGGTTTCTTAACTGGCCACTTTTGTACCATGGTTACATTGTGGTCATTGCCCTCAGCATCGGTAAGCACTGCGATAGTGTCATTGATCTTGTACTCGCCAGCAGCAACGATGCTCTTAACAGTGTATTGACCTTCGAATACGAAAGGCACCATGATCTTGTGTGGTTGGTAGTTCTCATCTACCTCACCCAACCATGCAGCAGCCTCTACCTTATCGCCTACCTTAGCGATTGGTTCGAACTTCCAAAGTTTTTCCTCATCAAGTGGGAAGTTGTACTCACCACGTTGGAGGAACACGCCAGTCAACTTATCGAGGTCGTTTTGTAGACCATCGTAGTTACGGCTCAAAAGACCAGGACCCAATGTTACCTCTAACATGTGTCCAGTAAACTCTACGGTATTGCCGACTTTGAGTCCACGTGTGCTCTCGAACACCTGAACATACACGTTGTCGCCAATCACCTTAATGACCTCTGCCATCAATCGGGTGTTACCGATGGTGATGTAGCAGATTTCGTTTTGTGATACAGGTCCATCAACCACCACGGTCACAAGGTTGGAGATGATACCTTTTACTTTTCCTGTTGTCATATCTTAATCTAATTTTATTCCTTTTTTCATGCCACTTACTAATTCTCTGAAAACCTTTTCTCCCTGTTCAATGGTGAGGAGAGCCCAACGATTAAGCATTTCAGCTTGCAAGTAGTAAGCCAATACATTTTCAATAGAGAAGTTAACAAATAGCGTTTTCTCCTCTAACCACGCAAAACGAATAGCATCCATTTGCTTTTCGCGTTCCATAAGGTTGTTGATATCAACCAATGCCATTACCTCAGAGAGGTTGTCCATCACGCCTGCCAAACCAAAGTCTTTTTGTGGTAGGTCCTTGCGGAGAATCTCAGCCACAGGGCTGTTACCTACAATCGCGCGACGAACATCAAAGCCATGACGACGGCAGATAGTCGCAGCCAAGACGTTGTTCATGTCTTGATTGAAGGCAAACCACTTGCGAACGAATTGGTTTTTTGATTGCAGGCCGATTTCGTACAACACCTGCATGCGCAAGTCAGCCTCAGACAAAGCAGCACGAGCATCTTCCCACCAAGTTGGTTGACCGATGATAGTGTCATCGTATTGCTCAATTGTCTCAAGGATTTCTGGAGCATCAGATGGCATACGCAACATTGAGAGCAGCGCAAGATCTTTCTCAGAGAGTGTCTCAGAGAAAAGATCAAGTAGAGCCTCCATCGACATTGGAGCCTCTCCACCCGCTTTCAGGTCAGGCAAACCAGCCAGTAAACATTCGTATCCCATATATACTTTGTTTAATATCGTTCAGAGGTTCAGACGCGCTTTGCGCTTGTTCAGAGATACTCCTAAACTTCTAAACTCCTGAACTCCTAAACTATTAGAATAACAAATCGATAAGTTGTGGACGCAAGAACTCTTTGAAGTACTCTACGAACTCCTTCTCTCCGAAGTTGAGTTTGTAGCCACCCTTCTCTGGAACGATAGCGAAGTCAGTTTTGATACCTTTAACTTCGTTGATCTTAACACCTTTCTCGAGCAAACCTTTAGCATTAGCAGCGAAGTAAGTTTTCAAAGCCTCAGCATCTTTAGCCTCGATAGTTACATTGCCATCCTTAGCCATTTGCTCAGCTAATTTAGCGATTACACCTTGCATAAATTTAGCGTCAGCAGTAGCAGCCTTCACGCAGTCAGCAGCCACTTGCTCAGTGATGAGGTCAGTAACCTCTGTCTTGAGTGCGCTTACGCTTTGCTCAGCAAAGAGTTTCAACTCGGCACGAGTGTTCTTATCCAACTCTGCCATTTTAGCTTCAGCTGCAGCGATTTTCTCAGCAGCCTCTTTCTCAGCTTTTGCTACGATAGCAGCAGCTTCTTCTTGTGCCTTTGCTACGATAGCAGCAGCTTCGGCATTACCTTTCTCTACGCCCTCAGCGTAAAGTTTGTTGGTTAATTCTGATAGATTCATTGTATATATATTTTTATTTATAATTCGCTTATTTTTTACCTTTTTCTGAGCGTTCGCCCACAATAGTCCATAATCGCTACAAAGGTACTGCTTTTTTTTGACATACACAAATAATAATCCGTTTTTATTTTTTTTCTTTATTTTTGCCACTTGCATCCTCCATTTCCGTAGTGTTTACCTTCATCAATTCGCCTCATTAATCATTCCACTCTCGTTGTTTATTATCCCTTCATCTGCCTATTTATTGCCATCTATTTGCCACCTGTCTCCATAGGGACTTCATAGGGACTTCATAGGAACTTCATGGAGACTTCATTGGAACTTCACCGAAGGAAAAGCGAAGCGATATCGTGCCATTCCCTTTTTCCATCTAGGCTGCTATAAAAAAAGCCCTGTGGCGAACCACAGGGCTAGGATGAGAAATTATATTCTCAAAGATTTATGAAATCTGTTGATTTCGATAATTTATTACTCGCAATCTACGTTTACGAAAGTAGCTTTGGTAGCACCGTCAGACTCGAGCTCCATGCAAGTATTCTCAGAAACAGTGATATCTACAGTTTGGTTAGCGTCACCGTTCCAACCCTCACCATTCTTGAAGATGATGTTGAGCTCAGCGCAGTGGTGTGTGTAAACATACCAGTCACCCTCTTTAACAGGAATAACCTCTTCACCGTTACCACCTGTAGGCCATACCCATGCAGTGATAGTGTTAGTCCAAGCTGCAGGAACTTTAGCTTTTACAGTGATGTCTTTCTCCTCTTTTGGCTCCTCTGGCTCAGATGGAGTAGCTTTCTCGATGAGAGTTACAGTAAGTTTACCAACAGTACCCTTCTCAGAAACGAACTTAATGTTTACAGAGTCACCTTGAGCAACGTCACCAACGAACTCGATTTGATCAGCTGGATACCAGTTCTCACCGTCGCCGTTTACGTTAGTAGCCACGTTGATACCTGTGTTACCATAGAGAGCGTTGAGCTCGAATGTAGCCTCAGCTGTCTTAACAGCATCGCGGTACTCCCAAGCACCACCATTCCATGGGTGTTTGAAAGCAGCTGTCTCGCAAGGAACTGGTTTGATAACTGGAGTTGTAGCCCAAGCCTTGATGTGGATGTAGCATACACCACCATCAGCAAGCTTAGTCAATTTAGGTTGACCTTGGTTCTCAAGAACAAACTCACCACCTACACTACCTTCAAGGATAACAACATTGTCCTCTGTTAGTTCGTTCTCTGGATCGATGTTCTTACCCCATTGGTAAGACCAACCTGGAGCAACAGCAGGATCAGAAGGAACAGCAAGAACCTTGAACTCAAGACCCTCTGTCCAATCGAATGTGTAAGATACCCAACCTGCGTCAGCGCCTTCTACTGGAGTAAACATTCTCTCAGTGTTCTTCTCATTCCAATCGAAAGAACCTACAGCATAGCAACCTTCTGGAGTGTCAGCAGGAACGTAGAGAACTACGGTTGTTTGGCCAGCAGCTGGAGCAGCTACTTGTGGGATGTTAAGAACTACCTCAGTAGAATCCTCATCACCTACAATTGGATCGTCAGGGCGATTGTTAGGCTTACAAGCTGTGAAAGTCAAAGCAGCAACAGCAAGCATTGCTGCGAAAAATTTTGTCATTTTCATTGCTTTAAAAATTTAAAAGTTAATAAATAAAGTTGTTTATAAAGTTGTGTTAAACTTGTTCTAGTTAAAAAGTTTCAAGGGTTCAAAGTTTCATTGTTAAAACGAATGAACCCTGAAACTATATTGTTATTAATAACCAGGGTTTTGTGTATAAACACCAGGGTTAGCAGTCATTACCCACTCTGGAATAGGGAAGATGTTTACGTGCTCATCGCGGAAAGATGGATCAATCTTCGCACCAGTCTCATCTTTATCCATAAACTCCCATTTACCTTCAGCAAATTTGCCAAAGCGGATAAGGTCTTGACGACGGTGACCCTCCCATGCGAGCTCACGTCCACGCTCATCGAGAAGTTCCTCGAGATCAAGTGATGTATATGGCTCCAATCCCGCGCGAGTGTGTACTTGGTTAACTAGTGCAAGGGCCTCACCATTAGCTATACCACCATTGAGGCGCATGAGACACTCAGCCTTCATGAGGAGGATATCTGCATAACGGTAGATTGGGAAGTCGCTATTAGCGTGGTGCTCGATACCATACTCAGGCTCAAACTTCACGAAACGTGCACCCTCGAAAGAGTTAGCTTTGGTAGCGTCAAGAAGTTTAGAAACCTTAGGAGTGATCACTGCAGGGATTTTACCATTGTCACCGATAGCCTTGTTACCAGTATCATAGATGATGGTATCACCTGCATCATCAAGAACTGGACCTACAAGCCATTGAGCTTTACGTTTGTCTTTGTCGCTATACTTGTTGTAGAAAGACTCAAGTGTACATGGACCATTCCATGGTGGGGTTGTCAAACCGTAAACATCTTGGTGTACGTAGTGGAGTGTGATAAGGTGGAGCATATTACCCTTAGCATATTTAGCGTCAAACACGATAGGGAAGATGATCTCAGGGTTGTTGGTGTTGGTAGTTTTGAACACATTGAAGTAGTTGTTATCCAACATATATCCATATCCACCGTTGATGATAGAGTCGCAGTATGCAGCACATTTCTCCCATTGTGGCTCACCTGCATAACGCTCAGCGTTGAGGTAAAGCTTAGCGAGAAGAGCAAAAGCAACAGGACGTGTCATAGAACCATAGCGAACATCGTTGGTAAGTTGTGGAATACAAGTGAGAAGTTCAGACTCGATGAACTCATAAATCTCTTTGCTGGTGTATTGTTTTACCTCGTGAATGCGGTCATCAATAGTAGCATTACCATAGAGGTCCAAAGCGAGGAAGTGGTAGAAAGCACGAAGCGTTCTAGCCTCTGCTATACCAGCCCAAGTTGCCTCATCGTATAAAGACTCGTCAGCACCTTTGATCTCTTTGATGTTATCAAGAACGGTATTACATTTAGCTGTACCACCGTAAGCAAAAGACCAACCGTTGTTGATATCACGGGTGTTGTATACCCAAGTGTGTTGGTGCATAGCGATAGGTACTCCGTTGTCATACCAGTCGGTACCACGGGTAGGAATAACCACCTCATCGGTAGTATACTCTTGCATACTCCAATAACCCTCACGGTATACATAACCGTACTCACCAATCATTTGCGCGTAAGCATTGGCGATAAGGTTTGAGAATTGCTCAGGTGTGGTGAAATAGTTGTCTGAAGTGACATCACCGTACACCTCTGGCTCAAGGTCTGTACATGCAGTTGTAAAGCACATAGCAGCCGCCATAAAACCAAAAATTATCTTTTTCATATTTATATACTTTATTATGTGATTTACATCAGATTAGAAACGGAATTGTAGACCGAGGTTGAATGTACGTTGTGTTGGATAGTAAGAACGTCCATCATAACCAGGAGTCAAACCAGACATGTTCACGCTTGATGGGTCATGACCTGAATAACCTGTGATAGTGAAGAGGTTTTGTGCAGTAAATGATACACGAATGTAGTTTACATATTTAGCAAAACCTTCTGGCAACTTAGGAGTATAACCGATAGTCAAGTCATTGAGTTTGAGGTAAGAAGCATCCTCAAGGTAGTAGTCAGACATCACGCGAGTAAAGTAAGGAGCACCTGTACCGTTGGTAGCATTCCAAGCAGAGAGCAAGCAGTTCTCTACACCACGAGTTTGCTCGTAGAAGAATCGTGTCTCATTGAAGTAGGTACCACCGATTTGACCACGGAAGTTGAGTGCGAAGTCAAACTCTTTGTAACGGAGAGTGGTGTTCAAACCAAAGTTAACGTAAGGTTGTGCGTTACCGATGATTTGTTTATCCTCCTCCTTTGGAGCTTTGGTAAGTGAACCATCTTTCTTGTAGTACCAGAGAGTACCCTTTGCGTCAAGACCAGCAGCACGGAAGCCGTAGAAGTTACCGATAGGTTGACCCTCTTGGAGACGCATAGCGTTTACACCAGTAAGACCGTCACCACCGATACCACCAACGTTCATATACGTTTCGATGTAGTTACCTTCATCATCTGTTTGACCATATTTCTCGCCAGTAATACGAACCACCATGTTGCGGTTCCAAGATGCGTTGAATCCAAGATCCCACTTGAAGTTCTTAGTTTCCATGAGCACACCATTTAAGAGAAGCTCGATACCATAGTTGTGGATTTGACCGTAGTTATCCCACATTTTACCGAATGGATGTGGAGGCATTGGCACGTCATATTCCCAAAGCAAGTCGGTTGTGTTACGGAAGTAAGCGTCCAAAGAACCAGAGAAGCGATGCTTGAATGCAGCGAAGTCAAAACCTAAGTTCAACTCGTGTTTCTCCTCCCAACGTAGGCTCTCGTTCACGTTAGAAGAAGGGCCCCATGGTTGGATGAATGCACCGTTGCTCCAGAGGTAGTCACCACCTGGTGCTACACGCATGAGGTAGAGGTAGTGGTCACCTGGCATGTTACCTGTAACACCATAACCAAGACGAAGTTTCATCTCATTAAGTTCCTCGATATCAGCCATAAAGTCCTCACCCTTGATATTCCAGCTACCAGAGATAGAAGGGAACACACCCCATTGTCCTAGTACTTTGCTTGCTTTAGGACCGAACTTAGATGAACCCTCGAAACGAACAGAAGCATTGAGGAAGTAACGTTGGTCGTAGTTCCACATTACACGAGCGAAGAAAGAAGCCAATTTATCTTTGTACTTGTAGCTACCCATGTTAGCATAGGTGTCAGCACCTTCTTTCTTACCCTCACCCATACCAAGGTTGTTGTAGAGGAGGTCATCGAGTGGGAAATCAGAGTTGTAAGCATTGAAACCTTGGCTAAGCTCTGTTTGGTAAGATTGACCAAGCATAGCTTGGAAAGAGTGACCATTCCACTCGTTGATGTAGTTAAGAGTATTCTCAACTACTTGTTGTGTATAAGAACCATAAGATTGGTTAGCTACACCACCCTTACCTTCCACTGAACGGAGAGTAGATTTTTGGTATTTACCATTCCAATCGTGGTTGTTTTGGATAGAATAGAAAGTAGAGAACTTAAGACCATCGATGATGTTCAAAGTAGCGCGAATGCTACCCATGATGACTTGGTTCTTAGCGTCGTTAGTAGTTTGCTCGATATCAGAAACTGGGTTCCAAGAGTAGAAGTTATCTGACTCATAGTAACCACCGTATTTATGAAATTTAGGATTATCCTTATCCTTCTCTGGATCATACTTAACAGGCATAGTTGGATTCGCACGAATAGCTTGGTTCAAGTTATCGTAGTTAGCCCAAGCCTTATTGATAGAAGTATAAGAGAAGTCGTAAGCGAGTTCCAAACGCTTGTTCAATGTCTTTTGGTTAGCTGCGAAACGAGCATTGATCTCTTGGAAGTCAGAGTTGATAACCATACCTTGTAGGCCACGATAGCCAGCAGAAGCACGGAAGTTGAAGTTCTCGTTACCACCAGAGATAGAAATATTGTGTGTATGAGAAACAGGAGTGCGAGTAATCTCTTTCATCCAGTTGGTGTTGCCACCCATATCGGTACCGCGACCAGCAGCAACCATGTATTGACGATACTCGTCAGCAGTAAGTACGCGTGGAGCGTCAGCCATTACAGCAGTATTAACAGAACCGTTGTATTCAGCGTGGAATTTGCCATCTTTAGAACCACGTTTTGTGGTAATAAGGATGACACCCGCGTTTGCGCGTGTACCATAAATAGCAGCAGCAGAACCGTCTTTCAATACGTCAATAGACTCGATATCTGATGGGAGAACAGAAGAAAGGTCACCACCAGGAACACCATCGATAACGTAAAGAGGAGAAGCAGTACCAGAAAGTGAACCTACACCACGGAGTTGTACTTGGTAGTTGTTTTGTGCAGGGTCATCACCACCATTTTTCATAATAGTAAGACCAGCCACTTTACCTTGGATAAGACCCATAGCGTTGGACGCTACACCTTGGTTGAAGTCTTCCGCTTTAACAGAAGAAACAGAACCAGTGATCTCTTTCTTGGTTTGTGAACCATAACCAATAGCTACGACTTCTTGAAGTGCATAGGAATCTTCTTCCATCTTAACTACCATACCTTTCTTAGCGGTAACGGTAATAGACTTGAAACCCACGTAGCTAATTTGAATTTTCGCTCCTTCTTTTACTTTGAGCTCAAAATTACCATCGAAATCGGTAATCACACCATTGGTAGTGCCTACCTCAACGACACTAGCACCAATGATAGGATAATCGGTCGATGCTTCCAAAACGGTACCAGTAACTTGCGCGCTCATTGTTACAGAGAACAAAGCTGCAGCAAGCACAAGTAAAAATGTCTTGTTTTTCATCATGTTTTTGTTTAAAGTTAATAAATTATTTTTAATATAGAGTTTCACTGTTAGACCGCCTGCGGCAATTAGATCGCTTTGCTGTTAGACCGCCTGCAGCTGCTAGACTTCATGAACTTATTTCTTTCCCTCTTTGATAAAGATTACGCTAGCCGCACCCAATATCAAAAGCACACCTGCAGCTACCAACATACCAACTTGGGAACCACAGCAAATGTAATTCAAGACAGCACCACCTATAACAGCAGCCACGATTTGTGGCAAGCAGATGGTACAGTTGAATAGGCCTAGGTAATAACCCATGTTATCACCCTTGAGAGAGTTGGTCAAAATGGTGAATGGCACCGCCAACATAGCAGCCCACGCAGCACCAACAAAGGCATATGACACTAACAATACATATTGATTAGTAACAAACAATGTAGAAATAAATCCAAGTGCACCAACAATCAATGAGATAGCATAAGCTCCTTTATTATGGAAACGTTTCTCCAAAAGAGGCATGAGCAAAGCCCAAAGCATTGATCCTACAGCTTGTACTGCGAAGCAAACGCCTACCCAGTTACCAGCGGTTTGAAAAGCTTCCGCAGAAGTATTCACACCATCCCAGCCAAAACATTGGGTAGCAACAGCACCATTTGAATAAGTCCACATAAAGAGGAAAGCAGCCCAGCAGAAGAACTGCACAAGACCTACAGTCCAGAAAGTAGAAGGTGCATTGATAAGCAGTTTGATAAAGCTAGGGTCTTCTTTCTTCTCGTCTTTATTCGTGTCAAGTCCGTGGAACTTAGCATACTCCTCTGGATTCAACTCCTTGACAGTCACAAAGGTATAAAGTACGCAAAGCATAAGAATTGCTGCGCCGATATAGAAACTCCACTTCACAGAATCTGGAATAACGCCATCTGGCGCTGTGTTAGCAATACCTACCCAAGTAAAGAGAATTGGGAAGATGTAACCCGCAAGTGAACCCGCGTTGCAGAGGAATGATTGAATAGAATAAGCAAGACCTTTTTGCTCCTCATTAACCATATCACCCACCATCATCTTGAATGGTTGCATAGCAATATTAATGGAAGTATCCAAGAACATCAAGGAGAACAATCCGAACCACATCACAGCATTAAGTCCTAAAAATAGACCCTGTGTAAAATCAAATACGCCTGCTTTTGATAAGCCTAACATTAAAGCCACAAGAGCAATGGATATGATTGTAAGGGTATCATTTTTCATCTTCAACCCCAACCAAACCATAACGAGTACAACAAACCACAAAATCGCATAAATACCTACAAAAAAGTTGGCTGTAAACCTAAAATCTCCAGCATTAGGAAGAAGAGCCATCACCGCTACCGCGATGAGCGCACCCACAATAAGATAAGGTTTACGACGACCAAGGAAATTCCAAGTTTTATCAGAATATTTGCCAACTAAAGGTTGTACGATCATACCCATCAGCGGAGGAAGAATCCAAAAGAAAGAAAGATCGTGCGGATCAGCACCTAACGTAGCAAAAATACGAGAGATATTTGCACTTTGCAGCGCATAAGCAATTTGGACTCCAAAAAATCCGAAACTAAGATTGAACAATTGTCCAAAAGATAAATTACGTTTTCCTGTCATGACATATATTTTCTAAATCGGGCACAAAGATACAACTTTTTTTTCACACACGCAAGAGCGCACGAAATTTTTAAGTAAAAAAGTTACGCAAACGATTTCGGAAAAGAGGGTTTTTAGCCTCAGAAACACGTTTTTTTTGCAAATAATGCGGGCGCTTCTACCGATCAAATTATCAAAGTCAATACACGCGAAAGTATAGCAATATACCGTTTATCTACCGTGTATCTACCGTATATCTACCGTATATCTACCGTGTTTGACAAAGCAAAGGTACGGAACAAGAAACTAGGATTAGATAGTGAATTTCAAAGTATTAAAAATAAAATAAAGAAAAAATAAATATTTTTTTCAAGAAACGCTTGCATATATAAAAAAAAGGTTGTAACTTTGCAGAGTTTTAGCGATTAAATCGGCAAAAAACGTACATTTTTAAACAAACAACTAAGTAAGATATTATTCATTCAAAATTTCGAAATAAGATCTCTGTTCTATGACACGACATGAACAATTAATCGAAGCACTACAACACAATTTTGGATTTGATTCGTTCAAAGGGAATCAAGAAGCAATCATCAACAACCTGATGGACGGCAAGGACACATTTGTGCTGATGCCAACAGGTGGTGGAAAGAGTCTTTGCTATCAATTGCCATCTTTATTGATGGATGGCGTAGCCATTGTGATATCTCCACTGATTGCCTTGATGAAGAACCAAGTGGATGCTATGCGCAATTTTTCAGAGGAGGATGGCATAGCACATTTCATCAACTCTTCGCTATCTCGTCCTGAGATTCAAGCTGTAAAAGCAGACATTATAGCAGGAAAGACCAAATTACTCTATGTAGCTCCTGAATCTCTCAACAAAGATGAAAATGTAGATTTCCTCAAGGAAGTGAAGATATCCTTCTACGCCGTAGATGAGGCCCATTGTATATCTGAGTGGGGTCATGATTTCCGCCCAGAGTATCGCCGTATCCACCCAATCGTAGAGCGCATCGGCAAAGCTCCAATTATTGCATTGACAGCGACAGCTACTCCTAAAGTACAGAACGACATCCAGAAGAATCTGGACATGATGAATGCAACTGTCTTTAAATCTTCATTTAACCGTTCAAACTTATACTATGAGGTTCGCCAAAAGACCGACGATGTAGACAAGGATTTGGTTCGCTACATTCGTTCTATGGATGGAAAGTCAGGTATCGTATATTGTTTGAGTAGAAAAACCGTGGAAGATCTGGCTGCTACACTATGCGTAAACAACATTCAAGCTCTGCCATACCATGCTGGTATGGATGCAGCGACTCGTAGTGCGAATCAAGATGCTTTCCTTATGGAAAAAGCACAAGTCATAGTAGCGACGATCGCATTTGGTATGGGTATTGACAAACCAGATGTACGCTTTGTGGTACACTACGATATCCCTAAGTCTCTAGAGGGTTATTATCAAGAGACTGGTCGTGCTGGTCGTGACGGAGGCGAAGGTCAATGTATCTGTTTCTATTCACCAAAAGATATTGAGCGTTTGCGCAAATTCCAACAAGGAAAACCTGTATCTGAGCAGGAGATTAGCAACCAATTATTGTTTGAAACGCAATCGTATGCAGAAGCATCGATTTGTCGTCGCAAACTGTTGTTGCATTATTTTGGTGAAGAATACAAGCAAGATAATTGTGGAAACTGTGATAATTGCCGCAAGAAATACAAGATGGTAGAGGCAACCGAGTTGCTAGGAATCATATTAGAAACCATCCAACAATTGAATGAGAAGTTCCGTGTAGAACACATTGTGGATATCATTAAGGGCAAAGAGAGTGCCGCTGTTTTGTCATATAAGCATAATGAATTGGAGAACTTTGGTTCTGGCGAGGATCAAGACGAGGCCAATCTGTATGCGATCATTCGTCAAGCTATGGTGGCTGGCTATGTGCGCAAGGATATAGAATCCTACGGTGATTTGAAATTGACTTCAAGTGGTAAAAAATTCATCAAGCGCCCTACTCGATTTGAGGTTCCTATTGAAATTCAAGGCGATGACGAAGATGGCGATATGGGTGTAGGAGCAGTAACTTGTGCTGCTGCAGATGATGTATTGTTCTCGATCTTAAAAGATTTGCGCAAGAAATTGAGCAAGCGTATGAATGTGCCACCATTCGTAATATTCCAAGATGGTAGTTTGGAGGCGATGGCTACTTCTTATCCAATCACATTGGAAGAACTGCAAAACATTCCTGGTGTAGGTGTAGGAAAGGCAAAGCGTTATGGTGATGAGTTTATCCAGTTAATCAAGGGATATGTCGAGGAAAATGACATTATTCGTCCTGAGGATTTGCGTGTCCGCACTGTAGCTAAGAACTCTGCCCGTAAGATAGCTATTATCCAAGCTATTGATCGTCGTGTAGCTCTAGACGATCTCGCAGAGCGATTGGGTATGTCTATGGAGGAGATGCTCGAAGAGATTGAGGCGATTGTATATTCTGGTACAAAGTTGAATATCAAATACTTTATCAATGAAGTGGTTGATCCAGACGAAGAAGCGGATATATACGACTACTTCCGCAGCGCTGAAAACGATAATATTCGTACGGCGATGGAAGAGTTGGGTGAAGATGATTACGACGAGATCAATGTACGCCTAGTGAGAATTAAGTTCCACAGTGATTTAGGAAATTAGACCGCTACGCTGTTAGATATCAGACCGTCTTCGGCTGTTAGACCGCTACGCTGTTAGATATGAGAAAAGGAGAGATTGATATTATCACATTGGGTTGTTCGAAGAATCTGGTAGATACCGAACGACTGATACGTCAATTGGAATTAGCAGGGTATCGCTGTACTCATGACTCTACTGCGCCTGAAGGCGAGATTGCGATTATCAACACATGTGGTTTCATCGGAGATGCTAAAGAAGAAAGCATTGAAATGATTTTGCAGTTTGCAGATCGTAAGAACAGAGGCAAACTTAGCAAATTGTATGTAATGGGATGTCTATCTCAACGATATGCGAAAGAACTGCCAGCAGAAATCCCAGAAGTAGACGGATGGTTTGGGAAGTTTGATTTCCTTGGAATAGTTAAAGAGGTTCAGGAGTTCAGGAGTTTAGGAGTTCAGGAGGCGAGAGGCGAAAGTTTAGAGTTTAAAGGCGAGGATTATGAGCGGACGCTCACCACACCGAGTCACTATGCGTATTTGAAGATTGCAGAGGGGTGTAACCGATATTGTTCGTACTGCGCCATACCGCTGATTACGGGTAAGTTCACCTCAAGACCGATGGAGGATATCATTGAGGAAGTGAAATGGTTAGTCGGTCAAGGCGTAAAAGAGTTCAATGTGATTGCACAAGACTTATCTAGTTATGGATTAGACCTTTACGGAGAGCATCGTTTGGCTGAATTGCTAGATAAAATGGCTCAAGTAGAGGGCGTCCAATGGATAAGAATACATTACACTTATCCTACGGATTTTCCATACGACATCCTACCAGTTATGGCTAAACACAGCAATATCTGCAAGTATATGGACATTGCTCTGCAACATTGCTCGGACAATATGCTTAAACTCATGCGACGTCGTATCACACGAGAGGAACAAGATGCCCTGATAGATCGCATACGTAAGGAAGTGCCTGGCATATGTATTCGCACAACGCTGCTAGTGGGTCATCCAGGGGAAACAGAGGAGGATTTTAACGAACTATGCGAGTGGGTGAAGGAGATGAAGTTTGACCGACTAGGTGCATTCGCTTATAGCGAAGAGGAAGGTACCTACGCTGCTCGTCACTATCAAGACGATATTTCACAAGAGGAAAAGGATCGTCGTGTAGATACCATTATGGCTATACAGCAGTCTATTTCGTCGGAAAAACTCAGTCAGATGGTTGGAACACAACAATTAGTGGTGATTGATCATTCCGAACAAGACTATTACGTGGGTCGCACTCAATATGATTCACCAGAAGTTGATTGTGAAGTGCTCATACATAAATCTGACAACAAAAAGTTAAGAATCGGAGAATTCTATATAGTAAACATCATAAAATCAGAGGATTTTGACCTCTACGCAAGCTTATGAAAAACAAAGACTTAATTCAACACATTGCTAAATCCACCTCACTATCCAAGACACGTACGGAGGAATTATTAGAAGCTACGGTAGCCGTACTTCAGAGAGAATTATTGGATGGCAAAACTGTTCAATTGCCTAGTTTGGGTACTCTTGAGATGAAACGTCGCAATGCTCGTGTTATAGTGCATCCAAAAACAAAAGTTGCTACTGAGGTACCCGAGAAAATGCAATTGAATTTCAAGCCTAATCAGGCAGCCAAAGATATGTTCAAGCAAATTAATAAGGAGGGATAAGGTATGGCTAATGAGAAATTGACATGGATGGATTTGCGCAAGTCTATCGCGCAAATGGCAGGAACAGGCGAACAAGTCACAGGTTTGTTCATGGATGCTTTGATTGATGCCATCACTGAAGGTCTTCAAAAAGATGGTCAAGTTAAGATCAAAGGTATAGGTACATTTGCACTTAAACCAATGGCCGCTCGCAAGAGTGTGAATATTGCCACCGGTGAGGAATTTGTCATACCAGGATATAACAAATTGACTTTTACTCCAGAAGCTA
This sequence comes from Paludibacteraceae bacterium, assembly GCA_017391525.1. Lineage (GTDB taxonomy): Bacteria > Bacteroidota > Bacteroidia > Bacteroidales > Paludibacteraceae > Colicola. The sequence continues at coordinate 156,049 of JAFOYE010000011.1, read as the reverse complement.
CTCTCAAAGAGAATGTCGAAAAGCGCATAGAGACTCCTGCTAGTAGCGTATTGGTAGAAGAGCTCACCAAAGATCCTCTTAAGAAACTTGGCGAGCAAGCTAATGAGATTGTAGATATCTTGGCTGACCTTGGTCAAGCGCCTATTGCTGCTGGTGTAGGTGCCGTACTAGCAAGTACAGACGTTGCAGCCGAAGAAGCGATAAGCAATGTAGGGGAAAAAACAGTTGAAACTATGCCTGAGAATCAGGAAGAAGAGAGCACTGAGGATTCTAATGTTGTAGAAACAGAAGAAACTGTAGAGCAAGTTACAGAAGAAACAACTGAACCAGTCAGCAGCGACATAGCAGCAGCAGAAGAAGAAGAAGAAGAGATCACCGACAATATCATGGAAGAGATAGAGGAGGTGATAGAAGAAACCACACCAGAGACAGCTGCTGAATCTACTGAAGCGATTGCTCAAACAACAGAAGAAGAAGTAGAGGAAAAAACAAAGAAGAAGAAGAAAAGAGGTATAGGCAAAAAAATATTTTGGTGGACATTCTACCTTCTTCTTTTAGGAAGTATGGGATGGGGATATATGAGATACAAGAATGTTATTTTGGAATACAAAGATTTCCTATTCAATTCTACTGATACGACTACCACTCCACCAGAAGAGAAACCAGCCGCTATCGTTATTGTAGAGAAAGAAGTTAAGGGTGTTTATGGGTCTGAGATACGAATCGACACTATCACCAATAATGTTGTTGATACCACAACCAATATGGTTAACAACGATACTGTGACAACAACCGATGTTAATGCTGAAATTCCAACCAATACTCCTTCTGCCCAAAAGACAACCCAAACCAAGGTTTCGCTAGCAGATCAACCACGTACATACACGAAGTTCCGTTGTACCGAACGTGTTGCTAAGAATAGTCGTTTGGCACTGATATCTAAAAAACACTATGGTCATATTGACTTGTGGGTATTTATCTACGAAGCAAACCGCGACCAAATAAAAACTCCATCAAGTATTGAGATTGGACAAGAATTAAGAATTCCTGATTTGGATGATAAATATCTGAACCTCAAGGATCCAGAACTCCGAAAATTAGTAGACAAACTAATCAAGGAGTACGACAAATAGTATCGCACATTGAACCAAGACTCTATTCACATACACGGTGCTCGCACGCACAATCTCAAAAACATCACGGTAGATATACCTAGGAACCATCTAGGTTATCATATCTGGTGTGAGCGGTAGCGGCAAGTCTTCGTTGGCTTTCGACACATTGTTTGCCGAAGGTCAACGTCGTTATGTGGAGAGTTTGAGTGCATATGCTCGCCAGTTCTTGGGACGTATGCAAAAGCCTGATGTGGATTTTATAGATGGCATTCCACCAGCTATTGCTATTGAGCAGAAAGTGACCAATCGCAATCCTCGCAGTACTGTAGGTACGGTCACGGAGATTCAGGAGTACTTGAAATTGCTATACGCGCGCGCAGGTCACACGCTTTCGCCCGTGAGCGGTTCGGAAGTCAAGCGTCACAGCATACACGACGTGGTTGAATGTCTTAGGAAACAAGCATTAGGCAGCAAAGTACTGTTGCTTTCACCTATTGTAGTAGAAAAAGTAGAGGAGCAGATTAGCATTTGGCAAGAGCAAGGATTTTCGCGATTGTATCGTGTCAATGCGGATGGCGATGGGGAGATGTTGCGTATTGGTGCTTACACGCAAGGCGATGCATCATTCACCACATATCTGCTCGTGGATCGTATCGTATCGGATGGAGAACAGAGCACATTCAACCGTTTTGCGGACTCGGTTCAAACAGCGTTCTATGAAGGTAAGGGACAATGTCAACTGCATGTCACGCCACCTGAATCAATTGATAGTCAAATATATACATTCTCTGAACGATTTGAGGCAGATGGTATCACATTTGTTGAGCCAACCGAACACTTGTTTGATTTCAACAACCCTCTAGGCGCATGTCCTACCTGTGGTGGATCTGGCATGGTAAGCGGTATAGACCCTGATTTGGTGGTGCCCGACAAATCAAAATCTATTTACGAGGGAGCAATAGCCTGCTGGAGAGGTGAGAAGATGAGTTTATGGAACGAGGCATTGATTTATGCAGCCGACAAGTTTGATTTTCCTATCCATACGCCTTTCTACGCATTAACCCCAGAGCAGAAGCAATTGATCTGGACAGGAAATGAGCATTTCCACGGATTGAACGACTTTTTTCATATGCTCGAGAGCAAACAATACGCTAAGATTCAATATCGCGTAATGTTGAGTCGTTACAAAGGTAAAGCTACTTGTCCAGAATGCAATGGCGGACGACTTCGCAAAGAAGCACAATATGTATGGGTGGGCGGTAAGACTATCACCCAAATCAATCAAATGCCTATCACAGAGTTGGCTAAGTGGTTTGAAGAGTTGACATTAGCGGAGCATGAGCAATTAGCTGTTCAACCTCTGCTCATTGAGATACGTACCCGATTGCAATTTATGCAAGATGTGGGATTGGGCTACTTGACCTTAGCTCGTATGTCCGCTACTCTATCTGGTGGTGAAGGACAACGTATCAATCTAGCTAAGTCTTTGGGTAGCAGCCTTGTAGGATCATTATATGTTTTGGATGAGCCTAGTATTGGCCTTCATCCAAGAGATACCCAACGCCTTATTCATGTACTCAAACAGTTACGTGATTTAGGTAATACCATCGTGGTCGTAGAACACGATGACGAGATACAGAAAGCAGCTGATTACACCATTGAGATTGGTCCTAAGGCGGGTCGTCATGGCGGCGAGGTGGTGTATGCCGGTAGTCCAAAGACGGACAAATTCACCTACAATATCCCAGCCTATCGTCGTCCATGGAACAACTATATCGAGATTCAAGGTGCAACAGAAAATAACCTCAAGAACCTGAATGTACGCTTCCCTCTCAACGTCATGACTGTGGTTACTGGCGTCAGCGGTAGCGGTAAGTCTTCGCTTGTGAGCAAGGTGCTCTACCCTGCCCTCAAGAAGCATTATGGCGGTATCGCCGATAGAACAGGTGATTTCGGCAGTCTACGAGGCAGTTTGAATCTGATTCATAACGTGGAGTTTGTAGATCAAAATCCACTGACTAAGTCTTCACGTTCGAACCCAGTAACCTATCTTAAGGCATTTGACGAGATCCGCAAACTCTATGCCGAACAACAATTGAGCAAGCAACTCGGATTTACCCCTTCTTACTTCTCGTTCAACACCCCTGGCGGTCGTTGCGAAGCATGTCAAGGAGAAGGAACAATCACCATCGAGATGCAGTTTATGGCTAATATTGTATTGGAATGTGAACATTGTCACGGCAAACGATACAAGCAAGATGTATTGGATGTACTTTACCGTGGAAAGAACATATACGATGTACTTGAAATGACTGTTAATCAAGCCATTGAATTCTTCTCCGAAGATCCTGTTTGTAAGAAGATTGTCTCTCGTCTGCGTCCATTGCAGGATGTGGGTATTGGGTATATCAAACTCGGTCAAGCAGGCAGTACTTTATCTGGCGGAGAGAGTCAGCGTGTGAAATTAGCTTCTTTCCTCGCGCAAGAGAATGCATCTCCTACACTATTCATTTTTGACGAGCCAACCACAGGACTTCACCATCACGACGTCACGGTATTGCTTAAGGCAATGAATGCGCTGATTAGCAGAGGACATACGGTGCTGATTATCGAACATAACCCATCGGTGATTCTAGCCGCAGACCATATTATTGATTTAGGTCCAGAGGGCGGCGATACTGGAGGTTTTATTGTAGCCGAAGGCACACCAGAAGAAATTATGCAATGTACTGATAGTCATACAGGTAAAGCATTGCGAGATATACAAGATTGTTTCATCAAAATGGAATAACATCGTCATACCCACAAACCGTTAAAAATCCGTCAAAAATCCGTCATTGACATGGTAAGCATAGAGCATCTCAGTATAGAATATTCATCTCGTCCAATCTTGGATGACATTACATTTCTCATCAACCAACGCGAACGAATCGCCCTTGTAGGCAAGAATGGTGCGGGTAAAACAACGCTTCTGCGTATGCTGGCTGGTGTAGAGACACCCACCTCTGGACGTATATCCAAGATGGGTGATATTACCATTGGCTATCTACCACAGGTGATGATGCACGTGGACGGCAAGACGCTGAGAGAGGATGTGATGAGCATTATTCAGTGTTCAGATGTTCAGGAGTTTAGGAGTTCAGGTGAGGAGGCGAGATTTATCGCAGAGATGGACCGCACGATTATTGGACTTGGCTTTGAGCGCAAGGATTTTGATCGCCCATGTTCTGAGTTTTCCGGTGGTTGGCGTATGCGTATAGAGTTGGCCAAGATATTGCTCCAACACCCTGACTTACTGCTACTTGATGAGCCAACCAACCACTTAGACATAGAGTCTATTCAATGGTTAGAGGAATTTCTCAAGACTAATGGAAGTGCCCTCGTTTTGGTGAGTCACGACCGCGCATTCTTGGACAATGTAACCACTCGAACCATAGAGATTACGCTAGGTAGAATATACGATTATAACGTCCCATATTCGCAATTCAAAGTGCTGCGCCAAGAGCGCCACGAACAGCAAGTGCGTGCTTATATGAATCAGCAGAAGATGATTCAAGAGACGGAAGAATTTATCGAGCGTTTTCGCTACAAAGCGACCAAAGCTGTACAAGTACAGTCGCGTATCAAGCAATTAGAAAAGCTAGATCGCCTAGAGGTGGATTTGGAAGATAACTCACGATTGAGTTTGCGTTTTCCTCCTGCTCCACGCAGTGGAGATTTCCCTGTTATCGTAGAAGATTTGCGCAAGGATTTTGGCGATCATATGGTTTTTCAAAATGCCAATTTTACGATCCGAAGAGGTGAAAAAGTGGCTTTTGTAGGCAAAAACGGTGAAGGTAAAACTACACTTGTTCGCTGTATCATGGGGCAACTAGATTATTTGGGCAATCTGAAGATTGGACATAACGTCAAGATAGGTTATTTCGCACAAAACCAAGCGGCTTTATTGGATGGCGAGATGACAGTGTTTGAGACGATTGACTATGTTGCAGTAGGTGATATCCGCACCAAGATTCGCGATATTTTAGGTGCCTTTATGTTCGGCGGTGAAGCTTCTGAGAAGAAGGTCAAAGTGCTATCTGGTGGCGAGCGCAGCCGTTTGGCTATGATTCGTTTGTTGCTTGAACCATGTAACTTGCTTATTTTGGACGAGCCTACCAACCACCTTGATATGCAGTCAAAGGACGTGCTCAAAGCGGCCTTGAAAGAGTTCAATGGCACAGTTATTTGCGTGAGTCACGACCGTGATTTCTTGGATGGATTGGTGGATAAGGTGTATGAGTTTGGTGGCGGAAGAGTGCGTGAACACCTCGGCGGAATCTACGATTTCTTGCGAAGCAAGCGTATTGATAACCTCCAAGAATTGGAGAGGAAGACCGATGAGGCGATGAGGCGAGAGGCGAAAGGCGAGGTGACCTCTGCGAAATTGGACTATGCTGCTCAGAAAGCAGCCGCAGCAGCACGTCGCAAAAAAGAGAAGCAGATAACTGATATTGAGGCTGCGATTGCCAAACTAGAAGAAGAGCAACATCAGATGGAGATATTGCTCTCTGAATTAGAGAATCAAACTAGCGAGAATTTCCAAAAATATGAGCACATCAAACGCGAGATGGAACAACGTCTCTATGAGTGGGAAATTCTCAGTGAAGAAGAATAAGAATTAGTCGAAAAAAGCCAGCAAAAAATATTTTATTTAAAATCATTGCATATATGCAAAAAATTGTGTAACTTTGCAGCGTAATTTGGAATTTAAGGTATTTTATAGAAGTCACCCTATATGATTAACAGAACACTCGTACGAACAAAAGTCCTACAAACCCTCTTTGCCTATTACAAAGATGGCGACAAAACCCCATTGACAGCACGCAAAGAGTTGCTTAAAAGTTTCTCTAGCACCTATAGCTTGTATATGGCTATGTTAGCTTTTGCAGATGAATTGGTCACATATGCCGAAGAGCAAATAGCTGAAAACAAGCAACGCGCAGCTGTTACACACCAAGAATATACCCCTAACTACCATTTTGTAAATAATCGCATATCAAGACACTTGTTCAATAATCGTGTTTTGCGTCATTATTTGGAAGATAACCATATGCGATGGGACACTGGTATGAATGGTGTGATAGCTGTCTACAAGCAATTGATTCAAGAGCCTTTCTACCAAGAGTATATGCAACTTGAGGCACCTACATTTGAGGATGACAAGATGCTATGGCGTAAGATTTATGGCAACTTGTTGATTGGAAATGAAGACCTGCAAGCTGCACTAGAGGAAATGGAAGTGGCGCTTGATCATCATGGATGGACCACAGATATGGATCAAATATTAACCTATGTGGTGAAAACCATCAAACAATTCAAAGAGGAAAATGGTGATGAGCAACCATTATTGGAAATGTTCACCTCAGAAGAAGAGTTGGCTTTTGCTAAAGATCTTCTCCGACTAACTATTGAGAACGCAGATGAATACAAAGAATTGATCAGCAAATCCTTGCGCAATTGGGATGCAGAGCGTGTGGCATACATGGATCAAATCATCTTGCTCCAAGCCATTTCGGAGATTGTCAACTTCAACGAAATCGCCCTTGAGATTTCGATGAATGAGTATATCGAATTGGCCAAAGAGTATTCTAGCGACAAGAGCCACCAATTCATCAATGGTGTATTGAACAATGTAGCTCTCGAATTGAAAAAAGAGAATGTTCTTTTCAAAGTAATCAAAAAACAAAACTAATATAAACTTTTTTACTAAGCAAATTGTATGAAAAAAATTTTTGTAAACCTTACAGTTTTGGCAATGCTCACCTTTGGAAGCGTTGCTGTTATGGCTCAAGAACAAGTAGCTGAAGCAGTAGTTGCTGAAGCACAAGAAGTAGTTACAGATGCAGATCCTTCAGTTCCAGCAGACAATGGTAGCACTGATGCAGAACAAACTAAAACTGTAAGTTCAGAATCAGGATTAAGCACTAGCACAACTTCTGCACAGCCTACTCCTGCTCAAGAGCAACAAGGTAGTAGTTGGTCTTTTTGGATTATGATGATTGCGATTTTCGTAATTTTCTACTTCTTCATGATCCGTCCACAACAAAAGAAACAAAAAGAATTGCAAAAGCAACGTGATGCACTCAAGAAAGGAGACCGCGTTATTTCTGCAGGTGGTATCTATGGTATCATCAAGGAAGTGAACGAAACAACATTCTTGATTGAGGTTGCTAAGGACGTTGTTATCAAGATGGACAAGGGTAGCATTTATGTTGCTGCTGACGATGTTCACCAAGCACAAGAAGTTGCTGATAAGAAATAAGTATGCAACCTAGAGTGCGAACATACAAACAAAAAATCACACGCTATTGGCGTTGGTTGGTTAGCAAAGACATCGTCGTCTTTCTAGTGTTTGTTGGAATTGTAACAACCTTTTGGTGGGGACATAGCATGTCTTCTCTGAGAGACGAGACCATTCGCATTCAAGTCAACTATAATGGTGTGGCTGATCGCATTGCGTTCACCACACCATTACCTAAATACCTTGACGTACATATTCGTGACAAGGGCCGACAATTACGTCAACTTGTGGATAAACAATTAACGGTGACGATCAACGTAACTGAACTCTTTAAGTCCAAAGAAGGTAGCATCGTATTGACTGCAGATATGCTTCACTCACAGTTGCAAAATGTACTACCAGGAACAACAACGATCCTTGAGGTTCAGCCTCAACGAATAGAGTCTGAATATGTTTATCAAAGCGAAAAAAAGGTTCCTATTATTTTGAGAGCAAAAGTCAATAGTGCACCTCAACATTTCTTAACCAACGAACCTGAACTATTTATGGATAGCATATCCATCTTCGGAAGTGACCGAGCGTTACGAAAAGTCAACTATATCTACACAGACAGCTTGATCCTCAACAACTTGAAAAAAGATACAATCAAGGCTGTCCCATTACAAATACCCGCTAACATACGTGCCATTCAAACACAAGTCAAAGTCAAATGCTTTGCGGAACAGTATACAGAGTTAACCTACGACATCCCTATCCAAGTTATTGGTAAACCATATGACGAAGAAGTTCGTCTATTCCCTAAACCAACAACCAAAGTAACTGTACAAGTCGGATTCTCAAACCATACAAAGGTTAAAAAAGAGGATTTTACCGCTATTTGTCGCTACCCAAAACAAGTTAGCGATGTACTCCCTATAGAAATAGAGACAACAAGTCCGTATGTATCCAATATTCGTATCTATCCTTCATCGGTAGAGTATATTATTGAGAAAAAACATGAAAAAAATTCAAATGGTAGATCTGCAGACGCAGTACCAACACATTAAATCTGATATAGACAAGGGTATCCAAGCGGTCATTGATTCCGCTAGTTTTATCAAAGGTCCAGCAGTTAGTTCTTTTCAAAAAAACCTAGAGAACTATACTGGTGCTAAACATGTTATCCCTGTTGGTAATGGAACAGATGCTCTTCAAATAGCATTGATGGCACTAGGACTCAAACCTGGTGATGAAGTGATTACCCCTACTTTCACCTTTATTGCCACAGCCGAAGTGGTTGCACTATTAGGGTTAACCCCAGTGGTAGTGGATGTGGATTGGGACACAATGAATATTTCGGTAGATTCCATTCGTAAAGCTATCACTCCACGCACCAAGGCTATTGTACCTGTTCACCTCTTTGGCCAATGTGCAGATATGGAAGCTATCATGTCTATCGCACAAGAGCACAATCTCTATGTGGTAGAAGATGCATGCCAAGCAATTGGAGCAGAGTACACATTCGCTGATGGCACTAAGAAGCAAGCAGCTACAATAGGCCACATAGGTTGTACCAGTTTCTTCCCTTCTAAGAACCTCGGTTGCTATGGTGATGGTGGAGCCATCTTCACCAATGATGATGAACTAGCTGCACAAATGCGTGCTATTGCTAATCATGGTATGGTTATTCGTTACCACCATGATCAAGTGGGTGTCAATTCACGCTTAGATAGTATCCAAGCGGCCATCTTGGATGTCAAACTGCCTCAACTCAACGAATACATAGCAGCAAGACAAAAGGCCGCAGCATACTATGATCATGCATTTGCCAATCACGAGCATATTCTTATCCCTGTGCGAGATGAACGTTCTACACACGTTTTCCATCAATACACATTGCGTCTAAAGGATGTGGATCGAGATGCGTTGCGAGAGGCACTAGCTGCCGCAGAGATACCTGCTATGGTTTACTACCCTATACCATTGCATATGCAGAAGGCATACCAAGATTCACGCTATCAAGTAGGCGATTTTCCTGTAGCAGAGAAACTAGCTGCTTGCGTGCTGTCATTGCCTATGCATACCGAGCTAGATGACGAGCAACTTGAGTATATCACTACCCATGTGCTACAGGCTATTGACGCCCAACACTAAACACTAAACATTAAACTCTAAACTAAAATGGCAACTTCACTATCACTCACACAAACGCAGAAGCAAATGCTGAAGCTTTCACCTGCACAAATACAGGTGATGCGTATGTTGGAATTGCCCACATGCGAACTCCTCACGCATATCAATGAGGAACTACAAACCAATCCTGCTCTTGAAGAAGGTGTTGACAAGACTGCCGAAATAGAGGACAACGATTTCGCTGATGACGAGTACGACAATCCTCTCAAGAACGAGGATTTTGACTACGACGACTACACCCAAGACGACGACATATCCGAGCGTACGTCTTTGTCTTCTAGCAACAATAGCCGTCCACACGAGGAAATACCATTCTCTATGGGAATGAGTTTTGCGGAGTATTTGAAGTCACAGATCTATCTCACCAAGATGGACAAACCAGATCGTCATGTGGCGAAATTTGTGGTTGGTAATATCGATGAGAACGGATACCTACGTCGCACCACAGAGGAACTAGTCGACGACTTGAGCTTTAGAGAAAATATCATCATCTCTGATAGCAAGATGCAAGAGATCATTGATCAAATCCAACTCTTTGATCCAGTAGGCGTGGGTGCTCAAGACCTTCAGGAATGTCTGCTAATCCAAATCAAAGTCAAGGAAGCCACTCCTAGCGTAAAGATAGCTCATGATATTTTGCTCAATCACTTTGATGCTTTTACAAAAGCTAACTTTAACAAGATTAAACAACGCTTGTCCATCACCGATGCACAACTACAAGAAGCCATCGAAGAGATTAAACATCTTAATCCCAAGCCAGGTAGTGCATGGAGAGGTACACTCAATGATATCAACCGAGAGATAGTCATTCCTGATTTTATTATAGAGACACATGACGATAAACTCGTCGTTTCACTCAATAATAGCGATATACCACCTCTACATGTCTCTATTGATTATACAGATATGTTAGATCGGTACTCGCAAAAAGACAACAAAAAGTCTCAAGAAACCAAAGAAATAAAAAAATACATCGACTCTGCACGCAATTTCATTGATGCCATTCGCCAACGCAATGAGACCATGATGAAATCCATGCAAGCTCTTGTACAACTGCAACGTGAATTTTTCTTGCAAGGTGATAGTATGTATCTCAAGCCTATGGTACTCAAGGATATTGCAGACCGAACCAATTACGATGTATCGACCATATCACGTACCTTTAGCAACAAGTACGTTCAAACCGATTTTGGAATCCTTCCGCTGAAGTTCTTCTTCTCAGAGGCTATGACCAATGATAGTGGTGAGACTATTTCAACACGGGAGATTAAACAACGACTTCAAGAGATTATTGAGCGAGAAGATAAAACCAATCCATTGACAGATGATGAATTGGAGCAAGCAATGCATCAAGCAGGTTACTCTATCGCTCGACGCACTGTAGCTAAGTACCGTGACCAACTCAATATTCCTATCGCACGCTATCGCAAAAAACTATAGCAAATATGCAAAAGACACTATCCATACTAGCTAAGGCATATAGTATTCTACTACATCCGCTGTTGCTACCTACATATGGTATCATTTTATTCTTGATAGACGCTGTCAAGATATATGATGACATACCCACATCTATACAAACGATAGCCATAGCTGGTACTGCATTTTTCACCTTTGTTATCCCTGCATCGATTATCTTTTTCCTCTGGAAAACTAAACGTATTGATTCTTTGCACTTAGACAATCCAGAACAGCGTACGATACCATACGTGTATACCATTATCGCGTATATGTTTTGGATATATTTTTTGATCAGTTATGTCCAACTACCACTGCTATTAATCACTATTAGTTTGTGTGTCATCATTACTTTAATAGCCGTGACTATCATCAACCGTACTTGGAAGATATCAGCTCATCTCACAGGTATTGGCGGATTATTAGGTGGCATATGCACATACGCATTTTATGCAGAAAATGTTCCATACCTTTTAATGTTTATCGTATTGATGCTAGCATTATTTTTGATGTACGCTAGATTATACCTCAAAGCACATACACCATTGCAAGTCGTAGGTGGATTCTTATTGGGTCTACTCTGTGTACTTCTCCCTAACTTATTATTGATTTATGCGTAAATACATCCTTATTTTATTTATAGCACTCTCTCAGTGGGTATCGTCAGCCTCACTTCATGAGCAACTGCAGAATCTCAGCGATCAAGCTCAGATACAACTCATAACTTGCACCCAAGGTGAACAAGTATGGTCCAAGTATGGTCATTCAGGTATACGTATCATTGATCCAGTGCAGGACATAGACATTGTCTTCAACTATGGAATCTTCAACCTGATGTCAGATGATTTTTATATCAAGTTTGTCAAAGGTGAGACTTACTATCAATTGGGAATTGAGGATTATGAACATTTTGTACAATTCTACGGCAGTATTGGCCGCCGTATCTATTGGCAAGAGCTCAACCTCACCCAAGAACAGAAACTGCGCATCGCAGATGCGTTGATGATCAACTATCAACCAGAGAACCGACACTATTTGTATAATTTTGTCTTTGACAACTGTGCCACTCGACCATACTACCTCATCAAAAATGCTCTGCAAGACACAATTATCTCTGATTACAAGGGTTTTTGCGGAACCGATTATCGCACAGCTATATCTCACTACACAGGCTCCAACTCCTGGGTAGATTTTGGTATCAATCTTGTTTTCGGAAGTGATGCTGATGTTCCTATGACCAATGAGCAACGCCTCTTCCTACCAGAGGAACTCATGCGATACTTTGCCCAGGCTAAACTATCGGATGGCACACCATTGGTCAAAACTAGCAACACAGGAGATTTTGATGTTGTAGAAGTACCTTGGTATGCCAATTGTTGGCCTGTCATATGCATCTTTGCTATTCTCATGACGCTACTATCCTACTATGATAGACGTCGCAAACGCTTATCATGGGGTGTAGATGCCGTACTCGGATTTATCTACCTGATCCTCATTGCATTAGTAATATTCCTAACATTCTTCTCATGCCACCCATTGGTTGGTTTTAACTGGAGATTGATTCTATTCCCAACTATTCATCTATGCGCACGACTCGTATATTTTGTACATCGATAGTACTCATCCTCTTTTCTCTCATGACGTTAGCTCAACCACGACTCACTGTCTTTGTGGTTGTTGATGGTATGACCCAAGAGAACCTCAATTCTCTTCGTCCTCACTGGTCTAATGGTGGGTTATATAAACTAATGGAAGAAGCATACCAAACCACAGCTGTTTTTAAACATCAGGTTTATGGTGGACAAGAGACGATGGCAACCCTCATGACTGGTACTACACCTAACAACCATGGTATCATGGCGGATAACTACTATGATCGTTCTAACAGCTTATACCCCATTCAATCTATATTACATGATGATAAGAACGATGGCATAGGTACCTCTTTGCACCTTTCGCCACGATCCATTACCTCTACAACCATTACAGACGAATGGCGAATGGCTTATGGTGTGAACTCCAAAATCTACGCAGTCGGACTACAACCTGAAGCCACTATATTGATGGCTGGACACGGAGCCAATGCTTGCTGCTGGATAGACGATATCCATCTCAAATGGGCTACAACAAATTTCTATCCAGAGGGATTACCTACCGCAGCAGACAATATGAATGTGAGACAAAGTGTTAACTCTATTCTTTCCAATGAATGGAAACCTAGTATGAACATTGAGTCATATCCTCTACCACTAACTTCACAAATTAGAATACCTTTCTCCTATTCTTTAGACAAGGTTTTCTTCAATTCTCCTGCATCTAATAGTCAAGTGATAGACCTAGCACTAGAACTACAAGCGAGTCACCAGTTAGGTAACGACCACACACCGGACTTACTTGTTTTGCAACTCAACACCATATCGCCTAATGCTGAGTCTGATATGATTACTACCATCGAGCAAACGGACCTATATTTGGGTATCAACAAAGATCTAGGCAGATTATTTACAGAACTCAACCAACGAATAGGTAGAGATAACTATCAGATGCTAGTTGTGGGTCGCCCTATCAAAGGATATTCTTTGGAAACTATGAGAATGGCTAATATACCTATCAAACATTTTAACACCGACCGCGTAGCTGCGTTAGTAGGAGCTTATTTGATAGCCGCATACGGTCATGAGAAATGGGTACTCGGAGCACATGGACCATTTGTCTATCTTAACCGATTACTTATTGAGAAAAAAGGGCTTTCGCTAGAGGCTATCCAACGACAAGTAGCCAACTTCATAATGGAGTTCGAGGGTATGAAGATAGCATATCCTATCCACGACGCAGTCTTATCAGATGAAAAGATTTCAGTATACCGCAGACATGCAGGCGATGTCTATTTCAAGCTACAAGATAATTGGATCTTAGATAGTGATGAGTCGACGACATTTGACCATGTCATCCAACAAGAACCAATTATTCCAGTACTCTTCTGGTCCCATAGTACCAAATATTTTCCAGACCACAAGATCAACGCTACGGAAATCAAGTCGCTCATTAGTCCTATGGAATAAACTTTAGTATTGAATAAAACTTACACTTATGATATTCTACGAACTTAAAATCTCTTATACCCGCCAAACAGGCGAGGATAATCCTAAAGCAGTCAAAGAAACCTATCTCGTTGAAGGTCTTACCGCAGCCGATGTGGAAGAGCGTCTTCTCGGCGAGATTCAAAAATACATTTCTGGTGAATGGGAAACCAAGAGTTGTAAGCAAGTACAGTTCTACGATCTCATCCCTAATCCAGAGGGTGACCAATGGTACAAAGCACGCGTGGAGATGATCACCATTGAGGATAACGGTAAGGAGAAACGCAAAGCTGTAACTATCTATGTACAAGCAGGTAATATCACCGAAGCGAACAAATCGCTTCACCAATCGGTAAGCAATCTTGACTGCGAAGTGATCTCCATCACCCGCTCACCTATCCTTGAGGTCTTCCGAGCAGTGTAACCCACCTCCTATCGCCAATAGCCAATAGCCAATAACCAATAGCCTCATGTCCATCTCCTCCAACATAGCAACCATTCGCACCACTATCCCTAGAGATGTGACGCTCATTTGTGTCAGCAAGTTCCACCCTGCTGAGGCGATCATGGAGGCATATGCTTGTGGTGAGCGTGACTTCGGCGAAAGTCGTGTACAAGAGCTTGTACCTAAGTACGAGGCGCTACCCAAGGATATCCGTTGGCACTTTATCGGTCATCTGCAAACCAACAAGGTCAAGCAGATTGTACCCTTCGTGCATATGATTCACTCTGTGGATAGTGTACGCTTGTTGGAAACAATCAACAAGGAAGCAGAGAAGATAGGCCGCCGCATCAAGGTACTCCTAGAGGTGCATGTGGCCAAAGAAGAAACCAAATCGGGCTTCACGCCAGAAGAACTATCGACTTTAAACATTCAACATTCAACTTTCAACAACATCGAAATCTGCGGTCTCATGGGCATGGCGACCAACACGGATGACGAAGCCGAATGGCGCCGCTGCTTCCGCGAGATTAAACATCTCGGAAAACAACTGTTGAACCATTCTGAACTCCTGAACAATTCTGCACCACAAATCAGCATGGGCATGTCCGACGACTACCTCGTAGCCATCGAAGAAGGCAGCACCATGGTCCGCATCGGCTCCACCATCTTCGGGTCGAGAGGATACTAAAATTTTGAAAAGAACACTTGTAGAAGACAACTTAGACAATTAATTATTCTTTTTGTTTTGCTCACCAATGCAGCGCGCTGCATTCATTTGAGCAAAAACAAAAGATAAGCACTTGATTTTTGATTATTTTTGTAGGTACTTCGTGCCGTATTTTTGTTATAAATAATTGTCAATAATTGTCGTCTTAATTGATGATAATTGTCTTTAGAAAAACAAGATAATTGTTTTCTCAACACCTCGTAAAATAATTTTCGTCCACTAAACACTAAACAAACATGACAATCATCCTCGACATGGGTGGCGTGATTATGAATCACAATATGCCCGAATGTATCGCTCGTTTTACCGATATTCTTGGTGAAGCGACAATGAAGCAAATACTTGGTCTTGCCTCCAACGGCGAAGGTACTGCCGATAGCCTTATGGAACAATATGAACGTGGTGATATATCTACCGATGCTTTTATTGAAGGTATCATGCAACATGCTCAACGTCCAACTACCCGTGAGGAGATTATTGCGGCATGGAATGCTATGCACGGCGGAATACCAGCGGAGCGTTTGCAATTGATTCAATCATGGAAGGATGCAGGTCATCGTTTGTTCCTATTGAGCAACAACAACGATTTGCATTGGCACCATATCCTCTCGCTCTATGATATGTCGATGTTTGAGTATTGCTTTGCTTCTCATCTCTTGCATATGAGCAAACCCGACCCACGTATCTACCAGGCAGTGGATGCCGAACTGAAGGCAAAAGGCTGCGAACAGCCCTATCATTTTGTGGACGATATTCTTATCAACCGCAGCACAGCTGAACAATTAGGTTGGAAGACCTACGAAACAATTTACGAACTAGCTCCAACTATCTAAGCAAGGAGCATAGATTATAGCCTTTACTACACTCCAAAATATAAAAAACTCTCTTTTGCCACGGCATAGCCGCGGACAAAAGAGAGTATATTTTTATGCCTTCCAATTTTGCTGAACGCAAATGCGTTTTGCACAATAATCGTTCGAACGAATGTGAGATAAGAAATTTATAAATTATTGGACTAAACGCACGGATTGCCCGTAGCAGCGATCGATGAAGTACATATAAACTTCACTCGAATCGAAGGTGAGGCCCCACGCGCGGTCCGAATCGTAAGGAGAGGACGACCAATAGGTGCCGCCCGAACCTACGAAGTACACACCGCCATTGCAATAGCGGCGGCCCGCAGCAGGGAGGAAAATGGAATTGCCATTATTGCCTGTTACTCGATATCCATCCTCCTGCCATGTCCATACACAGAATGTTCTTAACTCATGCCATTGTTCCTCGGTTGGTACATACTTTCCAAAATTGTCTATTGCTGACTCATAAGAATAAAAACCGCTTTCATTTACGGATTTCCATTTTGTACCACTAGGTAAATCCAAATCTACCCATACTGTATTTTGTGACATTGCGGATAGTGTCAATAGGCAGATCACACATAAAGAAAGTACTTTTTTCATTGCTCTGTTAATTATTTAAGTTGTTATCCTTTTTCCACTCTTACTCGTGTAGATTGAAGTGCTTCGCCGAGGTTGAGAAGGGCTTGTTGACAAGATCCTAACTCGTCATAGATCTTGGGCGCAAGGCGTTGCAGGCTCTTGTATATCTTTTCGGCTTCCGCTAAGGCTGAAAGTGATTCTTCGCTGCTATCAATCGCCTTTCCTAACAAGAGATTCATCATATCCACGGCACACCAGAACATCGCCAAACTGGTGTATTTGCCGTGATGCACCTTGTACATTGGTAGGATAGCGTTGTATGCCTCTTCTACCCTGCCCTCTTTGCGCAACTCAAATATTTCTTTGACAGTCATGGTTCTTTTATTTTTAGACCGTTCGCTTGTATATGTTCAGGAGTCAGGAGTTCAGGGGTTCAGGAGTCATCTCTGAACATTTTAACTTCTAAACAGCCGCAGGCGGTCTCTATGTCATTTACTTAAGATTCAGCGATAGCATAGTTGGTGGTGATTGAAGCGCCAACGAGCTGAGCGGTGGTAATAAAATCAGAGTCGATGAATAATAAGATTTAATAAGATTTCTCGCCGTAGGCGTAGGAGCGAAATAAACCAGCACAGCGGTCTTATCTGCGTCGCATGCCTTGCATGCTTTGCATCTTCTTCATCATCTTGCTGGTTTGCTCAAACTGCTTGAGGAAGCGGTTCACCTCCACGATGGTGGTTCCTGAGCCCTTAGCAATACGATTCTTGCGACTACCATTCAACAACGATGGGTTAGCACGCTCTTCAGGAGTCATAGATGAGATGATGGCCTCAATTGGCTTGAACGCATCATCGCTCACCTCCACATCCTTCAACGCCTTGCCCATACCTGGTATCATGCCGATAAGGTCTTTCATGGAACCCATCTTCTTGATCTGCTCAAGTTGTGACTTAAAGTCATTGAAGTCGAATTGGTTCTTAGCAATCTTCTTACTGATACGGCGAGCCTCAGCTTCGTCGTATTGCTCTTGCGCACGCTCTACGAGAGAAACCACGTCACCCATACCCAAGATACGGTCGGCCATACGAGCTGGGTGGAACACGTCGAGTGCCTCCATCTTCTCGCCAGTACCGATAAACTTGATTGGTTTTTGCACTACAGAGCGGATACTGAGGGCAGCACCACCACGTGCATCACCATCCAGCTTGGTGAGGATAACTCCGTCAAAATCAAGACGATCGTTAAACTCTTTAGCCGTGTTAACCGCATCTTGACCGGTCATGGCATCTACCACGAACAGGGTCTCTTGTGGGTTGATAGCTTGCTTGATAGCTGCTATCTCTTGCATCATCTGCTCATCTACAGCTAGACGACCCGCGGTATCGACGATCACTACGTCATAACCATATACTCGAGCCTCTTGGATGGCTTTTTGTGCTTTCACTACAGGGTTAGCCTCACCTTCGCCAGTATATACTTTGGCATTGATTTGCTCACCCAGAACACGCAATTGCTCAATAGCAGCAGGACGATACACGTCGCAGGCCACCATCATCACTTTCTTGTTCTTTTTTGTTTGGAGGTAGTTAGCCAGTTTAGCAGAGAAGGTGGTTTTACCGGAACCTTGTAGACCACTCATCAGAATGACTGCAGGTTGACCTTTGAGGTTGATCTCCGCTGCTTCTCCACCCATCAATGCAGCCAACTCGTCGTGTGTGATCTTGACCATGAGTTGTCCTGGGCGGACGGCGGTCATCACGTTTTGTCCGAGTGCTTTAGCTTTTACTTGATCGGTAAACTGCTTGGCAGTCTTGTAGTTAACATCGGCTTCCAGCAATGCTTTGCGAATATCTTTGACGGTCTCCGCAATATTGATTTCGGTGATACGACCTTCACCTTTGAGGATCTTAAACGAGCGTTCTAATCTTTCTGATAAATTACTAAACATAGTTCTCCATTTTAATTTGAGTGCAAAGGTACGACAAAAAATGCACATACGCAAGCAAAGCTCGCACTTTTTTTGAAAAATAATAGATTCATCTATTGAATATGCCATTCACATTCACGATAGAAGCTTGCTTATGAGAATGAAGAGTGAATGGCATATTCAGAAGGCGAAGCCGTATTTTTCAAAAAAAAAGTGCGAGCGACGCTGTAGTATGGGCTGCATTTTGCGAACGTAGCTACGAGGGAATTGGCTTTACTTGTGTTGTTTTATGCGTGGGTGAGAAGTAAAGCCAAGGCAGTGTCCGAAGGTACAACAAAAAATGCACATACGCAAGTAAACGAGCATTTTTTATAAGAAAATAATAGATTTAATCTATTTGTACAATAAGGTGAAGCAGTCTCCCTGCTATTTACTTAAGATTCAGCGTGAAGGAGTGCGACGGAACGCACTCCGAGTGTTGCGCCCGAGGAGTCCCCACTCTGAGGAGTAAGCGCGACACATAGAATGGCGCAACCCTTGCGGTTGAGCAGCCGTATGGCTATAGGGTAGTGTCGTACAGGGTAGACACGACCACCGATAACGCGTATTAAGATTTAATAAGATTTCTCGCCGCAGGCGTAGGAGCTAAATAAACCAGAGAGCCGATGTCCGACGGTACAACAAAAACTGCGCTAGCACTTAATTATGTAAATAAATGTTAAAAACAAACGTAAATTTTGTCCTAAAACCACCTATTTTTAACAAGACTATTTGTTAACCTTTACGCTACCCTTACCGAAGGGATACGCAAGAATTAAACATTAACATAAATTAAACAATATTTTGTTCTCTAATTGTCAATAATTGTCGTCTTAATTGATGTAAATTGTCTTCCAAATATTTCTTTGCTCTATTCGTCTCATTCGCCGTTTGTATAAATAATTTTGGTTAATATACTCCAATAATCTATAATTTTTGTTTTTTAATAAACGTTCCTTGTTTTTTAGTGTTCAGTAGTGATATTTTTCAATGTTCACCTCATGTTCGACACACTTTTGAGCGTATGCCGTTACCCCCACCCTGTTGATAACTCAACACTTTTTCAACTATTTTCGCGTTAATTATATATTTTTATAAAAAATATTTGCTCAGTTCAAAAAAAAAGTGTAACTTTGCAAGGTGTTTAGTTTTTTTAAACAAAAACACCTAATTTATTATCGAAAACACCTATTTTAGTATTTACCATGAAGAATTTATCACACAAATCTTCTATTAACATACCCCATTGGGCATTAGGTTTGCTATTGCTTCTCTTTTTTTGCGCGCCCGCATACGCTAGCGACGCTCCCGCAACTCCCACATTCCGTTCGACCTCTCCTTTTGGAATCAACCAAACGATAAAGGAACCTGCCACTGTGAATATCAATGGCATCCATCAAGGTACTATCTACAAGCCCTTCTCGAGTGATCACCCTTATGCAGACCTCAATCCTGGCAACGGTTCGGGCGGTAGCAGTGACCCTAACGACGATGTAGGTATTCCTGGATGGGCAGATACGCCAAGTGAGCCTCTGCCAATGGGCGATACTGCTCCACTCTTCCTCTTCGCTGCAGCAATGATAGCGATAATCTGGATTAGACAACGCAGAAAACAACTAACGACCCAATCACAATCAACCAACAATAACGACAACACACAACACATGACCACCCGCAAGCAGACATACCAATCCTTCTTCCAAAAGCTCTTCCTGCTTTTGGCCTTCGTTTGCTTCGTGGGACAAGTGAGTGGACAGAGCAAAAATGACACAACGTTAAACAAGAAACAAAACGCGGTCACAGCCACAACCAAGACTATCTATTTCCGCCCATCAACAGTTTGTATTGATGGTGGATATAGTTTTACAGGTTTGGACCGCAACAATGATATTGCCTGGGTAAGAAGGTCATCTCCTAGATGTTACTTCATCGTTGAAAAAACTAGCGGAGGTAAACAAAACTTCCATGGACACACAAAATCCAATAGTACAGAAGGAATACTCCCTAACACAACCACTGGTATCACCAACAAGGCAGAAGTCAGCCGCTTCATCCCAGCAACTTTAGGAACTGATAGTAAATTCGCGTTCTATCGCGCATACTTTTGCAAAGCTTCATTAGCAAAAAAAGATTCTCTACAAGACTGTATTCCAAATAGCAAATGGTGGCTATCTACTAGTTACAATTATGGTATTTGGGATGACGAATTGATTTCTGTTTCTGAGTTGGGAGATAGAAACTTAGTTGCAATTCGAGAAGGTTATTGGGCTGGAGGTTCTGGGATATATAAAGATTATAAAGGTTATTACTATGGTTACTATCTTGAGAATGATGCTCACATTTATTTTGTAAACAATCCTAATTGGACCTTACCAACCTTCCTCAGGAGCAAAGACATATATGCATATACTCACAACTTAGCAAACATTCCTAATACTAAACTTTGGTATTGCAAACTCGCAAAACCATCTGCCAGTGATGTTGAAAGTGGCATCGCATATACTCAATATGCATTTATCAGCAATCAAACAACAAAAGTCTCAACTTCAGTAAAAGGACAAGTAGCAGCCACAGCAGGATTGGAGGATCCTTATCTATGGAAAAGATGGCCACATGTCACTGTAAACGACCTAACTCCAGATCTAGCATGGAGCAGCAGAAAAGCACACGACTTTGGATCACTTAGAAGCGGGAAAGACTATACCGCAGTGCGTGCAGACATGCTTAGCGGTTATAACCTATTCATCCCCGGCAATACTGATTTAATCCCAGGTGGATCAACAGCAGAAGAAGCACCTTCTAAAACGACATACAACTCATGGGAGTCTCTCAACCACACCCAAACTGTAACATCAAGTGGAGGAGGCAGCGTTACTATAAGTTCTTATAAGTTGAATAACGTAAGCAATACCACATCTACCAGTAGTACAATTTCATCAGAGAGTAGTACATCGATTCAAGCTGCATACACCGCTACAGTAACATTAACGGCAACGCCAGCTAGCCATTGTAAATTTCTAGGATGGTATGACAAGGATTGGAATGAATTAAGTACTAGTCTTACATATACCTATGCAGCTCCAAACGAGGATGTAATTATTCATGCAATATTTGGATCTAAGAAAAAATTTAGAATGCAGATTTTTGAGAACAAGTCTGAGACTAGCATCTACGATAAAAATGATTGGACTGACAGTAATCAAGGCGGAACATTAACATTTAGTTATACTAAGACCAACAGTACAACCTACACAGAAACAATTGATGATGCTAACCAACATCCTGTTACAGATATTTACCCGACAAAAACACTAACGATTACTGCAACCCCAAAAAGTGGCTGTATTTTTGTTGGTTTTTGGAATAATTTAGGATATCCTGTAACTACCAACCCATGGAACATGACCAATCCAGGCAGTAATGACGAGTCCGTTACTGCTCGCTTTGCTAAAATATTCCAACAAAAAGTTTATGCCTATACATATAACGCCGAGACGGATGTATTTGATGCAAAGGGAACTTCTGGAGGTTCTGTAACTATTGAATATCCAAGAATAACAAGTACGAATGCAGGTTGCGAACAAGCCCGTGTAACAACAACTGGTGAATGGTCAGACAATGTATTGGCAGGAAATACAACCATGACCATAACTGCAAGTGCTGCAGATGGATATGAGTTCTTAGGATGGTATAATACAGCAGGTGAACCAATAGATTGGATGAATAAGAAAGGAGCAGAAGTTAGTTATACGGCAAACGCTGCATATACCATTGTGGCTCGTTTCCACAAACCATTCCAACAGAACTTTATCGTACAAACCGAAATAGGAGGTCAATATCAAAATAGTACAACTGGTGGTACCGCCACAATTTCATACAACGATGGTACTATAACTAAGGACATTGGTTCTTCTAAATTGTCTATTACAGACATGTACCAAGGTTCTATGAATACCCTCACCGCTACACCAAATGATGGATATAGATTTGTAGGTTGGTACAACGGTAGTGGTGCATTGGACTCTAGCAGCCCAACATACACCTACCGCGCAGAGGGTAGTAGAACTGTTCATGCTCGCTTCGCACGTAATGATGTGCAATTAGTTGTTGCGGTGATGAACTACAACACCGAGTATTCGGACTTTGTGGAATATCCTCATGACAACAATACGGTAACTATTGCTAATGGCGGCAATACGACTACTGTGACCAGTTCCACTAGCGCAGTTATCAACTACGGCACACAAGTAACACTGACTGCTACTCCAGATCCTCATCAAACAGAAGGTTATGACTTTATTGGCTGGTACCAAAACAACCAACGCATTAGCACTAGCAAAACTTATACATTTACCATAACAGACCACTCTGCTATCAGTGCCCACTTCGCACCAAAACAATGTCATAAGGTGATACTTTACCACACTCTAGGAGGTCAATACCAAGTAAAATATGCTCGCGAAGAGTTATTTAATTCAGAGGGTGATTATTATGTTGCAACATCGCTATATAACAAAGATACAACTATCTTTGTACCATATAATGCAAAATTAACTGTAATTGAAAGCACAGCTAAACCTCTCTGCGGCTACGAATATAAAGGCTATAGAGCTATAGAAACAGGTGGAGGTTTACAAAAAGACGGAACATATATTATTAATCCAGGAATGACAAATGGAGTGAAAAATGTCCCACAGGTATTTCCGGGATTTGTGCGCACAGAAGAGCAAGTGGTATATTTAGATTTAAGCAGTCCTTATTTACGCAATGATTGGGCTAATAAAGATGAATACTTCATCTGCGTAAGATATCTTGCGACTTCACCTACTATAGTTGATACAATACAATTACATCAAGTAAAAGACAAATTATACACGGCAACAATTGCAGGAGATAAGTATTCTGATGTCACATTCTATTATGAAGGTACAAATAACGAGGGAAAATTCACCCGAATTTCTACAACCCCACAAGCAATTCCTGCCACTCGAAATAATTGCTTTATACTCAATGGAGTCTACTCTAGTACAGAGGGTTGGATAGATGGATGGACAAAACTAGAAACAGAAAATGAAGACTATCGCCTTATCTACATTGAACAAGAGGTAGCAAGCAAAACAGAAATTACTCGCACATACGAGTTTAACGAAGGTGATCGCATTAAGAAGGTGTCTTCTGGTAACAAAACCGACATTGTCAGCTTACATATATATAATAAGGTGTCAAAAGACAACAATGGCAACCTAACAGGCACTGCACTCAATAACCCAGAAATCATCCTACAACAATGGGATGGAACAACGTGGGTAGATATAGAACGCCACATGGTATTCGGTCCTTTGCAAACAGACAATACCAGCAACATCCGTATGCCAGGACGCAAGAATACTGTTCAAGTAGTGGTAGATAAAGGAATCGACGCTATCAAAGCAGAAAAAGCAGATGCTTCCAAAGACTATGGTTGCGGCGTATGGAATTTCTACATTACACAAGAGAATGGCAACGTCAAACTTGAACTAGACAAAACAGAGAAATACACAGGAAAATACTATATCCGTACCACCAACGCCGATGGTCAGTACAACAACTTCACGCACCCTAATAACGTGATGACTCCATCTGAGTATGCTAAGAAAAATAGCGACTTCTCACACTACTTTATCCGTTATGTGGATATCTACGAAGATGGTACTCCTACGGCAACAGCTGGTAAACACCCTGTGGTTAAGTTTACTATCGCTAACGACCACGCCATGTTCCTTTGTAAAGAGTTGATGATTAACAACAACCGCTTTACAGATGATGAGTACGGCGATGACCTATTCGTAAAAAATGTAGATGGTGCCCCTAATCTTCCTGCCGACGCTACTGTACGCTTCGGTTGGGATATTGTGACCAACCGCCTCACACGTGCGTATATTGCTAACACAGACTTTAAAAACAACGAGTACTTAATCGTAGAAGGCAATGAGATTGGCGATATATCTGATGAAAAAGCATACTTTGACGAAATTGGCGACCACTTCTACCAAATAGACTTGAACGCTCAAGTACCTTCAGACGCTAAAGTAAAAGCAAGAATGAATGGTAAGTACCAATACTTTATGGGAACAGAAAGCACTACAGACCAGCTTATTGGCGGTAGCGCACAAGGTTCCTACCCTGTTCGTTTGCTCTACGACTTTAAGAACGATCGCTTCATTACTATCTGCGAATTAGCAGGTACTATCAACGGAAACATCAACTTAGCAACCTCCGTTATGATCATGCGTGAGCATAACGATCCTCCTAAGCAACTCACTTTCGCCAACAATGATGCTTCTATAACAGCGACACCTAATATTCCAAATACAGGTGAAGACCAATACACCAAGCCTGCATACGCAGTAATGACCTTCCTCGAGGATAAACTTCTAGATAACAACGTATCTAAATACGAGAAGATGTTCTACTGGATATCCTTCCCATTTGATGTCAAAATATCCGACGTCTTCGGTCTAGGTGAATACGGCAAATACTGGATCATGGAAGAGTATGACGGCGCACAGCGTGCACAAAGTGGTTTGGCACAAACGAACTGGAAGTATATTACCAAGAAGTCACACGTTCTTAAACAAAATGTGGGTTACGTGCTTTGTCTCAACTATAGCCAAATACTCCAGGATCAACTATTCAAAAGCCATGGTTCAGGTGAATTTGGACATAGCAAGTTGAGTCTCTACTTCCCATCAAACAGCGTAATCAATCCTGCTATGTTGAAAGGAGGTCAAACTGTCAAAAGAACACTAGATCAGATGGAAAACAACAATACCGCTTGGAATCACCACAACTGGCACTTAATTGGTGTACCATCATTTGCTACTCCAGGATTTGACTCTAAACAAGATGATATTCCTTTCTTATACCAATATTGGCATCCAGGTGACGCATATGCTGCTGTTACTCCTAACGATGTTACCTTCCATGCAATGCACTCATTTATGGTACAATATTATGGAGATATTACTTGGACTAGCGTAGTAAATACTGGCGGTTCACTCAACAAACTCGCCGCTAAGACGGACGAGCAAGCCGACAAGAAAGTCATGCTCCGTCTTGAGCTTCAACAAGCGGGCAGCACCCTCGATAAGACCTACGTTCAACTCCGCAACGACAAGGGCACCAAGGGCTTTGACATGAGCCTCGACCTCACTAAGATCATCAATGCCGGAGCCAATATCTACTCTATCGTGGACAACCACGAGATGGCTGGTAACGCTATACCTAAAGAGGAGACCGTTCTCCCTCTCGGTGTTGTCATCACAGCCGCTGGCAGCTACACCTTCGCCATGCCTCAAGGCACAGAAGGAATGATAGTCGAACTCATTGACTACGAGCAAGGTACATCTACCAACCTCCTCATGAGCGACTATACCATCACCCTCGACAAGGGCACCTTCAACCAACGCTTTGCTCTCCGCCTCGTACCAGAGAAAGTAGCCACTAGCGTAGAGGACATCACAGGCGGTAGCAACGACGACAATGTCCGCAAGCTCCTCATTGATGGTGTACTTTACCTACAAAAGGACGGAACAACCTACGACGCCCAAGGCAAACTCGTGAAGTAAAACAACAATATAAGATTTCGTGCCATTAGGCGAGCAGAAGAAAACATAACATTTGACATATACACTATATCATGAAAATAACATCTCGTAAATCACCCAGAACAGCCACTATGTTCGGTGTGGCACTAGTAGCGATTCTACTCGCGTGTCTACCAATAACCAATGCCAATGCGCAGTATTACGACGATTATTATTACGTCGAAGACGGCTATTGTGCCTATGAGTCTAATGTTCAGGATGCCTTTGCTGCACAGAACCCTGCACCATCTACGCCGTCAAACATCAGAGGACGACAAAACCTATGGGGTGACGATGGCTATGGGGATGACGAGAACCTCCACCCTGGCGACCCGCTGCCTTTGGGAGACGGATGGGTATTACTCATCTTTGCTGCCGCAGCTGCCGGAATCATTTTCATCAAACAACACAAACACAAACAATCAATGAAACAACTCTCTACACATAAAGCACACAAGATTCTACTCCTACTCGGATTCATCTTCCTTGCAGGACAATCCTTTGCGTGGAAACCTATCATGATCGGTCACCGCGGCTGCCGCATGGGTGTAGAGAATACCGAAGAAGCATTCCTCAATGCTATCAAAGTCTATGGCTTCCAAGCACTTGAGTGCGACGTCAAGATGACCAAAGACCTAGTTCCTGTCTGCTGGCACGATGATAATCTCAGCAAAGGTTCTCATAACTATGTCATTGCTAATACCAACCTTGCCACATTGCAAGCGGAGAAGCTCACCCAAACTCGCAATGGTACAACCTATACAGGCTATATCTGTACCCTTGACCGCTATATGGAGATCTGCCGCGACTACAACGTCATCCCTGTCGTAGAACTCAAATACACCACAGGTATTACATCCACCGACATGAGCAATTTCTCGAAGATATACGAAGTCATCCAAAAATATGGCATGGAAGATCGCACCATTATCCTCGGTTTTGAATCAGGATTGAAGTATGTTCGAGCTAACTACCCAAGACTACGTTGCCAACACCTAGTGAATAGCATCGACCAAACCAAACTGGCTAATGCCAAGAACAACGACTGGGATATATCCTCTTGTTACTATTACAATAGCAGCACCTACGTTACCCAAGCGCTAGTACAACAAGCTAAGGACTACCAACGCAAAGTATCTCTTTGGACCATCAACTCTGCAACAGACTATGCGAAATACGCTGCATATGGTGTCAACTACGTGACATCCGACGACCTCAAACTCAAGGAAATAGCCGATCTTTCTGGCACCGACCCTAACGTGTCATACACCACAGGTTCTGCGAAAACCATCTACTATCGCCCTTCTACCACCAACTTCACCAAAGGTTATACCAACCTAAAAGAAGCAGATGGCACTACCGAATGGACCAACGTGTATTGGACTAAAAATAGTCGCGTATCTGCCTCTGTGCATGGTCCTTACAAAGCTAACATCTATCTAGACTACGCCAAGACCAAGACCCATGCGGACTTAACTTCCACGCCATCTTCTCGCTTTATCCCAATTGCAGTTCCTGATGGCTACACCGGCGTGATTACCTACCGTCTCAATTCTACTACGGCTACCGAGGGTAACTACGAAACTTGGAAATACTCCAGTGCAGCAGCTGGTATCACCAATAGCAACACCGTGCCTAAGTTTACCAACTCCGCCCAAATCCCTACCCCAGAGAAGATTCCTACCGACGGCAAGAACCTACTCTGTAATAAAGAAGGTTGGTGGGACGTATGGTACTGGGCATACTACTTGCCTAAGAACAATGGCGTGACCATGTATTTCGCCAACATCGATCAATGGGAAAACGTACAACTGCTCACCGGTAAGGATATCTATACCCACCCTACCAACCCTACTACCGCTACTATCCCTGGCACTAAGCTTGCATACTTCGACCTCAATGCCAACGAATATGGTTATCTCCAATATGGCTTCATCGGTAATGGTGCTAACTGGGACGCTACCAAGACTATCCCTGTCACAGGTGGTACAGAGAGCCAATGGGTATATGACGAGAATTCAGGGCACGCATACAACAAGACCGATGCTGCTAGAAACTCCAACTCCAACCAAAACCGTATTGCTAACCGTATCAAGTACGCTAACAACCGCACGGGCCTACTAGAGACCCTCCTCAATGGTGTCAACCTCTATACCCCTGGTGCTACCAACGATGCGGCATTAACCCATCAACCATTGACTTCATACACCCATATCAACCACGCACAGACTTTCATCGCTGAGGCGGGTGGAAAAGTGGCAGCAACCACCTACAAGCTCAATGGTGTGAATACCACTACCAAACTCACACAAGCAGCTACAGCCGGCACCTTCTCACTAGAAGCAGCATACACCGCTACTACTACCGTGACCGCTACCCCAGAAGTGGGTTACACCTTCGACGGATGGTACCTCAACGGCACTAAGGTTAGCAGCTCTCTTACTTACACCTTCGACGCACCTAACGTGTCACAAACACTGACCGCAAGATTCAACCTTGGTTCGAAGAAAGACGTGCGCGCGCAGGCGTTCCTATATAATTCTTCTACTGATAAATGGGAGTGGGTGGACAGCAACGATGGTGGTACATTCACCATGACCCACAGCGGAGGTACAGTATATACCCACACCACCGTAGGTTACGTCAAAAACATCACTCTATCACTTGAGGAAGCCACTCTAGAAGCTACTCCTAACAGCGGATACCACTTCATTGGCTGGTGGAACAACCCTATCGTGTATACCGAAAACCCATGGATAATGGCTAACCCTGCGGACTACAAGCAATCAGTCACCGCTCGTTTTGCGCCACTCTATACACAGACCTACCATACCACCAATGATGGCGGTATGATAACCGTCAACTACAATAATGGTCAAGCGGCTTTAGGTGTAACCAATACTGAGGCCACCATCATCACCATAGGCAGTATCCAAACATTGCCTAACGAGCCAGTGTCATTGACGGCTACAGCCAAACCTGGTTACAAGTTTACTGGATGGTACGAAGGTGGTTCACGCGTGAGCGTTTCGGCTGGCTATCAATACCAAGCCACTTCTGACAAAGAGATCACTGCTCGTTTTGAGGAAGAACTCCTTGCGCAACCAGGCAACCTCCGACTCAAATACGTAGAGCAAACAGCCGTCAGCCAAACACTCATCGAAGAAGAGTACTTCATCTACTCCGACGAGATACCGCTGGACGTAGCAGGCACTGAGACAGTTGTTAGCATGCACGTCTATAACAAGATACACAAGACCCTAACCGAACAATTCGAGGGTATCAATAACCCTGAAATCATCCTCCAACAATACGATGGCAGCAAGTGGGTAGATATCGAGGCACATATGGTCTTCGGTCCACTCCAGATCAAGAATGGCGGTAGCGTGATCAAACTACCTGGTCGCAAAAACGCCGGCGATGACTCTAACATCGACGACTTCGTGTACGACACGGGTATTAAAGCCATCCTTGATGACCCAACCGATGATGGTTGCGGTGTATGGAACTTCGTCGTCGTACAAGATGGCACATCTGCTACTATCGCTATCGACCGCACACACCGCTACACGGGCGACTACTACATCCGTGCTGAGAGTGCTGACGGTGGCTACGACTACTATGCACAGAAGAGCAACCTCTTCGCTTATTCCGATTTCGCATATAGTAACCACGACTACTCACACTACTTCTGCGATAACGTACCTGCTGGTGGCAATGTCAAGTTCACTATTGCCTGCGACAACAACTCTGCACTCGCACACCCATTGCTCATCAACAACGATCGCTTCACAGACGACGAATATGACAACGATGTGTATGTCACCAACCAAGGTGGAGAGCCTATCCTACCTGCTTTGGCTAGCGTACGCTACTCATGGGACATCGTCACCAACCGTCTTACCCGTGCGTATATAGCAGAAACCAAGCCTTCGCTAAACAACGAATACCTCATTGTGGAAGGCGATGTGACATTCAAAGACTCCAAGTACTTCTACGACAATACCCAATGGATATATAGTATCGACATTGAGTCCAAACCTGATGTTCGAGCTACAGTCAAAGCTAAATACAACAACTCCTACCAATATTTCTGGGGCAACTCATCCATTGGCAGAGCCTTTCTCAATAATGGAAATAGCGCTACCAGCTATCCATTGCGCGTCGTTTACGAATTTGCTCACCACCGTTTCTCTACCATCTACACCCCAGATAGCGAGATTACGGGCGAAGTTAACCTCACCACCCCTGTGATGATCCACCGTGAGCACAACGATCCTGCTACCCAACTCACTTTCGCAACCAATGCATCCTCTGTGACGGCTAAAGGTGATAGCGAATATGAATTTAACTACCCTGCTTATGCAGTACTCACCTTCCTAGAGGATAAGTTTGCTACCAATGCCACATCAACCAACCACTACGAGAAGATGTTCTACTGGGTATCCTTCCCATTTGATGTCCAACTCAAGGATGTCATCGGTTTAGGTGCATATGGCGACTATTGGGCAGTACAATTCTACAACGGCCCTAAACGTGCGCTCGAAGGTTTACCAACCGAAGAAAGCACAGGATGGGAGTATGTAGCCGAGACCCAAGAAGAGGCAGCCACTAAGACTCTCCTTGCCAACACCGGTTATGTGGTATGCCTCAACTACCGTCGTCTGTGCAAAGATTACGGCTTCACCGCTGGACAAGGACGCAAAGTCAGCCTCTATTTCCCATCCGCAAGCAAAGTCAGCCCAGCTGATATCAAAGATCAAGCAGATATCACCGTCACATTAGCCGAACATCCAAGAGGCGAGAAAATAGCTTGGAACCACTGGAACTGGCACCTACTAGGTGTAGCATCCTTTGCTAATCCTGACTTCACTACCAAGCAAGGCGATATACCATTCTTCTACCAATACTGGCATCCAACCGATGGCTATGCAGCCGTAGCATCTACCGAAGTGGACTTCTACGCAATGCACTCATATATGGTACAATATGCAGGTGACGTGGTATGGAGCAAGATTGTCAACATCGCTCCTAGCGGCCTAGCAGCTAAGAAGAACGCAGACAACGATCAGCCAGTTAATCTCCGCCTCGAGCTTCAACAAGCAGGCAACACCATTGATAAAACCTATGTTCAGTTGCGCGAAGAAGAGGCAACGGAGGGCTTTGACCTCAATCTCGACCTCACCAAGATCATCAACAAGGGAGCTAACATCTACTCGGTTGTTAACGGCGATCAAATGGCAGGTAACGTAGTGCCAAAAGAGGCTACTACCCTACCTCTTGGCGTAGTGATCACAGAGGCTGGCGAGTACACCTTCAGCATGCCTCAAGGCACAAGCGGAATGATTGTAGAACTCGTTGATTACTTGACGGGTACACGCACCAACTTGCTCCTTGATGACTATACCGTTACCCTCACCGCAGGTAGCTATGAAGGCCGCTTTGCTCTGAGCATGGAGCCTAACAAAGTGGTGACAGACGTTGAGGACATCATGGGTGGTAGCAACGACACCAATGTCCGCAAACTCCTCATCGACGGTGTACTCTACATGCAGAAAGACGGCGTACTCTACGACGCCCAAGGCAAACTCGTGCGTTAACGCACAGAGCAGATCGCTGCGCTGTTAGATATTAGACCGTTTTACTGTTAGATCGCGACTTTGTCGCTGTTAGACTTTGATCTAGCATCTCTCAGGGCTTTAGCCCGGTCCCTCAACGCAGTGGTCTCTCAGCCCGAAGGGCGGTCTCTCAACGAAGTGGTCTAATAAGAGGCTATAGGCAAATGATACAAGAGTCGTGATATCACGGCTCTTGTTGTTTTATCGATTTGCCCATTCGTCTCATTCGCCGTTTAGAACAAATCATTTTGTTGTAGGTTGCCAATGCGCCCAGCGCATTCTTCCAACCCAAACAAAATACTTTCTTGAATTGTCGTACGGCTGAATGAGTAAAGCGAATGAGCAGATCGTTCGAGCCGTATGGCGAGATAATAATAATTGTCGATTGTAATTGTCGCAAATTGTCGTAAAAATTCAACCTTGATTTTTGATTATTTTTGTAGGCACTTCGTGCCGTATTTTTGTTATAAATAATTGTCAATAATTGTCTTCTTAATTGATGATAATTGTCTTCAAAAATCCACCTTTTTGCAAAGAAAAACAAACTTTTTCGCAAAACTCAAAAAAAACTAGCCCAATTATTTGCATATTTCAAAAAAAAGCAGTACCTTTGGGGGATTTTTATAATAGGGTCATTGCGCCCGCACGAAAACAAACTGAAAACACAAGATTAATCTAATATATCATGAGTACTTTTGTAAGAACAAATCACACTACACTCTCCTTGCTTCTATTTAGCAAGATGGTAGCAGTCTTGTTACTTATTTTCTTCCCTGTATTGGCTCTTGCCAATCCTGTCTACCAGTCATCATCTAACAGCAGTTCTACCCCATACAATGTGGGTGCACAGTCTATGCAGTATCAACCTGCGTCTTATCAGATGACTAACACATCTAACTATCAGGTGAGCACGACTCTCAGTCCTGCCCAAACGGTATATGCTCCATTCTCAGACGAGAATCCTAACAATGGCCCATCTCGTATCAGTGGACGTAAAAATGGTGATGACATTGAATGGAATGAAGGTGAATGGGGAGAGAACGCAGACCCTGGTAAACAAGAAAACTCATTCCCTCTCGGTGATGCATGGTCATTATTAATCTTTGCTGCTTTAGGTGCAGGAGTGATTTATATCAAACAACGAAAAGCGGAGGCGAAAGGTTAAAGGCGAGAGGTAAGAAACCACTTTCTCCGAAGGAACTCCGAAGGACAACCGAGAGATTACCGAGAGAAAAGCGAAACATTTACACGACAAAAATGATAGAAGTTTAGCCCCATCTATTCACTCGTAAAAGATTTTGGACGCAGCGAGTCCAAAATCTTCAAACAAAAAAAGAATGCCACCTTAAACAAAGGCCAGCTCAAGGTTAGCGATGGCAAAAGAAAAAACAAGAAATACAATAACAACACAACAATATGAACATAAACATACAAACCAACAAATTTGATTCGGATTTTGCTTGCGTGTTGGAGATTATCCAACAGCACCGTACTCAAGCAGCGCGAGCAATTAACCATGCTTCAATACTGACAGCATGGCATGTTGGTGCGTATGTGTCAGAAAAAATCAAAAATGCCCAATGGGGGGCAAAAGTGGTACAGCAATTGGCTGAATATATCCATACACAAGACCCTACTTTGAAAGGTTGGAGCAAACGTAGTATCTACAGAATGATACAATTCTATGATTTGTACTCGTCTAAGCCTTTCATAGAACGAGCTAACACACTAAAAATTCTGCCAAATCCATCACAATTGATTCAAACAGAATCAACACAAATGAGTGACACACTAATTGTGTCACCAATGGCGGCACAATTATACCAAGATGAATTTATGCCACCAACGGCGGCACAAATACTAACTTTTTTACTCAAGACTACTTGGACTAATCACCAAATCATCATGGGGAGTTGTTCTCACCTTGATCAACAGATATTTTATATACTTTATGCCGAATACGAGCACTTAAAGAAAAGAGAACTCGAGCGAGCAATCAAGGCTGATACTTATTCTCGCATGTTGAGCGATAAGAAATGGCAATCACAATTGTTGAAGACTACCTATCCACAAGCACAAGTATTGCTAAAAGATAAAGCTATTTTAGAGTTTCTAGGCCTTCCCAAACAGCATAAAGAAAGTAAGTTACGCAAGGGGATTGTGCAGCACATGCGTGAATTCATTGTAGAGTTAGGAAAAGACTTCCTTTTTATGGATGAAGAGCATCCTTTAGAAGTTGGAGGAAAGACTTATCGTTGTGATTTGCTCTTCTTCCATCGCGCTCTACAATGTTTGGTTGCTATAGAACTAAAAACTACTGAGTTTGATCCTCGCGATTTGGGACAATTAGAATTTTATCTTGAGGCATTAGATCAAACAGAGCGTCGAAGCAATGAAAATCCAAGTATTGGTATATTAATGTGTAAAGATGCCAATCCCGAAGTAGTACGTTATGCGCTTAATCGCAGTATGAGCCCTACAATGATTTCCCAATACGAAGATCAACTGAAGGTAGGAAGTGTATTACAACGAAGTTTAGAAGAATTTACAGTTTTTTTGGCTGATAACCAAACAAACTACAAATAACATAAAAGCAAAACCACTTGAAAGGAAGAAATAAAAATGACACAAATTATAATTTTATGATAAAAATCAAAACATAGAAATACACGTGGACTTCTTTAATAGAAGAAAATCCTGTAGATGTAACAGAAGCCCCTTCTGTCTTGAATAATAAACAAAATATTTTTAAATCATTTAAAACAGAAGTGAAGAATATGAAGAAATACTTTATGATTCTTGTGGCAGCATGCCACATCTATAGTTTAACTATTAATGTAAACATAATTGTTGGACAGTCACAGAGTGTTCTTGTGCGGGCTGAAGGGGCTTCTGTTACATCTATCAATTACGGATTTTTGGTTGAAGGAGCACATTGTGACAAGAACACGTTCTGCCCCCACAGCCGTCAATAGTTTCCTGCATCGTTGCAGATGCAGGAAACTTCAATGAAATAAAAACATCGGAACGCGAATTCCCTAGGTGAGTACAATTAGACTTAACACACAACTTATATGGCAGACAAATTGAATCCATTAATACAGCACCAAAAAGTATTTATGATTGATGCTCACGGACATGAGGAGATCCCCGATGTGCGTAAGAAGCTATATGATGATACGAAATATGATTTGCATTTTCATAAAAAAACAAATCCTATCTCCATTAATGGAAAAAAAGAGTGTACTGCCGAGATTCGCATCCCAGTCAATAATCCAGATAGAGAAATTTCTGTAGAAATAAGTGATAATGACGAAGATGCCATACCACGTAAATTAAAAAAAGAAATAAAAGAAGCATTGAAAAATAGGAATACTCGGGAAGAGTTTGTTAAAGAACTTGGGAAAATTATGAATACTTATCCATCGTCTAAGAATAACCGAGAAAAAACAGAGGATGCTTTACGACGTTTCGCATATGCATTTGGAATAAATTCAATTCCGATTATAGATGAATGGTTTACGCACATTGATCAGGATAAGAACAATGTTTCAATGCTAAGCTTAATATCGACAAACAATGAACGATTTAATTTGTTAACATATAAGAACTTTATGTTCGCAGAACAAGCAGAGCCCTCTAAAAAAATTATAATCACACTAATGGGGCTCGCTCAAAGAGGGAAAACAGAAACAATTACATTAGCATTCCAAAGGTTATTGGACAAATACTCACGAAATGCTATTATAGTTGATGATGGAAAGGATAGTGGAGATGTTAAAGCTATACTTTTTATTAATGGAGCTAAAGTCGGAATTGAAAGTCAGGGTGACCCTCATAGTAGGCAAGCACGTTCTGTAGATGAATTTGTCAGTATGGGATGCGACGTTATTTTAGTCGCTGGTCGTACAAGAGGAATGACAAGAAATTCAATAACTAAATATAAAGACACTCATGAAATAGTTTCATATCATAAATATCATACTAAGTGTAAGGAATCGTACCATCAAGTAAACTGTGAGATTGCACGTTCTCTAACACGTTTGGTTGAACATTATGTAGCAGAATCATTTGAAGAATTATAACCCCCCTGAATTAAATCAGCAAAACCAGAATATTAACGCAAGGCATAAAGCAAACGGCCCATCGCCAATTGCCAATAGCCAATAGCCATATCAAAGAATATATGAAACACAATCTACTCAAATCAGTTATCTTGTCAGTTATCCTCGCATTGACATCTGCAAGTAGTATTTACGCTGCAGATATTACTAGCAATGGCAGTGCTATATTGTTCTTTAACAAAGAAGCTGTAGATTGGTGGGATAGTGACAATGCAGTCATGTCTGCCTATTTCTTTAAAGATTCGAACAACAAATTTGCTGGAGTAGCAAAACAATATTCTGGCAACACATACTATGTAGTTATTCCTTCTGGAACATGGTCGCATGTTATTCTCACACGCCATCAAAATGGAACGACCACTCCATCATGGGACAACGATTGGAACCAAACAGGGAACATTGCACTCCAAACAGGGAAAAATTACATTAAAACTTTTGCTAATAGTAGCGAATCTGCCACTTGGGATACACAAAAGCCTACATCAGCAGCCAGTTTGAATGCTTCATCAACTACTATTTACACAGAAGCTCAAACGACTTTGACTCCATCATTGACCTCAAATACCACCTATAACGAGATAAAATCCACTTCATATAGCATTAATCCAGCCTCAGGAGCTAGTATATCAAGTAACAAATTCACTGCGACAACACCTGGAACGTACACAGTAACCGCAACCATAACATATAACCCTAAGGGATATACCAGTTTAACTTCTACTGTCACCGCAACTAAAATCATTACAGTTAAAAACCCTAGTTTCGTTGTTCGCGGTGGAGCAAAATTCGGAAATACATGGGGGGATAATACTCACATAATGACCACGAAAAATGCCTCTGAAAAAATTGTGTATTATACATTTGCCA
The DNA here is from genome assembly GCA_017391525.1 of Paludibacteraceae bacterium. Classification (GTDB taxonomy): domain Bacteria; phylum Bacteroidota; class Bacteroidia; order Bacteroidales; family Paludibacteraceae; genus Colicola. Next base: position 119,130 of record JAFOYE010000011.1, on the reverse strand, counting down.
TTGATGGCACAAATAATATCAATGATAATAAGGATTTCCAATTTAAAATATACGAAAAAGAACTTGACAAATGGTATGGTATTACTGCTGATGGTGATCAATTTTGGTACACACGTGATATGGGTGTCAAAGATTTAAGTAGCTCAGGCAAGAATATAGAAATACGTGCTGATATCATAGGAAATTATGAAATCAAAGTAGATTATTCTACAGATATTAATGCACCTAAAATAACTGTTACCTATCCAACAGCCTACACTGTAACTTATGGCATAGGTACAAAAAAAGGAACAACATCAGTGACCACAAGTCCAAATATTACTAGCGGTGACCTTGTTTTAGCATCGACCTCTATTACCTTTAGCAAAGGCGCAACTAAAGAAGGATATACTTGGAAAGGATGGTACAGCAACGCAGCTGGAACAGGCACCAATTTTGGTAATGGCACAACATACACCAGTACAAACCGCACAGGAGACATTAGTGTTTACGCTTGCTACGACCTTATTACATATAATATCACATATAATCTAAACGGAGGTACAGGTGCGACAAACACCACATACAATGTTGAGAGCGCAACTATTACTCTACCAGCTGCCCCAACCAAAACAGGTTACACCTTCGCAGGTTGGTACGACAATGCTAATCTTACTGGTAACAAGGTGACACAAGTCGCCAAAGGTTCTACCGGCAATAAAACATTCTACGCAAAATGGACCGCTAATCAATACACCATCACATGGAATGCCAATGGCGGATCTGTAACACCTGCTTCTTCTACATACACATATGATGGAGAGCCTATAACACTTCCTACCCCAACCCGCGCCGGATATACATTTAATGGTTGGTTCACAGCATTATCGGGTGGTTCAAAAATCAATGATGTAGGAAAAGATAACAAGCCAGCTAGCAATAAAACCTATTACGCTCAATGGACTGAGAACAAATTTGATGTAACAATTGGAACAGACGGTAATGGTACAACAACCAACTCCGGCATCCAACAAGTCGGTATTGTAGGTATTAGTGTTACAGCAACTCCAAACGACGGATATGAGTTTGTTAATTGGACTAAAACAGGAGATGTCACACTATCTAACGCTAACACCACTACAACAACTATTAAAGCAACGGGAACAGGTAGTGTAACAGCTAACTTCAAAAAGATTGACTATAAAACCATTTACCTAAAACCTGGAGCTTGGGCAAGCAGCAATGCTCGATTTGCCGTATATGCTTTTGGAAACGGAAACGAATGGTACGATATGGAACAGTCTGATTGTAATAACGAGCATTATCAATGCGACATTAACGGTAAATACACTACTGTTATTATTTGCCGTATGAATCCAAGTACAAGTGCCAACAACTTCAACAATGGAGTTCTTTGGAATCAAACAGCAGATCTTACAATACCAGCAGAAGGAATGTGCTTCTACGATAGAACAAAGATATATCTCAAACCAAATGCAAATTGGAAGGCAGATGGAGCGCGTTTTGCTGCATACTTCTATTTAAATTCAGATGGAGAGAAACATAAATGGATGAGCATGTTAGCTACAGATGAGGAAGGAGTCTTTTATTGCAATTATCCTACAGAAGAAGCCTACGATCGAGTAGTATTCTGCAGAATGAATGGTAACGAAGAATATAATGACTGGGGCAATCGATATGATCAAACGAATGGTATAGATTTATACACAGGTGGAAACTTCTACACAATCAACAGTGGCGAATGGGGAGGTAATGGAAATGACAATTCTGGAGCAAAAGGAACTTGGTCATATAAATGGAAAACCCCTACTCACACAGTTACCCTCGAGAAAACCACATATGGTAAATATGCAGTTGAACTCAATGGCCAAAAATACTATTCATCACAAAGCGAGGATGTAGTCATCAACAATGTACCTGTTGAATCAACACTAAGATTAGTTTCTTCTGAGTCATTTAATGCTGCATATAACAACAACATGTGTATCCAAACACATGATGGTGTAGATTTTGAAGAACTCAATGCAGAACATAGAATATGCGGCAATACCATAATTAAAGAGAACTTTACAACTCTTGCTGACCACACCGTATATTTGAGAGTTTCAACCAGTGATAATGAAATAAATACCAATTGGAATCAAGGTGGACATTATAACTATATCTATTCAGACAATAACATAGGAGGACAAGTCATTACGACCACATCCCTACCTGATGGTGAAATATACAAAGAAACAGGATATAACTATTATAAGTTCATAATTCCAGCTGGCTGCCGTACATTCCGTTTTGAGAGAAAAACTAGTCAAAATGCATATTATGCTAACAATACAGAGAATTTCTTACGATATCTTCCACTTGGAACATCTAACTGCTACACCATAGAGAAGAAAATAAGCGACAATACTGACGGGACTAAGACCTTCAATGGAAGTTGGGGTATGAGTCTTGCTAACGGTGACTATCGCCTACTCTATGTTGAGCAAGTGGTAACAAATGGCGATGGTAACGAGTCATGGAAAACAGTCATTAAAAACACCTATCAACATTCTTCTGATATTATCAAAAAACGTGCTGTTACTGGAACAGATATAGTCAGTTTGCACATCAACTACGACGAGACCAAACACCCACGTATAATTCTACAACAATTCTCTAACGGAAATTGGGTAGATGTAGAAGGCGAGGCGCGTATGGCAGTTGGTCCATTGACTGCAAATCCTGGCAGAGCCATGCTTCCAGGTCGTCGCAATACAGAAAGTTTGACATATGATGACGGCATAGAGGAGATCAAACAAGACAAAGCAGTTAACGGATACGCTGGTCGTGTATGGAATTTCACAGTGCAACAAACTGTCGATAATGGTAATGTAACTGCTAATTTACTATTTGACCCTATAAATGCAATGGAAGGCAGAAACCTTGAGCCATACTCTGGAAACTACTACATTCGTACCGACAACGCAGAAGGTGGTTGGATGGACTACACCATACCTGATAATCATATGCATTTCTCACAATATGCATTAGAAAATAGCGGATTCTCACACTACTTCTGCAAATGGGTTGAAACATCCAAAAAGAAGAACACTAAATTCGTTATTGCTAACGACTATGGAGCAGCCATCTCTGATACCCTATCAAAAGACGATTATACAGACGAACATGGTAATATAGCACATGACGCCAACATTCGTTGGTCATGGAATGAGTATACCAACGAAGTCGCGCGCGCATATATACAAGGTACGTGGCAAACAGGAACTCAAAATCGAAACAGAAACCTAGTTGTTAACTATAAAGAATCTTCTTCAGCAGGTGCAAAAGAAGAGTTATTGGATGATAGTGGCGACTGGATTTACCAAAAAGATTTTACAGTTAAAGTAGGTTCTCATCTCAATAGCCTTACTGCACAATATCCTGTAAATACAGGAACTATCCAAACATTTGCAGAGAACCTTGATATGCTCACAGGAGATAATACCAACGATAACGCTTATGTTGTTCGTGTACTATATGACTTCAAGATCAACAAAACACTAATCGCACTTGTTCCTAACGCAAATCAAGCAGAAATTGCCATTGATGTTATGATTGAGCGTACCAACCAAGAACCTGCTACACAAGTAAAAGCACCTATAACATATAACCAAAACCAACGTAGTGGAGAAGGTTCAACTGTATATGCCGTAATGTCATTTACAAAAGCCCATCTAACAGATGCCAATAAGAGTGAGCAAGAGAAATTAACCTATTGGATTTCTTTCCCATTCGACGTGACTATTTCTGATGTCTTCGGCTTTGGTGAAGTAGGTCAATATTGGATGATTAAATACTACGATGGTGCGGAACGCGCAGATATTGGATGGTTCTTAGACACCAAGACATTCTGGAAGTACAAAACCAAGAAAAGTGATGTATTAAAAGCAAACACTGGTTATGTACTTACCCTCAACAAGAAAGTAATGGACCCAAACTCTCCTATATTTACCAATACAAACACGGTAAGTCTATACTTCCCTTCTACAGCTAAAATCACAACTATTGATCCTGATGTATATACAGTGACAGAGGTTGAAGTTCCAACACATAAATGTACCATTACTTCACCTGCAGATCGTACAACCGAAGATAGCAACTGGAACCTTATTGGTGTACCATCATATGCAAATAAGGATAATGTAACTACCAATACAACCGTTAAGTACTTCTATGATTATAATTACAAAGATGATACATACGCAGTAGCTCAAAATGGAGGTACAAAAACATTCCAATCCATGTTCGCCTATATGGTACAATTCGGTGGTACTATCGATTGGAAGTCATTTGATTTCAAAGAAGGAGCACAAGGTTTAGCAGCTAAGAGAAATACCGATTCTGACGCAGAACAACACAACTTACGTCTAGAATTGCAACAAGATGGTAACAAAGCAGATCATACCTTCATTCAATTGCAAGATGAAGATGCAACAGAGATGTTTGACATGAATAGCGACCTCTGCAAAATCATTAATGCAGGAAGCAATATCTACTCTATCATCACTGCAGAAAAAACACCAGTTAATGTTGCAGGTAACGTGCTCCCAATTCAAGAGACAGTTATCCCTGTAGGAGTTGTGATCTCAGCTGCTGGTGAGTACACCTTTGCAATGCCTGATGGTACAGATGGTATAGTCGTAGAACTCATTGACTACGAGACTAATACCACAACCAACCTCTTGCTTGACAACTACACCGTTAACCTCGGCAAGGGCACCTTCGATAACCGCTTCGCACTCCATGTGAAACCAAGTAAGGTTACTACTAGCGTTGAGGATATTAACACCAACAGTAATGGCGTGAAGAAGTACCTCATCGATGGCATCCTCTACATGCAAAAAGATGGCGTGCTATACGATGCACAAGGCAAGCTCGTGCGATAGCGCACAGAGCAGATCGCTGCGCTGCAGATCGGGTTCCCCTGTAGATCGGGCAGAGCCCTTGAAGATCGCTGCGCTGTAGATCGGCACAAAGTGCCTGTAGTAAATACAAGAAAACAAGAGTCGTGAGCATTCACGGCTCTTGTTTTCAACTGTTGAATAAGATAAAAGCTCCTACGCGCAAGCGCGAGAAATCTAAATAAATCTTTTTGGGCACGCTTATCTCCATGCTCCTTTCAATATTCTCCGAAATCCATTGCCACCGCTCTGCATTTTGGGGAACATCCCAAAACGCAACCGCTGAATCTTAAGTAAATGTAGCGGTAAGCATTTCAGAGATCAATCAGAGTCGATACTTGATTTCATTTGTTAAGATTAAGCGATAGCGTAGTCGGCGGTGATTGATGCGCCGACAAGCGGAGCGGTGGTAATTGATTGCGGAGCACTTTGGTAAGGGTGGATTTATACGTAATAAGATTTATTAAGATTTCGTGAGCGCAGCGAGCAGGAGCTAAACAAACCAACCCACACAAAATAGATTCTTGAATTGTCAATAATTGTCTTAAAAATTTCTCCTCGTATTTTGTTATAACTCAAAAAGTCATTCATAAAAATGTAATATTCCAACAAAAGTCCTTCATAAAAGTGTAGTAAAAACTACAAAAGTCGTTCATAAAAGTGTAACTATTCAATAAAATTTAATCAAAATAAGCAAAATATATTATCTTTTATACAAAATATTTGCATATAAGAGATAATTTATTTATCTTTGCAGCGTTTTTCAAAAATCACAAAGATGCTAACCAAAGAAAATATCCATAGTTTATCCAATACGGAGATTATTCAATCACTAGGAGTACAATACAAATCCTATCGACTTAACGCTAATTTAACACAAAAAGAAGTAGCAGAAAAAGCTGGCGTTAGTCTAATCACACTGCGTACGTTTGAGACTGGCAAGGCCACCAATATCACCATGGGAAACCTATTAGCACTCCTACGAGCGATCAATAATCTAGAATGTATCACGGAAATATTACCCGAGATACCTATTTCTCCATATCAATTATTAAAATTACAAACCAAACAAAGAAAACGCGTTAAACATGGAAAATAATATCGTCAAAGTTAAGCTATGGGGACAGGAAGTAGGACTGCTATATTGGGATAAGAAATCTCACAAAGCTATTTTCGAATATAATCCCGCTTTTGTACGTAAAGGTATAGATATTGCTCCTCTCACCTCCTCTATTAACTCTATTGCAGGACGGCAGCCCATCCCAGGCAATACAGACAAAATATATCAAGGGTTACCTCCATTTATAGCAGACTCTCTGCCAGATAAATGGGGAAATCGCGTATTTGAACATTGGGCTAAAATGCGTGGAATCAAGAGTAGTGATATCACTCCTGTAGATAAACTATCCTTCATCGGAAGTAGAGGAATGGGAGCTCTTGAATTTGAACCCGCCATGAGTGTTCAAGATGACGCCCAAGATATACAAATACAAGACTTATATGCTTTGGCACAGCGTATTTTTGATGAGCGTTCTGAAGTTTCTGTATTGCCAGAAGAATCTATTACAATGCAACGATTGTATGCTGTAGGAACTTCGGCTGGTGGTCAACATCCCAAAGCTATTCTTGCCATCAATTCCAAAACAGGAGAAATTCGCTCTGGACAATTGGATTGGTCGCAAGAATACAAATATTATATCTTAAAGTTTGCCGAAAGCAGCATCTTCCCACACACCCAAGTAGAGATGGCATACTATCAAATGGCTACCGATATGGGTATAAACATGATGCCATCGCAATTAAAAGAAATTGACGGACAATATCATTTTCTCACAGAACGTTATGACCGCCAAAATGGCGAACGCATACATACGCAGACACTTGCAGCCATGAGCGAAACAGCGTGTTCATATGAGGATTTGATGACCGTTGCTAGGAGATTAGATATACCACAAACAGAACAAGAGCAACTGTACAAACGAATGGTTATGAATGTCCTAGGAGGAAATGTAGACGATCATACCAAAAACTTCTCCTTTATGCTGCCTAGAGGTGGACATTGGCACATTACACCTGCATATGACATGACTTTTACAGTTGACCTTAGTGCTATGAAATATGTCAACTACCACAACCTATCTGTACGTGGAAAAGTTACAAACATCTCAGAAGAAGACTTATTGGCATTCGCTAAGGATAATTCCATTAAAAATGCCGCTCGCATTATTGATCAAGTAGCAAGTATTTTATCTAAATGTTGGACTTATTTAACTGAAGCAGGAGTCAGTAGATATTGGGCAGATAAAATAGAAGCACATATAGCAACACTCCTACCAGATAAATACAGAGATGCGATGCTACATTCTCTTCCCACCAAGGTCAGCGAGTATACAAATGACAATGGAGTTTGTATTCGTGACATTGTATTAAGAGAAACACGAAATGGCGACCTTATATTATCTGCTTGGGTTGAGCAGAACGAAAGGAGATGGCTTATCAATAAAAAATCTAGCACATTCCACGAAATTATACAGAAAGGCTGGATTCATATTGAAGAAAAAGAACTTATACATCTCGTAGAAACATATATTAGGTCAAAATAAGTTATTGGCTATAGGGTATTGGCTATAGGTAAAGAAAACAAGAGTCGTGAGATCACGGCTCTTGTTGTTTTATCGAATTGTCAATAATTGTCGATTTTAATTGTCAATAATTGTCTTAAAAATTTACCTAGCGCAAAGGTAGCGCAAGGGTAGCTAAAATACAAACAAAAAACTGCTTGAAATCTCAAGCAGTTTTCTTTGTAGTGCTACGGGGAATCGAACCCCGGTTTACGGCGTGAGAGGCCGTTGTCCTAGGCCACTAGACGATAGCACCGTGACCGTATGTCGTACTTCCTTTTCGAAAGCGAGTGCAAAGGTACAACAAAAAATGCACATACGCAAATTTTTTTATAAAAAAGTGCAAAAAAAATGCATTTTTTGTGTTTTTTAGCATTTTTTGAGCAGAAAAAAGAAGCGTATGGGCTGCATTTTGCGACCGTAGCTTCGGGGGAATTGGTCAAACATAGTTCAGACCAAGGCGGCGTCCGAAGATACAACTGCGTCGTAAAATGCGAGGGCGTAGCCCGAACACATGACCAAATATTTTCGAAAAAAAGTGCAAAAAAAGTGCTTTTTTTGTGTTTTTTAGCATTTTTTGTTGTACTTCGGACACTGCCTTGGCTATTAACACCACCACACAATACACCTCCCTCATAGCCAATTCCCCCGTAGCTACGTTCGCAAAATGCAGACCATACTACAGATCGCTCGTAATTATTTTACAAAATCGGTTAATACCTTCATTAATCCACTATCCAGCACTCTGCTTTCAAGCGAGCTTAAGCGAGTGCTGAATAGCGGATTAGATAGATGTAATCTATCTTTTGTAAAATAATTACTCGCTTTACTTGCGTATGTGCATTTTTTGTTGTACCTTTGCACCGTATTTTATGCATTTTTGAGTATGAACACAAATTTTGGTTATGTACGCGTGGCAGCAGCCGTTCCGCAAATGCGAGTGGCGGACTGCAACTTCAACGCCAGCGAGATCAAAAAACAAATATCTGAAGCCGTAGAAGAAGGCGTGCAAGTGATCTGCTTCCCAGAGCTGAGCATCACGGGCTATACTTGTGCCGATCTATTCTTTACCCAACAGCTTCAACAAAATGCACTTAGCGCACTAGAGCAAGTATGCGCTTACACACGTGACTTACCTATTATCGTACTCGTAGGTGCACCACTCAAGGTGGACAACAACCTCTACAACTGCGCCTTCGTTATGACCGACGGAGAAGTGATGGGTATTGTGCCAAAGATCAACTTGCCTAACACAGGCGAGTTCTACGAGAAGCGCTGGTTCTCATCCGGACGAGATGTACTAGAGCGCAATTCCAACTCTATCCGCCCACGCATCCCTACCATTGAGCTCTGGGGCAAGGATGTGCCATTTGGTATCGACCTCGTGTTCACTACCAACGACTACAGTTTTGGTATTGAGATATGCGAAGACCTCTGGTCTCCCCTACCCGCTAGTACACAACTAGCTATTCAAGGTGCAGAGATCATCTTCAACCCATCTAGCAGCAACTGCGTTACTGGCAAGCACACCTTCCGCCAACGAATGATCATGCAGCAGTCCGCTCGCGTACACTGCGGCTATGTTTATACTTCATCTGGTATCGGCGAATCTACCACCGACATCGTTTTCTCAGGTAGCACCTATATCGCAGAGAACGGAGATATGCTCGACATGGGCGATCGCTTCCAAATGGAAAGCAGCATGATCGTATCTGAGATTGACGTAGAGCGTCTGCGCATCGACCGCCAACGCAATACCAATTTCACTCACGACAAACATGGTCATTATCGCCATATACAGGTGGCTCCATTGGAGCAGGCTATAGGCGATAAGGCTATAGGCACAGAGCCACTACACCGTCATTTCCCTAAAACACCATTCCTGCCTAAGCGTAGTAACAGCATAGAGTATTGCGAAGATGTGCTTAACTTGCAAATCCACGGTCTTTTGCGTCGTTGGAAGCACACACATGCAGAGTCACTTGTGATAGGTATATCTGGAGGATTGGACTCTACTCTAGCCGTACTCGTATGCGCATTGACCGCAGACCGCTTGGGTTATAGCCGCAGCCAAATCATTGGTGTGACTATGCCAGGCTTTGGCACCAGCGACCGTACATATAACAATGCTATTGCACTCATGGAGCAACTAGGTATCAGCATGCACGAGATACCTATCCGTGATATGGCTAAACAACACCTACTAGACATAGGACACGATATCAACAAGCATGATATAACCTATGAGAATGCACAAGCGCGTATACGCACACTCGTGCTAATGGATATGGCCAACAAGTACAACGGTCTTGTAGTAGGCACAGGTGATATGAGCGAATTAGCTCTTGGTTGGGCAACCTACTGCGGCGATCAAATGTCCATGTACGGACTCAACGCTGGCGTACCTAAAACATTGGTGCGTTACCTTGTACAACATGCCGCTGAGAACGTCTTTGGTGAAACCACACGCGAGATACTACTAGATATTGTAGACACTCCAGTTTCACCAGAGTTGCTACCAACTGACCAACAAGGCAATATCGCACAAAAGACCGAAGACAAGGTCGGACCATATGAGTTGCACGACTTCTATATGTATTACTTCTTGCGCTACGGTTTTACACGCGAGAAAATAGCCTATATGGCTGGCATAGCTTTTGAGGGTGTATATACACAAGAGGAAGTAGACCATTGGTTGGACGTGTTTATGCACCGCTTCTTCACCCAACAGTTCAAGCGTAGTTGCTTGCCTGATGGACCAAAAGTGGTAGGTGTGAGTCTATCGCCACGTGGCGATTGGCGAATGCCTTCTGACGCGAGCGTCAGTTGAGAGACCGCACCGGTGGTGCTGAGAGACCGCTTCGCTGAGAGACCACTGCGTTGAGAGATCGCCCTACGGGCTGAGAGACTCATTGGTCACTCACTGAGTAAAACGAACGATATAAAAACAATGAATATGAAAAAGTTTATCAATACAATCGTAGCAATGTTTATTGCTTTTGCTGCTCAAGCGCAGCTAGTGGAGCCCATCAAGTGGAAGGGCGAAGTCATTGGCGATAGTGTTCGCCTAACAGCCACCATCGAAGAAGGTTGGCACCTCAATATCATTGAACTCGGAGACAATGAGTATGGTGATTATTTCCATGACACCTTCACAGAAATGGTAGCTAAAGCAGAAGTCATCAGCGTACGCTATAATGCATGCGACGACAAGATGTGTACTGCACCTGAAACATGGAAATATAAGGTTCCGGTACAAACCTCCGTAAAAGTTGCAACAGAAAAAGTAGAAAAAGCGGAAGTTTCAAAGGAGATTAAAGTAGAAGAAATTATCACTATGCCTGTTGATTCTATTAGCATGGATACTCTTATAGATAGTATTGTATCTGCTAGCACGTTGGCCGTAGTGCCTGTAGAAACAGAGATGGCAACAGGAGACTCTATAGAAAGTGACAATAGGAACGCAAATAAGGAAGGAGCAAAGACTGAAAAACTACCAGAAGAGGAAGAAGGCGAAACACCCCTATGGTGGATTTTCGTTCTCGGTTTAGGCGGCGGACTCATGGCCATCTTTACCCCATGCGTATGGCCTATCATCCCTATGACCGTCAGCTTCTTTATCAAACGAGGCGGTGCTCAAAAAGGCACTACTAACTCACAAGTTATTCGTGATGCTATCTTCTACGGAGTTAGCATTGTGATCGTATATGTAGGTTTGGGACTCTTAGTTACCCTCTTGTTTGGTGCTTCTGCACTCAATGCACTAAGTACAAACGCAGTGGTGAATATCGTATTCTTCCTTATCCTCGTTATATTCGCTGCATCCTTCTTTGGAGCATTTGAGATTACCCTACCTAGTTCATGGTCTACTGCTCTCAATAGCAAATCTGGTAAAACAACTGGTTTTATCAGCATCCTATTGATGGCATTCACCTTGGTTATCGTATCTTTCTCTTGTACAGGTCCTATCATCGGTACATTACTTGTAGAAGCTGCCGGTAAATCAATCATGGCACCTGCAATGGGTATGCTTGGCTTTGCCATCGCTTTGGCGTTGCCATTCACACTATTTGCTATGTTCCCATCTGTATTGAAGAAACTACCAAAGTCAGGTGGATGGATGAACACCTTCAAAGTGACATTGGCCTTCTTAGAGTTGGCTCTCGCATTGAAGTTCCTCAGCGTAGCAGACTTGGCATACGGATGGCACATCCTAGATCGTGAGGTATTCATTGCTCTCTGGATTATCATCTTTGCTCTCCTTGGTCTCTACTTGTTGGGATTGATTTCGTTCCCACACGATGATGAGGATCACCGCAAGACTAGTGTATCACGTTTGTTCTTGGCTATCATATCTCTATCATTCGCTATGTATATGATACCAGGTCTATGGGGTGCTCCATTGCGCGCTATATCAGCTTTCGCTCCACCAATGTCCACACAAGATTGGGTACTAACTCCTGGTGGTGCTGTAGACCAGATTGTCTTTGAAGATTACGATGAGGGTATGGCGTATGCAAAAGAACACAACATGCCTGTATTCCTAGACTTCAATGGATATGGCTGTGTTAACTGCCGCAAGATGGAAGCTGCCGTACTCGAAAAACCGGAAGTAGCTGAGCATCTCAAGAAATACGTGATCATCTCACTGATTGTGGATGATCGAACAGAGTTAGACGAGCCTATCACACTAATCGAAAATGGTGAAACCATCACATTGGAAACGGTAGGCGAGAAATGGAGTCATATGCAACGCACACAATATCAAGCTAACGCACAACCATATTATGTGCAATTGGATGCAGATGGTAACAAAATTGTAGAAACCAGCTACGCATACGACGAAGATATTGATAAGTTCCTTGAGTGGTTGGCATATTAACAAGACCGCTACGCTGTTAGACCGCCTGCGGCTGTTAGAAGTTAGATCGTCCTTCGGACTGTTAGACACAAAGATAATATGTATTCACAAGATAATAAAAGACCATTTACTAGAAGCACTAGTGGCACTAGAACTAGTACTCCATCATCTCCAAAGAACTACGACACCCGTCGTCCGCCAGAAAAGGAGATGGTGTTTGGTATCCGTGCTATCATCGAGGCTATTGATGCTGGCAAGACTATCGATAAGATTCTCCTTCGTCGTGATATGACATCCACCATTGGCAAGGAGCTTCTCAAAAAACTCATGGGCACTACCACTCCTGTACAAAAAGTGCCAGTAGAGAAACTCAACCAATATACCGATAAGAACCACCAAGGTGCTATCGCCTTCTTGAGTCCAATCGAGTTTAGCAATATTGAGAACCTCGTTCCTATGCTCTTTGAAGAAGGTAAGACACCACTTCTAATGGTATTAGATGGTGTCACCGACGTGCGTAACTTTGGCGCTATTGCTCGCACCTGCGCATGCGCAGGCGCAGACGCGCTTATCATAGGTACACACGGCAGTGTAGCTATCAACGGTGATGCTGTGAAGACTTCAGCCGGTGCACTCTACCACTTGCCAGTATGCAAGGTGGATAACTTGCAAAACTGCTTGCAGTACTTGCGCGACTCAGGTTTCAATGTGGTGGCTGCTACCGAGCACGCTACTTGCGACTACACTGAGGTAGATATGACTGCCCCTACTGTTATCGTAATGGGTAGCGAAGATAAAGGTATCTATGAGGCTAACTTGCGCATCTGCTCACACCAAGTGCGCATCCCTATGTCAGGTGTGATCGAATCACTCAATGTAAGCGTCGCCGCAGGTGTTATGCTTTACGAAGCAGTCCGCCAACGAAGTTGAGAGACCACTTCGTTGAGAGACCGCACCTTTGGTGCTGAGAGACCGGGCTGAAGCCCTGAGAGACCGCTGCGCTGAGAGACTCAACAGTCACGAAAGGACCGGCTGCGCCTGAGAGATCGCTGCGCTGAGAGACCACTGCGTTGAGAGACTCATTGATATCTCAGTGAGTGTAACGAACGGTCCCTCAGTGAATGAAGTGAACGGTCTTAACAATGAAACGATCCAACATAAACAAATATGCACAACTATAATAATCTGCAAATCTGGCAACAAGCAATGGATCTTGTTGAAGAGATATATAAATTAACCGCATCTTTTCCTATAGAAGAGAAATTTAGTTTGGTATCCCAAATGACACGAGCGGCAGTCTCTATTCCGTCAAACATTGCAGAGGGGGCAGGTCGTAACACAGATAAAGACTTTGCACACTTTATTAGCATTGCAATAGGTTCTTTATACGAATTAAACACACAGATAGTTCTTTCTGAAAGACTTGGATATATCAATCAATCACAAAGTCAAGAACTACAAAAGAAATTGGATAATTTACAACGAAAGTCAGTATCCTTTAAAAGCAAGCTTAATATCTAACAGACTTAACCGGTCCCTCAGCGAAGCATAGCGAGTGGTCTCTCAGTGAGCATAGCGAACGGTCTCTCAGCGAAGCGATCTCTCAGGCGTAGCCGGTCCTAAATATTATGATCATCATTTTTGACTTAGACGGAACGTTAATTAATACTATCTCAGATTTGGGACAGGCATGTAACTATGCATTGGCATCATGCGGGTTTCCTACTCATAAGATAGAAGACTACCCTCGCCTAGTGGGCAATGGTGTTAACAAACTTATCGAACGTGCTCTACCCGAGGAACATCGCAACGAAGAAACCGTGCTTCGTCTGCGCGAGTATTTCGTACCCTACTACGATGAACACAACTGCGACTTCACTCGCCCTTATGATGGTATTCCTGAACTATTAGAAGCACTTCGGCGAAAAGGCGATGAGGCGATGAGGCTAAAAGGCGAGCGATGGTTCCTTGCTGTAGCATCCAACAAGTATCAAGCAGCTACCGAGAAGATTGTGGCACAGTTATTTCCAGGTATCTTTGACGTCGTACTTGGCGAGCGCGTAGGTGTAGAACGCAAACCTAACCCACAGATTGTGTATGATATACTCTCGACTCTCAACATTCAACACTCAACACTCAACTGTTTATACATAGGCGATTCACTCGTAGATGCCGAGACCGCTCGCGCAGCGGGGGCCACCCTTGTGCTTTGCACCTGGGGATTTGGCACGAGGGAACAGATGGAAGGCGCAAAACCCGATTATCTAGTAGATCATCCGCTGGAGGTGTTGGAGGTTCAGGAGTTCAGGAGTTTAGGAGTTCAGGAGTTTAGGTGTTCAGGAGTTTAGGTGTTCAGGAGTTTAGAAGTTTAGGAGTTTAAGGCGTGTCAATTAATGGCACGCTTTTTGTTTAGCGATAGATGACCATCATAAGATGGTTACAACCTAAACAAAATAAACAACTATGAAAAAATTTATCTTTATGGCAATCCTTGCCAGCATGTTTACCGGATGTGAATCCACAAACAAAGTGGACAACACTCCTGTTCATTCACTAGACCTCAACCGCTATCTCGGATATTGGTACGAAGTAGCACGTTTTGACCATCCTTTTGAGCGCGGTATCTACTACAGCATGGCACGCTACACTATGCGAGAAGATGGTAAAATTGACGTACTAAACACGGGAATCAAAGATGGCCGTGCAGAAGAATCCAAAGGCATAGCCAAAACCACCAATGTGCCAGGGTTACTGAGAGTATCGTTCTTCGGCCCATTCTACAGCGATTATCGTGTATTGATGATTGATGATGACTACCAATACGCATTGGTGGGAGGTCATAATCATAAATATCTATGGATATTGTCTCGTACTCCTCAATTGGACGAAGCCACCAAAGCTAGTATCGTAGCCGAAGCTGATCGTCGTGGATATGACACCAATCGTTTGATCTGGGTCAAACAATAAAGGAAGCTTCGACGATGTGCCGAGGATGTGCCGACGATGTCCTATAGTGGTCGCGAGAATGACCGCTTCGCTGTGAGATGTTAGATCTCCGCATTATTAGAAATTAGAACGACCTTTGGGACTATTAAATAATATAAAAATCGCCCACTTCGATGGAAGTGAGCGATTTTTGTATATGGCACTTCGTGCAGTAGTGGCGACAAAGTCGCGGTGATGCACGCAATGCGTGAGTGCTGCAATTACTTGTTCAATGCCAACGCTACGTTTACAGCGCAAGCTACAGTACAACCTACCATTGGATTATTACCAATACCGAGGAAGCCCATCATCTCAACGTGAGCAGGTACTGAAGAAGAACCAGCGAATTGAGCGTCAGAGTGCATACGACCCAAAGTATCAGTCATACCATAAGAAGCAGGACCTGCAGCCATGTTATCTGGGTGCAAGGTACGACCTGTACCACCACCTGAAGCTACAGAGAAGTATGGCTTGCCAGCCAATACGCGCTCTTTCTTATAGGTACCAGCTACTGGGTGTTGGAAACGAGTTGGGTTGGTAGAGTTACCTGTGATAGATACATCTACGTTCTCGTGCCAGAGGATAGCCACACCTTCGCGTACATCGTCAGCACCATAGCAGTTCACCTTAGCACGTGGACCGTTGCTGTATGCTTTGGTCTTCACAACATTCAACTCGCCAGTAGCGTAGTCAAATTGTGTTTGTACGTATGTGAAACCGTTGATACGGCTGATGATCACAGCAGCATCTTTGCCAAGACCGTTGAGGATGATACGAAGTGGTTTTTGGCGCACTTTGTTAGCCATCTCAGCAATCTTGATAGCACCCTCAGCAGCTGCGAAAGACTCGTGACCTGCCAAGAAAGCGAAACACTCGGTCTCCTCGCGGAGAAGACGAGCTGCCAAGTTACCGTGGCCAAGACCTACAAGACGGTCATCAGCTACAGAACCAGGGATACAGAATGCTTGCAAACCGATACCGATAGCCTCAGCAGCGTCAGCAGCGTTCTTGCAACCTTTCTTAATAGCGATAGCGGTACCTACTACGTAAGCCCACTTAGCGTTCTCGAAGCAAATCATTTGGGTCTCCTCGCAAGTCATGTAAGGATCCAAACCGTATTGCTCGCAAATTTGATTAGCCTCTTCGATAGAAGCAATACCATGTGCGTTAAGCGCAGCGAGTACTTGTTTCTCGCGGCGATCTTGTGATTCGAATTGAACTGGACGGATCATAGTTTTACTCCTTTCTTATTATTCATGACGTGGATCAATAAATTTAACTGCGCCTTGCTCCTCGGTTGTACGGCCATAAGTACCGGTAACCTTCTTCAAAGCCTCCTCTGCTGGAACACCCTTCTTGATAGCATCCATGAATTTGCCCATATGAACGAACTCATAGCCGCAAGTCTCGTTGTCAGCATCCAAGTATTGCTTGGTGATATAACCCTCGGTCAATTGGAGGTAACGTGAACCTTTAGCCTTGGTAGCGAACAAGGTACCAGTTTGGCTAACGAGACCCTTACCCAAATCCTCAAGACCAGCGCCGATTGGCAGACCGCCCTCAGAGAAAGCTGATTGAGTACGTCCGTAAACGATTTGGAGGAAGAGCTCGCGCATAGCGGTGTTGATAGCGTCGCACACGAGGTCGGTATTGAGTGCCTCGAGGATAGTCTTACCTACCAAAATCTCGCTTGCCATAGCAGCAGAGTGAGTCATACCTGAGCAACCGATAGTCTCGATGAGAGCCTCCTCGATGATACCGTTCTTAACATTCAAACTGAGTTTGCATGCACCTTGTTGTGGAGCACACCAACCGATACCGTGAGTCATACCAGAGATGTCAGCGATCTCTTTAGCTTTCACCCACTTACCCTCTTCTGGGATTGGAGCTGGACCATGGTTAGGTCCTTTAGCTACTTGGCACATTTCCTGTACCTCTTTGCTGTAAATCATAATGTTTATAAGTTAAAAAAGTTTTAAATGTTTTAAAAGTTCTAATGATAAGAATGCCTAATAACGCATTTTCGGGTGCAAAGGTACGAAAAAGATTGGAAATATGCAAGGTTTCTTATAGAAAAGTTGAGAGTTTAGAGTTGAAAGTTGAAAGGCGATGAATATATTTTTATTTTTTAAAAAAATAGTTGCACATATCAAAAAAAAGTTGTAACTTTGCGGGCTAATTGAAGTGTGTCAAAACATTTTCTTAAAGGCATAAAATTGAAAACACTAATTTATGAATATAAATCATAAGAGTCATATGAAACACTTATTCACATTTTTACCCATGGTCGGCATGATATGTTTGACCATGTTTATGCAGAGCTGCGAAGCTGATGTCGATTTGAATGATATCGACACATCTGTAAAAGTTAACGCCAACGTAACCACACCTATAGGCTCGGTAAAAGCCACCATAGGCGACTTTGTAGGCGATGGAAGATGGGGTATTTACATTGATAGTGTAAAGAACCACGGTGTATTAACCTTTAAAGACACCTTCAGTATTGAGCGTAATTTTCACGAAATCAACTTGGCGCAATACATCAGTCGCACAAAGTTGAACATGAATGTATACGACCAACTAAAAGGTATGATGCACGGAGGCAAAATTGTAGGTACCGGCACACAAATTCCGCTGACCTTCCCATTGACTCTCAAATTGAGCGGCATTAACAAAGATGTAAACAAACAACGTTTGGATAGCGCTTTGATTAAGAACGCTAGTTTTATCAGCAAGATTACTCCTGCCGGCAATTTGCCAATTGAGTGGGATTGGATTGACAAAGTAACTATCAGCTTAGGAGAAAACTTCTACCGTCCAAGCGGAAATACCATCACGGTATATCAAAGAGGTGAGAACTACACATATGGTCAAGAGATTCCAATTAACGTGGATGAATTCTCTCTAAATTTAATGAAAAATAAACACCCACAAAATTGGAAAGAATACGCCAACAACGTAACAGATTCTTGTACATTCGACATAACTTTGTATGTAACAATTCCTACATCAGCAGGCGAAATCGCAATCCCTAGCACAGCGAAATTCCAATATGAAGTTGGAGTTCAATTCATTGACTACCATGCTATTTGGGGTATGTTCGAACCAAGTAAAGACATGTCTGCAGACGCAGAGGATTATATCTCTGAATTCTGGTCACCATGGAACAGTATCAACAAACTTTGTTTGCCTCTAGCGAAACCTAGCATCGATGTCGCATTGACAACACAAATGGCGGGTGCATTAATTTTGCAAGGTGATCACCTGTACACCAAGAATGCACAAGGAGATGTACGTTATGCCACATTTGGAGGAAACAAAACATTATACAAATATTTCAACAAAAACGAATATCTTCCTCTAGACAGTGAGATTGGAGCAAAAACTACTATTCATATGCTCTTTGATAGCGACCCAGAACGTGGTCACATTGACAACTTGCTCTCTATTCGTCCAGATGCAGTAGGTTACAAGTTTGCTGTCAACTTCAACGAACAAGAAACCCCACAACTTCGTATCACAGATGACGCATCTATTCGCTTAGATGCAGCGTGTGAGTTACCAATGATATTCAATGAAGGTGTTACTCTAGCATACTCCGACACAATCACTGACATTGATTTGAGTTCTATAGACATTGATGAAATGCTTAGCGAAGTTACTGTGTTAGACACGTTAGAAAGTGCTAGTGCAAAGCTTGTCATCACATTAGAGAACAGCATACCTCTAGAATTCTTGGGTTCGTTCACATGTTTGGATGAGCACAATAATGTGATCATTGACCCTAGAACTGAGAAACCATTGTTAATCACAAAGAACGACACCATTGTGATTCCAGCTCCAAATCATACATTTGAAAATCACAATTGGACAGCTATTCCTAAACAAAGTGTAGAAATTGTAGAGGTAGATCTTGAGCATTTTGAAACACTTAAGAAGATCAAGAAAGTAGCATTCTACGCAGAATTGAACGACCATGCTATGCAACAAGCATACGATCAAGGATTGTTTAATGTGAAGTTAACAGACGACAATTATATCCGCATAAAACTAGCCCTTGGAGCTAGTGTGGAAGCAGTCTTAAATTTAGATTCAGTAATCAATCAATAATAAGGAGGAAATACAATGAAAAGGATTCTACGTAGTATATTATTTGCCGTTCTCTTGGCATGTGTATCAAGCATGAATGCACAACAAGTCAACACTTTGTATTTCTTGGAGAACGCACCTATGCGTCATACAATCAACCCTGCTTTTCAGCCAGTTAGTAAATTTTACTTAACTTTACCTGCAATAGGTTACACAAGTTTATGGGCAGGAACCAACAATTGGACCATGTCTGACTTCTTGTTTAAAGGACCAGATGGTCAAACCATTACTCCATTTCATCCAGATGCTCCTGCAAATTGGTTGGACAAACGACCAAAGACATTTGCTGTAGATGCAGATGCTAGTGTAAATTTGTTTGGATTTGGTTTTAGAATCAAGAAGAACAGTTATTTGCATATCAACATATCAGAGCGTATAGTAACTGGTGCTAATATATCCAGTTCTATATTTGGACTCAATAACATGAGTGGCAATATACCTCCAATGTCTTTGGGTGTGAATGCAATGGCTTATACCGATTTTGCATTAGGTTTTTCACACAATATTAATCGCAAATGGACAGTCGGTGGAAAGGTAAAAGTGTTGGTAGGACAAGCTCACGTTGGGCTGAAGGTCGACAACTTGCAATTCTCTAGTTCACTAGACTCACTACATGCGACAGCCACTGGTACATTGCAGATGGCCGCTCCATTGAATTGGGCAAGTGTGCCAACTGATCCTAGTCAATTGGGAGATTATGATGTAGCAGAATTATTTAGCAATCTGGATGGCCTAATTAATCTAAATAGCACAAAGTTTAAAGATATTTACAATGCAGCCAAGGATGTTCTCAAGCCAGCAGGTATGGGTG
Source organism: Paludibacteraceae bacterium (assembly GCA_017391525.1). GTDB lineage: Bacteria > Bacteroidota > Bacteroidia > Bacteroidales > Paludibacteraceae > Colicola. The sequence goes on along the minus strand of JAFOYE010000011.1, from coordinate 98,760 downwards.
TTGCTTTTGATTTGGGATTCACCTACAAGCCTATTGAACAATTGCAATTCACTGCTGCTGTAACAGATTTGGGTTTCATGCGTTGGCATCGTCAAGCAAATACTAGTTTCAGCGTAGATACAACCTTTACTGGTGTAGATTTAGAATACGGTAATTATGGTAATTTAGATGGATTTGACAGTGATGCATTGGTGGAAGACTTGAATGGCCACCTCAATGGTTACGCTAACAGTTTGCATGTAGATAAAATTGAGACAGAGTTCCCATACATCAATATGTTGACAGCCAACCTTAACGTTGGTATTGATGCTAACTTCTGGAAGAATCGTATTGGCATAGGCGTATACTCGCATACTCGTTTTTACAACTCTCATATCACTGAGGAAGTAACCTTGGGTGCAGCCTTCCGTCCTGCAAATTGGTTTAACCTAGCAGCATCATATTCCTTCCTCAATGGTCGTTGGAGCAATGTAGGTGCAGCTCTATCATTGGCTCCATATGACGGAATTATGTTGACATTAGCAACAGACTACGTACCTACTTCATACGCAAAATACCACGAAGAGTCTTTACAAATGGATATTCCATTGCCATACAAGACTACCGGTGTTAACGTATCCTTTGGTGTAGCAATTGTAGCAGGTACAAACAACAGACAAAGAGACAAAGATAAAGATGGTGTATGGGATAAAATAGACGTATGTCCTAATACTCCATTTAATGTACGCGTAGATGAGATGGGTTGTCCATTGGATGCTGATGCAGATGGAGTGCCAGATTATATGGATCAATGTCCACATACTCCATCAGCAGCATTTGGATTTATCGATTCAATTGGTTGTCCATTGGATAGCGATGGCGATGGTGTACTTGATTATTTAGATGAATGTCCAGATACACGTCCTGAAGCAGCTGGTTTCGTGACAGAAACAGGTTGTCCTCTAGATAGTGATGGCGATGATGTATACGATCATATGGATCTCTGCCCTAATACTCCTGCTGCAGCTGTAGGTTATGTAGACTCAGTAGGATGTCTATTAGATACAGATTTAGATGGTGTATACGATTATCTAGATAAATGTCCAGACACACCTGCAGAAGCACATGCGACGATAGACGAGACTGGTTGTCCTAAGGATAGTGACCAAGATGGTGTATATGATTATTTGGATCAATGTCCTAACACACCTGTAGAAGCACGTAATTATGTAGATTCTGTGGGTTGTCCAGCAGATACTGATAAAGATGGTGTATTTGACTACATCGACAGATGTCCAGATACTCCAGAAGAGGCTCGCGGTTATGTAGATTCAGTAGGATGCTTGTTGGATACAGACAAAGATGGAGTATACGATTACTTAGATAAATGTCTTAACACACCTGTAGAGGCACGCAATTTTATTGATTCATTTGGTTGTCCATTGGATTCAGACAACGATGGTGTATATGATTATCTAGATTTGTGTCCTAACACCGCAGCTGAGGTTCACGGTTTGGTTAATGAGCAAGGTTGCCCATTGGATACAGATAAAGATGGTGTATACGATTACTTGGATAAATGTCCTAACACACCTGTAGAGGCACGTCATAGTGTAGATGAGAATGGTTGCTTGTTAGACACAGATGGTGACGGTGTTTATGACTACTTAGATCTATGCCCAGGCACACCTGCAGAGGCTTATGGTACTGTAGACAAAAACGGTTGCCCTATTGACAGCGACAAGGACGGTGTATACGATTACTTGGATGAGTGTCCTAACACAACTACTGAAGCACGTCAATTAGTAGACGAGAAGGGTTGTCTACTAGATACTGATGGTGATGGCGTATATGACTACTTAGATCTATGCCCAGGCACACCTGCAGAGGCTTATGGTTCTGTAGATAAAAACGGCTGCCCTATTGACAGCGACAAGGACGGTGTATATGATTACTTAGATGAGTGTCCTAACACAACCACTGAAGCACGTCAATTGGTAGATGAGAAGGGTTGTCTACTAGATACTGATGGTGATGGCGTATATGACTACTTAGATCTATGCCCAGGTACACCTGCTGAAGCATACGGCACTGTGGATCAAAATGGTTGTCCAGCAGACACTGATAAAGATGGTGTATATGACTATATGGATCAATGTCCTAACACACCTGCAGAAGCACGTCAATATATCGATGAGAAAGGTTGCTTGTTAGACTCAGATAATGATGGTGTTTACGATTATCTAGATCAATGTCCAAGCACACCTGCTGAAGTAAATGGTATGGTAGACCAATACGGTTGTCCACTAGATACCGATAAAGATGGTGTATACGACTACAAGGATCAATGTCCTAACACTCCTGCTGAAGCACGCAATTATGTAGATGAGAATGGTTGTCTATTAGATACAGACAAGGATGGTGTTTATGACTATCTAGACCAATGTCCAAATACTCCTGCAGAGGTAAATGGTATGGTAGATGAGAATGGTTGTCCATTAGACACTGATAAAGATGGTGTATATGACTATAAAGATCAATGTCCTAACACACCTGCTGAAGCACGTAATTATGTAGACGAGAATGGTTGCTTGTTAGATTCTGACAAAGATGGTGTTTATGACTATCTTGACCAATGTCCTAATACTCCTGCAGAGGTAAATGGTATGGTAGATGAGAATGGTTGTCCATTAGACACTGATAAAGATGGTGTATATGACTATAAGGATCAATGTCCTGACACTCCTGAGGAAGCACGTAATTACGTAGATGAAAATGGTTGTGCATTTGATGCAGATCAAGATGGTGTATATGATTATATTGATCAATGTCCTAACACTCCAGAAGAGGCTCGTGGTGCAATAGATGAGCATGGATGTCCATTAGACACTGATAAAGATGGCGTATACGATTATTTGGATCAATGTCCAGATACTCCTGAGGAAGCACGTAACTATGTAGACGAAAAAGGTTGCGCATTCGATGCCGATCAAGACGGAGTATATGACTTCCATGATATGTGTCCTAACACACCTGCTGAGGCACGTGGTATGGTAGATAAAAATGGTTGTCCATTGGATTCTGACAAAGATGGAATATATGACTACCTAGATGAATGTCCTAATACACCTGCAGAAGCACGTAGTCATGTGGATGAGAAAGGTTGCGTATATGACACCGATGGTGATGGTGTATACGACTATATGGATAAATGTCCTGATACTCCTGCTGAGATGTACAATATGATTGACGAGCATGGATGTCCTAAGGATAGTGACAAGGATGGTGTATACGATTACCTAGATAAATGTCCTAACACTCCTGCTGAAGCACGTAATCATGTAGACGAGAATGGTTGTATGCTTGACACAGACGGTGATGGTGTATACGACTATGAAGACCTCTGTCCTACTATCGTTGGTGTCAAAGAGAACTTAGGTTGTCCAGAGATCAAACGTGAGGTTCGTAATTTGTTGAACAAAGCGATGTCAGGTATTCAATTTGAGCACAACAAGGCAACTATCAAACCAAGTTCATACAAGATTTTGGACGAGATTGCACAAATATTTATCGATAATCCTGATTATATAATCGAGGTTCAAGGACACACAGATAACGTAGGTCAATATGACTACAATATTGAATTGTCTGAGCGTCGTGCATACGCGGTTCGCAGATACCTTGTTAATAAGGGTGTACCTGCAGAGCGATTGTTAGCAACAGGTTATGGACCTTCTGTTCCAATTGCAGACAATAGCACTCAAGCGGGTCGTGCAAAGAACCGTCGTGTAGAATTTAACATCACATTCGAGGTAGTGACATACGAGACTATTTACGATCGAGTACATAATAATTATCAACCTAACAATAAACAAGAATAAAAATATGGGAAGAGCGTTTGAATATCGCAAAGCGACCAAAATGAAAAGATGGGGTCATATGGCCCGCGTATTTACAAAACTAGGCAAAGAAATCACCATGGCAGCTCGCGATGGTGGTCCAGATCCAGATAGCAACCCACGTCTTCGTACATTGATGCAACAATGTAAGAAGGAGAATATGCCTAAAGACAACATCGAGCGCGCTATCAAGAAAGCGACTGATAAATCATCTGAGGGATATAAAGAGATATGCTACGAAGGATATGGTCCTCATGGTGTAGCAATCTTTGTAGAGACCGCTACGGACAACAATATGCGTACAGTAGCTAATATCCGTTCTTACTTCACCAAACACGGTGGTAGTCTTGGAACACAAGGATGTTTGCAATTCTTGTTTGACCGTAAAGCTTGCTTTACTGTCTCAGCAAAAGACGGAATTGATTTGGACGAATTAGAGTTGGAGTTGATTGACTTTGGCGTAGAGGAACTCGGTCATGACGAGGAAGAAGGTACCATCGTAATTTATGGTGACTTCAACCAATACTCACAAATGCAAAAATATTTGGAGGATAATGGCTTTGAGATTCAATCTTGCGAGTTCGTTCGTATTCCTAACGACACAAAAACTCTCTCTGACGAAGAGATGGAGTCCGTACAAAAACTCATCGACCGTATTGAGGAAGACGAGGATGTACAAAACGTGTTTACTAACTTAGGTTAATGGTAATAGGACGCCCTGCGGGCTATAGGTTATCGGTTATAGGCTATAGGTTATAGGCAAGGGGCGATAGACTAAGTTATGAATATCAATGAATTTGATAAAATAGGTTTAGAGGTAGTCAAGGAGCATTTCTCCTTGACTGCTCTACAAATGGAGCAATTTAGCCAATTGGGAGAGTTGTACCGTGACTGGAATTCTAAGATAAATGTCATATCTCGTAAAGACATTGATAACTTGTTTCCACATCATATTATTCACTCATTAGCTATTGCTAAGGTCCTACACTTTGAACCAGGCACTACCCTATTAGATGTAGGAACAGGTGGTGGTTTTCCGGGTATACCATTAGCGATACTCTTTCCTGACTGCCAATTTACATTGATAGATAGTATAGGAAAGAAGGTGCGTGTAGCAAGCGAAGTGGCAAAAGCCATTGGATTGACAAATGTTCGCTGTATCCAAGAGCGTGCAGAAGAAGAGAAAGGGCTATTTGATTTTGTTATCAGCCGTGCTGTGATGCCAATGCCTGACCTTGTGAAATTAGTTCGCAAAAATGTCAGCAAGAAACATCAAAACGCTATGCCAAACGGATTGATGGTACTCAAAGGCGGAAAACTAGAGGGCGAACTACATGAATTTAAAAAATACGTAGAGCAAACACTTATTACAGACTTCTTTAAAGACGAATGGTATAAAGAGAAGTATGTGATATATTTGCCGTTGTAAAGGAATCGGAGTTCAGGAGTTCAGGAATTCAGAAGGCGATGAATATTGAAACATTCTATTTTAATCCTTACAGGGAATGTACCTATGTATTGGTCAATGATCACAAGCAGGCAGTTATAATTGATGCGGGTATGTACGAAACGCGCGAGCAACAACGTTTTGCACAGTATATCCAATTGCATCAGTTGACACCTGTGGCACTGCTTATCACCCATGCTCATCCAGACCATATCTGTGGACAGGAGTTTATAGAGAAGACATATGGTCTTAGTGCAATCATAAAGCCTGCAGAAGGTACTCTGACAATAGATGGGTTTGCTATTCAAGTAATCAGTACACCAGGACACAAGGAAGATTGCGTATGCTACTACCTGCCAGAAGAGAACATTCTCTTTACTGGAGATACACTTTTCCAAGAATCCATTGGACGTACAGACCTGCTTGGTGGTGATATGCACGAATTAATTCTTTCGTTACGCAAACTAGTAGTCCTCCCAGAAGAGACCAAGGTATATCCTGGACATGGATACCCTACATCCATTGCGCACGAACGACAATATAATCCGTATTTTTAATATTAAAAATGCAATATTCCGTAGTACATCTAGCATATTCCTTTGCAGAGGAATGGGAACAAGACTTGCTCGAGCAAGCGCTTTGTGATTTAGGTTTCGAAGTTTTTGACGGAGGAAATGCCTATATACAGACAGCAATCTTAGAAGAAAATCAAGAGATTATAGAGGCGTTGATTGCTGATACAGAAGGAGTTGAGTTACTTAACATAGAACACTGCGAAGATATCAATTGGAATGCACAATGGGAAGCAGAACATGAATGTATGGAACTGCCTCTCGGTGTATGTATCACACCGCATTGTGCCTTTGGAGCGGGTCATCATGAGACAACAAGCATGATGATAGCAGCGTTATTAGAAGCCAAGGAACAAGGTTGGTTTGATCAACATCGTGACGTGTTAGATATGGGTTGTGGTACAGGCGTATTGGGTATCATGGCGAAAAAATGTGGTGCCAAACAAGTGGTAGCTGTGGATATTGATGATAAAAGTGTCAATAATACGTTAGAAAATGCACAAGCAAATAATGTAGAGTTGGATGTGTGTTTAGGTTCAACCCCACCCGATGGCAAATATGATTTGATACTCGCCAATATTCATCGTAATATCCTCATAGATCACATGCCCGCGTATGCCAATAATCTAAAAGCAGGTAGCGAGTTGTGGCTAAGTGGATTCTACGAAGAAGACATTACTTATTTGACAAGAGCCGCTGAACAAGTGGGGTTAAAACATATCCAAACAAGGAGCCAGAATGAATGGCAGTGGCTTAGATTTACAAATTGACAATGTACAATAATACAGTCTGCGCAATATCAACTCCATACGGAAGCGGCGGAATAGCGGTTATTCGTGTGAGTGGTGAAAGGTCCATTATGATTGTGGATCAATTATTTCATGGACGAAAACCTCTAACAGAGGCAAAAGCATATACTGTCCACTACGGAGAGATTACTCGTGATAACGAAGTACTAGATCAAGTTTTGGTCAGCGTGTTTCGTGCGCCCCACTCTTTTACAGGTGAAGATATAGTGGAGATTGCTTGCCACGGAAGTTTATATATCCAACAAACATTGCTCCAATGGCTCGTTGATGCGGGTTGTCAACTGGCTAAAGCTGGCGAATTTACCCAACGCGCCTTCCTCAATGGTAAGATGGATCTAACTGAAGCAGAAGCTGTGGCAGACCTGATTGCTGCACAAAGTAAAGCAGAGAAAGATCTTGCTTTGACCCAATTGCGCGGTGGCATATCGCAAGAATTGGCTAAACTACGTGAAAGATTGTTGACGTTCACTTCACTCGTAGAGTTGGAGTTAGACTTCGCTGATCATGAAGAACTAGAATTTGCAGATCGTAGTCAACTGGAAGAATTAGCCGACGAGATTGACCAGAAGATCAGCAACTTAACTAATTCATTCAAAACAGGTAACGCCATTAAGAATGGTCTGCCAGTAGCCATTATAGGTGCTCCTAACGTAGGAAAATCCACACTACTCAATGCATTACTAGGTGAAGAACGAGCTATAGTCAGTGACATACAGGGAACAACGCGTGACACTATAGAGGATACCTTGGTACTAGGAGGAATGCTCTTCCGTTTTATTGATACAGCAGGAATGCGCCAAACAGAAGACACCATCGAAAATATGGGCATAGAACGTAGTAGACAAGCTGCACAACGCGCTACGATAATCATTCATCTGATAGACGCCACACATCCTGTAGATATATTAGGCGAGATAGACAATATTGATGAAAAATTGGTGTTAACAGTATATAATAAAGTGGATCTAATGCCATCGTTTAGTCAAACTGACGACGTTGTAGGTATATCGGCTAAACTAGGTAATATTGAAGTCATCACTGATCAGTTGGTAGCATATGCAAGTGAGCAACTCAACACACACAACGCCATCACAATCAGTAATACAAGACATTACGAATCACTATCCAAAGCATTAGATGCCATACATCGCGTAAAGGATGGCTTGCAAATGCAAATTAGTGGTGAATTTTTGAGTATGGATTTACAAGATTGTCTCACAGCTTTGGGAGAAATAACAGGTCATATTACTTCACAGGAAGTATTGAATAATATTTTTAGTAAATTTTGTATCGGAAAATAAAGCATATGAGAAAAAAGATCAACATATTATTAGGAGGGCTTATAGCCATATTAAGTGGATGTAACACACCTAAAAAGGCGGTTACCAATCCCAAAGTAATAGCAATCTATGGCGTACCATATGCTACATATGATATCAGTGGTACAGTTGTAAACAAAAAACACCAACCAATAGAAGAGGCTAAAGTGGTTGTAAAAGGATATAATAACCGAGTTATTGGTGACACTCTTACCACGAATGAAGAGGGAAAGTTTGAATTGCGAGAATCTGCATTCCCAACAGATATGATCAATATTGTTGTTGCAGATCCAGAAGGGCAATATAAAACCGACTCTATTCAATATCCAGCTAGCTATGAAAAAGCTCAAGAAGGACGAGGATTTTATCGCGGAGAATGCAAAATAGAAACAGAAATTAAAGTAAAATAATATGATATACTCTATGACTGGCTATGGCAAAGCCGAAAGCCAAACTAGTATTGATAACAAAAAACTCGTTGTAGAGATTCGTAGTCTTAATTCCAAGTCTATGGATTTAAATGTACGAGTAGCCCCACAATTACGAAGTAAAGAACTAGAAATCAGAGCATTAATAAGTCAACGACTTGAGCGTGGTAAGATAGATTTGAGTATTTACTATCAAGACGCAGTGCAAAATGATAATAACGTTTCATTTTCACCAATAAATCGTGAAGCGTTTGCATATTATTACAAGGAGTTGATCAGTTTGCAACAAGAACTAGGTTGGGACAACAATCAAGATGTTGTGGGTGCTATATTGCGTATGCCAGACGTAACTAAAGTGCAAGAAACTAATGAGATTAATGACGAAGATTGGGCTATTGTACTTCAAACCATAGACGAAGCCATAGCTGCTTTCAATGCGTTCCGCAAGCAAGAAGGTGCTTCGCTCTATCAGATGTTCTGCGAAAAACTAGACGCTATCGCTACCCTACTCTCCGAGGTAGAACCATACGAACAAAGCCGCATTGAGAAAATAAAAGCACGTATTGAGGCTAATTTAGAACAACTATCCGCAGCTACCCAACAAGTTGTTGATCACAACCGTTTAGAGCAAGAAATGATTTTCTACCTAGAAAAATTGGATATAACCGAAGAGAAAGTACGCCTAACCAATCACTTGAAATATTTCCGTGAAACGATGGATAGTGAAGGTGCTGGAGTTGGTAAAAAACTTGGCTTCATAGCTCAAGAGATGGGACGCGAGATTAATACACTCGGTAGCAAAAGCAATCAGAGCGAAATGCAAATCATCGTCGTAAAGATGAAAGATATCCTTGAGCAAATCAAAGAGCAAGTGTTAAACGTTTTGTAAACATTCTAATTATCAACAACATGATTATTATCTTATGTGCACCAAGTGGTTCTGGAAAATCGACTATGGTCAAACACTTGTTAGAGACCTACCCAGGGCAATATGAGTTGTCTATCTCTGCTACCACACGCGCTCCTCGTGGACAAGAGCAACACGGAAAAGAGTATTACTTCATTAGTAGAGAAGAATTTGAGCAACACATACACAACAACGATTTCATTGAATATGAGCAAGTTTATGAAGGTTTATATTATGGCACGTTAAAATCAGAGATTGAACGTATACAATCAGCAGGTAGAACTATTGTATTTGACATTGATGTTAAGGGAGGTATAAATCTTAAGAAAATCTTTGGAAACGATGCTTTATCCATTTTTGTAGCTCCTCCATCTATAGAGGAGTTATCTCGTCGTCTTTATGGTAGAGGTGATACAAGTGAAGAAATGATTCAAAAACGTCTAGCTAAGGCAGAAATAGAGATGGCAGATGCCCCACATTTTGACCATATTGTGGTAAATGATGATTTAGCCAAAGCGAAAGCCGAGTTAGATCGATTGGTGAATGTCGGTTAGACGATTAAACGATTAAGCGGATGAAGATTGGCATCTACGGGGGATCATTTAATCCTATTCATTTTGGACATATAGGTATAGCCCAATGGGTGATAAAAAATACCGATATTGAAGAAGTATGGTTAATGGTATCTCCTAACAATCCACTAAAAGATAGTTCAATACTAGCAAACGAGGAGGACAGATTACGTAATTCCAAAGAAGCAATTAGGCAGTTAGGTGAAAATGCGAAAGGGATTAAGGTATGTGACTTTGAATTTCATTTACCTCGTCCCAATTACACCGCCAATACATTGCGCGAACTAATCAAACAATATCCTAGTTATGATTTTTCGCTTATCATCGGTGAAGATAATCTAGATATTTTTGCACAATGGCGTGAATATCAATATATTCTTGAGAACTTTGATATTTTTGTATATCCTCGCAAAGGAAGCACAAGAACCATGAAAGAAATTATGGAAGCTTTAGAAGTTGAAGATATTAAAAATATACATTTGTTACAAGATGCGCCGTATTTTGATATTTCTTCCACAGAATTACGAAAAAATTTGCATATTTAAAAAATAATTTGTACCTTTGCAAACGAAAAGATAAACATAACGTTTAGAAACATCTATAATTAAACATTAATATTAACTATTATAATAAGTTACTATGATTCGCACAACATTCAACAAACTAAGAGAAGTGAAGGATAGCCTTCCAAAAGGTAGTTCAGCAGTAATTGCTGAAGAGTTAGGAATTACTGCAGATGATGTTCGCGCATATTTCAACGGAACTGCTACGGTAGGTTATCATATTGAGCAAGGTCCAGACGGCGGAATCGTTATCTTGGAAGATACTAAAATTCTAGAAGTTGCTTTGCGCCTTGCATGGGCTAGCAAAAATGCACTTTGATGAGCAATTTGAATAAATGAAAAGAATAGTCATCATTTTAGCACTAGCGCTCATCGGCGTTAGTGCTTTTTCTAATAGGGCTTCTGCCACAGAAAAAGAGTCTAACTTTACTTACGAAGTAGGCACAGACGTAGTGACTAGTTATCTATGGCGCGGACAAAATTTAGGAGGTCTTTCCGTTCAGCCATCCGTAACCCTCGGTTGGAGAGGTCTTTATGTCAGTGGTTGGGCTAATATAGGTGCAGATAACTGGAAATTTAATTATCTAAACCCAGAATTGGATATTACAGTTGGTTATGATAATTATGGTGTAAAGTTAGACATGACTCACCTATACTATTTCTATGGTGATAAGTATTTCAAAGGTTTGGGAGATGCTAACAATGAATACAGTCAGAGTACAATAGAAGTACACGCAGGTATAGATGTTAGTGAATGGGCTAGCATTGTTCCTTTAACAGTAGACTGGTATACCACAGTACTGGGATATGACCCTGTATTGGATGAGGATGGTAATGTTGTGCGAAACGAAAATGGAAATGCCAAACGTGCTTATTCTACCTATATAGAATTGGGTTATGATATCGATTTACCATTAGGTATTGTACTTGGAGTAAAAGTTGGTTTTACACCTTGGAAAGGTATGTTCACCGATTATGGCGAAGTTTGGAAAAATGGACAAACAATAGGTATTAATAATCTTCAATTACGAGCTGAACGAGAATTCCAAGTCAAAAGTTTAAGCCTAAGCGTATGGGGAGAAGCTATGTTCAATTGTTATGGTGTAAACAAAGATAACATTATTAATACTTTTGGCGAGGCAGCATCACAAAAATTAAATGCATGCATAGGCATGGGTGTATATTTTGGTAACTAATATGAGAAAATGGATTGCATTGGGATTAGCCGTTTTAGCTGCAGGACTACTGATATTTCTACCAGACAATGACAAGCCTAAAACACAATATTACCACAACCAAGGTAATATTTTTGGAACATACTACAATATTCAATACGAAGCAACTGAGGATCTACATGAGCAAATAACTGCTGCACTGAAGGAAGTGGATAATTCTCTAAGCATGTTTAATCAAAACTCGGTGATCTGCAAGATTAATCGCAATGAGCAAGTGATTTTGGATTCCCTCTTCCTAAGTATGTATCAAGAAGCACAATCCATTAGTGCAATTTCAGGGGGTGCTTTTGATATCACCGTAGCACCACTAGTTAATGCATGGGGATTTGGAACCAAGAGTAAGAATCACGTCGAAACGTTACCACAAGATAGTTTACAACATATTATTGACAGCATCCGTGCGTATATTGGCTATCAGAACTTACATATAAACAATGGTAAACTATACAAAGATGATCCCCGTATAACACTTGATGCAAGCGCTATTGCTAAAGGATATGGATGTGATATTGTCGCAAATGTTCTGCGAGCTCATGGATGCAAGAATCTACTTGTTGAGATAGGAGGAGAAGTTGTCCTTGAGGGCGTTAATAACAAAGGAGATTCATGGCGTGTAGGCATAGGCAAACCTAAGATAGATGCGACTGGTTTAGAAGATTCGTTGCAAGAAATTATTGCCAGCAAAAAATTATGTATGGCTACATCAGGCAATTATCTGCAATACTACTTTGTTGGTGATGAGCGCCGCAGCCATACTATAGATCCACGTTTAGGACGTCCAGTAGAACATTCGTTACTTAGTGCAACAGTAACCGCGAGTAGTTGCATGCGTGCGGACGCACTCGCCACTGCATGCATGGTACTAGGTGAACAAGAAGCATTAAAAATGATAGAAAGAACCACTGATGCTGCGTGCTACCTAATCATAGCTGATAAAGACTCACTCCGCGTTGTAAAATCTTCACGATGGGAATATTAATCATTCTTCAATAAAGGTATAATAGAGTATTTTAGCCTTTAAATTCCTTAATAATTTTCCCTACCGTCTTTGTGACATTGGACATGGCAAAATCACGTTGCATGGCAACTTCAAGAGGTACTTTTTCTTCTAATATAGGATAGATACCTGCAAAACCCATTTGTAATAGACTATCACAGATTTCAACACATCCACCAATAGCGATTACGGGGATGTGTTGTTTTTTAGCACGTTGTAGTACACCCGCAGCAGTTTTGCCTTTTGCTGTTTGAAAATCAACTTTACCTTCACCAGTAATAACCAAATCTGCTCCTGCTATCGTCGCATTAAAATCAATAGCATCTAATACCATATCAATTCCCTTCTTGAGAGTAGCTCCTAGGAAAGCTAAAAATGCACCTCCCATACCTCCAGCGGCTCCAGCACCTTCAACGGAAACAATGTCTATGTCATATTGTTGCTTGATGACATGAGCAAAAGAAGCCATACCATGATCCAAACGCTTGACCATATCAGTATCAGCACCTTTCTGAGGAGCAAAAACTGGTGCAGCTCCATCTGGGCCACAAAATGGGGTATCCACATCGCATGCAACAGTAAACACAGACTCCTTAACAGAAATAGGAACTTGCGAATCATCTATACGAGTTATCGTAGCTAAAGAGCCTCCACGTCCATTTATAATTAATTCATTATTGACATCGTAGAATCGGAATCCTAGGGCTTGTAACATACCCATACCAGCATCGTTGGTAGCACTTCCTCCTATTCCTACTAAGAAATTGCGACACCCACGAGAAATAGCATCCATTATCATCTCTCCAGTACCATATGTAGAAGTAATCAAAGGATTTCGCTCTTCTTTTAGTAATAATGGCAAACCACTCGCTGCTGCCATCTCAATAACAGCAGTTCCACCCGCTACGCCATATTGTGCGGGGATAGAACGACCTAAAGGGTCTGAGACGACGCAAGAAACAAGTTCACCATGCAGTGCATCGACGATAGCATCAACCGTACCTTCTCCACCATCTGCCACATTCACCATCACAACCTCACAATTAGGATAAACCTCTGCAATGCCAACTCTAGCGCTATTGGCTACATCTAAAGAACTCATCGAGCCTTTAAAAGAATCTGATGCTATAATTATTTTTCTCATAGGGATATGGAATCTAGTTTTTTTATAAGATTAATTTTTATTAACCTATTATCATATATATTGCCATTGTAGAGAGTGTCAAAACAAAACCAACGATAGACTCATATGGTATCAGTTTGAGTCTTTCCTTAACAGACATGCCCATTGAACCACCCGTAGCGTGGAAGAATGAACCATGAGGTAAATGATCTAACATAGTAGCACCTGCATTAACCATTGCTGCGCCCCAAATAGCCGTCACTCCTGCAGCCACAATAGCGTCAGCAAACGAAGCCGAAGCAATCGTAGCACCAGCTGTAGTAGAAGCGGTTGCGGCAGACATCAGTGCACCGGCGATAGGCGCCATAAAGGTGCCACCATTGCTCCAATCAGCCAACATACCTACTAGAACATCCTTGATCGCAGAAGCTTTGATGATACCAGCCAAAGTACCTGTTCCTACCAGCAAGATAGCGATTCCTGACATTTTCTCTAATCCATAGCTCAAGCAAGTGCCCATATTCTTCCAATGGCCTGTGGCGATAATACCCACAACACCACCTACAGGCAAAGCTATCATTGGATCTACCACAACACCTGCAATAGGACGTAACGCCAATAGTACAATAGTTACGATAGGTCCCACCAAACTGCGCCACAACGTAGGCAGGTTATCATCTTTATCGTTCACTACATCCGTTTCCATCAAATCGCCCTTTGGAATCAGTGGAATAATAACAAATACCGTCACTGCTAGACCAATCAAAGCAGGTAAAACACCCGCCGCCATCACCGACGATAGAGGAGCGTCGAAGTTCTCCGCAGCAATAATGGTATTGGGGTTAGGTGAGAGAATGTTACCACATTTACCTCCACCTATCATCGCAAGCAACAATTTGAACTTCGATAAACGTAGTTTGCTACCCATGATAATGGCGATAGGGGCAATGGTTATCACTGCCACATCAATAAACACGCCCATGGCGGTAAGCAGCAAAGCCGATAGTGCCAATGCTAGATAGATATATTTCTCTCCTAGGGTTTTTATGATGCTTTTAGCGATAGTAGAAGCTGCTCCTGTCTTGACCAACATACCCGTTAGTACACCTGCTGCAATGATACGTACAATGGCAGGCGTGATTTCCTTCACGCCAGTAATCATTTGAGTGACAGTTCCTTCCAGTCCCCATCCTGCCAATAACCCACCGATCAAGGCACCTAAAATCAAACTGTATACAGGTGATAACTTCCTCAAAATAAGAATGATTGAAACCACCAAACCAATTAAAGCAGCAATAGCACTATTCATAATTCTTTAATTATAATAATAAAACAATCGCAAAAGTACTAAAAAATTACAACATCTACAAATTTTATCAAATTTAAACACTTTTACTTGCAGATATCAAAAAAAAATACTACCTTTGCAAGCTGATTATATTTATTGCATAAATATGCTCATCTATATGAGAATTAATTTTAGTAAAATAGTAGGATTTGTCGGTATCATTGTTATGGTACTAGGGTTACAAGCATGTGGTGAATACCAAACTATTCTCAAATCTAAAGACCCTGATATTAAATACCAAAAAGCTCTTACATATTTCAATGACAAGCAATATGTAAAGGCTCAAACCTTGTTAGACGATGTAACATCTTATTATAGAGGCACAGATCGCTCACAAGATGTTTTGGTATACTTGTCACGCAGTTATATGGGACAAAAAGATTACTCTAGTGCAGCGGAATATTATCAAGCATACATACGCAATTATCCTAAAGGACGCTACATTATAGAAGCTCGTTTTCAAGCAGGTCATTGTTATTATCTCAATGTTGCTGATGCTAGACTAGATCAAACCGAGACACTAAAAGCAATCGATTTTTTCACTCAATTTGTAGAGTTATACCCAGAAAGTCCATATGCAGAACAAGCTTATCAAGAGATGAACGATTTATACGATAGGCTCGCCTATAAGGAATTTCTAAGTGCTAAAACCTATTACAATTTAGGTACCTATTTGGGTAACAACTATTTGAGCGCAGAGATTGTTGCTAAAAACGCTTTAGAAAAATATCCAACTAACAAATATCAAGAGGAACTTAACTGGTTAATATTACAAGCAAAATACCAACAAGTATTAAATTCCTTTGACAATAGAAGAGAAGAACGCGCGAGAGAAACAGAAGATGAATATTACAGTTTCATAACTCAGTATCCTAATTCAAAACATCTTGCTGCAGCAGAAAAAATAGGAAAGGAACTAAAAAAGATCCTTCAAAAATACAACAACTAGTATAATAAAATTAACACAACAAATATGATTGACTACAAAAAAACAACAGCCCCTAACAACACTATAACTAGGGACATGAACGAACTCACTGAGAGTGTTGGTAATGTGTACGAAACTGTTGCCATCATTGGCAAACGTAGCAACCAAATTAGTACAGCTTTGAAGAAAGAGTTGGATGCAAAATTGCAAGATTTCTCCGTTCCACAAGACTCTACAGATGACACTTACGAGAACTTGGAACAAATAGAAATTTCTAAGAACTACGAGGCTCTTCCTAAACCATCATTGATTGCAACACAAGAGTTTATTGACGGCCAACTCATCTATCGCGGCGGCAATAGAGATGAGGTTCTAAAATAAGTTGTAAGTTCCAATGGTTCTAGCAGTACCAGTGGTACAATGACTCTAAAAGGAAAACATATACTCGTAGGTATCTGTGGCGGCATAGCTGCATACAAGATTCCAGAATTGATTCGCCAGTTTCGTAAGGCTGGTGCTGAAGTGCAAGTGACAACTACCAAGAACGCCTTGGAGTTTGTCACTTCTCTTACATTACAAACAGTGAGTGGACACAAAGTATATTCAGATGTTTTTGCAACCATTAATGAACATAGTACAGAGCATATTTCTCTTCCGGACTGGGCTGATGTTATGCTTATCGCCCCTGCAACAGCAAACGTGCTATGTAAGATGGCAAATGGAATAGCCGATGATGCATTGACCACAACCTTTGCTGCAATGCGCAAACCTGTTGTAATCGCACCTGCAATGAATACTAATATGTACGAATCTCCTGCTACCCAACAAGCTATTCACCAATTAGCTCAATGGGACAATATAACAATGCTGGATGCGGCTAGTGGAGAATTGGCCTGTGGTACAAGCGGAAAAGGAAGAATGCAAGAGATAGAAGTACTGCTAGCAGCTACTCAATATGCGCTTACCCCCAAAACATTGGTAGGCAAAAACATTCTCATTACTGCTGGTCCAACACAAGAATCAATTGATCCTGTACGATATATCACAAATGCTTCTACTGGCAAAATGGGATATGCCATTGCTCGTTCGTGTCTTAGAAGAGGTGCCAACGTCATGTTAATAACGGGACCATGTCAAACTTCTATCAACGATTACAAAGCATTTGCTCCGCTTTGTATAATACCAGTAGAATCTGCAGCAGATATGTGTGAAGCGACCCTACAAGCCTTTGACAAAGCTGACATAAGCATTCTATCAGCAGCAGTTGCTGATTTTACCCCCATAATAGCGGCTTCGCAGAAAATAAAAAAACAGCCAGGTCAAACGAGCATGACCATTGAGATGACTACGACAACAGACATCGCTGCTACATTGGGAAAATTCAAACGTGCTGATCAAAAGCTCATAGGATTTGCGTTAGAGACACATGATGAGATGCAAAATGCTCAAAAAAAATTACAGTCTAAGAACTTAGACATGATTGTATTAAATTCTTTACAAGATACAGGTGCAGGATTTGGTACAGACACAAATAAAGTTACGTTCTTATATCCTAATGGACAAATAAAAAACCTCCCCCTTATTTCTAAAGAGGAGGTTGCTGATGAGATAATTGATAGTTTACTAGAAATAAACTAGTTAGAACTTCAATATTCTCTTTAACAACGATTTATCTTCGGTCTTTTCTTCTTTTACATTCTCAACTGGCTCTTGAACAGAAGTCTCCTCTTGTTCTGGAGTCCACTCCTTGCGTTCATCAATCTCGCCTAATTGACTTTGCACAAAAGCGATGACATCATTGAGTCCCTCAGTAAAGTGTGCAAAATCTTCTTTGTACAAGAAAACTTTGTGTTTCTCAAACTGTGGTGGCTCAGATTCACCTGTTTGTTTACGTTTACTCTCTGTAATACACAAATACAAATCCTCATTGCGAGCTTTTTTAACATCTAAATAATAGATACGTTTACCCGCCTTCACCGAACGAGAATATACGATTTCTGGTTCGTTCTTTCGCTCAAATTTACGATTTTCCATCTCTAAATAAATCTTTCTATTTTTTACTCTGCAAAATTACACTTTTTTTTTGAATTATGCAAGATTGAATCACAAATTATGTTAATTTTTGTACAAATCATTAGATTTTGTCCAACATACTCAGCGATTGAGTTCCTCTAACAGTTCTTGCATAGAGTCAAACACCTTATCAGCTCCAGCCTGCAAAAGATCTTCTCTGGTCAAAATACCTGTATTCACAGCATAAACAGTTAATCCTGCAGCTTTGGCAGATCGTACACCTAGTGGTGCATTTTCTATAACCACACATTGTTCTTTGGCTAATCCAGAACGTTCCCATGCTTTAAGATAAGGCTCTGGGTCAGGTTTACCTTTGACGACATCAAAGGCTGTAATCATCCTATCACGTTGGAACACAGGTGGTAGAACGGCGTTGAGATTATCCAACAAGCTACGCATTCCACTACCAGTAACGACCCAAATTTGATGTCCACGAGATTGAATGTACTGCAAAACATCTGCCACTCCGGATATAGTGGGTGTACCACCTGATTTCTGCTCCAACATGGTAAAGTAGGCAGATTTCTCAGCATAGATGGTTGCTATTTCATCGGGTGTAGCATCACGATTACGTGCGGTCCACATCGCCTCACGGATAACAGATTCACCAGTGCGTCCCTCATTGAGATAGCAATCGTATGCTGTAAATGGTAACTGGTGCTGTTTCATCACCTCCTCCCATGCAATAGCATGGTTAGGCATTGAGTCGAACAGCACTCCATCCATATCAAAAAAATAGGCTTTTAGAGAATTAGTATTGCTCATTTCTAGTTATTGATGCTCAGGACGCAAAAGGTCATTAACAGTTTTTACAGGATTAAACGTACTGATAGGAACCTCTACGAAGATTGTATTCCAACGACTCATCGCACCATTCCACAAACCAGGTAACTCTAAGGCCAATAACTCCTTACCATCTTTAGATTTATGCGAAATGAATCCAGTCTTCTCATCCACAAAGTCAGGTAAATAATACGGTTTGCCATCTGCATCACGAGTAGCACACACAAGATCGACAGGATTGAAGTGAGTCGCTTGTTGCATAAACGCAGGATTAGATATCTGGCTGGACTCCAAAATCTGGCAAGAAATAGTGCCATCCTCCTCGCGCACGAGGAAAGGACCACCACCAGGTTCTCCGGTGTTCTTCACTACCCCACACACGCGCAGTGGGCGTTGCAACTTAGCTTTCTCTTCTGGCGCGAGATTAGGATCTTGGAGTTTCTCAAACACTTTCTTTTGCTCGGCGACTAGCACACCTGCAAGAAGTTGCTTGTAGCGAATAGTATCGCCTTTGAGGCGATCTGGTACCACATTGTCAATGTTCTTGATAAAGATCACATCGGCTGACTGCTCATTGAGGTTCTCAATGAGCGCACCATGTCCACCAGGACGGAACAAGAGTTTACCATCTGTCGTGCGGAATGGTGTGCCATCTGGATTAGCAGCGAGAGTATCGGTAGAAGGTTTTTGCTCAGAATAAGAAATATGGAACTTGACACCCAACGTCTCCTCATAAGTCGCTTTATTCTCTGCTAGATGTGCTTGGAACAATGGCAAATGTTCGTGACTCACAGTAAAATGGATGTTCACTTCGCCCTTAGATGCGGCATACATTGCACCTTCCACAAGATGCTCTAAAGCTGGAGTACGAGCTCCATCTTCGTATGAATGGAAAAGGAGAAGACCTTTAGGCAGATTACCATAGTTCATATCCTTGAGCAAGTGACTAACAGCTGCTTGTTCGTCAAGTCCAGCAAGTTGAGGTGCAAAAGCAAAATGTTCTTTTTCGCAGAGAAATTTCTCGATGAATTTCGTTTTCTCACCCGTTTCGAGGTATTCAAATAAATCCTTAAACATACGACTAGCAGCACCACTGGCAGGAACGAATTTCAGCACAGTGTGCCCTTCATCTAGGTAATCTTGCCAGGCTTTTACGTAAGCATCAATCTCTTCTTCAGTAGGATTAAGTACTCCGTTTCCTACCGAAGCGGCAGAAACGATGTCGAGTTCAGGAAAACCATTAGCAAAAGAATGCAATTGTTTTTCGGCTTTCTCTACAGAGATGCCACGCGCCTCGAGTTGCGCCAAGTCAGATGGTGTAAACATGGTATAATTTGTGTTTTATAGGTTAGCGTTGCAAAGGTAGTGAAAAAAACGCAAATCTGCAAATTTTTCAGTTGAAAGATGAAAGTTTTAGTAGTGAAAGTGGCATATATTCCATTTCCACGGTATTGCAAGGGTATTGCAACTTCAGATTTCCACTTTGTCTATTTTGAAAATATCACTCGCTTTGCTTGCGTATGTGCATTTTTTGTTGTACCTTTGCAGTCGATGGCTGGTATATATGTACATATTCCTTTTTGTAAAAGTCGTTGTAGATACTGCGATTTTTTTTCCACGACACAATTAGAGAAACGAGAATTATACATAGACGCACTCATCAATGAGTGGCAAACCTACCAAAGCAAATGGAGCCGACAAGAGATCCAGACGCTTTATTTGGGTGGAGGAACTCCTAGTTTATTATCTATCGAGAGTTTGCACAAACTACTCCACTCCATTTTGAATAGCATCAATCCTGATACCATTCAAGAAATAACTTTAGAGGCCAATCCCGGTGATATAACTGCCGACAAGATTCAAGCATGGCGGGCGATAGGAATCAACCGACTAAGTATAGGTATTCAAAGTTTTAATGATAGGTTGTTACAACTAGTAGGAAGACGACACAACGCCAAGCAGGCCATACAAGCAGTTAGGACTGCACAAGCAGAAGGCATTAATAATATATCAATTGATTTGATGTATGCCCTGCCAACACAAAGTATGGAAGAGTGGCAAGCCGACATAGAGTTAGCGCTAGAGTTGAACGTTCCTCATATATCCAGTTATGGACTTATCTACGAAGAAGGTACCTCACTCAGTCAATTATTGGAGCAAGGCAGAATCACTGCAATAGATGAAGAGGTAGAGATGCGGATGTATGACCAACTAGTAGATCAACTTACTCAACATGGATACGAACATTATGAGGTAAGCAATTTTTCTCTACCCGGACGACACTCCAAGCATAACTCTAGTTATTGGAAGGACATTCCTTATTTAGGATTAGGAGCTAGTGCACATAGTTATGATGGCAAAAAACGATGGTGGAATGTAGCAAATATAGATCAATATATCACTTTAGCTATGAGCCATTCGTTAACCCCCGAGCAAGAAATTATAGGCAAAGAGGAACGACATATAGAATTGGTTATGTTGGGATTACGAACTAGCGAAGGAGTAGAATGTTCTATTGTCAATATGGATAAAGCACAAACATATATCTCCCAAGGACTATTACAAATTAAAGGAGAAAACCTCGTTGCCACAACCAAAGGAGACCATATCTTAAATCGAATTATAGAAGACCTCGTTTAAGAAAAGAATATATGTTGTACAATATAAAACGAACCAATTGTTTGCATATATATATTTTTTTTAGTACCTTTGTCAAAAATTTTCAAATAGTAGTATTTTAAATATAATTACAATGAAAAAAACAATTTTAACTTCTCTTTTTGCGGCTTGCGCTATTTTCACATTTGCTGCAGAACCTTATTTCCGTGCTACATGGGTAAGCACTGTTGCTAACATCGACTTCCCATCTAAAACAGCAATAGGAAATTACGAGCAACAAAAGAAAGATTTGGTTGCAATGTTGGATCAATTCCAAGCAATGAATCTCAATGCTATTGTATTCCAAGTACGCCCAACAGCAGATGCTCTTTACAAATCTGAATTAGAACCATGGAGTCATTGGTTGACAGGAAAACAAGGTGTTGCTGCTACATATGATCCATTAGAGTTTGTTTGTGCCGAGGCACATAAACGTGGTATTGACGTACATGTATGGATCAACCCATATCGTGTAACTATCCCATCCATGAGTATTGAAGATTTGGCACCTAACCACGTTTACCACCAACATCCTGAGTGGTTTGTAAAATATGGTAAACAATGGTATTTCAACCCTTCATTGCAAGAGACTCGTGATTTCTTGTGCAAAGTTGTAGCAGATTTGGTAAGTCGTTATGATATCCAAGCTATCCATATGGATGATTACTTCTATCCTTATCCTATTGCAGGAGAAGAGTTTCCTGACGCAGAAGATTTTGCAAAAGACGCACGCGGATTTAACAATATAGGTGACTGGCGCCGTGATAATGTAAACTTGGCTATTGAGCAAGTGCACAATACAATTATCAGTATCAAACCTGAGGTTCAATTTGGTATTTCACCATTTGGTATTTGGCGTAACAAAAAGAGCGACCCACGAGGTAGCGAAACCAATGGTTTGCAAAACTACGACCAATTGTATGCAGACATTTTGTTATGGATGGAGAAAGGTTGGATAGACTACGTTGTTCCACAACTTTATTGGGAAATAGGAAAGAAAGTTGCAGATTATGAGATTTTAGCACATTGGTGGGCACAATTTGCAACAGACAAATGCCGTTTGTATATTGGTATGGCACCATTCCATTTGGGTAATGAAAAGGGTGCAGCCGCTTGGCGCGAAGGAAATGAAATCTGCCGTCAATTGCGTTTGAACAAAACCATACCAGGCATCACTGGCGAGTGCTACTTCCGCGCCATTGACTTGTTGGAGAACCGCTGCAACTTGACAGATAGTCTCAAACAAGAGTTCTATCCTACATACGTACCTGCTCCAAGAAAGAAATAATTGATAAAATATATAACTACAAATAAGGACGATAATGCTATCGTCCTTATTTGTTATTAGAAGTATTAACGAAATATAGAAACAATATTTGCATATTTCAATATTTTTTGTTACTTTTGCAAAAAAATTATATTCTATGGAAGTTATCATTAGTATTGTTGCTCTAATCGCTGGTATAGCTATAGCGATAGTAGTATATTGCGTTATGCGTCAGCAATTGGTACGTGTACAAGAACAACTGACCAAAACAGAGCAAAATCTAAGCATTGAGCAAGAAAAATGCAAAAATAAAGAAATTGAGGTAGCTGCAAAAACAGCAGAATTAACATTTGAACGTAAGGCTAACGAAGAAGCACGCAAACAGGCTGACGAGAAACTGGCAGAACAAATCAGGTTTCTTCAGACTGAGCTCACTAATACTACCCAGAAATTACTTGATATTCGTAGCGAAAAATTGGAGCAAACCAATAAAACACAAATGTCTTCCATCATTGATCCACTAAAGGAAACTATCTCAAAACTTGAGAAAGAAATGAAGGACACTCAAGTTCAACATGGTAATACAACCATACGATTAGAACAAAGTATCAAAAATCTAGTAGAAAAAACAGAGAATATTGGAGCTCGTGCAGATCGTTTGGTAGAAACTTTACTCTACCAACCTAAATCACAAGGTGATTGGGGAGAATTGATCGTAAAAGAAATGTTAGAAAGTCAAGGATTAAAAGAAGGTATTCACTATGTTTACCAGCCTACTTTGCGCGATGAAAAAAGTCAAACATTACGCAATGAAGAAACCAATAAAATAATGCGTCCTGATTTCATTCTACATTTGGATGAAAAAGAAGATGTGATTATTGATTCCAAAATGACTATCACATCCTACGATAACTATGTGCATGCAAAAACAGATGAAGAACGCGAATTGCATGCCAAAGAAATTCTAGCTAGTATACATAACCATATATCAGAACTTAAACGAGCTAATTATTCTGCATATATTGATAATGGCAGACGCTCTGCAGATTTCGTATTTATGTTTATTCCGAATGAGGGAGCAATGCAAGTGGCATTAGCACATGAAAAAAATCTTTGGCGTGATACATTCTTGAAAGATCGTATTTTTATAGTTAGTGAGATGAATCTATATGCGGCACTACGTATAATCAGTATTACATGGCGACAAATAGAACAAAACAAAAGTTATACTAAAATTTTCCAGACAGTAAGTCTACTCCTTGACCGTTTGAATGGATTTATAGAAAAATTTGGTAAAATTGAGAAAGGATTGCAACAAGCATCTAAAGCATATGATGAAGCCAACCATCAACTCTTGATAAGTTCACAAAGTGTACTACAAACGGGAAAACGCCTAAATGAAATGGGAGTTAAAACAAAGAAAGCACTCCCAGGTATAAGTATGGAGGATACATCTAACGACAACAACGATTTGGAAGAGTTGTTATCTAACTAAGAAGGTCTTGGAATACATTTTTAACAAAAATCAAGGCTCCTTCTATATGCGATCCATAATGTCCTAAATCATAAACTACATTTGGATTATTAGGCATATTATCACGTAGTGTTGTACTATTGATAACAGGAACCACTTCATCGTCTAAACTATGTAGAAAATAGGCAGGTGCTTGCAGATCATATCCAACATTACTGTTTATTCGCAATGCCATATACAATAGATTTGCCAAAGGATGTCTACGATCCAAGATCTGTGGAAGCATCAACTCACGTAATCGTGTAGTTCCCATCATTGTTCCAATTTGGCTGAGTGTGTATTCCTTTGATGCAACCCAATTGTCATAATTAGAAAGAAGCGGTTCATAGAAAAAATCTTTCAACTGAAAATTTAATCCATATGCTTCATTCATTCCCATAATTATTAGTGGTAAAACAGCAGGATAACCTATCTCGTCATTCTTCACACAATAGTCATAGGTAGCTGCCGGATCATAAGGACCTGCACCAGCATAGAGTTTACGAATAGTCCATTGCGGAGCGTCACCTCTGCCAAAGTTAGCACGTTCTTCTAATAAACGAGCAACACCTAAAGCTACTGCACCGCCCTGAGAGTATCCTGTTATAACTACATCTTTAGGATAAGTATATCCATAGTGATCTAATAATTCTGGCATACAATCTAGCAAATCAACAGCCGTCTGTGCTGTATTTCGCCAATGCAAATAAGGATGTACTCTATCTCTCGTTATTCCATAACCAACATAATCTGGCATTATAACAGCATATCCCTTCAAAGCATAAATACAGTCCATTTGATATGAATTGCTGGGCGCTTCTTCATCTTTTGCTATCGTATAGTGGTTAGCTACAACTATTCCATTTAAATTTCGTTTCCTTGGCAAAAACACCTTTCCTGATACTAACACAGAATCTCCCTGAGGAGTTTGACTCCAATATGTACAAGAGAAGCTCTCCACATGTTGTTCAGTAGTTCGAGAGAGAGATGTTAATACATCCATTACTGTTTTTACCGAGAAATTATCTTTTACTAAGATACTCTTGTTCTTATCCCAAATCAAGTCGCTTGTCAAAGCAAAACGTACTAATTCACGCCCAACACTCCTATTGGATATTTCTGGCAAGGCTTTCTTATCTAAAGGGGTAAGGCTTACATAATCTACTGCCAATAATTGGGTAAGTCCTAGTACAATAGTAGCAAAAAGTATAATGATTTTTTTATTCATACTATTCATCCTATTTGATTATTCACATTTATCATTACAAAAACTGTGCTAAAACCGAATAAATTTGCAGATTTGGCAGAATTATTGTACCTTTGTCCCATAAAATATAAAAAACACACAAGTCATATGAAAAAATTAGCTTTTATTACGGGTGCATCTTCAGGTATAGGTGCCGCATGTGCACGCAAGTTTGCCCAAAATGGATATAATCTCATATTAAATGCACGTAGCATTGATAAATTACTCGCAATCAAAGAAGAATTGGAATCATCTTATTCAACATCCATACATATACTTGCATTTGACGTTCGTGATCGACAAGCGGCACAACATGCAATTAATAGTTTACCTAAGGATTTCCAAGCAATAGATATTCTTGTCAATAATGCTGGATTAGCACTCGGTATGGATAAAGAGTACGAGGGTATCGAAGAAAATTATGATACGATGATTGAAACCAACATCACGGCATTGCTAATGATAACTCGCATGGTTGTTCCTAGCATGATAGAACGCAATAGTGGACATATAATAAACATTGGATCAGTTGCAGGAGATGCTGCATATCCTGGAGGTAGTGTATATTGTGCAACAAAAGCAGCCGTAAAAATTCTTAGCGATGGCCTTCGTATGGATCTAATGCATACTCCATTGCGAGTAACCAATGTAAAACCAGGTTTAGTAGAAACTAATTTCAGTCTAACACGTTTTGCAGGTGACAAACAACGTGCTGATCAAGTATACAAAGGTATTCAACCACTCACTGGAGACGATATTGCTGACGTTGTTTATTATGCAGCATCTGCCCCTGCCCACGTGCAGATTGCAGAAGTTCTTGTTTTAGCAACACACCAAGCAAGTGGTTCACACGTCTACCGTCAATGATAGGTTATTTACAGATATACAAAGAGGGAGCATTATGTGCTCCCTCTTTGTATATAAAATGATGTATTAGACTATTTTCGCTGGAATCAATTTCTCACGAATCTTGATATAGATGATAGTCTCTTTCTTAGCAAAAGCAGTTTGCACATAACCCATACCTACACCTATCTTGGTAGTTGGTAACATGATACCACTCGTCACTTTACCGATGGTATTACCCTCTGCATCGCAGATCTCATAACCACAACGTGGGATAGCACGCTCTTGGCACTCAAAGTGAACTAATTTACGTTGTACACCTTCGGCTTTTTGCTTGAGCAAGAACTCTTTATCAATGAAATCCTTTGCGTCAAACTTAGTGATCCAACCGAGTCCAGCCTCCAAAGGAGAAGTAGTATCATCAATGTCGTGACCATAGAGGCAGTACCATTTCTCTAGGCGCAAGCTATCGCGAGCACCCAAACCAATAGGAGCCAAACCGAAAGGTTTGCCCACCTCGAAGAGTGCATCCCAAATTTGTTGGCTATGCTCTTTAGGGAAATATAACTCAAAACCACCCGCGCCAGTATATCCAGTATTGCTCAATATGACACCTTGCACACCAGCGAACGACCACTCGCGGAATGCATAGTAAGGAATCGCGCTCAAATCTGCATCAGTTAAGAGTTGAAGCATCTCTGTTGCCTTAGGACCTTGAACTGCTAATTGACCATAGCGATCACTAGCATTTTCAAGTTGTACCCCAAAAGTGTTTTGCTCATTTACCCATGCCCAGTCTTTGTCAATATTACCCGCATTGACTACGAGCAAATACTTGGTGGTTGAATACTTATAGATAATCAGGTCATCCACGATACCACCTTTTCCATTAGGGAAGCAAGTGTATTGCGCTTTGCCTGCCTCTAGTTTGCTCACATCGTTAGTAGTGATATATTGTAAGAAATCCAATGCTTTCTCACCTTTAACCCAAAACTCACCCATATGGCTCACATCAAACACGCCTACGCCTTCGCGCACGATCATGTGTTCTTGGTTGATACCTGTTGGATACTGAATAGGCATATTAAAGCCCGCAAAATCTGCCATCTTCGCTCCCAGAGCGATGTGGATGTCTGTAAATGGAGTTGTTTTCATATATTCTTTAAGTTCAAGATTGTTTAAGATTGTTCAAAATAGTTCAAAGTTGTTTCAATGTTGAACGCATAGCGATGAACTATATTGAACAACTGTTGAACTCGAAGTTTGTCACGCCAACGTGACAATCTTCAAGATTACTTCCATTGCCTTCTCCATAGAAGGAATAGGCAAATATTCGTAGCGGCTATGGAAGTTCACACCGCCCGCAAAGATATTAGGACATGGGAGTCCTTCAAAAGATAGACGCGCACCATCTGTTCCACCGCGGATAGGTTGTACTTTAGGAGTAATACCGAGCTCCTTCATAGCCTCCTCAACCAATGTCACGATATGCATTACTGGTTCTACCTTCTCGCGCATATTGTAGTATTGGTCACGAATCTCTATCTCTACTGTGCCCTCACCATATTCTTGGTTTACCTTGCGTACCAAGTGCTCCATCTCGCGTTTACGGCTCTCAAAACGAGCACGATCATGGTCACGAATGATGTATTGAAGGGTAGTCTCTTCTACACTACCATTCATAGCAATCAGGTGGTAGAAACCCTCGTATCCCTGTGTATGCTCAGGAGTTTCCCAACGAGGAAGCATCATAGCCAAATGATTTGCAATACGCATAGAGTTGATCATCTTATGATAACCATAACCAGGGTGAACATTGACGCCATGTACCTTTATCTTGCAACCCGCAGCATTGAAGTTCTCATACTCCAATTCGCCTATCGCACCACCATCCATGGTATAAGCGAAGTCGCAACCAAACTTCTCCACATCAAAGTGGTCTGCACCTTGACCAATCTCTTCATCTGGAGTAAAGCCAACACGAATCTTACCGTGCTTGATTTCAGGATGTTGGATCAAATATTCGCAAGCGGTCACAATCTCCGCCAAACCAGCTTTGTCATCTGCACCCAGAAGGGTGGTACCATCTGTCATAATGATATCTTGTCCCTTGTAATCCAGTATCTCAGGATATTTAGCTACCTCAAACACGATATTCTTCTCAGCATTGAGCATCACATCATTGCCATCATAATTCTTGACAATATGCGCCTTGACATTCTTGCCACTTGCATCTGGCGCAGTGTCCATATGGGCAATAAAACCAATAGTAGGTTTACCCTCTACGTTAGCAGGCAAAGTAGCCATCACATAACCATTATCGTCAAGTGTTACCTCTTGCATACCGATCTCTTTGAGTTCAGCAGCAAGATACTGTGCAAACTCCATTTGTCCTGGAGTGGACGGAGTCATGTTGGTTTCATCGTCTGAAGTTGTGCAAAAACTCACATACTTCAAAAATCTTTCTGTAATATTCATATCTTCTTATCTTTAAACTTTATACTATAAACTCTAAACCACAATATCCATCCTCTGGATATTGCCTTGTTTCCATGCAAGGATATTGTCGCAAACATTCTCACACATAGCGATTCTTCCTTCCCATGTTCCTGTTCCTGTATGAGGTGAGAGGACTACATTGTCTAATGTGAGCAACTCGGGATGAATTTGTGGTTCATGCTCATACACATCCATGGCTGCACCAGCAATCTCGCCCTTCTTAAGTGCCTCGACCAGAGCCTGCTCATAGACATGCGCACCGCGCGCAGTATTGATAAGGTAAGCAGTGCGCTTCATCATCTTGAGTTCTTTCTCACCAATCAAATGCTTCACTTCTGGTGTATATGGCAAGTTAAGACTCACAAAATCAGCCGTCTGGAGAAGTTCCTCTTGACTCACATACTTCACCTCATAACCTAATCGCCTAATCACCTCATCACCTAGTGGCTTGCGATTGTGATACACAACACACATGCCACTTGCTACCGCTCTTCTAGCCAAAGCTTGACCTATGCGTCCCATACCTATGATACCTAAAGTCTTGCCATAAAGCGAGTGACTAAGGTTGTTCATCACGCCAAATGGTTCTGCTATACCCGCACGTAGCTTTCTATCAAACTCTGCTGTGCGTCTAGCCACATCGTGCATCAAGGCAAAAGCCAATTCTGCAGTTGGTTCTATCACTGGCTGAGGGGTATTAGTCACACGAATACCACGCTCACGGCAAGCATCCAAGTCAATATTATTAAATCCTACTCCGAAGTTCGTGATCAAACGTAAGCATGGTGCACTTTCAATCATCTCTCGCGTAACACGATAGTCAAAAGTGCTCACCAACACCTCCGCCTCCTCTAGTGGAGCATAGAGTGTATGCCCTTGTAAGCGTTGGAATCCCTCCTGAGGTAATATGGTCGTAAATGCGATTTTCATGGTATCTATTATTATCTAACTTCTAACAGCGCCAGCGGTCTAATAACTATTTTCCTCCTACAAGTTTCTTAATTTCGCTCAGTTTATTCAAGGCATCTAGCGGAGTCAAATTATTGATATCCAAATTCTTCACTTCATCTCGTATTTGCTCCAAGACAGGATCATCTAGTTGGAAGAAACTCAATTGCATACCGCTAGGAGCACTCACTGTAGCCTTGCCGCTACCTATCGTTTCTTGGCTATTGGCGATCGGTGATTGGCTATGATCGGTCTCTAGATCCTTGAGTATTTGGTTAGCACGTTGGATAATCGACGAAGGCATACCAGCTAGTTTAGCAACATGGATACCAAAGCTATGTTCAGAGCCACCACGCACCAATTTACGCATAAAAATCACCTTTCCATTAGCCTCTCGGACGGAGACATTGTAGTTACGAATACGTTGGAAGCTCTCCTCCATTTCGTTGAGTTCATGGTAGTGAGTAGCAAATAGCGTCTTGGCATGTCCTCTCTGTTCGTGGATATATTCTACAATAGCCCACGCGATAGAGATACCATCATATGTACTAGTTCCGCGTCCTAACTCATCAAAGAGCACTAGACTACGCTCGCTCAAGTTATTCAAAATACTAGCAGCCTCGTTCATCTCCACCATAAAGGTACTCTCGCCCAAGGAGATATTATCGCTAGCACCTACACGAGTAAAGATCTTATCTACCACACCAATGCTAGCACTCTCAGCAGGTACAAAACTACCCATCTGCGCCATCAACACGATCAATGCTGTTTGACGAAGAAGAGCTGATTTACCCGCCATATTTGGACCGGTAATGATAATAATCTGCTGTCCATTGTTATCCAGGAGTACATCATTAGGCACATACTCCTCATCCAGTGGTAATTGCTTCTCAATCACAGGGTGACGTCCTTGACGAATATCTATAACAAGACTATCATTGATAGCTGGGCAAACGTACTTATTTTCTACGGCTACCGCAGCAAAACCCATCAGGCAGTCTAGTTGTGCAATCACATTGGCATTGGTCTGCATTTGGCTCACATACTCAGTGAGTGCCAACATGAGTTCGGTGTAAAGGCGGGTTTCAATGATTTGAATCTGTCCTTCTGCATTGAGGATCTTGTCCTCATATTCTTTGAGTTCTTGTGTGATATAGCGCTCGGCATTGACGAGTGTCTGCTTACGAATCCATTCTTCAGGCACTTGATCTTTGTACGTATTGCGCACCTCAAGGTAATAACCAAAGACATTATTATATCCGATTTTGAGACTCGATATGCCAGTGGTCTCTATTTCACGTTGCTGTATTTGTAAGAGTCGCTCTTTACCATGGGATTGGATATCTCGCAAGTCATCTAGCTCCGCATTGATACCTCGTGCGATGGTATTAGGACGTCCTTGTACTGCAGGTGGATCAGGAGTAATCTCACGCTTAATGCGTTCCCGGATCTCGGTACAAAGGCTCAGTTGCTCGCCCAGGAGTTGTAGATAGTGGTTATCTTTTGCACTCTCACAGATAGCTTTGATAGGAGCAATAGCGTCCAATGCGACACCCAACTGAATCATCTCGCGTGGGGATATTCTTCCTGTAGATATTTTACTTACTATACGCTCCATATCCATGATTCGTTCTAGGCATTCACGAATAGTAGCGCGTTCTTGTGGGTGTTTGAATAGGTACTCCACCACAGTCTGGCGATTACGTATAGCACGTACATCCTTGAGTGGGAATGCAAGCCATCTGTGCAACAATCGTCCCCCCATAGGAGTTGTAGTACGATCGATGATTTGATAGAGTGTCACACTATCCTCTCGCTGACCACCTAACAATTCCAAATTACGGATAGTAAAACGATCCATCCACACATATTTATCTTCTTCTATACGACTAAGATGCTGTATATGACCTGTTTGCAAGTGCTGTGTAACATCTAAGTAATGCAATATTGCCCCCGCAGCTATTACACCTTCTGGTAACTGATCCACACCGAAGCCCTTGAGACTCTGCACATGGAATTGTTTAGTGAGACGATCCATAGCCGCATCACGAGTCATCATCCAATCATCCAACTCAAAAGTAAAATACTTCGTTCCAAAAGCAGCCTCTATATTAGCTTTTTTGCCACGCAAATAGAGCACCTCTTTCGGAGCAAAGTTCACCAACAGTTTGTCGATATAATCGGCAGTACCCTCTGCTACTAAGTATTCACCGGTAGAAATATCCAGAAAGGCAACTCCTACTGTCTTCTTACCAAAATGTACACATGCTAGCCAGTTGTTTTCCTTTTGCTGGAGAGTAGTATCCGAATAACTAACACCAGGTGTCACTAATTCTGTTACACCACGTTTAACTAGTTTCTTGGTTAGCTTTGGATCTTCAAGTTGGTCGCAGATAGCCACGCGCATACCAGCACGCACCAGTTTAGGCAAATAGGTGTCTAGTGCATGAAATGGGAATCCTGCCATCTCCAATGCTTTACCCTCCTTACTTGCTCCGTTGCTGCGATGCGTAAGAGTGATATTCAATATCTTGCTTGCACGTACAGCATCCTCCGCATATGTCTCATAGAAGTCACCACAACGAAAAAGCAATATCGCATCGGGATATTGGTTTTTAATCTCGCGAAATTGGCGCATCATTGGGGTTTCTTGTGCATCTATCTTTGCCATAATTATTTCAACATCACATCTAGTTTTAGATTAAACATTCGACCCGTTAGAGTATTAGGGGTCCTCCACTGTTGCCCAGTGGCATCCGTAGTCCAATAATAACTATTCACATTGGGTTTGCCTATCAAATTGAATACTTCGAATTGTACGCTCCAACTATCTACATGTTTTGATTTCTTCATCCATTTATCAGTAGCTGCCGAGAATATACGGCTTGCACCTATATCAATACGCTGATAATCTGCCATATGTCCCATATAGCGCAATTTCTCATTGCGAGGATAACCATAAGGCATACCCTCACTATAGATAAACTTGAGGTGTACTTTGTATTGGGGCAATTGTGGCAGATAGTCTTGAAAATAGATAGTCAAGTTATATCGCTGCTCTTGTGGCGTTGGAATCCAACCCAATTCATATTTGTCATCCACAAATCGCATTCTGCTTCGCATAGTGGAAAAACTAATCCACGAGTCTGCTCCTGGTACTAATTCTCCCATCAATTTCAAATCCAATCCCAACGTATAACCCTCACTATCATTCACACCGGAATACCTCACGCGCACATTGTCTACAGTATAACTCTCCATGCGATCAATGAGTTTTCCATATGCTTCTGCAGTAAATTTAAATGGTCTTCCCCATGCCCTAAAATAATAATCAGCTCCCATCACCAACTGCCACGAGCGCTGTGCTTTCAGTTGATTATTCAAATAGATACGATTCACGGCTCCATCATCTTGAACCACTTGGCGAAGCTCTTTGTAGAACGGAGCTTGGTAATATAATCCTGTAGCCACACGGAAAGTAAAGTCTCGCTTCCAACCTGGCAACCATACTACACTCAAACGTGGACTTGGCAACACCTCATTGGTAAAACTCCACCAATTCAAACGCATACCCGCAGTTAGATACACCTTTCCTTTATCTGTTGACCATTGATAGGTATTTTGTGCATAGACTTGCAATCTACCACTCAACATGTTTGTCGTTCCTTTCAAGGCATAGTACAAAGCCATCTCTTGTTCTAGATTAGGCATACTGTAACCCGTTGAATCACGCCATTCCCACTCGCTGATGCGATCATTGATCATCTCTACTTGTCCACTAAGACCCCATTGCAAGTTATTTTGCCCCTTTTTCCATACTCCTGAATGAGCCAATGTGATCATTCCTGCTTGTAGCCTATTGCGGGCATGTTCATGAAATACACCCGTACCCAATATTCCTTCGCTCGTAAGATTACCACTTGTAATCTCTTCGCCCCTAGAATTACCTCCGCTTTCTGCATTATTACCGTCCTCACCCATATCCATTGGTTTCTCACTCAGAACATACTCATTCAGTATATCATAAGTCTCCGTCTCATGGGTATAAAAGCCGCTTAGATCCAAATTCAGTCGTATATTACGCGTAGGTTGATTACTGATATTCAGGGCTGCAAAAGCTGTACGGAACATATCTTTCTCTTGACCCTCAAAGTAAATCTCCTTTTCCAAAGATTGTTGCAGGGTACCTGTTGCCATTCTGCTAGAATCTGGAGAAAAAACATAACTATTCTGAGAGAAGTTTCCCAGCAAGGTAATATCCCATCGGCGTTGCTTACCCACTTTCCATGTCATCTGCGTCTGATAATCCACATAGTTTGGATGATACTCACCCTTAGTGGCCATGGTTCCCAATAAATAGCGTGAGGTTTTGTAGCGAATACCATGCATCTGACTTTGCACACTATCACCCCAACCCACATAAGCACTAGCACCTAGCAAACTCAAACTCAAACGAGACTCAAATGCTGTTGGGCGCTTGTATTGTATATCCAACACGGATGACATCTTATCACCATATTTCACATCAAAACCACCTGCAGAAAACTCCACTCTCTCCACCATATCAGGATTCACAAAACTCAAACCCTCTTGTTGACCACTTCTAATCAACAACGGACGATGAACCTCTAAACCATTCACATACACTGAGTTCTCATCAAAACTACCACCACGTACATTATACTGACTACTCATCTCATTGTTTTGACTCACACCCGCAAAGGTTATTAACAAACTCTCTATACCACCGCCGGTAGCATCGGGCATCAAACGAGCCACACTAACATCTCCACGCTCCATTTGACTAGCTTGTCGCCGAATTCCACGTACTGTAATTTCATCCAACATCTCTTCATTAGTCGGCAACACGACGTTCACCCCTAATACATTGTTATGCGTATATACTTGTTGACGAATAGTCTCATAACCAATCATAGAATACACCAACACAATGGTATCTTGCAAATCTACATTAAGGTCGTAATATCCATTATTATTGGTAGAAACACCTGTAGTTGTCCCTTCAACATAAACATTTGCTAACTCAACACCACGATTATCCGTATCCAAAACATATCCATATATACGTACATTATGCGCACCTGCGAAGGCACTCATAAACACACCTACAAATAGACATATATAACGATAAATATCACGCATATAGAGTCATTTCTTAAATAAGTCTACAAAGGTACGATTTATTTTGCATATATGCAAACTATCGTAAACTTTTCAGAAAAAAAACATTAAACTCACACAAATAAAAAGGCTTCCACGCGATCAAAAGTGTACTGCTTTGCTAACGCTACGTAACACAAAGAAAAAAGCCGTCCTCGCGACGGCTATTTTTCCATAGTATTAGTCTGTTTGATTTTTAAGGTACAAAAAAGATTGTGTCGATTTTTAAATCCGCTGCAAAGGTACAGCTTTTTTATCATTCACGCAATAGCAAATTGTATGTTCTATAACACTTTTTCGCTATTTTTGGCCTAAATATGTTGTAAAACATACGAGTTGACCACAAAATACTATCTTTTTTCTAGTTCTATCACTTCTAGATCGCGAATTTCACTCCCATCAATGACAAAACGTAATAGTGTCTGCACGACTTGCCAACCTTGTTTACCTGCTGCACCTGGATTCATGGTAAGCATCTGCCATGTGCTATCATATTGTACCTTCAAGATATGACTATGACCACAGACAAACAACAAGGGAGTTTCCTTTTTAAACATTGGCAATAACCACGGATTATATTTACCTGGATAACCTCCTATATGAGTCATCAGTACATCTACATTCTCCACCCGAAAACGATAAAACTCACTCAATGAATACCTCACATCTCCACTGTCCATATTCCCATAAACAGCCCGAGTGGGTTTAAATTCGCGCAACTTCTGTAAAACTTCAGCACTACCGATATCACCAGCATGCCAAATTTCATCTACATTAGCAAAATGCTCAAACACGCGCTTGTCCAAGTACCCATGCGTATCACTCAGCAGACCGATCCTCGTCATAATCGCCTCGCTTATCTTTTACCTATTCTCGACGAAATAAAAACACTCAAAACAATAGCTGTAACAGCTACACTAACAAAGAATAGTACATCTCGCAAATCTACCACTCCTCGTGAAATACTACTGTAGTGATCTTGCAATATCACCCAATATAGCACAAAGCAACTAACAGCTCCCAATATGAATGCAACTAATTGGCTACTAGTAATTGTACTGCAGAGCATACCTACTCCCGTAAACGATGCACTTAAGAAAACCAATCCCATCATTGAGCCGACGAACTGTCCTCCATCAACATTGCCATCTATAGCTATATAATACACTATAAAGTAATGCACCACACAAGGTAACAATGCCATCACTGTCAGCACAAATGCCGCCATATATTTGCCTACAACTATCTTCCATAGGGAAATTGGCTGAGCTCTTAACAGCAACCAGGTTCCACTCTGACGCTCTTCTGCGAAAAGACGCATAGTTAATGCTGAGCAAACAAACATCAATAACCATGGAGCGATATTAAACAGTCCATCTATTTGGGCATATCCAGACTCTATCACATTCCATTGACCAGGAATGACCCACAAGAACAAACTTATCGTCAAAAGAAAAAGACTTATAACGATATACGCAATTGGAGTCGAAAAATAATATGAAAGTTCTTTTCTAAACACTATACACTAAATTCTAAACTACTTCTTCACAGGAGTTTTAGGGAAGATTACCCAGAATGCCAATGCCACAACCAATGCAAATCCGGCGAAGATATACCAGCTGATTTGCCAACCTTGCCAGATAGCCATTGGACCTGCAGCTTGCACAGCATCAGCATAAACGAAATGGTTCACAATCTCTTTCGCCGCCAAAGTACCAATAGTAGCACCAAAACCGTTGGTCATCATCACAAACAAACCTTGGGCACTAGAGCGTTGGCTAGGGTCAGTCTCTTGATCGACATAGAGTGAACCAGATATATTAAAGAAGTCAAATGCAAAACCGTATACAATGCAGCTGAGAACAAACAATATTACACCTGGCATACCTGGGTCACCCGCACCGAATAAACCGAAACGCAATACCCATGCAAACATAGCCATCAGCATCACAGACTTGATACCGAACTTCTTGAGGAAGAATGGGATGAACAAAATGCACAATGCCTCGCAGATCTGAGAGATGGAGATGAGCATATTAGCATGTTGCACACCAAAAGTATCGGCGAACTCCCCAATAGCTTCGAAGCTGGTAATGAATGGGTTAGCGTAACCGTTGGTGATCTGCAAACACATACCTAGCAGCATAGAGAAAACGAAGAACACCGCCATCTTCTTTTGTTTGAACAAAGCAAAAGACTCCAAGCCGAGCGCTCCGATCAGCGACTGATTCTCCACTTTGCCCTTCACAGGACAAGCAGGCAAAGACAAGGAATAGATAGCCAACACGATACTCAAGGCACCACTAACGAGGAACTGGTTAGGTGTAGCCTGGAAGCCGCACAAGTCCACGATCCACATCGTTACGATGAAACCGACGGTACCGAGTACACGGATAGGAGGGAAAGCCTTGACAGTGTCTAAGTTTGCCTGATTCAAAGCCGTATAAGCCACGGAGTTGCTGAGTGCCAAGGTAGGCATAAAGAACGCCACCGAAGCAGTATAGAGCGAGAAGAGTGTAGTGAACTCTACCCCATCGCCAGACATGAGTCCGTAGACACCCGTGGCAATCATAAAGCCACCAGCCAATGCGTGGCATAGACTCAAGGCCTTTTGAGCTGGAAT
The DNA here is from genome assembly GCA_017391525.1 of Paludibacteraceae bacterium. Taxonomy (GTDB): domain Bacteria; phylum Bacteroidota; class Bacteroidia; order Bacteroidales; family Paludibacteraceae; genus Colicola. Next base: position 60,997 of record JAFOYE010000011.1, on the reverse strand, counting down.
CCAGCGGTCAGCTACGATACCCATCAGCGCAGGCATAAACAAGCTTACAATACCTTGTACGGAATAGAACCAACCGATGTCGGTGCCCATACCGTGGGAATCCAAATAAGTACCCATAGAAGTCAGATACGCTCCCCAAACAGCAAATTCGAGGAAGTTCATTACGGTCAAACGAAACTTAATGTTCTTCATTGTTATATTGTGTTTTTGATTATTCTAGTAATTCAGGGTGCAAAGGTAATGTTTTTTTTTGACATACGCAAATAAACAATTCTAGAACATAAATTTAATCTGAAAATATTAACTATTAATTGTTAACTATCAACTAACGATTACAAGTTCATAACGGGTTCACATGTACCTTCACTATGCTATTACTATGAGATTACTATGTGGTTAGTATGTGATTCATATCTCTTGCTTATCCTATGCTCATCACATTTAGGTGGTAACGGGGTGGTCACGGAAAAGATAAGATAACCAAGATCGATAGTTATAAATTATAGCAGGGAACTTAGGGAATTTAAGGAATTTTAAAAGTTCCCTAAATTCCCTAAATTCTTAAAATTCCTTTTAAAGAAAAAATGTAAGCAAACATTGATAATAAGCAACTTACAATCTTGTTACTATTTTCCACGGACTTTCTACGGACAAATCTAAGAGTCGGAGAAAAAGTCCGTAGAAATTAATTTCAAGAATCGTTCTCCCTGAAAATCAGTACTCCATTCTTTTAAATACGCATTGCGTAAATTGTCGGTTCTGTCGGTTGCAAACCGTCAATAACGACAAAAATGACACTTCCGCCACATGTCGTTTTCTTAACTATAGGTTAACTATAGATTTACAATCCTAGCGCAAAGGTAGCGCATGGTCTTTAACCGAGATAGCACAATGTAGGCACAAGGGAAGAAAATCTTAAAATCGTACATAATTTGTAAAGAACCAAATTATAAATTAACTTACATACTATAGAAAACCTCGCCACTTATTGAGTAGCGAGGTTGATAGATTGCTATGTGTTGTATGATGCAACTATTGTTACAAATTCAACACTAAGACAATATCTATTCTAATCTTACGATTTCAAAACTTATTGACAAGTCATTATTCCATTCTTCTTTATCCAGACCATCTCTTTTACAAATGATAGTTCTAGCTCCTGGATAATAAATACCAACTAAATTCTCATCGTTTAAATTATCACCACTTTTAATTGCGAGTAAGTTTCCCACACATACATAGAGATGAGTTTCTCCATTAATTAGCACCTCATTCCACGTCTTAAAATAAAGGGTTCCAGCAACATCATTATTAGCATCATATATACCCCAACTTGTTCCAACTAAATTTTTGTTAGGTATCAACGACACCTTCTCTTTCGTCAATCTAAAAACATTTCCTTGGTTATAGAAACGATTTAAATAATCATGACTATAGTCATGATTAAAGAGTAATCTCGCTACTAGAGATGTTGGATCAAAAGTAAACTTAATATCTGTCTCAGCGTAGTAAATACTTATTTTTTCATGCACTTTTTCTAAATGCGAGAAGAATATCGTATTATACTCTTTGCTGTATTTTCCATATCCGACAGGAAACACATTCTCTCTTGGAGTTTCAAATAGCCATACAACATCAGTCTCTGATGTGAAAGTAAAATAACTTGTGACATCTACACTTCCTTCCTCAGTAAACACCCTTTCTGTATAAGAGTATGTGGCTCCGGTTAATGATTGTGAGAATGCAGTAATGCTGATCGACATTAAAGCAAATAATACAAGTTTTTTCATAATTTTATTTTTTTTAATGTTAATATTATGTTATAGTTTTAAAACTCACTCGTAAAGTGGAACTTAATGTTCTTGTAGTCGCTTTGTGCCATTTGGAGGACGTAGCCACTATCTGCCATAAAGACATCACGGCCTTCTTTGTCCTTCGCCATATACTGAGCTTTGCGTTTCTTGAACATCTCAAGTTCTGCATCATCATCCGACTCTATCCAACACGCCTTGAACATCTGCAGAGGTTCCCAACGACATTTAGCCTGATACTCATGTTCCAAACGATGTTGGATAACCTCAAACTGTAATTGACCTACCGTACCAACAATCTTGCGGCCATTGAACTGGCTGATAAAAAGTTGTGCAACACCCTCATCCATGAGTTGACTAACTCCTTTATCCAATTGCTTTTGCTTCATAGGATCGGCATTCTCAATATATTTGAACATCTCAGGAGAGAAAGAAGGCAAACCCTTAAAATGGAGGTTTTCTCCCGCAGTCAATGTATCTCCAATCTTGAAGTTACCTGTATCTGGCAAACCTACAATATCTCCTGCAAATGCTTCATCCACCGTCTCTTTGCGTTGAGCCATGAAGCAGGTTGGAGCAGAGAAACGCATTTGGCGGTTCTCGCGCACGTGCTTATAATAGGTATTACGCACGAACTTACCCGAGCAAATTTTGAAGAACGCAATACAAGAGCGATGGTTAGGGTCCATATTGGCGTGTATCTTAAAGCAGAATGCGGTGAATCCATCCTCCATAGGTTCTACCTTACGCTCTACTGCCTCTACTGGGCGTGGCGAAGGTGCAATCTGCACGAAACACTCAAGGAGTTCCTTCACGCCAAAGGTGTTGAGTGCCGAACCAAAGAATACAGGAGCCAAATCACCCGCCAAATAGTCTTCACGAGAGAAAGGATTATACACGCCCTCGATCATCTCCAAATCCTCTTGCAGTTTGAGGGCATCTTGCTCACCAACGAGTTGAGCAATCTGTGGATCATTCACATCCTCAAAACGAAGGGATTCAGTAACCTGCGTTTTGTTTGGAGTATAGAGATCCAAGGTAGATTGGAAGATATTATACACCCCCTTGAAACGCTCACCACTATTGATTGGCCAAGACAATGGGCGTACATGTATACCGAGTTCGCTCTCTACCTCATCCATCAAATCAAATGGATCTTTACCCTCACGGTCCATCTTATTAACAAAGACCATCACAGGAGTCTTACGCATACGACATACCTGCATCAAACGGCGTGTCTGCGTCTCAACACCTTTGGCAGAGTCAATCACGATTACCACCGAATCCACCGCAGTTAGTGTACGGAAAGTATCCTCGGCAAAGTCTTGGTGACCAGGGGTGTCAAGGATATTGATATGATAGTTATTATAATCAAATCCCATCACAGAGGTAGCCACAGAGATACCACGTTGTTTCTCAATCTCCATCCAGTCAGAAGTAGCAGTCTTACGGATTTTATTCGATTTCACCGCTCCTGCCACATGGATAGCACCTCCATAGAGAAGAAGTTTCTCAGTCAATGTTGTCTTACCCGCATCAGGGTGAGAGATAATCGCAAAGGTTCTGCGACGTAAGATTTCTTGTTGTTCAGCGTTACTAAGCATTGTTCAATGTGGTTCAATATTGTTCAGTGTGGTTCAGTATTGTTCAAAATTGGGGTGCAAAGGTACTAAAAAATATGCATAAAAACAAAAATTATATAAATTTATCCCTAAATTAGCCAAAATTATTTGCCCAACTTGTGTTATTGAAAAAAAAATTATACCTTTGTAGCGCAAAATTAATTCAAAATAGATATGAAAGAGATTATTTCTACCACTAATGCACCAGCAGCTATCGGTGCATACAGTCAAGCAGTAGTAGCTAATGGTATGTTATTTGCCAGCGGACAATTGGGTATTGACCCTGCAACAGGTGAATTTGCAGGTACAGACTTCCGCAGCCAAGCTGAGCAAGCAGTTAAAAACGTCGCCGCTATTCTTGAGGCAGCAGGCACAGATGCTAGTCATGTAGTAAAGACCACCGTTTTTTTGACTGATATGGCTAATTTTGCCGTACTCAACGAGGTATATTCCACTCTTTTCACCGCTCCTTTCCCTGCTCGCTCTGCCGTTGCAGTAGCAGCATTACCAAAAGGCGGACTCGTTGAAATCGAAGTTTTAGCTGTATTATAATCGTCCTATTCAGTATATGCATCACAATCAACCCATAGTAGCTCTTGTATATGATTTTGATGGCACACTAGCTCCTGGCAATATGCAGGAGTTTGGTCTATTGAAAGCATTGGGATACGATAACCCAGGTGATTTTTGGGATCTATGCGACAAACTAGCCAAGACGAATGATGCTGGTAGTATTGCAGTTGTGATGTATGCTCTACAAGCAGAAGCTAAACGAGTAGGTATACCATTAACACGCAAGCGACTACAGGAGTTTGGACAAGAGGTGAGTTTCTTCCCGGGTGTATTGGAATGGTTTGAGAAAATCAATTCTTATGCCGCTGAGATTGGTGTACAAGTTAAGCATTACATCAATAGTTCTGGTGTTAAAGAAATGGTAGAAGGCTGTGCCATTGCTAAGCATTTTGAGAAGATCTATGCTTGCAGCTATCTATATGACACTCAAGGCGAAGTATGCTGGCCAGCCGTAGTAGTAGACTACACGAAGAAAACCCAATTTCTCTTTAAGATTAGCAAAGGAGTATTGGAGGTTAGTGACCGTGTACGCGTCAACGAATATATGCCTGAAGATGAGCGCCCAGTACCTTTTGATAGAATGATTTATTTGGGAGATGGCGAAACTGACGTTCCATGTATGCGAACAGTCAAAGCTGAAGGCGGGTATAGTTTTGCAGTCTATGGTAACGAGAAAAAGCGAGAAGTAGCCCAACAATTATTATCAGAAGGACGCGTTAATTTCGCTTGTGAAGCTGACTACAGTGAGAATGGTGAAATTATGAAGATTGTTCGCCATATTCTAGATAAAGTCAAAGCTGATTATGCTTTAGATATTATCGAACAAGTTTAGCAAAGGTTCAGTATCCCTTCAGAGTGGTAACGGGGTGGTAACGGACAAATCAAGTATTGCATAGTAATTCTCCTATCACTTGTGGTAGGAGAATTTTTTCTGCCAGTTGTACACGTTGAGCTAAACTATCAGGAGTATCATCTCCCATTACAGGCACGATGGATTGGGCAATAATAGCACCTCCATCTACTTCTGCACTCACATAATGGACTGTACAACCAGACTGCTGTTCGCCAGCTGCTAGCACAGCCTCATGCACATGCATTCCATACATACCTTTGCCTCCAAACTTAGGAAGAAGAGATGGATGAATATTGACGATCTTCTTATCCCATTTTTCGCAGAACCATTGTGGTATAATAGCAAGAAAGCCTGCTAGAACAATGAGTTGGATATTATGCCCCGTAAGTTGAAGGTCTATCTCCTGCCAATCTTTGGAGAATAGGGTAATGATTCCTTCTTTATCAGCTCGCTCTTTTGCTTGACATGCACGATTAACCACTACCAAAGAAACTTGGTAGTTATAACGCTCTTGGTTGTCCATTAGCGCTTGCAATGTAGTTCCTGTACCAGAAGCAAAAACAGCTAGCATGATTATGGTTGAATAAATATTTTCTTACCGTTTTGTATATAAATACCCGATTTCACCGGGCTACTGACTGGCTGTCCTAAAATATCAAAGATTCTATTGTCGCTAGGGCGAGCTACATCCTCGACCGATGTAGAAACATTATCTCTATAAAATTCGCCTGCATTTAGGAAAGCATATCTACGTTGTATCCAATCATAGATAAAATCTAACTCTTGTTGCAAGTTTAGTTCGTATCCACCGATGTCAGAATCCCTACTCCATTTCTGTTCTTCACGTGCAGCTGCACCACCACGGATAAAATGATGGATATAATTTTCATAGCGGGCATATAAAGAATCAGGATTAAGATGCGTTTGATACAACTCCCTATAACGGTCCTTAACTGCCTTGTTATACTCAGGAATTTTGATCATTCGATTCAAAACCATCAATAGATTTTGCGTACGCATGTCTATTTCAGGTCCAAAACCACTTGGATGTGGTTTAGTAGGATTATATCCTTGTCCTACAGTACAATCCAAGTCCCAAACAGCAATGGTTAGTTTCTTGTCCTGCTGTCCATCATAGCAAACCCAAAACATATTCTTACCATTGTTATCTTGAGCTACTAAAATGTCGATCAGCAGATAATAATCTATCAAGACAGGAATGTCAAAATACTCATCCAAATAGAGTTTAAACTCAGCATCAGTACTATTCAATGCAAAATTGATGGCATTGTAAAGTATTGAATAATCCGTCGGGTTAACATCTTCAAAATCAGGATACTTCGTTTCAAAACCACGATATACTTCTTGGGTATTATCGTAGTCCTTGATGTCATACATACTTGTTCCGTCCCAGGAATCCGTTTTCCACAAGTGACCATGGAAAATATTATTATCTTCGTCATGCTCAACTATCTGTGTTTGCTCTTGGTCTATATTCTCTGTCATTGAATATATACCACGGTACTCACCATTGAGGAAAACTTCCACGAATTGTCCTCTAACACTAGTCAAAGCATCCGGAGCTTGATCTATATAATAAGGTTTACGAGCCATATCATTCCACAACTCATGACCTACCTGGTTACGACAACGAGCTAGATCCACTTGACCCGCATTTAGTATCCATTGATTATGGGTTCGCAAACCAAAGAACTGGCGCTTTTGTTTTTTACCGTTATGATTAAGAAACTTAATGGTATAATTACGCTTATGTTTATTCGTACCATTGGTACTACCTCCGCGCCATTTAATTTTGGCTTTCATCTGCTGCAAAGGCACACCTGTATCCGTGGAAAAAACTATAACGGTGCCATTGCTATAATCATTACCAAATTGTCCATCTAAACGAACAATAGGAAGATTGGTAAAGGTAATGGGAAAAGACATCGTCGAACCATCGTTGAAATGGGCTTTTAGTGGATAAATTTTACCACCAGCTATATCACTAAACGTAATCGAATCATGGGCATGGTAGAGATCCGCTCCCAATTGTATGGAATCCCATTGCAAAGTATCCAAAACCAAATTACCGTCTACGACTTTTGTTCGAAAAATGGTTTCAGACTGAATAAACGTTTCATAATCATATCCAAACAACGAATCAGGAATAGGACACATATATGCTCCTTGTGTACTATTATACAGGATATCGTGCCCACCCACCTTAAACTGTGCACGCACAACAATCGGTAGCGACAGCAGCAGCCACATTAAGGAGAGGGATATGATATGTTTTTTCAATCTCATTAAGCTATTAATGTCCTCTTACAAAAACACCTTCTGCTTGATTTTCAACAAAACAGCACTCGTCCGAATGCTCTTCGGCGAATGCTGCTTGTTGTTCATTTATATACTCTTCGTATGTCATTAGCGAAGTTTTGCAGCGAACTTCTCCTCGAAAGCCTTTTGCAATTTAGCCATGATAGTTTCGATTTGCTTGTCTTTCAAAGTGTTCTCTGTATCTTGGAGGATAAAGGAGAGCGCATAACTTTTCTTACCAGCCTCAAGGTTCTTACCCTCATATACATCGAAGAGAGTCACTTGCTTGAGAAGTTTCTTCTCTGCTGCTTGAGCCGCTTGGGCCAAATCAGCAAACTTAATAGACTTATCAACGAGCAAAGCCAAGTCACGTTTCACTTCTGGGTACTTAGGCAGATCGCTGATTACAGGTTTGTATTGTTTGTGGAGGCGAAGCACCATGTTCCAATCCAAATCTGCATAATAGACAGCATTGTCTATGTCAAACGCCTTGAGTTGTTTCCTTGCCACAATAGCCATTATACCTATCTGCTTGCCATTAGGAGCAAGGATAGCCATGCCGTCTTCATACAACTCGTTAGCAGCCAAAGGAGCCAACTTGTATGCAACACCCAAACGGCGGAGTACATTCGCTACATAGGCATGGAGTTGGTAGAAGCTGGTCTTCTCCTCCTTCATCACCCATGACTGAGCGGTCTTGTTACCTGTCAACCACAATGCCAAGTGTGGCTCCTCGCTGTAGGCATAGAGTGGGTCATACACCCAATGTGGGTCTTTGGCTTGGCGAGTGGCAATCTTCTGAACATCATAGTGATAGCAGTTACCAAACTCATAGAACTTAAGGTCCGCATTCTTGCGATTAGCATTGCGTTGAATACTCTCCAAACCACCAAAGAGGAGGGTTTGACGCATAACGCCAAGGTCTTGGCTAAGTGGGTTCATGATCTTCACACATGTATCCAAAAGATATGTCTCCAATGCTTCGTAGTAGCCCATCTTGGTGAGTGAGTTATTGAGAATCTCGTTGAATCCTTGAGCAGTCAATTGCTCAGAGATACGAATCTGTACCGCTACTGGATTTGGTTTTTGGCTATAACTGAGACTGGTATTGAGTTTCTCAGGGAACTCCACATTGTTGAAGCCATAGATACGCAAGATATCCTCCACCATGTCGCACTCGCGTTGTACATCTACACGATAACGAGGCACGCCGATGCTCCATACATTGCCATTCTTGCTATAGATCTCTACCTCAAGTGCTTTGAGGATAGTTTCGATCAACTCTTCGCCAAGTTCTTTACCAATAAGTGCGTTGGTACGGTCAATATTAAGTTCGATAGGGAATGGTTCGAAAGTTGTTTGACCTTGATCAGTAACCTCCATAGCAATTTCACCACCAGCAACCTCTTGGATAAGCAATGCACAGCGTTTCAGTATATATAAGGTGTTATTAGGATCGCAACCACGCTCATAGCGGAAACTTGCATCAGTAGACAACTGATGACGACGAGCAGTTTTACGGATGCTTACTGGATCGAAGTATGCGCTCTCAAGGAAGACATTGGTTGTTTGCTCTGTGATACCAGAATCTTGTCCACCAAACACACCTGCAATACACATTGGCTCTTCAGCATTGCAGATCATGAGGTCAGCAGCAGACAAAGTGCGCTCTACTCCATCAAGAGTAACGAACTTTTGTCCTTCGGTAGCGTTCTTAACAACCACCTTGTTTCCTTTGATTTTATCGGCATCAAAAGAGTGCAAGGCTTGTCCCATCTCGTGGAGCACAAAGTTGGTAACATCCACCACGTTGTTGATAGGACGAATACCAATGGTAGAAAGGGATTTTTTCAACCAATCAGGTGACTCTTTGATGGTCACACCCTTGATGCTCACACCTGTATAACGAGGACATGCTTGCGCATTCTCCACAACTACCTCAATAGGAAGATTATTGCTATCTACCTTGAAAGCCTCTACAGAAGGTTTGGTAAGAGCAATATTTTGACCATGTGCTTGGTAGTACGCATACAAGTCACGCGCAACACCATAGTGGCTAGCACCATCCGCACGGTTAGGAGTGATATCCACCTCAATGAGCGTATCATCTTCCACGCCAAAGTACTCTTTAGCAGGCATACCTACAGGAGTATCTGCAGGCAAAACCATGATACCATCGTGGCTAGAACCTACGCCTATCTCATCCTCAGCACAGATCATACCAAGTGACTCTTCGCCACGAATCTTGCCTTTCTTGATGGTAAACTTCTCATCCCCATCGTAGAGCACTGTACCTACAGTAGCTACGATAACCTTCTGACCAGCAGCTACGTTAGGCGCTCCACACACAATTTGCAAAGGTTCTGTATCAGGTACTACACGAGTTGTGGTAATATGCAAGTGGTCAGAGTTAGGGTGATCCACACAGGTGATAACCTCACCTACGACCAATCCCTCAAGACCGCCTTTAATGGTTTGAACTTTTTCTACTTTACCTACTTCCAATCCGATAGAAGTCAAGATTTGTGCTACTTGTTCTGCGCTATCTGTAAGCGCAATGTAGCGTTTGAGCCAATTGTACGATATATTCATAATTTTTAGAGTATTTACGCGTTCAACAAAATTAACTTGCAAAGGTACAACAAAAAACGGACATATGCAAGATTTTTTATAAAAAAATCACTTTCATGGTAAAAACTTTGCATATATAAGGCTTTTTTAGTACCTTTGCACAAAATTACAACAAATTAGGAGAATTATGAAAATCGCATTGATTGGATACGGTAAAATGGGACATATGATCGAGGCTATTGCGAAAGAAAGAGGACACGAGATTGTGAGTGTTATAGACCAAAACAACCCCGATGAATTCGAGTCAAATGCATTTGCATCTGCCGACGTAGCTATTGAGTTTACCACTCCTCAAACCGCAGCAAACAACATCCTTCGCGCATGGAAAGCAGGGGTACCTGTGGTATGTGGTACAACAGGATGGGATGTTAGTGAATTTAGAATTAAGAATTATGAATTAAGAGGCGATAAAATCGGACTTTTATGGTCATCCAACTATAGCATTGGAGTCAACATTTTGTTTGCCTTAAACAAGCAATTAGCTAAGTTCATGGAGGCATATCCAGAGTACACTCCTCATATGACCGAAGTGCACCACATTCACAAGTTGGATGCACCCAGCGGAACCGCCAAAACCCTACAAGAAGCCATTGGCGATGATCGACTGAAAATCAACGATATAGAATCCATAAGAGAAGGCGAAGTAGCAGGCATTCACACTGTAACATGGGATAGCGAAATTGACACTATCAGCATCAGTCATTCAGCCAAGAGTCGCAAGGGTTTTGCTTTGGGTGCAGTTATTGCTGCCGAATGGATGAAAGGAAAGACAGGCTGGCACGATTTCAGCGAAGTAATATCTTAAAAATTAACACATTTTATCTACTCGCTATCATCTGCTTATCTTCTCGGTATCTTCCTGGTAAAAACATAGCGTTTGTTTTTTGTTGTTTAGAGCGAAATATCTTAAAAAAACGGCATCTTTTGCAAGTTGTCGTTTTTTTGTATTTTTTAGCCTATTTTTACATCTGAAAATTTTATTTTCACACTTTTCTTGCATATATGCATTTTTTTTTGTACCTTTGCGCGTTTTTTGATAATTTAATATGCATATGAAAGATTTTCTTGATAGAATTAAAGCAGTAAACACCAAAGGATGGGTTAAGTGTGGCATATGGAGTTCCTTGTATATTGCCTTCGTTATTTGGGTAGCTATAGGTGATTGGATTAGTCTTCTGTGGTTGCTATTTCTGCCAATCATTATGGATATGTTTACAACGAAATATATCCCTTGGAACTGGTGGAAGAAGTACAAGCCATTGACAGACGAAGAAAAAGCAAAGGGAATTGAACACCCTCACGCAAACAAACATTTATACATTTTGTTTTCGTGGATAGATGCTATTTTATTCGCGTTGATTGCTGTGTATTTCATCAACACATATTTCTTCCAAAATTACCAGATACCCACCTCCTCGTTGGAAAAGACACTTCGCGTTGGCGATTTCTTGTGCGTAAATAAGATGTGCTATGGAGCTCGCGTACCTAACACCCCGCTTTCTATGCCGTTGGTTCAACACACATTCCCATGGGGCGGTAAGAGTTATTTTGAAAATCCACAATGGGAATACAAACGTCTTAAAGGTTGGGATAAGGTAGAGAAAGGTGATATTGTTGTATTCAATTTCCCTGCAGGAGACACGGTATGTTCGAAGTTAGAGAATCCTGACATCTATACATTACGTCACATTCTACAAACAAAAGGAGAGTTCTTCCTACAACAATATGGTATTTCCTCAAAAGATTTGCAGTCAGTCATAACACGTCCTGTTGACCGCCGCGAGAATTACGTTAAACGTTGTGTGGCTACTCCAGGCGATAAATTGCAAATTATCGACAATGTCATTTACATAAATGGCGAAGCGGAGCCTACACATCCACATTTGCAATACAATTACTATGTTAAGACTAATGGCAATACATTTAGCAACAAGTACTTGACTGAATTAGGAATCTCATTGGAGGATCGTAAGTTCCTCGGAGATGGCATATATCATTTCCCTCTAACTCGCGAGATGAAAAATAAACTTGCTAATCACCCCAATGTGATAAGTATTGAAATTGAGCCAGAAGAGATGGGTGGTGATGTATACCCACTAGGACATAACATTTGGACTCGCGACAACTATGGTCCTATATACATTCCTAGAAAAGGTGACAAGATAATGATCACCGCAGAAAACTATTGGCTATACAAGCGTATTGCGGATGCCTATGAGTTCAAACCAATGAAAATAGGACAAACATACGAGTTTGAGATGGATTATTATTGGATGATGGGTGATAACCGTCACAAATCTGCGGATAGTCGTTATTGGGGTTTTGTTCCAGAAGACCACATTATTGGACGTCCGATGTTCATCTGGTTGAGTATCGATAATGACAAAGCATGGGGTGATGGTCGTATACGTTGGGATCGAATTGGATTAAGCGACTTCGAATGATAATATTACCAACGACATATTTGGGTAGCACAGATTGGTACAAACAGTTTCTTACCTGTCCGAGCGATGTGATGATTGAGGCTATGGAGAGTTTTCCAAAGCAAACGTACCGTAATCGGTGCACTATTACATTGCCTTGCAATGAGTTGAAAGTTGAAAGTTTAAAGTTGAAAGGCAAGGAGCAGCTGACGCTATCGGTGCCGGTGAAGCGAGCAGATAGCAAACAACTCACCCGCGACGTAGAGATTAGTTATCAACAACGCTGGCAACATCAGCATTGGATTACATTAACAAGTGCATACAAACGTACACCATACTTTGATTACTACGCAGACTACTTGCGTCCGTTTTACGAAAAAGAAACTAAGTATTTGGTCGATTTAAACGCAGGTTTACACGAAGTAATAATTGGATTGATGACCAACAATCGTCCAAGCACAAACCGAGATTCATCATTACGCTTTACCTCCGATTGGATGAGAAAGGATCTCGAAGTATGTTTTGGGGATGGTCGTAGCATCTTAGACACATTATTTGAGTACGGTCCAGAAACCGTGATACAATTATGATAGATTGGAGCAAATTGACATTTCACTATACAGAAACGGACTATATTGTTCGTTCTGCTTGTCATAACGGTATCTGGGGAAAGCCCTACGCAACGAGAGATAAATATATGTCCATTCATGTAGCCGCAACAGGCTTACAATACGGACAAGAATGCTTTGAGGGATTAAAAGCTTTTCGTGGAATAGATGGCAAAGTTCGTATTTTCCGCATGGAAGAGAATGCCAAGCGTATGCAACGCTCTGCCGAGGGATTGTTGATGACGCCAATTCCAGCAGAATTATTCTGCGAAGCAATACAATTGGCATTGGAGAAGAATATAGATTTTCTTCCACCTTATGAGACAGGAGCCACTTTGTATTTTCGTCCCGTATTAGTAGCTACAACGCCGGAGATTAGTGTTGGTCCGGGCAAAGACTGTGAATTCATCGTGATACCGACTCCAATTGGTCCTTATTTCCCAAACGGTTTTAAGGGAACACCATTTCTTGTCAACCGCTCAATTGATCGTGCAGCTCCACAAGGCACAGGTCAGTGGAAGGTAGGAGGAAACTATGCAGCATCTTTCCGTGCTAGCGAAATGGCACATGCTTTGGGGTATGAGTGTATGTTTACGGATGCAAAGACACATAGGTATATAGATGAATGTACGGCATCCAATTTTATTGGAATCAAACGACTAGCCACGGGAGATTACGAATATCTCACCCCACGTTCAAGTGCGATATTGCCTAGTATCACCAATGATTCGCTAATGACATTGGCGAGCGAAATGGGACTAAAAGTGACCCGTCGTAGAATTCGATTAGAAGAGTTGGCCGATATGTGCGAAGCAGCTGCATGTGGAACAGCATGCGTAATTTCGCCAATCACTAAGGTAGTCGATTTGGATAGAGACAAGGTTTATCCATTGGGGGAACCAGGTCCTGTGCTCACTCAACTGTATCACGCATTACAGGACATCCAATATGGTCGAGTAGAAGACAAATATGGATGGACAAGAATTTTTGAATTATAAGAAACAATTATATTAACTAAAAAAACAACAAGATTTATGTTTAAAGATCAACCTAAAGGCCTATTCGCTTTGGCATTAGCGAATACTGGTGAGCGCTTTGGCTACTACACCATGTTGGCTGTGTTTGTATTATTTTTGAAAGACAACTTTGGCTTAAGTGAAGATGCTGCTGGTAACATCTACGCTACTTTCTTAGCCGGTGTGTACTTCCTCCCATTCATTGGTGGTATTCTAGCAGATAAATTTGGTTATGGCAAAATGGTTACAATTGGTATCGTAACTATGTTTGCTGGATACACCTTGCTTGCATGGCCATTGGGCACCGAAAACATAGCCCTTTATGCGATGTACGGAGCCTTAGCTTTAATTTCTATCGGAACTGGACTATTTAAAGGAAACCTTCAAGTAATGGTAGGAAACCTATATGACGATCCAAAATATTCACACAAGCGTGATGCTGCCTTCTCATTGTTCTACATGGCAATCAACCTAGGATCTTTGTTTGCACCATCAGCAGCTAGTGCCATAAAACAATATGCACTTGACGCAGGTTGGGTATCTACTACAGGAGAAGCATACCACTTTGCTTTCGGTATTGCATGTATATCTTTGATCTTCTCTATTTTGGTTTATTTGTTTACCCGTAATACCTTCAAACATGTTGAGAATGGTGCTCCAAAAGCAAAAGCAGGTTCAACAACATCAGTGGCAGAAAATGCTAAAGATACTAAAGCCCGCATCATCGCATTGTGCATGGTATTTGCCGTGGTCATTTTCTTCTGGATGGCATTCCACCAAAATGGTTTGACCTTGACATTCTTTGCTGAGCAATTCACCAATTTGCATGCTACAGCAGGTATCCAAAGTATGTCATTCAACGTTTGGAACCTTGTACTAGTGATCGTCGCTATTTATGCTGCATTCTCAGTGGTACAATCTCAAAGTGTAAAATCAAAAGCTATCGCATCTGCTGTGGTATTGGCCTGTGTGGCAGGATTGGCTGCTATCTACGTATACTCTTCCGGAGAGAAAGAGATTACAGCAGAAATGTTCCAACAATTTAACCCATTCTACGTGGTAGCCTTAACTCCAGTATCAATGGCCTTGTTTGGATGGTTAGCTAACAGAGGGAAAGAGCCTTCTGCTCCACGTAAGATAGCATTAGGTATGTTGGTCGCAGGAATAGGATTTGCGGTTTTGGCATTTGGTTCATGCAGTTTAAATACCCCTACAGATCAAAAGAAGTCACAAATTGCTGTTGACGCGAAAGAATTTGCTGTAAGACTTGACAATGCTTCCGATGAAAATGCAGTTAAAGAAATTGAATCAGATATCCAAAAGTACAAAGACAACTTGGTTAAGGCTAATAACCCAGAAAATGAAGTTCTTTTTAACCAAGCGCTTACGTTGACACAAAACACCACCAATATTGCATCATTCGATGTACATAAAGCAACTAACACCAAACCATTAATGACAACATCGCCTTATTGGTTGATACTTGTATACCTTATTCTGACTTTTGCAGAATTATTACTTAGTCCAATGGGTATTTCGTTTGTTAGTAAAGTCGCTCCTGCTAAATACAAAGGTATGATGATGGGAGGCTGGTTTGTAGCGACAGCTATCGGTAACTACCTAACCAAAATCGGATCACAATTCTGGGGAGATATGCCATTGTGGGGTGTATGGAGCATATTCGTAGCAGTATGTCTTATCGCTGCTATCTTTATGTTCGCTATGATGAAAAAATTGGAGGACGCCACTAAATAATATCAGTTGATATGAAAGAGAATTTAATTCAAGTTTTTACCGAATACACTAATACTCTAGAGCAGCAAATTGCTGCTCTGGAGGCTCGTATTGCTCATCTAGAAGAATTGTTAGCTGCCAAAGAAGGTGATGTAACTCCTGTAGAGGGTGTGCAATCTGATGAAGAGCACGTAGATTTTCCAATAAATGAATTAGAAAATGATAATATTGAAATCGTTCTTGATCCAAGTTCTGATGAAGAAGTTGTAGACACATCTATGACAGAAACTACAATCGAGAATGAGGTTAAAGAAGATGTTCCTACAGAACCAATCATCGAAGAACCTATCGTTGTTGAACCAGTCAAAGATGACTCTACGAAAGAAGTCTCTGTCATCGAAGTTGCAGAACCAGTTGTAGAACAAACTCCAGATACTCATATCGAGGAAAATACAACAGAGGTTATTGTAGAAGACAAACCAGCTAAAGTTGAAGCAACTAAAATTGCATCAGCACCTACAGCTATTAGCGCTCCAACAGTAACAGATATACGTCAAGCCATCTCTTTGGGAGATAGATTCCTATTCCAACGTGAGCTATTTGCTGGCAATGGAGAGTTGATGCAACAAACGCTAGATCATTTAAATAAGCTTGACACACTAGACGAAGCATTAGAATATCTTAGTGACAACTTTGATTGGGAGAAAGATTCTAATACATTCTCATTATTCGAAATAGTACTTAAAAGACGTTTTAACTAATTAGGTAATACCATCGTGTTATACATTGTTCCAACACCCGTAGGCAATTTAGAGGATATTACACTACGTGCATTGCGCATCCTCAAAGAAGTGGACTTGATTTTAGCAGAAGATACACGTACTTCATCTGTTCTACTCAAGCACTACGATGTTCATACGCCTCTTAAGAGTCATCATAAGTTTAACGAACACGAAACAAGTGATGAAATGGCCGTACGTATTGCAGCAGGAATGAGTGTTGCATTGATATCCGATGCAGGTACTCCATGTATTTCGGATCCTGGCTTTCTCCTCGTGCGCGCGTGTGTTGAAAAAGGTGTAGAGATACAATGTCTACCAGGTGCAACTGCGTTTGTACCGGCATTAGTAGATTCCGGTTTACCTAATGATCGTTTTTATTTTGAGGGATTTCTTCCACAAAAAAAAGGTCGTCAAACAAGAATAAAACAACTTGCAGAATTAACCCACACGATGATTATCTATGAATCGCCATTTCGACTAGTTAAGACTCTAGAACAATTGGCTGAATTCATGGGTAATAATCGTCGTGCGAGTGTAAGTAGAGAAATCAGCAAACTGCACGAGGACACCCAAAGAGGAACATTAGAGGAATTGATTGTGCATTTTAAACAGACACCACCAAAAGGTGAAATTGTACTCATAGTAGAAGGAATCAAAGATTAAAAGGTCTCAAAATTAGAAAACATGAGTGATCTACAAGTTAAAGTATTAGCGAAAGAAACTGCTATTTATGGTGTATCATCCATTGTAGGAAAATTCCTCAATTGGATGTTAGTTCCGTTGTACACCTACGTTTTAGAACAACAATCAGATTACGGTATTGTTACTAATCTATATGCTTGGACGGCTCTTCTTTTAGTGATTCTCACCTATGGAATGGAAACAGGCTTCTTCCGGTTTGTCAACAAAGAAGGAGAAAATCCACAATCAGTATACACGACTTCCCTCATTGCGTTATTTACAACCTCGTTGTTGTTTTCTTTAGTATGTGTTATATGGCAGACTCCTATTGCTAACGCCTTAGGATATCCCAATCACACTGAATTCATATCACTTCTAGGCATTGTAGTTGCAATTGATGCTTTTGCAAGTATCCCATTTGCATATTTGCGATACAAGAAACGTCCACTACAATTTGCGGGTATCAAGTTACTTTTTGTTTTTCTGAACATTATACTCAATCTTTTCTTTTTGGTTATCTGCCCTAAAATTCAAGATTGGAGTATCATATCATCTTGGTACGACCCAAATTATGGTGTAGGTTATGTATTTATCGCCAATATTCTAGCTACAAGTATTCAAACATTATGCCTATTACCAGCTATTGTAGAAGGATTTAGAGGTTCTAGTCTTCACGATATATTTTCCATATCATTATTAAAACAATTATTAAAATACTCATTGCCGCTTCTCATTTTGGGTGTATGCGGTATCATGAACCAAACAATAGATCGAATCCTATTTCCTAAACTTTACATAGGTGCAGATGCTGAAGCGCAATTGGGTATCTATGGAGCATGCTTTAAAGTGGCAATGGTAATGATGATGTTCACACAAGCATTCCGATATGCTTATGAACCATTTGTTTTTGCCAAACACAAAGATAGAAAATCTGTTGAAGCCTATGCTGATGCAATGAAATATTACATTATCTTCTCATACATGATATTGTTGGGAATGATTTTCTACCTAGACCTGCTTAAATTTATCATCCATCCATCTTATTGGGAAGGACTTCAAATCGTCCCTATCGTACTATGGACTTATATCTTCCAAGGTATATATTTCAACCTTAGCTTTTGGTATAAACTGACCGACAAAACACTATGGGGAGCCTATTTCTCGATCATTGGAGTTGTTATTACCATCGTCCTACAAATCATTTTTGTGCCAAAAATTGGATACATTGCTTCCGCGGCAAGTAGTACAATTTGTTATTTAGTAATAATGACCTTATCATATTTCATCGGACGTAAACACCTTAATATCCCATATGATATGCGTCGTATAGGTGTATATACTGCGGTTGTAATCGCATTATTAGCAATTTATTACACCTTTACATATTTGACACAGTGTAACGATTGGACTAAAATTGGTTTTGGAACGATATTATTCATCATATATTGTATTGTATTTTATAAATTAGACTTTTATGTTTTCAGGAATAGTAGACGCAATGGCTCAAGTCATCAAAATTGACCAAGACCAAAGTAATAAACACTTCACTTTACGCAATCCGTACCCAGAGCAAATGGGTATTGATCAATCTATTGCTCATAACGGCGTATGCTTGACTGTCGTTCGAAATGAAGGTGACAACTATATTGTAACCGCGATGCAAGAGACCCTCAATCGTAGTAATTTAGGAGTTATCAAAGAGGGAGATTGGGTTAATCTTGAACGTGCAATGGTTTTAGGAGATCGTCTCGATGGACATATTGTGCAAGGGCATGTAGATCAAACAGCACGATGCATCGAGGTTAAAGAAACAGACGGAAGTTGGTATTATCGTTTTGAATATGATCACACACCAGATATGCTTGAGCGCGGATATTTTTGTGTAGACAAAGGTTCTGTTTGCATCAATGGCGTGAGTCTTACAGTATGTGATCCAGATGTTAAAGCTGACAAGGGATTTGTAAGTGTTTGTATCATACCATATACGTATGAAAACACAAACTTTAAAGATATACAAGTGGGCACAATTGTTAACTTAGAGTTTGATATTATTGGTAAATATTTTGCTCGAATGAAGCAATTGTATAAATAAAGAACAAATAATAAAAAAATAGTAATTATGGACAAGATTAGTTATGCACTTGGCCTAAGTATGGGTCAAAACTTATTGGGAAGTGGTGTTACTTCTCTCAACTATGCTGATTTAGCAGCAGGAATCAAAGATGTATTAGAGAAGAACCAACCACAAATCTCTTACCAAGAAGCTCAAACTGTATTGAATAAATTCTTTAGCGAATTGGAAGAAAAATTGGCAGGTGAAGCAAAGGCTTCTGGTGAAGCATTTTTGGCAGAAAACGCAAAACGTGAAGGTGTAAAAGTGACTGATAGCGGTTTGCAATACGAAGTATTGGAGGAGACAATTGGTCAAAAGCCAAAAGCTACTGATAAAGTACGCGTACACTATGAAGGCACTTTGATTGATGGTACTGTTTTTGACAGTTCTTACAAACGTGGTGAATCTATTACTTTTGGACTCGATCAAGTGATTAAGGGTTGGACAGAAGGATTACAACTAATGTCTATTGGTAGTAAATATAAGCTATATTTGCCATACCAATTGGCATATGGTGAACGTGGTGCAGGTGCTAACATTCCACCTTATTCAGCGCTCATCTTTACTGTAGAATTATTAGGAATTGAATAAAACAACATCTAATATGTTAAGAAAAGTTTGTATTTCTATCATTGCATTTTTGAGTTTTGCAATGATGGCATATAGCAATGGGTATATCGTACAGACTGTCGTTTTGCAAAATCAAAGCGATAGCATGAATTATGCGTTGGGATTGGTAAATGGTTATCAAATGAAAACATATCAACTCCCTAGCGATTCTTCTGCTACAATAGCCATTATGGAATTTATGGATGCCCTCCAACGTGGTTATAACGGAGAGACTGAGAATCTTAGCGAAATTGCTGCAATCGGAAAAAACATTGGCCAGTCCATTAAATCCTCTGAAAAAGTTGGTCTTGCAGATAATCCCGCTTGGACTTTAAATGAAAAATTATTCTTCCAAGGATTTGTAAATGGATTGTATAGCGATTCAATTGTTATGGCTGCAGATACAGCTTTAACATTCTTCCAAAAGGAATACAATGAATCAGCCACTTCTAACGACTCTTTGGTTGCAGAAAATCCTATCCTTGGAACATGTCCTAGCAGTGTCAAACATATCATTCTAGTAAACAAAAATGATAGCCTAAACTATGCTTTTGGTTATCTCAATGGTAACGGATTGACTCAAGCTATATTATCTGCAGATAGTACCCATGCGATGAAAAAGGAGATGATTGAATATATTAATTGGGGACTACAAACCAAAGCTCAATTTCCACAACTTGTAGAGATGGGAGAACTCATCGGCAAGAATATTTTGGAGCAAGAATCCGCGGGATTGGGATTGATTGGAGAACCTAGTTTGAGCACTCATTTTCCACTTATCAAGCAAGGATTTATAAATGGTCTTTTGGGCGCAGAAGAGCAAATGACTGCTGAAGAAGCAAACGCATATATTGAAAATACAATAACTACTTTAAAATATGGAGAAACTATTGAAGCCAATAAAAAGTTTCATGCAGACAATGCGAAAAGAGTTGGAGTGATTACTACAGAAAGCGGCTTGCAATACGAAATCCTAAAAATGGGAGAAGGTGAAGTACCAACAATAGATGATGCAGTAAAAGTACATTATCATGGTACACTGCTCAATGGTAGTGTTTTTGATAGTAGTGTAGAACGTGGAGAGCCAATTACCTTTGGAGTTACACAAGTGATTGCTGGATGGACAGAAGCATTGCAATTAATGCCTGTTGGAAGCAAATTTAAACTATATATCCCACATCACTTGGCATACGGCACACAACAGGCTGGCCCTATAGCACCATACTCTACTCTCATTTTTGAGGTAGAACTATTAGAAATAGAACAAAATAACGAATAAAAAACATAATGAATATGAAAAAGAAAAAAAGTATTTATATCATTGTAGCTATTATAGTGGTATCATGTGTTACTGCTGGGGCTATCGCATGGATATCATGCGCCAACACAACACCAGCAGAACAAGCATCTGAGAAAACAGGTGAATATAAGGCAGCTGTTGTAGAGCTTAAAAATCAAACAGATAGTGTGAACTATGCCTTTGGATTGGTAAATGGTGCACAAATAAAAATGTACTACTTACCTAATGACTCTACAAAAGAGGGACTCAATGAGTTAATGAATGCTATCCAAAATTCTTATGACGGTAAAGCAGAAGAATTAAGTGAAGCTGCTCTCATAGGAAGAAGTCTCGCTCAATCAGTTAAAAGTACCGAAAATGTAGGATTAGCAGGTAATTCTGCATGGACATTTAATGAAAACACATTTTTCCAAGGTTTCGTAAATGGTTTATATGGAGATTCACAAATCTTTGACAAAGCAAATGCAGAAGATTTCTTTATGACTCAATTTGAATCATCTGCCACATCTCAGGATACAACAAAGGCTGAAGCTACTATCAAAGGTCAATGCCCAAATACTGTAAAACAAATAAAACTCTCCAACAACATCGATAGTTTAAATTATGCCTTTGGCTATTTAAATGGAACTGAAGTTGTGATGTACTATTTAACCGATGATAGTACCCATAAGATGAAGCAAGAAATCATTGCACAAATCAACATAGACCTAGAAAAAAAAATAAAATATCCAGAACTTATTGATTTAGGTGAACAAATCGGAAAAAGTCTCAAAGACCAAGAACAAACAGGATTAATTGGTATTAGCAAATTAGATTGCAACTATGAACTCATCAAACAAGGTCTAATCAATGGTCTTCTAGGAGAAGAAACACAATGGAATAGTGATAGTGCATACGAATACTTTAATCAAACCCTAATGAGCATTCAATACGGAGACTCAAAAAAAGAGGGTGAAGATTTCCTTGCAGAAAACACAAAAAAAGAGGGCGTTATCACAACTGAGAGTGGTTTGCAATACGAAGTCATTAAGATGGGTGACGGCAAAAAACCTACAGCAAATGACAATGTAAAAGTACACTATCATGGAACATTGATTGATGGTACCGTATTTGATAGCAGTGTTGAACGAGGAGAGCCTATTGTTTTCGGTCTTAATCAAGTTATATCAGGATGGACAGAAGCTCTACAATTGATGCCTGTCGGTAGTAAATTCAAACTATACATTCCATCTGATTTGGCATATGGAGCTCAACAGGCTGGACAGATTCCTCCATACTCTACCCTTATTTTTGAGGTAGAACTTCTCGGAATTGAATAAATACTAGTCAAAGGATGGGTATCATCGCCAAACAAAGTATACAAGGAACCATCGTCACCTATCTTGGGGTGGCGGTGGGCTTTGTTACTACTTTCTTCGTCTTGACCCGTTTCCTCACCGCAGAGGAGATTGGTCTTGCGCGTGTATTGGTGGATGCCGCCACACTTTTTATAGGACTTGCCCAATTGGGCACATCTGCTTCTATCATTCGATTCTATCCGCATTTTAAAAGTTCAGGAGTTCAAGAGTTTGGGAATTTAGAATCTACTTCTAAACCAACACAAAGCGCTTCTGAGCATGGATTCTTCTTCTGGACGATTCTTATTCCCCTCATAGGTTTTGCACTTTTCGCAGTAATCTACTGTGCATGCTATACTCCTATTAGTCAATGGTTTGGAGAAAAGTCGCCACTTTTTGTAAAGTACTATTATATGGTACTTCCTATGGCATTCTTTATGCTCTACCAAACGGTCTTTGAGACCAATGCCAATGTGCGCATGCACATCGTTGTTCCTCGTGCGGTACGAGAACTCATCACACGTGTTGGACTACTTGTCGCCTATCTACTATACTCTTTCCGTATAGTAGATATTGATGGATTTGTCATTACACTTTGCGGTGTATATGCAGTAGCTATGATATGCAATGTCATATACTTATTCTCACTTGGAGAAGTATCTCTACGTCCAGATTGGCAGTTTGTTCGCAACAATCGCTCATTAGTAAAACAGTATATTCTCTACACAGGTTTTTTATTGGTTTCGGCCGTCACATCCGTATTAGCTCCTACGTTATCTAGTTTCTTTATTACAGCAGAGATGGGACTAGATTCTACAGGTATATTCGCGATAGCCACTTATATTGCAGTGATGGTTAGTATCCCATATCGATCTGTTACTGCCATTGCAGCTCCTCAATTAGCAACAGCTCTTAAGAATAACAACCAATCCGAGGTCACCCATCTTATGCAACAAGTTAGCAGTAATCTTCTTCTGGTCGGTGGAATGATTCTCTGCGTTATTTGGTTGAATATTGATCTTATTTTCCATATATTACCTAATGGTGCTACTTATGCAACGGCACGCTATGTAGTTCTTACGTTAGGTATTAGTCAGTTGATCGTAGCTACATGCTCATTCACCTCATCAACTCTTAACTATTCACGTTTTTACGCATTCTCATTGTTGTTTTCATTTATCCTTACAGCATCCTCTGTCCTTCTCAACAACACCCTCATTCCACATCTCGGAATGAATGGTGCAGCATTGAGTAATCTTATATCTTATGCCGTGTATTTTCTACTGATTGTACTTACAGTCCGTGGTACCATTCATACACCCACATTCACTACTCAACATCTAAAGATAGCCCTTCTTTTTGTAGCAGTATTTATTTTGAATTATCTATGGCAGACCTACCTGCCTATTAATAATATATGGATTAGTAGTATTCTCCGCACAATAGTACTTATGGGCGGTGCTTGTACCGTAGCATGGTTCAAGAATCTCTCCCCAGAAATTAACCAGCAGATGCGTAATTTAGGCGAAAGGTTAAAAGTGAAAGGTTAAAGGTGAAGAACAATGCGTTATTTTATTAAGTTTTCATATTTAGGAACGGAGTTTCATGGTTCGCAACGCCAACCAAATGGTATTACGGTACAAGAGACTATGGAGCAAGCCCTCAAGATGATCTTCCGCGAGGAAGTTCCTCTTACTTTTGCAGGTCGTACAGATGCAGGCGTTCATGCCCGTGAGATGTATGCGCATTTCGATCTCACCGATAGCCAAATGCACATAGCCAATAACCTCGTATTCCGTCTCAACGGCATATTGCCCAACTCTATTGCTATCCACGATATTGTGCCAGTAACTGATGAGGCACATGCTCGTTTTACAGCTAAGAGTCGCACATATGAGTACCATATAGTGGATCACAAAGATCCATTTTTACACGATTTAGCGACTCGTGTTCGTCCCGGTTTGGACTTCAACGCTATGAACGAAGCAGCAAAATATCTCATTGGAAAACAAGACTTTGCCTCTTTCTGCCGCAGCAATACAGATGTCAAGACCACCATCTGCGACTTAACCTACGCCCAATGGGAAGTCAAGGAGAATGGTCATGCGGTGTTCACTATTACGGCAGACCGATTCTTACGCAATATGGTGCGTGCGGTAGTGGGTACATTGTTTGAAGTAGGTCGTGGAAAGATGACCATTGAACAGTTTGTTCAGGTGATTACTCAACATACTCGCAGCGCAGCAGGAGACTCTGCCCATGCAGAAGGATTATATCTCACTAAAATTATCTATCCTGAAAATATTTGGAGGTAAATTTTAACATTTTATAAGATTGTTACTATCTAACAATAAGTGACCACTCAAACGATGGTCACTTGTTTTGTTTATATGAGTTTATAAAATTCTTTTATAATCCTTGCATATTTCAAAAAAAAATTGTAACTTTGCACGCTAATTTATACACACGAATATGAAACTAGAAGAAATACTTATTCCACAGGTACAAGAGGCTGTCAAAGACCTCTATGGAATCGAGATAACTGCTGATCAAGTGCAGTTGCAAAAAACTCGTGCAGAATTCGAGGGCGACATCACTCTCGTGGTGTTCCCATTCGTGAAAGCTGCACGCAAGGCACCAGCAATGGTTGCACAAGAGTTGGGAGAAAAACTCGTAAGCGGACTCGTTGAGAAATTCAACGCTGTACAAGGATTCCTTAACCTCAGCATTGCACAAAGTTACTGGGTTGAGCAGCTTCAAGCTATAGCAGAGAATGCAGAGTGGGGACAACTCTCACGCGGTGAGGGTGAGAAACCACTTATGATGGTAGAGTACTCATCACCTAACACCAACAAACCACTTCACCTAGGTCACGTGCGTAACAACCTCCTTGGTTACTCTATTGCTAAGATCCAAGAGGCCAATGGTTGGAACGTAGTGAAGACCAATATTGTGAACGACCGTGGTATTCACATCTGCAAGTCTATGCTCGCTTGGCAAAAATTCGGCAATGGCGAGACACCAGAGAACAGCGGAAAGAAAGGTGACCACCTCATTGGTGACTACTATGTGCGCTTTGACATAGAGTACAAAGCTCAAATCAAAGAACTCATGGCACAAGGTATGGATGAGGAGACCGCCAAGAAAGAGGCACCACTTATCAAAGAGGCGCAAGCGATGCTCGTAAAATGGGAGCAAAACGACCCTGAGGTGCGTGCCCTTTGGCAAAAGATGAACGAGTGGGTTTATGCTGGTTTTGACGAGACATACAAACAAATGGGTGTAGGTTTTGACAAGATATACTACGAAAGTGACACTTACCTCGTGGGTAAAGGCGAAGTAGAACGCGGACTCGCTAAGGGCGATTTCTACCGCCGCGAAGATGGTAGTGTGTGGGCAGACTTGGCAGAAAACGGATTGGACGAGAAACTTCTCTTGCGTGCTGATGGTACATCCGTATATATGACCCAAGATATCGGTACAGCGAAGTTGCGCTTTGAGGACTACCCAATTGACAAGATGGTTTATGTAGTGGGTAACGAGCAAGAGTACCACTTCAAGGTATTGAGTATCTTGCTTGACCGCCTTGGTTTCCCATTCGGCAAGGAGTTGGTACACTTCAGTTATGGTATGGTGGAGTTGCCAAACGGTAAGATGAAAAGCCGAGAGGGAACAGTGGTAGATGCTGACGACTTGATGGCACAAATGATTGCGGACGCTAAAGAGATTTCTAAGGATAAGGTTAATACCCTTCCTGACATCACCGAAGAGGAAGCTAACGAGATTGCTCGTATGGTAGGTTTGGGTGCATTGAAATACTTCATCCTCAAGGTTGATCCACGCAAGAACATGCTTTTCAACCCAGAAGAAAGTATCGACTTCAATGGCAACACAGGTCCATTTATCCAATACACTTATGCGCGTATCCAAAGCGTGTTGCGCAAGGCACAGGGAGTTCAGGAGTTCAGGAGTTTAGGAGTTCAGGAGTTGTCAGAGAAGGAATTGGCATTGATCCAACGCCTAGTGGATTATCCTGCGGCGGTGCGTCAAGCGGGCGATGAGTTCTCTCCAGCTGTGATTGCTAATTACTCCTATGCTTTGGCATGCGACTTCAATAGTTTCTACCACGATCATAGTATTTTGAACGAGGCAGATGCAGACAAACGTGCGTTGCGTCTTGTTTTGGCACAAACCGTAGCCAAAGTCATCAAGAGCGCAATGAGCCTTCTAGGTATTGAAGTTCCTAACCGCATGTAAGCATAACGATTCGGTATACATTCGGTATGAACCCGTCATGAACCCGTAAAAAAACCGTAATTGATAAGTATTAAATAGGTAATAGACTATGTATACAGATTTTCAAAAACACCTGCAAGGTATCTTGAGCGAGATCAAGGAAGCAGGATTGTATAAAAACGAACGAGTGATCATCACTCCACAGTCTTCTGCAATTCAAGTAGAGGGCGGTAAAGACGTCATTAACTTCTGCGCCAACAACTACCTTGGTTTGGCAGACAACCCAGAATTGATTCAGGCAGCAAAAGACCGCATGGACGAGCGTGGTTATGGTATGGCATCTGTACGCTTTATCTGCGGTACACAAGATACACACAAGCAATTGGAGCAAGCGATCTCTGACTTCTTTGGAACAGAGGATACAATCCTCTATGCAGCTTGTTTTGATGCGAATGGTGGATTGTTTGAACCACTATTGACTGAGCAAGATGCTATCATCTCCGATGCATTGAACCACGCATCTATCATTGACGGTGTACGTTTGTGCAAAGCAGTGCGCTATCGTTATGCTAATGGCGACATGGCAGACCTAGAGGAGCAATTGAAGAAAGCACAAGATCAACGTTTCCGTATCATTGCTACTGACGGTGTGTTCTCTATGGATGGTAATGTATGTCCATTGGATAAGATCTACGAGTTGGCACAGAAATACGACGCTCTTGTTATGGTAGACGAGAGCCACTCTGCAGGTGTCGTAGGAAAGACTGGTCATGGTGTGACTGAGCGCTACAATCTCATGGGTAAGATTGAGATTATCACAGGTACCTTGGGTAAAGCTTTTGGTGGTTCAGTAGGTGGTTTCACCACAGGTAAGAAAGAGATTATAGACCTCTTGCGTCAACGCAGTCGTCCATACCTATTCTCTAATTCTATTCCTCCATTGATTGCCGCAGCAGGATTGAAGACCTTTGAGATCTTGACTCGTAGCAACGAGTTGCAAGACCGTTTGCATGCTAACACCGAGTTCTTCATCAGCAAGATGAAAGCCGCAGGATTTGACATTAAACCTACCGAGTCTGCTATCTGCGCAGTTATGTTGTACGATGCTCGTTTGAGTCAAGAGTTTGCTGCTGCATTGCAAGAAGAAGGCATCTATGTAACTGGTTTCTACTATCCTGTAGTGCCACAAGGTCAAGCGCGTATCCGCGTACAACTATCCGCAGCGCATACCCCAGAGCAATTGAATAAAGGTATTGCGGCATTCGTAAAAGTAGGAAAAGAATTAGGAGTAATCAAATAAACTAGAAATTCTAGACCAACTAGATATTCTAGAAAAAATAAAAAAACAATGAAAGCCTTAGTAAAACGTTATGCAGAGCCAGGTCTCTGGATGGAAGAAGTACCTATGCCTCAAGTAGGCGTGAATGATGTGCTCATCAAGGTTACCAAAGCCGCTATTTGCGGTACAGACTTGCACATGTATAAATGGGACGAGTGGTCACAAAGCCACTGCACTCCACCCTATATCATGGGTCACGAGTTCGTGGGCGTAGCCGTAGAGGTTGGCCCTGGTGTTCGTGGAGTAAAAGTAGGTGATCGTGTGACTGCAGAAGGTCATATCGTTTGCGGTACTTGCCGTAACTGCCGCCGTGGTATGGGTCACGTGTGCGAGAACAGTCTATCTGTAGGTATTTTCGGTAAAGATGGTGCATTTGCAGAGTATGTGACTATCCCTGAAAGCAATATTGTACATATCCGCCCTGAGATTCCAGATGACTTTGCTGCTATCATGGACCCATTTGGCAATGCAACACATACTGCATTGGCATTCCCATTGTTGGGTGAAGATGTGCTTATCACAGGTGCAGGACTCATTGGCACTATGGCTGCTGGTATCTGCCGCTATGCAGGAGCAAAGAATATCGTAGTAACCGATTTGAACGAGCAACGCCTTGAGATAGCGAAAAAGATGGGTGCAACCATCACTGTTAATGGTTCTAAAGGCGAGACCGTAGAAGGTGCTATGAAGCAATTGGGTATTCGTGGTTTTGATATTGGACTAGAGATGTCTGGTGCACCAGCCGCCTTCAATGATATGATTGCGCATATGTATAAAGGCGCAAACATCGCTCAATTGGGTATCTTACCTAGCAACACTAAGGTCAACTGGTCAGATATCATCTTCAACGCATTGACCATCAAGGGTATTACCGGTCGCCGCATGTGGGAGACATGGTATCAAATGGAGCAAATGCTTGTTGGCGGATTGGACTTGAGTCCTGTTATTACTCACCGTTTCCACTTCGATGATTTCCAAAAGGGTTTTGACATCATGTCTAAAGGTCAATGCGGAAAAGTACTTCTTGAGTGGTAATTGTGTTTAGTGAACACTTCGCTACCATTTAGAGTTTAGAGATTAAAGTTTTAAGACAAAAGACAAGAATATATGAAAAGAATGATTTTACTGAGCATGGCAGTGGTAATATCCGTGACCATGCTGTTCGCGCAATCGCGCGAGGGATTGACCGAGTACAAGCTGGCTAATGGTTTGACAGTCTTGTTGTGGGAGGATCATGATCAACCTGACGTAACTGGTTATGTAGCAGTGCGCGCAGGTGCGATGTACGAGCCTGCTGAATATACAGGTTTGGCTCACTACTTAGAGCATATGCTCTTCAAGGGCACACAAAAGATTGGTGCACTAGATTGGGAGAAAGAGGAACCTCTCTACGAAGAGATTATCCGCCTATACGATGAGTATGCTGAGACTACAGACGAAGCAAAACGTCTAGAACTAACCAAGAAAATCAACGAAGTATCTATTGAGGCTGCAAAATACTCAACCGTAGAAGATTTCTTTGTCTTGCTAGATGGAATTGGAGCAACAGGCGTCAATGCTTATACAAGTTATGATATGACTTGCTATCACAACTCTTTCCCTGCTTCTAGTATGTACAAATGGCTCACCATTTTCTCAGACCGCTTGATTGATCCTGTTTTCCGTACCTTCCAAGCAGAGTTGGAGAATGTGTTTGAGGAGTACAATATGTACCAAGATGATGTGATGACTCATGTGCGTCAAAACATGTTTAGCAAACTCTATTCAGGCCATCCATATGAGCGCGATGTCATTGGTAGTCCTGAGCACTTAAAGAATCCACGTTTAAGCAAGCTTATCGAGTTCTACGAGACATGGTATGTACCTAACAATATGGCACTTATCATCGTAGGTGACTTCGATGCAGAGGCAACTAAACCTATGATTGAAGAGACCTTTGGTCGTCTAGAGTACAAAGAGTTGCCAGAGCGTCCAACCTATCCTAGTGTATCTTTTGCAGGTAATCCTACTCACAAATTCAAAGTAGGTTACTATCCAACGATTATTTGGGCATACGATGGTGTAAAGATTACAGATGAAGATGCCTTGCCATTACAATTCGTAATGTCATTGCTCAATAATAGTTCAAGCACAGGTTTGCTTGATAAATTGTCTATGGACGGTGTCGTTTCATCTGTAAGTGCAAGCCTTGATTCACGCCGCGATTGTGGTCGTATCTTGGTGCAAGCTATTCCATACTATGATGCCAACCAACAAACTTATGAATCCGATGCAGCTACAAGCCGCATTGTGATGGCAGAACTTAATAAACTGAAAACAGGTGATATACCTGATTGGTTGATTCAAACAGCAAAAGCCGAATTTGCGCAGAACTATAAATTGGCATTTGAATCTTCAGAAGTTAAGATGAACGCTTTGGTACAAAGTTACATCTATGATACACCTATTGACGACATCTTCACCGAGAATGATAAGATTCAAGCGCTAACCAAAGAGGATATTCAACGCATTGCGAAGAAATATTTCGATGCCAACTACATGACTTTGAGTTTCAACGAGGGTGATCCAAAGAAAAACAAGTTGGCTAAACCTGCTATCAAACCACTTGAACTCATCAACAGCCAAGAAACTGAGTATGCTAAACAATTCAAAGCATTGCCTAATGGCGAACTCAAACAAACCTTCATGGACATGAATGATGTTGTGGTTGAGGATATTGACCAAAATGTCAAATTACATTACGCTAAGAATCCAAAGAACGACATCTTCTCTTTGGAGTTGATTTTTGGTATAGGTACACATAAGATGCCTAATCTAGAATTTGTAACTTCATTGATGAACGTAGCAGGCATCATGCCTAGCACCGAACCACAAGACTTCCGTCGTCAATTAGCAGAATTGGGTGGTCGTTGTGGATATACTGTGAACGATAGTTATTTCGGTGTTACTATTGTAGGTGACGAGAAAAATCTCGCAGAGATTTGCCAATTGGTACAAAAACAGATGTTGTTCCCTAAATTTGACCCCAAGCAATTTGATGCCGTTAAAGGTAACGAACTCTCTAGTCGTTTTATGATGTCTAAGATGGATGGTCTGCAAGCTAATGCATTGCGCGAATATGTCCTCTATGGTGATAAGTCACATTTTATTGATGTTATCCCATTTATGGATATCTATTATATGGACGAGCTAAAATTGAAAGTCGCATTTATGGAGGCCATCAAATACGAATTGGACATCCACTATTGTGGTCAAAGACCAGTAGAGGAAGTTAAAGATATCTTAACCAAGAACCTCCCATTACAAGAGGGAGTGGTGCCATCTACATCACCAGAGATTCGCGACAAGAAAACCTACGACAAGACTCAAGTGTACTTCTTAGGTAACTCTAATGTACAACAAGCTACCATCTACTTCTACTTCAATGGAAAGCCTTATGATAAGGAACAAAACGTCCTCTTCCAAGCCTTCAACCAATACTTCTCTGGTGGTTTCACTGGTATTGTATTAGACGAGATTCGCGAGAAACGTTCTATGGCATATACCGCATCTGGTAATATGACCCGCGGTGCATTGAATGGTAAAAACGCCTCATTCATGGGCTATATCGGAACACAATCTGATAAAGTTGTAGATGCTATTGACGTGTTTATGTCATTGCTAGACTCTATGCCAGAGTATCCTGAACGCATCGAGAGTGTTAAGGCCGCATTGTTGCAATACGCACAAATCAGCAAACCAAACTTCCGTAGTAAGAGCGAGACATACGAGGGTTGGCGTGAATTGGGTTACGAGACCGACCCTGCACAATACAACCTAGAGGCCATCAACAATCTTACATTTGAGCAAATCAAGCAGTTCTACGAGGAAAACATCAAGGGACAACCTGTATCAATCATTGTAATGGGTGATCCTAAGCTTATAAACTTAAAGGCACTACAAGCTAAATACGGAAAAATCATTAAAGTATCTAAGACTAAATTGTTTGCACCACTTGATTTGGATTTCTAAGCAATGCATAAATCTGGTTTTGTAAATATTGTAGGCAACCCTAATGTAGGTAAATCTACACTGATGAATGTGTTAGTGGGTGAGCGCCTTTCGATTATCACATCGAAGGCGCAAACCACTCGCCATCGAATCATGGGTATAGTAAATGGAGAGGATTTTCAAATGGTGTATTCAGATACACCCGGTGTATTGCAGCCCAACTACAAACTTCAAGAACAAATGTTGGAGTTTTCTCGCTCTGCTCTTGTAGATGCAGATGTGTTGCTCTATGTAACAGATGTACAAGATAATCCTGATAAAAATGCTGATTTTCTAGAAAAAGTTAAACGACTTAAGAATGTTCGAATATTTCTTGTGCTTAATAAGATTGATCTAACGACACAAGAGACTCTAGAACAGCTGGTAGAATACTGGCAACGTGTGCTACCAGAAGCGACAGTATTCCCTATCTCAGCACAACAGAAGTTTGGTACTGATCAACTATTTGCTGCTATTAGAGAAGCATTACCTGAATGTCCACCATTTTTCCCAAAAGATCAATTGACCGACAAATCATCTCGCTTCTTTGTGGATGAAATGATTCGTGAAAAGATTCTTCTGAACTATGACAAAGAGATTCCATATAGCGTGGAAGTTGAAGTTGAGAGTTTCTTAGATGAAGAACCCGACGAACAACATCCAGAGGGCATCATTCGTATAGGTGCTATTATCTATGTAGAACGTGATAGCCAAAAAGGCATTATCATTGGCAAAGGAGGTAAAGCCCTTAAGCGAGTGGGAACACAAGCTCGCCGCGAGATAGAATCATTCTTTGGCAAACCTGTATTCTTACAGTTATTCGTCAAAGTAGATAAAGATTGGCGATCATCTCAAACTCGTCTGCGTCACTATGGTTATGATTTAAACTAATAAACAAATATACAAAACGCTCTCGGTTGAGAGCGTTTTGTATATCACCTAGTATAATTTTTACAATATAAAGAATAGTGCGATTCCAACACCTGCTAACAAGCATGATATTGCAATAATCCATTTTGCTGTTTGGGATAATCCCTTACGAGCAAATGGATCTTTATTTTTGACCAATGGGAATTGTGCCTTTTCTGTCAATGTATTACCAAAGAGCACGCTAACTATCGCCTCTGAGTTTATAGCCCAACCATTAGCATTCAACAATGGAGCTAGATTACGTCTACGCAATTTGAACCATGCAAGAATCATAGATGGTCCACTAAACACTAATATCAACCCTAATATTGCCAACGGAATTTTCCACCAAAATTCAAAATGTGGTCCTACCATATTTCCAACACCAGTTAGCAATTCAGTTACAAAACTTCCTATATATCCAATAGCCATACCTATGGCAGCAAATATACCTGCAAACTTCGCAATATCAAAAGGTGCTACTTTTTCTGTAGTTGTAGTTGTATTATCTGTTATTGGTTTCTCTACACCCGTTTGTATTTTAGCAGTAAGATCCTCAAAATTCTTCTTTTCTTTTTCTTCTGCAGACTTATTGATTAATCCAGACACCCAATCGCCAACTTTTCGATATGGTCCCCAAAAAGCTTGACCAATTGAGATTGGATTATCAACCACTTTTATTACTTCAGCCTCCCAATCACGACCTTTTCGATCGTAGAACAAGGCGTTTTTACCCACCTTCAAATTGCAAATATCTCCTACTGTCATTGCTGCTACTATCTGCATGGTTTCACCTGTAGCATATAAAGTACAATGACAATAAAGTAAGAACATTCCGCTATCTGGAGCCTGTACATTATGCTTAGCCATATCGTTTACCCGCAAACATAGATTACAAGCTCGCTGATCTATCACTAAGGTACCAGCTTGAAAAATAGCCCAAGGTGATTCATCGTCCGCATTACGTCCTAAAACACTCTTGATGCGTTTGGCATAGAAATCTTGGAAAGACACAAAGTTGCGCAGAATAGTGCAATAATCACGCGATAGCAATAATAATTTCTCTAATGGTTTATACTGTTGTTGCGCTAGGACAAGAGCTGATTTATTTGCATTTTCAACGGATTGTTTGTTAGTTTCATATTCATTTATTATCCTACCCATCTCTATAAAATCTTCCTCAACCATACCTGGTATTACAGCATCGGAGGGTAATGCTGCTAATCCCAAGGTATGCAAACGAGATGTAGAATAATAATTTTGGTATGAATCTTTGCAGGCTTTATAAGCTTCGATAACTTCAGTACTATATGGTGATTTAGGTAGATCCAACACCTCTATTTTTACGTTTGCTATAGCATCTTGAACAATATCTAAAGTTATTTCACCATTAACTGCCAAAGGAGTAGCTACTGCCAATAATTGCTTATCTTTAATGGCAGATAGAGGCATTGCTGGTTTAGCGTCAAACAACACCTGAGGATCATGTAGAACTTTACATAACCAATCGGCAGTTTCCACAACATCACGGATATGGATTTTATTATCCCCATCAATATCCAAACAGTGCAAACTCTCTTCAGGGATCTCTAATCCAGAAGCTGGGCATGCTAAAACAGTCCAAAGCTTCTCATCTAATTCTGATAAATGACGGATATCTTCTGCATCTTTTATAATTACACGAGTACTACCACCAATATTAGCATAAGTCCATTTATGTTTCATACAACATCAAATTATAATTAATATTTGCCGGCAAAGTTACTGCTTTTTTTTGATATGTACAATATTTAACGTACATTTTTACTTGGACTTTTGTTGGTCTCAAAAAATATTTGTATCTTTGCAGCGTTTTGTAAAGTCACAACATGAAGCATTGGGTATCTAATAATCTATACGCACTCATCTTAATCGTGCTACTAGTATTAGTTGTAATTAGCGTATCGTTCACGACACGCTTGGCCAATCAATTTGCCCAAGAAGAGCAACAAAGAATAGAACTATGGGCAGAAGCAACAAGGCAACTCATTACGATGAACACAGATGAAGATATAAATCCTATTATCTTATCTGTCATTGAGAATAATACAACCATACCTGTATACATAGTAGATAGCAATCATCAGTTACTCTTATCACGTAACGTTGAGATACCACAAAATGATTCAGTAGAATTCTTTCGAAATAAAATTAACGAACTTCAACAATCTCAAGATCCTATTGTGATTAAGATTAATGATGACGTTCAATATATCTATTATGAAGACTCGACCTTACTCCGTCAATTATATTGGTTTCCGTACATTCAAATTGCAGTTATAGTTGCATTCCTTATTATTGCTGTCATTGCACTAATACTAGCACAACGTAGCGAAAGAAACAATCTTTGGGTCGGCTTATCCAAAGAAACTGCTCATCAACTGGGAACTCCTATTTCTTCACTAAACGCATGGAGTGAATTATTGAAGGCCACCTATCCAGAGGATAATCTTATACCTCAAATGGATGAAGACATTAGACGCCTTCAAATGATTACAGAACGCTTTTCTAAGATTGGTTCACAGCCAACTTTAGAAAGACACTTAATCCTACCTATCTTAAGCTCTGCAATGGATTATATGCGCGTTCGCACATCTCACAAAATCAACTATACACTTAAAACAAACAATACTAATGATAGCGATTGCTACGCACTAGTTTGTATACCACTCTTTGAATGGGTCATCGAAAACTTATGCAAAAATGCCATTGATTCAATGGAGGGAAAAGGAGATATCACTTTATCTATACAGGTAG
This sequence comes from Paludibacteraceae bacterium, assembly GCA_017391525.1. Taxonomy (GTDB): domain Bacteria; phylum Bacteroidota; class Bacteroidia; order Bacteroidales; family Paludibacteraceae; genus Colicola. The sequence goes on along the minus strand of JAFOYE010000011.1, from coordinate 25,276 downwards.
TTGAAAACAAAATTCATATCGACATCACAGATACAGGCAAGGGTATTGAGCGCCGCTATTTTAATACAATCTTCAAACCTGGATATACTAGCAAGAAACGAGGATGGGGATTAGGATTGAGTTTGGCCAAGCGTATCATCGAAAATTATCATAGAGGCAAACTCTTCGTTAAGCAATCTCAAATTGGCATCGGTACTACTTTTCGTATCACATTGGAACAAAGCAAAGATTGTTGATCCAGACCCTGACATAGCTGCATAGATAGCGCCTGCATCTTGTAGGCGCTTTTTTATGGCTGCCAACTCTGGGTGTACAACAAAAACAGTATCTTCAAAATCATTAGTAGCTAGACCTAACAACTCTGAACGATTGTGAAGCACGCTAAATAATTCTGAAGGTCCTTTGGGAACTATTCCTGCATAAGCATCCTTTGTTGAGACACTACAACTAGGTTTTATCATCACCAATCTTAGACCTGTTAAATCAAGATTAATGGGAGTCAGTTGATCACCTATGCCTTCTGCGTAACAAGGAGTGTTATAGATAAAGAAAGGACAATCAGCTCCTAATGGACGTACTTCTTCTGCAAGTTGCTCTCGAGTTAGACCTAATTCAAATATTTGATTAAGAGCAATGGCCATATGTGCAGCATCACTACTTCCACCTCCTAATCCTGCTCCAAAAGGAATGTTTTTCTTAAAAGATATTTTAACATTTCCTATTTGCGGATAACGTTCACACATTCTCCGATAAAGTTTATATATGAGATTGTCAGTTGGCAAACAATCTAATACCAATCCATCTTGTATAAAACTAAATGCCTCTGCTTTTTCTACCACCAAGTCGTCGTATAATCCATACACAGGATAGAAGATAGTTTCTAAATCATGATAACCATCTTCGCGTTTACGAACAATACGTAAACCTATATTAATTTTGCAATTAGGATGTAAAAGCACTTTACCCATCTAGACGGTATCCATAAAGGATTTTTGAACTTTATTGAACACCACAATACCTATGGCTAGAAGAACAACCATAAATCCAAAACTATATGCAAGCATCCACCATTCGTGGCATCCCACACCTAACATACCATACTTGAAAAACTCAACAATACCTGTCAAAGGATTTAATTGCATTACTAAACGCAATGTATCATTGGTAATGGTGGATAATGGATAAATCACAGGAGTTGCATACATCCATAGACTAACAAAGAAACCCAAAAGTAATTGCAAATCCCTATATTTGGTTGTCATACTAGAGAATAAGATACCAAATCCTAAAGCTAATCCTGCGAGCATTAAAACTAGTAGTGGAATTAACAAAGCATACCAATTGGTTTGGATTTCTACACCTGTAAATATGGCATAATATGCATAGACAAGCAAGAATAAACCAAACTGAATACCAAAACGTACTAGATTGCTTATCACATCACTTAGAGGGGTCACCAAGCGGGGGAAGTATACTTTACCAAAGATACCAGCATTGCTCACAAACGTATTGGATGTTTTATTAAGGCAATCCGCAAAATATTGCCAGAAACTGATACCAGCCAAATAGAACAGAGGTTGTGGTAAACCATCTGTAGAAATTTTTGCAATACCACCAAAAACAACCATATACATAACCGTAGTCATAAGTGGCTGAATGATAAACCACAAAGGACCTAAAACTGTTTGTTTGTATTGCGTAATGATGTTTCGCTTAACGAAAAGCATCATTAAATCTCTATATCTCCAGATTTCTTTGAAATCTACTGATAATAACTTATCCTTTGGCTTAATCTCGGTGGTCCAAGGAATATTTTGCTCTGTATTAGTCATTGTTCATCAAATTTGGCTGCAAAGGTAATGATTTTTTTGCAGATATGCAAATAAAACCAATAAAATCAAAAGTACTATTGTAGATATCAAAAAAATGTTGTATCTTTGCAGCACAATTTATCCAAACAAGATAAATATTTATGAACCCCGCTCTCTGAGCGTAACATTTTAGTATTATGGCAAATGAAAAACAACAGTTCGTGGAAGAACTAAAGGCACTACTACAAAAAGATGTAGCCGAAGTCAAAGAACAAGTAGAACAAATCAAAACACAATTCTACCGTCAGTATCACCAAGATTTAGAAGTTCAAAAACAAGCAGCAGAGGTAGCAGCTACCGAAGCAGGAGAGACATTAGAAAATTGGGTGCCACAAGTAGATGAAACAGAACAAGAGTTCCGTGAATTGTTGATGCAATACAAGCAAAAGAAGGCCGAACTACTAAAAAAGACAGAGGAAGAGCAAGCTCAAAATTTGTTGCGCAAAGAAAACATACTTCAACAAATGAAATCAATGGCTGAAGCTGAAACTGCAGATGTCATGGATAACATTAAGAAGATGAAAGAGTTGCAAGCAGAATGGAAAACCATCGGTGCAGTTCATCCTACTAAAGCTCAAGAGATTTGGAAAACCTACCAACAATATCAAGAGCAATTCTACGATCTTGTAAAAATTAATATTGAATTACGAGATCTTGATTTCAAAAAGAATCTTGAAATGAAGACCCTGCTTTGTGAGGCAGCAGAAAAACTTCAAGAAAATCCTAATATTGTAGAAGCAAGTCGTGCATTGCAACAACTCCATGATGAATGGGCAGAAATAGGTCCTGTTGCGCGCGAGTTACGAGAAGAACTATGGAACCGCTTCAAACAAGCTAGTAGCATCATCAACAAGAAACATCAAGCACACTTTGACGAACTACATGCAAAGGAGAATGAAAATTTAGAGAAAAAGCAAGCTCTCATTGCTCAACTCAAAGACATCAATGTAGAGAAAATCAAGGGAAATAAGCAATGGGAAGAGGCTACTGAAAAAGTACAAACTATCCAACAAGAGTGGCGTCTGATTGGTTTTGCTCCAAAGAAACAAAACCAAGTAATATACGAGGAGTATAGACTATTATGTGACGAATTCTTCAAATCCAAAACATCCTACTACAAGGGTATGCGTGATGAATTCGCAGAAAATTTAAAGAAGAAACGCCAATTAGTAGAAGCAGCAGAAGCACTTAAGAGCAGTACCGATTGGAAAGAAACAACAGACAAACTTGTTGAATTGCAAAAACAATGGAAAGCAATTGGTCCTGTTGCTCGCAAATATTCTGACGAGTTATGGAAAATGTTCACCAGTGCTTGTGATACTTTCTTTGAGGCAAAACGTATTGCTACCAAAGAAGCCCGTGAGGCATTTGCACAAAAACGTGCAGAAGCGAAAGAACGCTGGACCAAGAAAGTGGATCAGTTGAATGATCGCCAAAAATTGGTTAAAATGTACGAGAATCTTGTGCAAGAAATCAAAACTGCAGAAAATAACATTCTTTTCTTTACAGGAAAATCTAAGACTGCGAACAAACTAGTTGACGACATGCAGAAAAAGATTGATACACTGAAAGGTCAACTTTCAGAATTGGAAAATAAAATCAATCAAATGGACGCAGAATGAGCAAATTGATTCAATACAAAGAGGTTGAAATCTGCCAAGACGAGTTAATTGTACTAAAAGACGTAAACCTAGAAGTAGGTACTGGAGAGTTCATCTATCTACTTGGACGTGTAGGAACTGGTAAAAGTAGTTTTATGAAGACCCTATACGCTGAGTTAAAAGTGGCTGGAAAACAAGCTGATGTCTTAGGGTACAATATGCTCAAAATGAAGCGCAGACATATACCATACCTACGTCGAAAAGTAGGCGTAGTATTCCAAGATTTTCAATTGCTAACTGATCGAAGTGTGGAAGAGAACTTAAAATTTGTTCTCAAAGCAACTGGTTGGAAGAACAAAAAAGCTATTAAAAACAATATACATGATGTACTTCGTCAAGTAGGTATGGAAAATAAAGCCTACAAGCTACCACACCAACTATCGGGAGGAGAACAACAACGTATTGTTATCGCAAGAGCTTTGCTCAATTCTCCAGGACTCATATTAGCAGATGAACCTACAGGAAATCTTGACCCTGAAACAGGACAAGAAATTATGGAATTGCTCTATAGCATTAGCAAAGCAGGAATGACCATTATTATGTCCACCCATAATCATCAGTGGCCAGAGATATTCCCAGGAAGAAAACTCATCTTTGAAAATGGACAAATCAAAGAAGAATAAAATTTTAGGAAAACACTATTTTTTACATAATAAATGGCACTCGTGAGTGCCATTTATTATTTTACCATCCAAGTTTGTAAGTTAACAGGATAAGATGTTTAACGGTATATTTGTGCGATAGTTCAACGTCACCAGAATCCAAAATATTTACATCTCGTCCATAGATATAATTATAGCGATATGCTAAACTTAAGGTATTCTTCTTATCAATTTTCCATTGCAACCCTAATTCTGGACGAAATTCACTGATATATTGTCCATAATCATTAGATGAGGTAATAGTATTGATATAATCTACAGGTGCGTTTAGCGTATTTAGTATCTCAAATTTACCCACAATAGACAGTGGCGTCTTTGGAATCGAATATACCGCTTGTAAACGACTACGTAGCGTGAAATCAACTACATTCTTCTCCCTTGTATCTATCTCATCTGCACGAGCATCCAACATGACTCCCTCGCGTAACGATAGATTCCATTGCCCCAATTTGACTTGTCCAGTAAACAATACATTCGCACGATGACGAATATATTTATTTGGATCCGTCCAACCTTGATCACCATATAATTTCATTGTATAGCCAGCATAAATATTAAAATATTCTACAGGAGCATATCCCAAGGCTATTGTCGTATGTGCACGATGGGAAGGCGCACTACGAATCTCCTCCTCTAGAGTCAAAGACAAACCATGTTTGAAAGATTTAACAAATGTAGCAAATATATGTGCTTCAGGAGTTTGAGTATGCGTTGTTTGCTCTGAGACAATCGTTTGTGCCGACATTAGACATGGCAAAAATAGCAAACATACTAGAATCCTTATCTTTATTTTATCTATATTCATAAATTTTTATCCTTCTTGTGCTTGGAATGTTAATGCATATAAGTGCATCTGCTTGAGCATTGCGCTAAGTCCATTACTGCGAGTAGGAGATAAATGTTCACGGAGATTTATCTCATCGATAAAATACAAGTCTGCCTCTACGATTTCTTTAGGAGTATGTCCACTCAAGACACGTATCAATAGTGCAACTATACCCTTCACTAAGATCGCATCAGAATCTCCTGAGTATATCACTTTACCATCCTCGATCTTTGCAGTAAACCAAACCTTTGATTGACAACCATCTATCAAGTTTTGCTCAGTTTTATCTTCTTCTGGAAAAGAGTCTAATCCATTTCCATAATCAATAAGAAGACTATATCGGTCCATCCAGTCATCAAAACTAGTGAACTCCTCTATAATCTCATTTTGTATGTCGTTGATTAACATTATACTTTTGAATTTTGTATTAATTCGTATATCATTTCGGCGATATTCTTATCGTCTTCCTCGGCAATCTCTTTTACGGGTGCTTCAATCACATAATCCGCCTTCATATAGAACGGTTCACGTGCTTGTAATTGTGGTGTAATAAACGCCAACAACTCATCTTCAGTTCGTCCTTGCAAAACTGGTCGTTGAGTTAAATCAGTCAACATTAGACGCTTAGCTAAATGCTTTGCTTCCCACTTAATATAAATACTAGTGCCTAATTCTGCTAGGCACTCCATGTTATCTTCCCAACATGGATATCCCCCACCTGTAGCATAAATGACCTTTTCAATGGGTAATTCAGCCAGATCCTCTACTACGTACTTTTCCTTGATACGAAAATCATCTATTCCATTCGCGCGAATATAGTCAGCTGGCGTTTTACCGTGTATTTCAGCAAATGCCTCATCCAAATCAACAAAATGCCATCCTAGACGTTCCGCCAATAATCGTCCGACGGTTGATTTACCAGCCGCCATATAACCTATCAAATAGATGGGTAATTGCATATCTCTAAAGAAACATTATTTATTATGGACAAGGTGTGTAGTCATATGGGTCATTATCTCGCCATAATAATTTTCCATCCTCTATGTATGCTTCAGGGAAAGCTGTCTTTATAGGTGGGGTTATGACACCTTGATACTCCCACTCCATATTATATACACGCGCGCACGAAGAACAAATTGGCGCACACACTGTGTGTACAACAATAATGGTATCATTCATATATAATGTGTCTGATACCGATTTTAGCTCATAAGGAACCACTTCAGTGGTATCCTCAGCCCCTGCAAACGAGGATATGCACAAGAGTACCACCATTACCAAAGCAGTAGTTAACCACCATTTAGTATACACTTTCTTACTTTTCACTTGTCCTTTTTATTTATTCGTTAGTAAGACTACAGCTTGAGCTGCAATTCCTTCTTTTCTACCAACAAAACCTAGTTGTTCTGTTGTTGTTGCTTTAATACTTATCTGGGATACTTGTACTTGCATGACTTCTGCAAGACAAGATTGCATGGAAGGAATATGTGGATTTAATTTAGGTGCCTCAGCACAAATAGTACAGTCGCAATTGCCTAATTCATATCCTGCTTCACGAATCATCACCATTACCTTGCGCAAAAGAATTTTAGAGTCGATATTCTCATACTCATTTCCTTTTACAGGTGGAAAGTGAAAACCTATATCACGTAATGCCGCAGCACCTAAAAGGGCATCACACAAAGCATGAATCAGCACATCTGCATCTGAATGACCTAATAATCCTTGTTCTGATGGCACACGAATGCCCCCCAACCACAATTCGCGATTGGGGGCAAAAGCGTGCACATCATATCCAAAACCTATACGCATTATTTACGGTTGTTGACCAAGTCTTTGATACCTGCGAGGTCGAAACCAAGGGTAAAACGCATAGTTTGATCCAATGGGTTAGATGGAGCTGTAGCAATACAATATGCAAAGTCGAGTGAGAAAATACTCAAGTGGAAACCTGCACCCAAAGTCACATAACGACGGTTACCTTTCCAATAGTTCTCGTGGCTATAACCTACACGACCGAAGAATTGACGATTATAACTATATTCAAGACCTACACCCCATTGTACCTCTTGGAATTCCTCCATGGTAGAAGATACGACTTTACCATCTTCTGTTGTATAACCAGGAGCATCACAGAAAGAGTATGCCCATCCCCATGGAGAAGATTTAGATGAAAATTCCTCTTGTGTCATACGGTTAGTTGTTTTATTCTCAGCAAATTTTGATTCGTATGTAGGCACAAGCATCTTGTTGCACTCTACTGTAGCCATCAAACGGTTGTAGTTGTCAAATGGGATTTCATAACTTACACCAAGACGCATATTAGCTGGGATAAAGTTTTGAGTTGTTCCCTCATCGTATGACATTTTACCACCTAAATTGCTCAAGTTGAAACCTAAACCAAAATAGCTCTCACCCATTGGTGTTGAAATTGGTTGCTTGTAGTACAAAGAAATATCAGCTGCCATTGTCCATGCTGGGTGCATCTCTTGAGCTGCTGTAGTTACTGAAGCATTAACACCATTGTTCAAATCACTATACAAGAAACGCATCGCAACTGCCATACTCAAGTTCTCGTGTAGTTTACGAGAGTATGCCAAATCCAATGCCCACTCATTTGGGTGCGCCTCCTGAAAAGCTGTTCCTGAATAATCAACCAACTGAACAGCACCCATAGAGAAATAACTAAAACTTGCTGACAAAGCACCTGCACGGTCACCCATGTTGTAATAACCAGCAATATATGCCAAATCAATATCACTCACCAATTTGGTCAACCATGGAGTGTAGTTTGCAGTCAAACCACCCTTGCTATCCATAAAAGCATATTTAGCAGGGTTCCAATGTTGTGAGTTAAGGTCTGCACTAGTTGCAACACCGACATCACCCATACCAGCGGCGCGACCGTCTGGAGCAATAGTTAATGATGGCATAGATGTCATCACTGGATTAGTTGCCAACACTGGCAACGCACATAAAGAAAATGTTAGAATAGAAAAAAGAATCTTTTTCATTGTTGTATTGTTTTTGTTTTTAATGATTAATATACTGTAAATTGAAATGCTATTTTAAAGTTGTTTCATAGGCCACTTATTTTGTTACAATGATTTTACCAGCTTTCGACACATAGTTCGAAGTTGCTGTTTTTATTTTAACTTGATAGATATATACTCCTGGTTTAGAAGCCACTTGGCTCATATTCCATGTTATTCCAGCCACACCTCTTTGTATATGTGAATGCATTAGTTTTCCACTAATATCATACAGATAGACTGTCGTTTCAACTACCTCATCTGGTTGATCATATTGTATATCCACATTCATAACCCCATTACTTGCCACAGGATTAGGATAGGTTGTTACGCTATATATATTAGGGTCTAGTCCCTTAACAACATGGAAAGTCAAAGAGGCTGTACTACTGTTATTATACAAATCCCACGCACGGAAAGTAAGTGTATGTGCTCCTTCACTTTGTTCTGCCATCTTATAACTTACTTGTCCTTCCTGATAACTATTGTTACTAGCACTGAAATAATTGTTAAGCACATACGTTTGCTTAGGATCGTTATCTATGACTAACAACAAGTCATGACCAATACCCGTACCTACCGTATTAATACCATTCTCGTCATGTATATTTGCATAGAAATGTGGGAATTCGTATGTTTCGTCACCACTTTGGAAGGCAGGATTATTGAGATAAATAGTCAATTCGGGACCTATCGTATCCTTTTGAATCAGCGAGCTACTACCACCAATGATAAAATCCTCATAATGTCCAATTGCTTCTTCTCTTGTTTCTGCATCATAGGCATAATACACGATTCGTCCGTTTCCGTAGTTATAACGAATATCCTTAGGTACCATAAAGGTAAATTCAAACTTACCATTTACAATATCCGTTTGCCCAGAAAATAGAGTATTTGGATAGTCATTGTACGTTATTTTGGTTTTATTGTCTTCTACCGTTTCGTCATTATCGCGTGTGGTTATCTGCTGCATCTTATCAAAGATTGTCACATCCATCTGGCCATTAAACCAATATGCTGTATCTGAATCAGCTGTTTGAATATAACCTTTGATTGTTTGTGTGGTTAGAGCATGCATTGTATCGGTTTCTAAAACGGTCTTGACTTGTAAGTCTGTCGGATAATTCAACTTCAAAGCTGGATCTGCCAATAAGATATATGGCATTTTATTGGAATCATAACCTGTTTTATTTTTAGCAATACGAGTAGCTTCACCAAGTGTCATAGTGTATGTATATGGATCACTATGCCCAAACAAAGTGTCGCATAGATTTCTATTAAATACCGTGTTTTGCGTTGCATATACGGTTCGACAAGCGGATAACACACCTATAGCTCCACCATTTGGATGAAGCACCGCATGCTCTCCTGCAGACACAACTCCACCATCAAAATGCGAGAAACTGCAAGTAGCCAAGAACCAAAAACCTTGATTTATATTACCCATTTTTAGAATGTCAGCCGTTTTCATAAACAACTCGTTGGTGATATTATTATATCCGCCGTGTCCAGAATAATCCATAAAAAGCACACCATTGCTCATCAGATTATCAAACTGATTCTTCGCCAACGGATAACTTTCACCAGCAGCACTGACCTCTTGTGTATGAGCATCTAAATATATCTTGTTTATGATAAAGTCTTTATTTCTACGGCGCAATCGCTCTGCTCCGCCATCCGCAGTTTGCACATGTAATCCGTGGTCGCCATCATCTGCTAAAAACAAGATTTGGGATTTCCATTTTCCTAAAGAACGGTCATCCATATATGTGCAGATTTTCTCTACCACATCCTCTGCCTCTCTAAGTGTTCTAGCTGGTAATCGTCCCACACCAATATTCATCAAGGCCCGTGTATCCGTAAAAATTCCTTGATATATACCAGCATTATCCTCCAAGAATCCGAAATAGTCATCTGTTGCATAGGCCTCTGTTTCGGTGGTTGAATTGACTGCCTGATAAGTAAGCAGTTGTCGAGCACCTGATGCAGAAAACAATTTACGGTTATCATAGGTTCCGCTACCCATTAACAAAAGGTTTTTAGGTTGCTTAACTAGATCACCATTGGCTTTATCGTAAAGCATCTTCATCAACCATCTATATGCACTAGCATCTGGTGTACCTGAAGAAAACTCATTAAATACTTGCTGCTCTGTTACCACCGCCCATGTCAGTCCATCTATTTGCTCATGCTTTTTAGCCAATCGTATAGAAGGTTCTAAAAAGGCTTCTGGACATATGATAACATAGTCAATATTCTCTAAGGCATGTAAGTTTTGATTTGCTACATCACCCACCTTCTTAGGAGTTCTCCAATTTGTACCATTTACATCAACAGCCACATAACATTCTGCAGTAGTATTTGATCCCAACCATGTAATGGTGCTACCATTATGATTAATTGGCATCAACTCTACATCCACACCATTTGTCACACACCATATTTGGATATTGCTATTAGCAGACTCCATATTATAACGAATGGCTTGCGAACGACCTAGGTAACCGGTATTGACAATTGGCAACTCATTGCCTTGCATCTTTAACGCACATGGAACATGCAACTCAACATAGTTCAAATATGCATTAGCTCCATTTGCACCATTAAATTGCAATCCTACTGTTTGATTAACATCACTTACTGGTTTTTCCGTAAAAGATATTTTTTTCGTTGTTGCTTTCGTATGATAATCAGTTATACTAATAGCAGACATCTTTAATGTTTGTGGTTTATTAGCATAGGTAACTTGAATAGATGTTACTTCTCCCGAATTAGCAGCCATATCTACTATGCATCTAGCAAATAAGTCTGTCCGCACATTATTTAGTGAAAAGGAGATAACTGTATCACGTTTTTGCTGATTAAGTAACTCTCCGTAAAACTCGCGTCCACCTCCGGATTGCCTATTCAAGTCTATAAGATTAAAGCGCTCATTCTCATGCACATTCAACGATGTATACCAATCAACATCGACAACCGAAGTGGTGTTATATTGTTCATGAGATGTCTGAATCAGCTTTTGTAGGCCTACTTGATCCGTGACAAAATAATATCCTTCATTGGAATATGGATTCCGTATATGTCCCCATTCGCCATTATCATTCAACTCCCACTTAACTGGTCCTTGCGCATAAAACAAAATATAGTCGCCACTACTGAAGACACCATCATCTCCTTTATGCATGTAAAAAGCCACAGATGGCAAGTCGTCCCAATGATGCTTTGTAAAGTCCTCGCTGAGCATCGCACCTCCATATCCAAGAACTGCGACATTCTCTGGGTTTAGTCCCCACTCTTTTAACATTTCATAGGATATGCTATGCACACCTGTTTCTTGCACACTGATCTTTACAAATTTTCCATTGCTCAAGACCGATTGACCCGTATACGTGTGTATACCAGCCATTGCCACAGATGCAATCATGCACATCAATAGGATTATATATTTACGCTTCATGTTACTTGATTTTACAATATAATGCTTCTTCTCCATTTATTTCTTCACGGAGCACTTCTTCTCTTACTAGAGCCTTAGCAGGTAATGCACGCTCTATAAAAATCAAATCCCCTTGACGAATAATCATCAACTCACTCACACGACAAATGGCTTCATCTATGCTAACAATTAAGTCATTTGGCGTATATGCATCAAGTGGTAGGAATGTTCCAACAGGCAACGAGCCATCAAAAGCCCAAGCTCGAACATAGTCACCCTGCCGACGACAATCTTCAGCATGTATATTCAATCCCGGAGCTATCGCATCATAATAGCGACTTGCAAACTTGGCTGCTACATGTTTGCCTAACTTACAAACACGCACAACCACACATGGAGTATATTGCATATCTTGACTCCAGTCTGGAATAAAGAATGGCTTACGATTCACCATCAATGATGAATCGCTCTTTAGCACCATCTCTACTTTATTTTCAATATTTGCAAAACCTACTATCTTCATTTAGGCTCATTTGTTTGCAAAGGTACGAAATTTCTCGCACGCGCGCAAGCGTTCGTAATAAAAACGAGCACTTTCTTAAAAATTTTACTTAGCTCGAATAAAGATTTGTACTGGTGTACCATTAAAATCCCACCATTCGCGCAACTTATTCTCCAAGAAACGACGATATGGTTCTTTGACATACTGTGGTAAGTTCGCAAAGAAGACAAAAGTTGGAATTTGTGTATTTGGCAATTGTGTACAATATTTAATCTTGATGTATTTGCCTTTCGTTGCTGGTGGAGGATAGTTCTCAATCAAAGGCAAGAAACGCTCATTGAGTTGTGCTGTAGGCACCTTGCGTTGTTTACTCTCATAGACGTGCAACGCTGTTTCCATCACCTTGTAGATACGTTGCTTGGTCAAGGCAGAGGTAAAGATAATAGGAAAATCCTTAAATGGAGCCATACGCTCACGAATTGCATTTTCATATGCCTTGATATCAGCATTGGATTTATTCTCAATCAAATCCCACTTGTTGACACATACTACAAGTCCTTTTTTATTCTTTTGAACCAAAGAATAGATATTTAGATCCTGTGATTCGATTCCTCGTGTCGCGTCTATCATCAATATACATACATCCGCATTTTCTATCGCACGTATAGAGCGCACCACAGAATAGTACTCTAGATCCTCGTTCACCTTGGCTTTTTTACGAATACCTGCGGTATCAACCAGATAGAAATCCTTGCCAAACTTATTGTAACGAGTATAGATACTATCACGGGTAGTACCTGGAATATCCGTAACAATCGTACGCTCTTCACCAATAAAAGCGTTCAAAATACTACTTTTACCTGCATTAGGACGACCCACAATAGCAAAACGAGGCAAATCTTCAAAATCATCACCCGCTCCTGTATCTTTGAAGCGACTGCAAATCTCGTCCAACAAATCACCAGTACCTAAACCATTTTCTGCAGAAAGGATGAAGGGCTCTCCCAATCCTAGCTTATAAAACTCAGGAGCACCATATTGCTGATCAAACTGATCAACCTTATTAACTGCCAATACAGTTTCTTTTTTAGCTTGACGAAGAAGATGTGCCACCTCCATATCAAACTGTGTTACACCGGAATTTACATCCACCACCAATAGGATTACATCTGCCTCTTTGATGGCAAGATTCACTTGGCGGTTAATCTCACTCTCGAATGTATCATCTGAGTTTACTACCCAACCTCCTGTATCAATCACAGAAAATTCTTTTCCACACCACTCGCTCTTACCATATTGACGATCACGTGTAGTACCAGCAGTATCATTTACTATCGCTCGACGCGTTTTGGTCAAGCGGTTAAACAGGGTCGATTTCCCAACATTAGGACGACCCACTATCGCTAAAATATTTGCCATAGAATTTTATTTATTTGTTGTTTATTACTTCTTGTTGCCCTTAGGTTGCCACCTATTTTCATCGGAACCTCATCGTGACCTGATCATGACCTGATCGTGACCTCATCGTGACCTCATCGGAAGTTAGATGGGGCACCACCAAGACTTCAAAGGAGGATTAACAATGACAATTGCCGCCGCAACCACCTTCTTGGCAATCGCCGCCGCAATCACCACCATTACAGTGTCCGCCACAACCACCGCAACCACGATGATGAAGCGCCTTTAACTCACCCTCTGTCACTTCACGGATATTAAGAACTTTACCTACAAAATGCAAGTTCTCACCTGCCAAAGGGTGATTCAAGTCGATTGTTACCTTATCTTGAGTTATCTCGGCGATTTGAGCATTAATAATCTGACCATCTGCTGTATTCATCGGTACAATAGCACCTACATATACGCGCTCAGAGTCAAACTCTCCATCGCCATTATAGAACATTTTCTTATCCAATTCAAGCACACCATCGGTGTCATATTCACCATATGCTTCCTCACATGGAATACGGAAATCAAAATCCTCGCCCTCTGCCAATCCTGCCATTGCTCGTTCAAAGGCTGGTAACATCATACCTTCGCCATGGCAATACACCAACGGAGCATCCGCTGTGGCTTTTTCCATCAATTCTTCTTTTCCATTCTCTCCATCTACAAACAAATCATATTGGAGAGTCACTACTTTTTGGTTTTCTACTTTCATATCTTTATCTTTAAACATTAAACGCTAAACCTTAAACCAGCATTACCACCAATCAATACGCTTACCGGTGGCATCTGTACTACTCTTGTCATATTTCAAATCAGCTAGCATACTAGCATTTACACCTATATGGAAAGTGTAACTCTTGTATGGACCAAATGGTACAAAACTAGCACTCATACTCCAACAGTGCAAATCGCGCGATACATTGATGCTAGTATAGGCCATCTTTTTGGCATTCACATCATAACTCAATGTGGTACTAGCCTTCCAACCACTACCCAATCCCAAAGAAGCAGAGAAACTCAAGTTATGACGAAACTCCATCTTGTAGTAGTTCTTCTTCTCGTTCCATTCGGTACCTGGCATGTAGCGCAAACTATACGACACACTCAAACTCCAGGGGATTTTAGCAAACAAATATCCATCATTGCTAACCTCGTCCGTCTGCTTTGTATTGCGTTTATTCCGCTCATTTTGCATCGGATCTTCCAACTCCATTTCGTCCTCTTCTGCTGTAGGATCTTCTTCAGTAGTGGTTCCCCCTTTATCTTTCTTTTCAAACCATTTCTTAACTACTTCGTTATTGAAGGTATAACTAAAACTTGTACTTGTACCCAAGAAATGTGGGAAACGACCATGGTTCCAATACATCTCGTTGCAACGCACATGAGCACCACTAGCTGTGGTCGTATACATATATGGGTCAAACTGACCACTAAGGTTGATCGTATAATTGACTTTTGGAATCTTGATACGTAAGTTCACTGTAAAGTTATTCCAGTTCATAGAGTCAGCAATGAAGTTATAACCTCCAGAGATACTGAAATTATCAATGATACTATACACCTTATATGGTTCCTTACCCGTAGTATCTTTGTCATTTCTTAATTTCATCTCTAGGTTATTACCCAAAGAGAAAGCCAATGTGGCAGATGCTCCACGCCCTGGTGCTTCTTTAAATCGAGAGTAGTTTACCACTTCATATATCGGCAACCCATTCTCATCTAGCTTAGGCACCCAATTGCCCGCTTCATCACTTACTGTCACCGGTTTATCATATGATCCATAGAAACCTCCATATCGTTTAGCCCAAAACTCTGCTCCAAAATCTGGACTATACGAGAAACTTATACTAGGTGTCATCACATGTCTAAAACGGTCAACCTTATCACCAAACCACTTACGGAATGGGATATAGTAACCATACAACTTTGTCGACATACTAATGCTAGCGTTGAAGTTGTACACATTATAGAAACCCATCACCGTATCCTTCTGCACTTGATTCAGTTCTTCATTCCATGATTGGTCAACACGACTAAAAAACATCCTATCCGTAAAACTCAAACTAGGAGTAATATTGAGATACTTAAATGCGGTAAATGACGCCGAACTAGACAAACGATGGGTAAATCGATTATCCCAATCCTTCACAAAATTGGATTTGAAAAACTCATTCTCTTTGCACGTAATTGAATTGGTAAACGATCCACTATATTGCAAACTGATTTTCTCATACCATTTCTCTTTGCCAGAAGCCTTCTTGCGCTTGAATGGATAGATACGACTCATATTCACATTCAAACTAGGCAACACAACGCTCAGGGTTGAGTCCTTAGTACGCTGTGTAATACTCATACTCAATCCCAAACTCCACGGACTATTTGGAAAACGTTGAGTATATGAAATACTAGAACTAGTTGTATTCTCCGCATTGGCTTGTACATCATAATAACTATTGATATTACTACGATTGTAACCCGACGTCTTAAAGTTCACACTCGCCGAGAAATTACTATAAGGATTGGCTTTGCTATCTTGCGTATGAGACCATTGGACACTCAAGTTTTTAGCCACACGATAATCAGGCATATCCTTTTCTCCTGTTACATCCCAGCGATAATTAATCGCAACATTACCACTAAACTTATATCGCTTCACATACTTACTCTTAGCATACACTGCCCACGTACCACGAGAGTAAATATCACCAGTTAACTGCAGATCCATATAATCGTTGATCGCAAAGTAGTAACCCAAACCAGAGAAATATAGACCTCGGGTATAATCATCACCAAAGTTAGGCATAATCAATCCACTCGAATAACTATCTGTAAATGGGAAGAATCCAAAAGGTATAGCCAGCGGCAAAGGCACATCACCAACTACTAAATAGGCAGGTCCAGTCGCTATATAATCCCCCGGTTTAACCTTGGCTTTTGTCAAACGCAAATAAAAGTGTGGATGGTCATGGTGATCACAGGTTGTATACTTACCACCTGCCATCATCAACACATCATCCTCCACCTTCTTGGTCTTTTCTGCGATCAAAAAACCCTCTCCTTGTTCTGTAACAGCGTTACGGATAAATGCTTTTTTCGTCTGTAGATTGAAGGTTATCTCGCTCGTCTCATAACTATCCTCACCTTCTGTAAAAACAGGTTTACCAACCCACTCATCCACAATAGTATCTAACACTCCCTTGGCATACAAGGTACTGCTATCCATATGCATTCGAATATACTCAGCAGTAAGGTTCATTGACTTATATTGGAGTTCACCAGATCCATACATATGCGCCACACCCTTTTTCGTTATCACCATTGAGTCCATCGAAGTATACTCTATTCGCGCATCAATAGTGTTACTTTTCTTAGGAGTTTCCGAGACTTCATCAGCAGTCACAGCGGCAGTATCCTGCTGTAACAAAGGACTATTAGGAGCCAACTGATCACTAGGTGCAACTTGCTGACCTTGCACCATTGTGCAAAGCCCCAAGAATAATAATATGACTCCTAATTTCTTTACCATTTCGTTGTCAATTTATGCGCCTTACGCGCGTATATACGCACAAAAAAGCGTGCAAAGGTACAAAAAAAAATGCAAATACACAAATTTTCACAGCAAAAGTTAATACCTACCTATCATTTCTTCATTCGCTGCATATAGACACTCCCAGTCAAACCGAAAACCATTAAAGCTGTTTTTTCACGATTTCATCGGGATTTTTCTCATTTTTCTTCGGAAATCAAACGCATCATAAAGAAAATAAAAGGAGAAGAAAAAGAAACTTTTATTTTAGAAATTTGCATAAATGCAATATTTTTATTACCTTTGCAGGCTGTAATAAAAAACGACTATGAGCATAAGAGAAAAAATAGAATCCTTGCTCAGCCAAGTGGCTGAATTGCAAGCTACCAACGCCGAGCAAGTAGAGGCGCTACGAATCAAGTATCTTAGTAAGAAAGGTCAAGTAACTGAACTCTTCAACGAGTTCCGCGAGGTTCCTAAGGAGGAGAAACGCGAGATAGGTCAAGCCCTTAACCAATTGCGTCAAGCCTACGAAGCACGTATCAACGAGCTTCGCGAAGCAGCCGAAGCAAACGGTGCTAAAGCAGCCGCTGACGAATTGGATCTCACTCGTACTCCTGATCCTATCGCATTGGGTACTCGTCACCCTCTTTCACTTGTTCGTGAGCAAATCATTGATATCTTCTCTCGCGTCGGATTCACCGTAGCAGAAGGTCCTGAAGTAGAAGATGACAATCACGTATATTCGCTCCTTAACTTCGCACCAGAGCACCCAGCACGCGATATGCAAGATACATTCTTTATCGAGAAGGAGATTGGCGTACAAAAGCCATCTGATATATTGCTTCGTTCACACACCTCTAGTGTGCAAACACGCGTGATGCTCAGCCAAGAGCCACCTATCCGTGTACTCTGCCCTGGTCGTGTATATCGTAACGAAGCGATCTCTGCACGTGCACACTGCTTCTTCCACCAAGTAGAGGGTCTTTATATTGACAAGAACGTCAGCTTTGCTGACCTCAAAGAGGTATTGCTCTATTTTGCCAAAGAGATGTTCGGTCCTGAAACACAGATCCGTCTCCGTCCTAGTTACTTCCCATTCACCGAGCCATCTGCTGAGATGGATATCTCTTGCGACCTTTGTGGAGGTAAGGGCTGTTCTTTCTGCAAAGGTACAGGTTGGGTAGAGATTCTAGGATGCGGTATGGTTGATCCTAACGTATTGGAGTCTTGCGGTATTGACTCGAAAGTATATACTGGCTACGCCTTCGGTTTGGGTGTTGAACGTATTACCAACCTCAAGTACCGAGTGAAAGACTTGCGTCTATTCTCTGAAAACGACGTGCGCTTCCTACAACAATTCGAAGGATGCTAGAAGCATTACCTTTGAAACATTTGAAACTCTTGAAACCTTTAAAACTAAAATCGTTGATTTTAACTAAAGTTATACAAGCTATTCAGCCACTGCAAGTTATCGGTAATACCGGCAATTTGCAGTTGTTGGATATACGCCATCTACTCATAGATAGTCGTCAATTGGGAAATGAAGCGCAAAACACACTTTTTTTCGCGCTTCAAACCCCTAATAATAATGGTGCAAAATACATTTTAGACCTTCTCCAACTAGAAGTTCGTTGTTTTGTCATAGAGAAGAACAATCCTCTATTACCCGAACTATCCAAGACCACCGACAAGCCTATTCATCCCGTATTGATCGTAGTAAACGACTGTATTTCCGCATTACAACAATTAGCCAAATACAAACGTTCGCTATACAATGGACCTGTCATAGGAATTACCGGTTCCAACGGAAAAACAGTGGTCAAAGAATGGTTATATCAGCTCCTCAAAGACGATTATCAAATCGTACGCTCACCTAAATCATACAACTCACAGATTGGCGTTCCACTCAGCGTTTGGTTGCTTAACGACCAAACTCAACTCGCCATTTTCGAAGCAGGTATCTCCAAACAAGGAGAGATGCAACGCCTACAAGAAATGATACAACCCACATTGGGTGTTATCACCTATATCGGTCCCGAACACGGAGAGAATTTCCCTTCACTGGAAGCCAAACGAGCAGAAAAGATGAAACTGTTCAGTCAGTGTTCAACGATCATAGAGGACCCCACTCATCAAAACGTACGCACCTGCGCGGCAGTAATGCGAGCACTGGGGTACAGCGAAGATACGATAACTCAACGTATACTACAACAAACACACGAGACCATCCTTGAAGTCAATCTCACCGCCCTAGTGAATAACGTGAGATACTTCCGCTCCTTAATGAAGCCTACAACCCAATTGACCTGTATGGTAAAAGCATTTGGTTATGGCGTTGGAAGCGTGCAAATCAGTCGTGTACTACAGGATTCAGGATTGGTTGATTACCTTGCAGTAGCTGTAGCAGACGAAGGAGTAGAATTACGCAGAGCCGGTATCACGCTACCTATCATCATCATGGATCCTGAGGTGGCAGCATTAGACTTGATTCTAGAGAACAATCTACAACCGAACATATACTCATTCCAAGCGTTAGAAAATATCATTTCTGCCGTTGAAACCAAGGGTTTAGAGGATATTCCTGTGCATATTAAAATTGACTCGGGAATGCATCGACTAGGTTTCTACAAAGAAGATATGGCGAAACTTGTAGCTCGTCTAAATGGACAGAAAGCAGTTCGTGTAGCTAGTATCTTCTCACACTTGGCGGGCAGTGACGAAGCACAGTTTGATGCCTTCACCCACGAGCAAGCACAGTATTTCAAGGACTGTGCCACAACACTAAACACTAAACTCTCAACACTAAACGCGAAATTGCACATATGCAACACAGCAGGTATTGAGCGTTTCCCTGAATACCACTTTGACATGTGCCGTCTAGGTATTGGCATGTATGGTTTCTCCTTCCTTTCGCCTAATAGCCCATTGCCTATCGCCAATAGCCTTTCGCCTTATCGCCTCAAGAACGTCTGTACGCTCAAGACAACGATCTTGAGCATCAAGACTGTAGAAGCAGGACAAACGATTGGTTATGGTCGCCATACAACACTAGAAGCAGCGAGACAGATTGCGGTGATACCAATAGGATATGCCGATGGATTCGATAGAAGATTCTCCAACTATGGTGGCGAAGTGATTGTACGTGGAAAACGCTGTCCTGTTGTAGGAAATGTATGCATGGATCAAGCGATGATTGACATCACAGGGAGCGATGCACAAGTAGGAGATATAGTCGAGATCTTCGGCGACCACTTACCAATTGCCGAAATAGCGGATAAACTAGGAACTATCTCATATGAGATATTAACATCCATTTCTCATCGTGTACAGCGCGTCTATATCAACGAATAAGCTCACTATCGGCTATGACAAGCATGTGGTGCAGCGCGATTTAAACTTCGAACTTCATCACGGTGAGATGGTATGTATGCTAGGTCCTAACGGATGTGGCAAATCTACCCTACTCCGTACCTTAGCAGGCTTACAACCTACATTAGCAGGTTCGTTTGAAATTACCAATAGCCCATTGTCAATAGCCAATAGCGCCAAAGAGGCGTCCCAGATTGCTCTCGTTCTAACAGAACGATTGAGTCTAGAGAACACCACGGTGCATGATGTGGTAGCTATGGGAAGATATCCCTATACTTCTTTTCTAGGCGGTTTATCCGAAGCCGATGAACAGATCATCCAGCAATCCTTGGAGGACGTAGGACTCAGCGGCAGCACACAGACCTTCTTCAACGACCATTCCGACGGCGAGAAACAACGTACACTAATAGCCAAGGCGTTAGCTCAGCAAACACCTATCATTCTATTAGACGAACCTACAGCTCACTTGGATCTTCCTAATCGCATACGCGTATTACAATTGCTCAGGCGCGTCGCGCGCGAGCAAAAGAAGACTATCCTAATATCCACTCATGAGTTGGATCTAGCCATTAAGCTATCTGATCGTATTATGCTAATGACTCCACAACAAGGCATACAATTAGACCAACCCGATAAATTGCGAGAGCAAGATGCCTTTACCAAGGCCTTTGGCATGGATATATTTAACCCTTGCCTCTAAACTTTAAACACTAAACATTAAACATTAAAATATGTATTACGTAGAAAAACGAATAACCATTTCTGCAGCGCATAATCTGCATCTCAGTTACGAGAGCAAGTGCGAGGCATTGCACGGACACAATTTTGTAGTAACCGTATATTGCAAATCAGAAGAACTCAACGAGGATGGTATGGTGACAGACTTCACTCATATCAAACGAATAGTAAAGGAGACTTTTGATCACAAGTATATCAACGAGGTATTGGATGTTAATCCTTCCTCTGAGAATATTGCTCGTTGGATATGCGACCATGTAGAGAACTGCTACAAAGTTAGCGTACAAGAATCAGAGGGTAATATCGCCACCTACGAAAGATAGATTATAGGACGCTTCGCTATAGGACGCTCTGCGGGCTATAGGTTATAGGCGAGAGTATAAAAAAGAGAGCCAAGATTAGCCTTGACTCTCATTTTTTTTATGTGAGTGGATTACTCAGCAGCTTCCTCTTTCTTGGTAGCTTTTTTAGCTTTTGCTGGTTTCTCAGCAGCTAAAGAAGCGTGCAAGTCAGCCAAAGCACCGAGGTCACCAAGAGTTGTTTTCTCCATTTTTGGCAACTCTGGTTGTGCCTCTTTCTCTTTCTTAGCCTTCACTTCCTTAACAGGAGCCTCTTTGCGCTCCTCCCAAGTGCGGAGGTGAGAGAGAAGGATACGTTTAGCATCGCGATTGAACTCAATCACCTTGAAGTTCAACTCCTCGCCAACGGTGGTAGCAGCTTTGTCTTCTTTTTGGAGGTGACGAGCGGTGCAATAACCCTCTACACCTTCCTCGAGTACAACTACAGCACCCTTGTCGGTAACCTCTGCTACTTTACCAGATACAACTGTATCTACGCCGTATTTAGCAGCGAGTTCCTCCCATGGGTTCTCCTCCAATTGTTTGTGACCGAGAGAGAGACGACGGTTCTCTTTGTCGATTTCGAGAACAGCAACCTCGATCTCAGCACCAATTTGTGTGAACTCGTTAGGGTGTTTGATTTTCTTTGTCCAGCTCAAGTCGCTGATGTGGATCAAGCCGTCAACACCTTCCTCAATCTCAACAAATACACCGAAGTTGGTGAAGTTGCGAACCTTAGCGAAGTGGCGTGTACCAACAGCATACTTGGTATCGATGGTCTCCCAAGGATCGTTCTTGAGTTGTTTCAAACCGAGAGACATCTTGCGCTCATCGCGATCGAGAGTCAAGATAACAGCCTCAACGTCTTGACCAACTTTCAAGAAGTCATTAGCAGAACGTAGGTGTTGGCTCCAGCTCATCTCGCTTACGTGGATGAGACCCTCTACGCCAGGAGCAACCTCAACGAATGCTCCGTAGTCAGCCATCACTACTACCTTACCACCAATCTTATCACCTACCTTCAAGTCAGCGCCCAAAGCCTCCCATGGGTGTGGAGTCAATTGCTTCAAGCCAAGAGCGATACGCTTCTTGTCATCATCGAAGTCAAGGATAACAACATTGATTTTATCACCTGCTTTAAGCAACTCGTTAGGATCGCTTACGCGGCCCCAGCTGAGGTCGGTGATGTGGATAAGACCGTCTACGCCACCCAAGTCCATGAATACACCGTAAGGCATAACTGCTTTAACGGTACCCTCAAGTACTTGACCTTTCTCAAGGTGAGAGATGATCTCTTGTTTTTGAGCTTCCATTTCAGCCTCGATGAGAGCTTTGTGAGAAACTACTACATTGCGGAAGTCAGGATTAACTTTAACGATCTTGAATTCCATTGTTTTGCCAACGAATACATCGTAGTCGTGGATTGGCTTAACATCGATTTGGCTACCTGGCAAGAATGCCTCAGTGCCAAGGATGTCAACGATCATACCGCCCTTAGTACGGCACTTGATGTAACCCTTAACTACCTCGTTGTTGTCAAGAGCCTCGTTAACGCGATCCCAGCTACGAGCAGCGCGAGCCTCTTTGTGTGAGAGTACGAGTTGACCATTCTTGTCCTCTTGGCTCTCTACGTAAACCTCTACTTTGTCACCTACTTTCAACTCTGGGTTGTAGCGGAACTCAGCAGCAGGAACGATACCGTCAGACTTGAAGCCAACGCTTACTACTACCTCACGTTTGTTGATAGACATTACAGTACCCTCTACTACCTCTTGATCTTTGATTGCATTGAGGGTAGCGTCATACTTACCAAGGATTTCTTCGTTTTGTTTGCCATGAGCTTCGTTCTCAAAAGCATCCCAGTCGAAGTTCTGGAGTGAAAGATTTTCTGCCATAATTTAGCATTTTGTGGAAAGCCTATTGGTCTTTTGAGGTTCAGGAGTTTAGGAGTTCAGAAGTTTAGGAGTATCCTAGCCTCTAACCTTTAACCTATCACCTTTAACCTAAAAACGACTTCACTTTCCGTTAAAAAGTTAAACAATAATTATGCTTTTTTCTCGTGCGAATTACTCACTTATACATACGCATAAGTGCGCATATACGCAAAAAAGCGTGCAAAATTACTACATTTTTTTGACATATGCAAGAAAAAGCAGCCAAAAAAGTAAAAATTATTGCTATATCGTCCAAAAAAATAGCGGGCAAACCGCTATTTTTCATCATATGTTTGCGTCTATTTTAGATTAATCTAAAATTTGTTAATTATTAGAAGTGCAATGCCAAACCAATACCACTCTCACTACCTCGGATAGTCAATGAAGCACGAGGTGCAGTAGCTTGTGATACATTGAACATATCAATTGCTTGGTCCATACGAACATATCCAATATAAAGAGTAGGAAGAGAGGCAATGACTGCAAGACCACCAGCAATGATACAACCAGCTCCAGACCAGAACATAGCACCATTAACTTCACTATCATCTTTTGGAGAAAATGCAACCAACATAGAACCAGCCAAGTCTACTGCCAAACCAGCACCAAGGGTCCACCATCCAGCCTTTGTGCATTTCAAACCACTTTGGAACTTCTCATAAGCAGGTTGATGGTGAGTTGAAAGAAACTCTGCACATTGCTGTTTATTCATTACTTGATCTCCATAAAAGATATAACTACCTGCAGGTTGAAGAAGAGTAGCATTGTTACCACCTGCTGGAGTAACTACTTGTGCATTGATAGCTGAAGTTGCCATCACAAGCACCACAATTAAAAATACAATCTTTTTCATTTTTTTAATTACAAACTAAGATTGACCCAAGGGTCCAAATTCAGGTGCAAAGGTAGTGAATTTATTTGATATACGCAAAAAAAATATGAAAAAAACGCACAAGCGCACGCACAAATAGCGGGCGCAACCGCTATCTGTGCATGCGAAATACTCTGTATTTAAGTTCTACTCGCTAATTAAAACAAATAGCGAACACCTAGAGTGACACCGGTATACAAACCTGCAGTGTTAAATCCTACGCCACCACCTGCAGCTACGATACCAATATTTGGACGCCAGTCAACTGACAACTGCAATGGGAACCAGAAGTTATATTCTACACCTACGTGCCCCACAACACCTGCATAAACAGAGGGAGCACGAAAACCATAGATACCCGCACCAGCACCTACACCAAGGTTCCAATTCCAATCACCCTTGTAATCCCATGGAATTTGGGTACCGAATGGATTCACCCAATCGTATGTAGCTGTTGCACCAATACCATTAAAAGCAGGAATATTAACTGACAAGTCTACCATATTAGACTCACCGATAGAGTGTTGGTAAGAAACATCTACACCATAACCAATGTTCACACCGATTGCGCGTGGTTGCGCTACTGCCGCTGCGATACCAGCAACTGCAAAAACAGCAACGAGGAGAAGTTTTTTCATAATGTTTGAATTTAATATGTTAATAATAGTGTTTATTGGCTCACCCCACTAGAGGGATGTATCGTAAAAGTTTCGCAAAAGTAGTATTTTTTTGCAAAAAGTAGGTTTTAATACTAAAAAATAATGTTTCATTCTCGCAAAAAAATAGCACTCCCGAAACCTAACCCTCACTTACCACTATTACCAAACATCTAAATTCATTATTTGTCTGCATTAGCATGTCGCTCTACGAACTCACTAGGTGTGCAACCGACTATGGTTGTAAAGTGCCTCCAAGCAGTTGTGCGTGAGCGGTAGCCAGCGTCAATAAAGAGCGTTTGAACAGGGGTATTAGGATCTTTGCGCAGTTGTTGACAAACATAGTCAATACGGCGACGGTTGATCATATCAGATAGGTTTTCAAAACCGAGCTGTTTGGCAGCC
>JAFOYE010000041.1 GCA_017391525.1 Paludibacteraceae bacterium | reverse complement strand
AATGTTCATTATCTTGAAAGTCACTGGTTCCTAGCGAACTGGGAAGGCTGAACATCAGGAGCGATAAGTCAGAAGACCTGCTGTGTGTAGCCAACGGAGTTGGCAGTTTGAAAGTTTTAATCGTACCTGTGGTGCTGTTCTAATCTTTAGAACTTTTAGAACCCTTAGAACTTTTTTAACTGCACGAAGTGGTTAAGTTGAACACTCTCGTGGTATAGAGTCAGACAACATGCGCAGAATAGTATCCATAGTATTTTTCACACTCCTGTGTTTAGTGGCATTTTCTCAGAATAGTGCCACGCATTCTTCTATGTCATTAACGACAGAACAATTAGATTCTATAACCAAACACTATGATTTAGAAGAATTTGTAGTCACCGCCCGTGTCAAAGAGAAGGACATCATCATTCCTCAAACACTTAGTGGCGTACAACTTAAGAAAATGAATGCCCTCAGCGTAGCGGATGCTATTCGTTATTTCTCTGGTGTACAAATCAAGGATTATGGTGGCGTAGGAGGTCTCAAGACTGTCAATATCCGCTCTATGGGAACCAACCACATGGGCGTATATTATAATGGAGTTCAGCTGGGCAATGCGCAAAACGGACAAATTGACCTCGGTAAATATTCGCTCGAGAACATTGAGGAAATTCAACTCTACAACGGACAAAAATCCGACATCTGGCAATCTGCTCGCGAGTTTGGTGCTGCAGGCAGCATCTACCTCACCACTCGTCGCCCTCGCTTCGAAGAGGGCAAGTCATTTAACATTAAAGGTCAAATGCGTGCAGGTAGTTTTGATCTCATCAACCCTAGCATCTTGCTAGATGTTAAACTCAGCGAAACAATGTCCCTCACCACCAACGCTGAACTTGTATCCTCTAGTGGTAAATATCCTTTCCGCTACCGCCGCGTCACTCCTTCGGGCGAAGTAGCATACGACACGACTGCTATCCGCCAAAACGGTGATATCAACGCCATCCGTGTAGAGGCAGCACTCAATCACTACTACAGCAACACAGGTTTCTGGAAACTTCAACTCTACCACTACAACTCCGAACGCGGTGTGCCAGGAGCCATTGTCAACAACGTATGGCGCAATGGTGAACGTCTCTGGGATCGCAACTCCTTTGTACAAGCCACTTGGCAAGACGAAATATTCAATCGTTGGTCGGTGCGTGTCAATGCCAAATATGCCAATGACTATACACGCTACATCAATAATGATGATAAACTCATCCACGTAGAGAACCAATACCTCCAACAAGAAGCTTACCTAACTATGGCCAACAAAGTGAACATCTTCGACTGGTGGGACGTGAGTGTAGCCTATGATATGCAATACAATGCCTTAAGTATGTATATGGATGCCCATCGTTTCACCCATTGGTTGAGTGTGGCTACGGCTATTAATATTAAGAATTACTTGCGCGTGCAAGCAAGCGCACTCGGTACCTTCGTCAATGAAGAGGCACGTGATCGCGATGAGGCACCAAACACCGCAAAATTTACTCCTGCATTTTTCCTCTCATATCGTCCATCACAGGTCGTGGATCTACGCTTCAATGCTTTCTATAAACAGAGCTACCGCTACCCTACTTTCAACGACCTCTACTATACCGATATGGGCAATGCGTATCTTAAGCCCGAATTGGCTAAACAACATAATGTTGGTTTGAGTTTTGCGCAACCTTTCCGCGTGGCTAATCTACGTGGTTCGGAGTTCCGCATCAATGCCGATTACTACTACAACCGCATTTCCGACAAGATCATCGCCTACCCAAAAGGACAACAGTTCCGTTGGACAATGCTCAATCTTGGATTGGTAAAAATCAACGGTATAGATGTGAATACACACTTGCATTTTGCTCTACCAAGAAACTTCTACCTCACGGCCAAAGTGCAATACACCTATCAAACGGCTATCGACGTCACCGACCCTGCTGATAACTACTATGGTCACCAGATACCATATATCCCTTGGCATTCAGGCAGTGCAGTAGGTATGTTCGGTTGGAGCAACGATTGGATGCAGTACCACCTCAATTATAGTTTTATCTATGTAGGAGAACGCTACAACCAACAGGAGAACATCCTCTACAACTACACCCAACCTTGGTACACCCACGATCTCTCTCTCGTAGGCGAATGGGATATTCACAAGGCAAAAGGCAAAAGATTATTCACACTTCGCGCAGCGTTGGATGTCAACAATCTCCTATCGCAAGACTATGATGTGATTCTCAATTACCCAATGCCAAAACGCAACTATAAATGTACCATAAGCATAACATATTGATCTGGGTTATCGGCTATTGGCTATTGGCCATTGGCTTGACAAGCTGTCGCGGCGATGAGATTGTCGTACCATCCGAGTACGAACTCCTGCCTATTCCTGTTCGTGCGGAGTCTAGTTTCGCTCCCGACGAACCTATCGGCATGTACCTGCTCAACGAAGGTAATATGGGTAGCAACAAGGCTAGTATTGACTATGTTGATTTCTGCAACGGCTACTATATTCGTAACATCTACGGCGAACGCAATCCAAATGTTATCAAAGAATTAGGCGATGTAGGAAACGATATTCAAGTATATGGCAACCGCCTCTATGCGGTCATCAATTGCTCG
>JAFOYE010000040.1 GCA_017391525.1 Paludibacteraceae bacterium | reverse complement strand
ATGTCAAAAACTAATTCGTGACGGACATTTATATATCCTGCGAGATAATAAGTTATACGATGTCTTAGGAACTCCATTGAACTAAGAACAAAAAATAAAGGGATGTTTATATACCAGTTGACATTTTGTATTGTTTCCGCCACATTTACTTAAGATTAAGCGCACGAGTTTCGCGTAAAGCGAAAGGAGGAGCGTTGGTAATAGATTACGGAGTACCTCGTAAAAGCGTGGCTCTAGAGTGGCAAAAAGATTTGTTAAGATTTCTGCCCAAAGGGCAAGGAGATATTAAGTGTCAACATGTATTTAGTTTCCAAAATAAGAGGAGGGTGTGTCAACTGACACACCCTCTTGTATCTTATGCTTATCCCTTCGGAGTGGTATCGGAGTGATAACGGTATTACAAGGGTATTACAAGGGTATTGTATGAACCCGTCATGAACCCGTAACGAATAAGGCACGATCTTGGTAAAACCAAGACAAGACTCTTTACCCTACACTTCCTTCTAGACTGACTTGGAGGAGTTTTTGTGCTTCCACGGCGAACTCCATTGGCAGTTTGTCCATGACCTCCTTGGCGTAGCCATTGACAATCAATCCAACTGCATCCTCCACACCAATACCTCGTTGCTGGCAATAGAAGAGTTGATCCTCGCTAATCTTGCTAGTAGTTGCCTCATGCTCAATGATAGCCGTAGGATTTTGAATACGCATGGTTGGGAAAGTATGTGCTCCACACTTGTCGCCCAACAAAAGGCTATCGCATTGACTATAGTTACGGACATTCTCGGCATTAGGCATCACACGCACAAGTCCACGGTAAGCGTTTTGGCTTTTGCCTGCAGATATACCTTTACTAATAATACGCGAGCGCGTGTTCTTACCGATATGGATCATCTTAGTACCCGTGTCGGCTTGTTGGTAGTTGTTGGTCACAGCCACAGAGTAGAACTCTGCGCTAGAGTTATCGCCCTTCAAAATACAGCTAGGGTACTTCCAAGTGATAGCCGAACCTGTCTCTACTTGTGTCCAACTCAAACGGGCATTTTCATGGGTGATACCACGCTTGGTAACGAAGTTATAGATACCTCCCTTGCCATCCTTATCGCCTGGATACCAGTTCTGTACAGTAGAATATTTGACCTCTGCGTCTTTGTGTACGACTATCTCCACGATAGCTGCGTGGAGTTGGTTTTCGTCACGCATAGGAGCGGTACAACCCTCTAGGTAACTGAGGTAAGCACCCTCGTCTGCGACTAGCAGTGTGCGCTCAAACTGACCTGTATTACCCGCATTAATGCGGAAATACGTACTGAGCTCCATAGGGCAACGAACACCTTTAGGGATATAGACGAATGATCCGTCGGAGAAAACAGCCGAGTTAAGGGCTGCATAGAAATTATCGCTAGCAGGAACGACTGAGCCAAGGTACTTCTGTACTAATTCAGGATACTCACGTACAGCCTCAGAGATAGAACAGAAGATGATACCTTTCTCGGCAAGTGTCTCACGGAAAGTAGTTTTGACAGACACAGAGTCCATAACTGCATCTACCGCCATGTTACCTGCCAAAGCAGCACGCTCCTCGAGAGGAATACCGAGTTTGTCAAAGGTTTTCATGAGCTCCGGGTCAATCTCCTTTTGCTCGTTATCGGTATGGGTCTTGGGCGCTGCATAGTAAGATAGCGCTTGGAAATCGATCTCAGGAATATTGAGGTGCGCCCAATTAGGGTGCTCCATAGTTAGCCACTTACGGTATGCCTTGAGTCGGAACTCCAGCAGCCACTCGGGTTCACCTTTCTTAGCAGAGATAAGGCGGACCACATCTTCGTTAAGGCCCACAGGAATAATATCGGTTTCTACGTCTGTAGTAAAACCGTATTTGTATTCTTGTTGCGTTATTTGTTCTATATCTTGCACTGCCTAGCCTTTAAACTTTAAACTGTAGCTCGCCTTGCGAGCGAGCTCTAAACTAAGAAGAGCCACTCTATTGAGCGGCTCTTCTTTGGAGGTACCTGGCGGATTCGAACCGCCGTCCCCGGTTTTGCAGACCGATCCCTAACCGCTCGGGCAAGGTACCATAATTTTCAAATCGGCTGCAAAGGTACTGCTTTTTTTTTAATCTGCCAAATAAAAAGTGATTTTTTTGAATATTTTTTGGGTTAAGCGCTTAATGTTGGTGAAAGGGTGATCGGGTTAATGTCAGTGAAGAGGGCGAATTTAAGGGAAATATTTTGTAATTTCGCAAAAAAGCAGTACCTTTGCAGCCTGATAATAAAACTTATGCAAAATCCAGAAATTGAAATCATGGCGCCTGTTGGGTGCTGGGAGAGTTTGGCGGCTGCTATTGAGGCAGGTGCAACGAGTGTGTATTTCGGTATTGAACACCTGAATATGCGTTCGCATTCTTCTGCCAATTTCACAACAGAGGACCTTCATACGATAGTCAATCGTTGTAACGAGGTGGGTGTCAAGACTTACCTTACGCTCAATACAGTCATGTATCCTGAGGACATTCCTCTTATGCGAGAGATCGTGGATAACGCCAAAGCTGCTAATGTGAGTGCAATCATCGCTTCTGATATAGCTGCTCTTCAATATGCTTATCAGTCAGGCGTGGAAGTGCATTTATCCACCCAGCTCAATATATCTAATACCGAGGCGCTGAAATTCTATGCTCAGTATGCCGATGTGGTGGTTTTGGCACGTGAGCTGAATATGGAGCAAGTGGCAAGTATCTACAAGGATATCGTAGAGCAAGATATTCGTGGTCCTAAGGGCGAGTTGATTCGTATTGAAATGTTCTGCCATGGCGCATTGTGTATGGCAGTCAGCGGTAAGTGTTACTTGAGCTTAAACCACTATGGAGCAAGTGCTAATCGTGGTGCTTGTATGCAAATTTGTCGTCGTGGATATATCGTTAAGGATAAGGAAAGTGAATTAGAGTTGGAGGTTGATAATCAATATATTATGTCGCCTAAAGACTTAAAGACTATCCACTTCCTCAATAAGATGCTGGATGCGGGTGTGCGTGTGCTCAAGATTGAAGGTCGCGCCCGTGGAGCGGAGTATGTGAAGACGGTGGTAGAGTGTTATAAAGAGGCGGTGGAGCTGTGGGAAAAGGACGCTACGCTATTGGACGGACAAAGTCCTATTGGACGCTCTAGCGAGCTATTGGAAAATGCTTGGGGAGAGAAAATAGCGGAATGGGATGCACGGTTGGCGCGTGTGTTTAATCGTGGTTTCTGGGATGGATACTACCAAGGACAGAAACTAGGTGAGTGGACGCATAAGTATGGTTCGCGAGCAACAAGAAAGAAAGTATTTGCGGGTAAGTGTACTAACTTCTTCAAAAACATCTCTGTGGCAGAGTTTTACTTGGAGGCTGTACCTCAAGTTCAAGAGGGAGATGAATTGCTCATAACTGGTGAAACCACAGGCGCTTATGAAACCGTAGCGCACGATATGCATGACTCTAAAGGTAAACCGCAAACAGTCATCGAGAAAGGCAATTATTTCGCCATCAAGACGGACAAGATCGTTCGTCGAGGAGACCGAATTTTCTTGCTTAAACCTAACGAAGATAGTCAATCTTAGTGATAATTTATATAAGACAAAGCATGGAATAGTAGCATGAAAAAGCAATTGATACTTTTGTTTCTTTGTTTCTGTACCCTAAGCGTTGCAGCGCAGGAGATTTGTCACAAAGGAATACATTATACGATCCTTTCTGATACAACGGTCGAATTGACTCGTGCCGACACACTATATGTTGGTGGCGTGTCTGTGCCAGATTTTGTAGATGGAGAAGGAACGAAGTACAAGGTGGTTTCTGTTGCAGACAATGCTTTTTATCGCTGTATGCGAACCAACTATGTTATGCTTCCTCCTACTGTGAAACGTATTGGAGATTATGCCTTTGCAGAGTGTAAACAGTTGGGTGCTATAGCTATTCCAGATCACTTGACCTATATCGGCAAATCAGCTTTTGCAAACTGCCTTTCGCTGAGAAGTATTACCTTACCTAGTAATTTGGCGTATCTAGGTAGTTATGCATTTGAGGGGTGTGCTGCACTTAGGTCTATTGCTATACCTGCGTCTCTGAAAGAAGTTCCGAGTGGCGCTTTTTTTGCCTGTAAAGCATTGACATCTGTGCGTGTATCTCGAGGAGTGGAAGGTATTCTCTCGGAGGCATTTAGAGATTGTTCTCTACTAGGAGAAATAGTCTTGCCAGTTGGCCTGCGAACTATAGGTATGAGTGCCTTTCATAATTGCGAGTCTTTACGTAATCCAATCATACCACCTACGGTAACCTCTATTGGTGCGGAAGCTCTATGTGGAACCCCGTGGCTCGAAGAGCAACCTGATGGTTTGGTGTATGTTAATAATGTGCTATATTACTACAAAGGGGCTATGTCGCCGGACACTCAACTGACCCTTAGAGATGGTACGATAAGCATTGCGGCTAAGGCATTTTGTGGGCGCGATTCGCTCGTGTCAATATATATTCCTGAAGGTGTAAAAGATGTTGGTAATCAAGCATTTGAATCGTGTACTTCATTGCGAAATATTGTTCTTCCCAAAAGTCTTGTTAATATAGGGCATGTGGCTTTTTGGGGATGTGTTTCTTTGGAGTCTATATCTCTTCCTTTGGGGTTGAAGAGCATTGGATGGAAGGCTTTTGAAAACTGTCAATCGTTGGATTCTATTCAACTGCCGATGGGTCTAGAGGCAATCGAAAAAGAGGCTTTCAAAGGCTGTAAATCCTTGACGAAAATCACTATTCCTGAATCTGTAACGGATATTCCAGATGGTGCATTTGACGATTGTATATCAATGACTTCTGTGGTTTTTCCTGATAATTTACGAAGCGTAGGTAAATTTGCTTTCAGGAATTGTTCTTCTCTAGAAGTTATTACTTTGCCTGCGAAGGTGGAGAGTCTCTATGAAGGCGCTTTTGCTGGTTGTAGTCGTTTGAGTCGTGTGTATTGCTTAGGTGCTGATCCTGCTTATCTAGGTGTGGGACAGAAGCCTTTTGGTAAGTCCGTGCGAACAATCTATGTCCCTCGAACATCTGTGCGTTTTTACAAGCAATCTTGGTCTGCTTATGCTGTCATAATTAAGAGTGAGAAGAGCCAGGATTAGGCTATTCCTAGGCGTGTAAATCTCTTTTATGATAGTGACTTTGTCCACATACTTTTGAAGGTGTTGATAACTTTTGTAACTAACTGTAATGGTTAGAATTATGGTGAAAAAACCGTCTGATTTTGCAAAGTCTAAGTAGCAAAATTGATTTTTATATAAAAAATCCCCTAAAAAACACGTTTTCTTGCAGTAAAATTTGCCCAATTCGGAAAAAAGCAGTATCTTTGCATGCTTTTTCGCGGCGCGCGTATGCGCAAGCATTATGCGAGAGAGTGAAACAAACAATTAACAAACAAAATTATTAACCAAAATTAAAAGTTAAAATGCCTACAATTCAACAATTAGTTAGAAAAGGAAGAGCAGAACTTATCGACAAGAGCAAGTCTCCAGCATTGGACAGCTGCCCACAACGTCGTGGCGTTTGTGTACG
>JAFOYE010000039.1 GCA_017391525.1 Paludibacteraceae bacterium | reverse complement strand
TTTTGGCCTTTCACTACTCAACGTGTTCATCGGATTGGTGGCAGTACTTCTTTCAAAGAAGATTCCACATGATGAAATCAACAAAGTCGAAAGAAAGGAGGAACAGGAATGAAAACGATTGGATGGGTGCTATTTGTATTAGGCGGTCTTTCATGCTTAGGAGCATTGATTGCAGGTCATAGCATTTTCGGTCCTGTATTCTTTATTGCAATTGGACTAATGCTCATTAACAAAAGTAATAACAATAAAAAAGATTAAAGATATGGCACTTTTCGGATTATTCAACAGCAAGAAAAATTAAAGTAATATCATATATTAATGATGAAATTGAGTTAAAATTGCCTAGTACTCATATAGTATTTGGAACATTTGATCGTAATGCTACAAACGACAAGTCCCAAACTATAAATAGTCATCGAATCGACTTTGATTAATTTGTCATCAGTACATCTAATGAAGTTAAAGCATATCCGCAAACGTGCTGTAAAGAACAGCCTATTCCGAGTTTTAAATGAATTGAATGGGAAGATGTATCCTTTGGGGTTGAAAGAGGAAGTGAAGTATATAGAAGATCTGGATACCACACTAAACCAAAAGTATTCGAAAGTTGAAATTGCTAATATGCTGAGAAAAATCATGAGCTATATAATTCTAAGCAATTCTCCTATATTAAGTACAATGCCACTGACAAAAAACGTAGCCAAGGGTATTACTGAAAAAGATATGTCTATTGTACTGGAATATATAACAGCTAATAATAAGCATATTGCGAGGCTATACCGAATCCTAATTTAAAACAATTCTGAATATTTAATCAAATTATCATTTACCTTTTTCCCAAATCAGGTATTAAGAAGTAAACAACATTAAATTTCAAACAATATGGGATTCTTTAATTTCTTCTCGTCTCGAAAAAAGTCACCAAAACAGCCCCAGCAATCAGAGGCACAGTTTCAATTGGATTTGTTTACAAATCTTAGTCAAACACAGAAGTTTGCAATGGTTACGATGCTTGCATCATTAGCAGCAGCACCAACTAATGCTGAAAGAACAGCAGTGGCACAAAGGATGATGTTCACAGATGCTGAGATGATGGGCATAACACAGAATATGATGCTGAACTATATGCAAACGCATACAAAATCAGATTCTCATGTAGTAATTTCAACTTTAAAAACAATTACAGATACTAATATTCTGGAATGGCTTA
The DNA here is from genome assembly GCA_017391525.1 of Paludibacteraceae bacterium. GTDB lineage: Bacteria > Bacteroidota > Bacteroidia > Bacteroidales > Paludibacteraceae > Colicola. The sequence goes on along the minus strand of JAFOYE010000039.1, from coordinate 4,577 downwards.
TTTACTCTGGCTTTAACATCATAGCTGTCAATCAAAATGAAAAAGCATGTTATGTATTCTTTGACTGGTGGAAGCAGTTAGGGTACGAACCTGATGAGATTGATTGCATTGTTAAAAAAATAGAGAATATTTGCAACAGAATGAGACAAATTAATAACCTTTAAATATATAAATTATGGCAGCTGTATTAATAATCCTTGCAATCGTGTTCATGTTTATTTGCGTATCTTTGCACAATAAAGCAGACAAACTTGAAGAGAATTTCAAAAATCGTCCTTCAATAATAACCTCTCCTGCAAATGATTTGTCAACAAACCAGAAATATGCGATAATCAATATTCTTGCGTTTGTCCAAGGTGCAAACTCAGTTAGCGCTTATAGCAATGAAGCAAATGATATTCTAAATAAATGGCTTTCAAAACTCGGATTATCAAAAGCCGACGCAGAGAGATCTATTCGACTATCAATGAGTTTTTCTCCAGAAAAATCTATTCGGATTATAACAGATTCAATCGCAGAAATTAAAGACAAGGCTTTTGTTCGGTCAGTTTATCGCGATGCAGAACGCATTGCGCAAATCTCTGGAGATGAAGATACTATTGCGTTTACTAATGAATTATTTAATGGCGTACTCACAGATTAATTATCTCTTACGAAACCTTTTATTATTGAAGACTATTATAGCAAGCTCTTCCTAAGAAAAGAAACTATAATAGAAACAGTTAACGGTAAACTGACGGAAAAGCTTTTCGTAAGTATGTGAGTAATTGAATTTTATGTATTAACCCTAATCGCACATTAGAAATCGCTAATCTGTGGTCAGTTCTGCAATTTGTTGAATATAAGTTGTATATTAACCACCTTTTCTAATAACGGCCTTGAGAAAAATGAATTTACAAATGGGTTACTATCAAATAATTATAAAGACTACCACGTAGAACAGCCTATCTAATAAGTGATAGGGATGGCCTCTACTATATTCTCTCTTATACCCACAAAAGAGTAATAGAGTCGAAATCAAGATTCTGTATCATCGTTGGTTCTTCTTACTCTTTGGGGTATATAGTTTATCTACTTAATACCATTGGTGGCATGGACCATTCGGGCAACAAATCGTGTTACAGCAAATAACGACCCTACTATCAGGCCGAGCATATAAATACCGTTCCATCTCCATCCATGGCATGAGGTGCAATGAGACGCTGGAGGCACACTAAAAACGGAAAACGGAAAGGTGAACCACCTGCGTTAAAGAATGCGAAATACTTGCACCATAGAGCACTTATTAGTACCTTTGCCACCAGAAAACAAGCCCTCGAAATGAAAAAGATACCATTCATACTACTGCTGGTGGCAACGATGCTGACCCTCACGTCTTGGAAAACGGAAAACGGAAGCTCTCACCGCTCACCGTTCAGTTTACCATCAGACACCACCAGCACTGCCAAGGATACCACTAACACAGCCAAAACTTCTACACAAGCCCCAAAGGACACCTCTGTAGCATATACCGACACATTGGACGAGGTAAGTATAAAAGCAGACAAAAGCCTGCGTGTGGTGGATGCTATCAACAAATCTTTGAACAATGGCCTCACCCAACCCAAGCAGAAAAGCATCTCCGACATCATCGGTTCAAAGGCTAACGACTACATCATGAACCCCACCGCATGGCGCGAACGACGTAAGGAAAAAAACCTCAAAAAGGCCAAGGAGAACCTCAAGAAACTGGATGCCGCCAAGACCTACGAGGATGAACTCACCGAAGCCATCAACCGCCAATTGCGCGAGGACTCCATTGCCAACGCCAAGAAGGAACAAAAATAGTACCTTATTTAGTCATAGTGTCTCGTTGTGCGAGACAACACGACGAATGATGCGAGACAACACGACGATCAAGCCATGACGTCGTGTTGTCTTGTTCTTTATACATTGGAGAACAATAAACCAGATTTCGGCTCACTCTCATTGATAGCTCAGATAGCTCAGTAATCAGTTTATTTCTTCCACGCTCGGCCAGCCGTCATCAATATTACTATCTACTATTATCTAAATATAGATATATCATATAGTATATATAGTCAAGAATAGTGCCCTACAAAAGACAAACTGATTACTGAGCTATTTGAGCTACATTTTCTCTTCATGACTTATTGTAACTGGGAGATAACACTACGCTGCGCCATATAGCAACAAAAAGGAAACCCCGTTGCAAGGTTTCCTTTTTGCCTTTATACATTTTGAAAAGTCTTTGGTTGTAGCAATTAAATGCCTTCTTGTTTCTATGCGATTAACCCTGACGAAAAGGGATGCCTATGTAGTACCAACCCGCTATTGATAAACGAAAGCACATTCATTACTTCCATCTCGGCTTTGGTAAGTTTTCGCCTGCTATTATTGTTTTCCATCGTTATATTCGTTTGTTCGGTATCACAAAGTTACTCCCTTTGAGCATAAGCCTTCAACTTTTAATAGGTTAAAAGCAGACACACCCATGTTTTTTTAACTTTTGTTATTAGTAATTGCGATGGATTTATTAGTAGTTAATTGATGAAATGCCCGTCACACTAAAAAACATCCCTCCCACCTTTATCCTTTGCAGATGAGGTGGGAGGGGAGGGTATTGATAATATCATCTTTGTGGCTAAGAGCACTTAACGCGCCACACTTCTATATCAATCCTTCTGAGTCCGGATTTGGCTCTTTCAGTATCCGGACTGCGGTCCAAGTATACAAGGACTGCAGTCCGGAATAGGGATTTTTTTAGCCGGACTGGGATGTCTCGAATGTTACGGTTTGTTTTGTCTCTCAATACACCCCAGTACTGAGATAACGCTCTCCAGTGTCGGGCAATACGGCAACTATACACTTGCCTTGAGTTTCTGGGGTGAGAGCCAATTGAAGGGCAGCATGGATGGCAGCACCAGAGGATATGCCGACGATGAGGCCTTCGTGGTGGGAGAGTTCGCGAGCAACATGCATGGCTTGCTCCGTGCTTACCTGTATGATGTGATCAACAACGGTGGAATCGTAGTTCTGAGGTACGAAGTTAGCACCTATGCCCTGTATGCCGTGAGGTGAGGGAGTGCCTCCAGTAAGCAGGGAGGACTCTGCCGGCTCAACGGCAATGGCTTGTAGACTAGGGTTGAGAACCTTCAGTTGGCGGGAAGTACCACACAGAGTACCACCAGTACCAACACCTGCCACAAGGAAGTCCACATGACCGTCCGTATCGTCCCAAATCTCCTGTGCCGTGGTGAGCGAGTGCGCCTCGGGATTGGCAGGATTGGAGAACTGGCCAAGGATTATGGAGTTGGGAGTGCTATCGCGCAAAAGCTCTGCCTCGGCAATGGCCCCTGTCATACCCTCGGCACCGGGAGTAAGAACCAACTGCGCACCTGCGGCACGAAGCAATTGCTGGCGCTCATGGCTCATGGAGTCGGGCATGACGATAACGGCCTCATATCCTCGCACTCGGGCTATCCATGCCAGTCCTACGCCTGTGTTTCCGCTTGTAGGTTCGATGATAGTACCTCCGGGCTGAAGCACACCACGGCGCTCGGCATCCTTAATCATGTTCAGTGCCACACGATCCTTGACACTACCACCAGGATTGAAATATTCCAGTTTGGCAAGTACTCGGGTGCTCTCATCTATGCCATAATGGGCAGAAAGTCGTTGTAGGTGGAGTAGGGGAGTATGACCAACCAACTCGGTAAGGTCGTTATAGATTTTTGCCATAATGTATCATGGATATGATGAAACTATATAAACAATATGTATGCCAGAGAGGCAACACTGACTATAATCCACAGAAGTATGCCCATAAGCAAGGGACGAAAACCAACAGCCTTAAGAGTGGATGCGGAAAGCGAGGCACCGATAAAGAACATGGTGAGAGTAAGGCTCTTGCGAGCAAGGGATGAGATAGCATTACCCACGGCAGGCATAGCATCAAGCACATAAGTATTCAGCACTATGGCAACAATGAACCATAGGATGAACCATGGTATGGCAATACCCTTGCCTCGGGTCTTGAAGATGAAGGAGGTGACCAATGCCAGGGGAATTATCCACAAGGCTCGCGTCAACTTGATTGTGGTGGCCACCTGTAATGCTTCTTCTCCATAAGCCGCACCTGCTCCAACAACGGAACTGGTATCGTGAATGGCTATAGCTGCCCATGTGCCAAACTGTTGCTGGTCAAGACCAAGCCAACGACCTAACAAGGGGAATAGGAAAAGACCAAGAGCATTGAGTATGAAGACGGTGGCAAGGGCAACGGACATCTCTGATTCTTTTGCCTTTACAACAGGACCTACGGCGGCTATGGCACTGCCTCCGCAGATGGCTGTACCCGAACTGATAAGATATGAGGCCGTAGAGGGGATTCTGAGCAACAACACGCCTATGAGCATGCCAACAAGCATTGTGCCTGCCACAGATACGATGGTAAATGCCATACCCTGAGTTCCAGAGGCCAGCGAGGCATGGAGATTCATGCCAAACCCAAGACCAACAACGGAATATTGAAGCAGTTTCTTGGATGCCTTCTTATTGAAAGCAGGGAAAGGCTG